>JABCZR010000016.1 GCA_013289585.1 Acidobacteriota bacterium | reverse complement strand
AAAAAACAGGGGGGCCGGGGTCGCTCTTCAGCTTTCAACCTTCCTATGTTCCAACGTTCATCGGTGTAACTCCTTTTCTGTCACATCCTTAGCAGCCCCCCACCTTGCAACCTCAATCGAATCACATCCTTACAAAAACCAAGGGGGAGGGGGGCCGCCTGTATTTTCCGGAACCCTCCGACGTTCCTAAGTGGACAGCTTTACGATTTCAAAACGGCTATGATCCAGCCGGAGTCAATAGCTCCCCATCGAAGCAGGAGGAAGTCATGACAACGAATCCAGCAACAAAATGCGCGCACCCCATCTGCAGTTGCCAAGCCACCACGGGAAAATACTGCAGCGCCGCATGCGAGGCCATGGAAAAAACTCCTGACATCGATTGCCACTGCGGGCATAAGGGCTGCAAAGGCAAGACGAGCTAGCCGCCGCTGCATCGCGACTCGAGGATCCGCACGAAATCAGCAAAGGAGAAACATGAAAGCACTCAGATTATCTGTATCGGTCATGGCATTGCTCGCCGTCGGAGCACTCTCCGGATGTTCCGGGACAGCCGCGAAATCACCAGATGTTGCGGACAATATTCGCAAATCGCTCGATGAATCAGGATTGAAAGACGTCACCGTGAGCCAGGATCGCGACAAAGGCGTCGTGACGCTCGGCGGACAAGTGACCAATACTAACGACAAGGCGCAAGCCGAATCGGTGGCAAAGTCCTTCGCGGGGGCGCAAGTCGTCGCGGACCAGATTGCCGTGGTTCCGGTAGGAGCCGAAAAAGAAGCGAAAGCAGTGAATTCCGATCTGGACAAAGGCATCGAGCAGAATCTGGATGCCGCGCTGCTCCAGAACAAAATGCACGACAACGTAAAGTACGAAGTGAAGAGCGGGGTAGTCACGCTGAGCGGAGAAGTGAATTCGCAAAACAAGCGCGACCGTGCGGAAAAAGTGGCGGCCGGAGTGCCGAACGTCCAGCAGGTGGTGAATGATCTGCAGGTAAAGAATCAGAAAGCCAGTTCGTCACAGTAAACACCTGGCGTTGATTTACCGCAGGGAACGGAGAGCAGCCGAGCCTTGGGCTGCTTTCCGCGGCACGAAAAAACAGTTCGCGCGCGAAACCGCGGTTGCTGGCTCTCGAAGGAGTGGTTATGTCGTTTGGACTTTATGCGATGGGATTTGCGATTGTGATTGGCGGCCTGATCTACGGCGCCTACCTGGTGCACATGCCCGCACACTGGATCGTGGTCGGCGCTGTCGTACTATTGGGTGTCGGGATTTTGACGGGTGTGAAGGCCACGCGCCAGAAAGACCCCGTAGGATAGCAAAACTGCACGAGCGTTCTTACCCTCACGGCTCATATTCGTGATCGGGAGGTGGCATCGCGCTTTGCAGAAGACTCCGGCTCACACGCTTGGCAAGCTCACGTCGCGCTCGCCACAGCCTGCCTTTTAGAGTTTCTTCGGACACCCTCAACATTTTTGCGGTCTCGCTGGTGCTGTACTCGCGGATTTTGCGCAGGACGAACGCGGTGCGGAGAATGGGCGCAAGCTCTTCAATGTGGTCCCTGATGATCTCGCGTATTTCCGAGCGCCCGAAGAGCTGCTCGGGGTTCAGGCTCTTGGACATCAGGCGTTCGGCGATGGGGACTTCATCCTTGCCGACGGGCTCGGCGGCCGCGGCAGTTGGACGCACGGCTTGGCCGCGGCGGCGCATGAGAGCGGCATTAATGACCACGCGGGTGAGCCAGGTCGAAAACTGAGAGCGGCCTTCAAAACTCTTCAGGTTTCGAAAGGCGCAGAGCAAACCGTCCTGCAAGGCGTCCTCGGCATCATGCGGATTGCCCATGATGGTGAGAGCCGAATGAAAAAGTGTGCGGTGATAGCGATGGAAGAGCGTGTCCAGCGCCTGAGCATCGCCGCGCTGGCCCGCTCGTATCAAACTGTCTTCGTTGACTTGCGTGCCCGGCGCAAATTGGGTGGCCATCATTATCCCCGTTCGCTTCGAATAAGATCGGCAAGGTATATGTCTGTACGGCTTGCGGCTCCCGCCGCATCCCGACTTCGAGTTTGTCAACAGCGATACTTTCTGGCCTCAGAGCTGATCCGCTGTGCCCTCTTTCAGGGAGGGGGACATGCTTCCCTGAAAGTTTGATCGCGTAGATGCAGCAGCGATCAGAGCAGTGCTGCGCCGGTGGATGGCGGCCCAGCGAAAGAACCTCAAATCACAGGATTGGCAACGATACGGACGCACATTAGCGAACTTAAAAAGCATGGATTCAATGAACCCTCTTCTTCGCGACCTGCCAATATGCTTGCTTTTGCACAGCGGACAATGCGGCGTCATTTGCATACTCCCAGACCCAACCGAAAGGACACGACGCCATAATCGTATGCGCAGGTAAGTAGCGTCTGTTCAATTTTGTACATCGACTCGGCCGGCATAGGCCGCTCACGGAGGCTGCACGCGCCCACGGCACGTCACGGTTGAGGGAGTTAGTCTGACGGGGCGGAGAGGGCACAATTTCAATGGCCGCTGATGCACTATTCCAGGGCTCCAAAATTGCTGGGTTTCCAGGCGGATGGTCGCGGCAGCGGCAAAAATTGCATAGAACCAGTACCGAAGAAACCTATGACTCCGCGCCGCACGCGATGCGCAACTTTTTGATTTCACAAGCGCTTACGCGAAAGATGAATATTCCTCCCGTTTTGGTTCATTTCGTGCCCCTACGAGTGACCCCGGTCCAGATCGAATTGGAGGATACTCAATGCGATTTCGGACATCACTCTGCTTAGCAACTCTATTTCTGGCTTTTTTCACTATCGCAGCCTGGTCCACGCCGCTCACCGCCCGGCCGGCGGCTGACCGCCTGCAACCCGCACCGGATAACCAATCGTTATCGGGACAAATCCTGTCCGTGGGAGATGCGGAGTTTTCGCTACAAGTGAAGAAAAATCAGGATGTGAATACCGTGCAATTCCTGGTGGATGACAAGACCACGGTGGAAGGCAAACTCTCCGTGGGCGCGCATGCCACGGTCGAATATCGTTCGAACGAAGGCAAAAACATCGCGGTTCACGTGATTGTTACGCCGGCCTCCGCTATGAGCTTGTACTGAGCAAACAGACCGCTCATACTTCACAAGCCGTTCGCCGACACTCAAAGATCCAGTACGGCCGCTAGACCCAGCCCCTCGCGACCTGCTTCATCTTCCAAATTGAGGAGTCTTGATGCGCACGACTCTGAAAATCATCCTGCCCTTGATCGTCAGCGTTGCGGCGGTGTCTCTGCTTTTCGCTGCCTATCAGGTGCGTACGGAAAAGCGCAACTTGCGTAACGACCTCTCGCGGCGCGCGGAAATACTCGGCGAGAGCCTTCAGGAAAATGTAGAGCCGTTGCTGGAGCGATCGCAGGACAAGAATCTACAGCGGCTCGTCGAACGATTCGGGCAGCGCGAACATTTAAAGGGCGTCGCTGTTTATGATTCAGCGGGCGCGGCGATCGCGATTACACCCGCGCTCGCATCGGTTTTCAAGTCGCGTCCGACGGCTGCGAGCCGTGCCGCGCAAGAAGACAAAGGCATAGGCGAATTCCTGCGGGCCGACCAAATCAATTCCGACAACCAGGAAGCAGCAATACCCATGCACATCTACGCCTTGCCGCTCCACAGCAACGGCGGGATGGCGGGCACGCTTTCCGTTTTCCACGATACAAGCTATATCGATCTGCAGGTCTCTCGAACGCTGCGCGATTCCCTGCTGACGGCGCTTGTGCAGACAATTTTGATTACCGGGCTCGCACTGATTCTGGTGCGCTGGACCTTTACGGGCCCTCTCACGCGCACGGCAAAATGGCTGCGCACTCTGCGAACCGGGCAGCCCAACGCACATCCGGCGCTTTCGAATGGCGAAATTCTGGATCAGATCAACGACGAAGTGACGCATCTCGCGCGGGACCTGACCACGGCCCGCGCCAGCGCGGAGGAAGAAGCGCGGTTGCGCGATTCGAACGCTTCGCTCTGGACGGCGGAACGGCTGCGCGTCAGCCTGCGCAACAAACTGCAGGAGAAACCGCTGTTCGTGGTTTCGAATCGCGAGCCTTACATGCACGTCTATAACGAGCGGGACAATGCGATCAATGTGCTCGTTCCCGCCAGCGGCGTAGTCACCGCACTGGAACCGGTTCTGCGCGCCTGCAATGGCACGTGGATCGCCAACGGCTCCGGTAGCGCCGACCGCGAGCTTGTGGATGCCCACGACCGGCTGCGCGTGCCGCCCGATCATCCCAGTTACACACTGCGGCGCGTCTGGCTCACCGACGAAGAAGACCGGGGCTACTACGAGGGTTTTTCGAATGAGGGGCTCTGGCCGCTCTGCCACATCGCTCACACGCGGCCGATTTTCCGGCCCGAAGACTGGCTGCAGTATCAGAAAATCAATCGCCGCTTCGCGGACGCCGTTTTGCAGGAGATGGAGGGCACCGAGTCGCCAATTCTTCTAGCGCAGGACTATCACTTTGCGCTGCTGCCGCGGATGGTAAAGGAAGCGCGTCCCGATGCGCGTGTGGCGATTTTCTGGCACATTCCGTGGCCGAATCCGGAAGTTTTTGGGATTTGCCCGTGGCAACGCGAACTCGTGGATGGATTGTTGGGCGCGGACCTGATTGGTTTTCACATCCAAACGCATTGCAATAATTTCCTGGAAACGGTGGATCGGGCGGTCGAAGCGCTCACCGAATGGGATCGCTTTGCCGTCAATCGCCAGGGACACGTGACGCGCGTGCGTCCTTATCCCATTAGCGTGGCATTTCCGGAGAATTCCCACGTGATCAATGAAACGCCCAGTGTGGGCGCCGAACGCGCTGCTCTGTGCGCCGAGCTGGGTATCGAGGCTTCGCTCTTGGGCGTTGGCGTTGACCGTGTGGACTACACCAAGGGAATTCTCGAACGCTTCCACGCCATCGAGCGGTTCATCGAAATGAATCCCGCCTACCAGCAGCGCTTCACTTTCGTGCAAATTGGAGCCCCCAGCCGCACGGACATCGAACGCTACAGGAATTTTCTGGCCGAAGTCAGCGCGGAAGCCGACCGCATCAACGCGCGCTTCCAGACCTCGCGATGGAAACCCATCGTGTTCTTGAAGCAACACCATTCGCACGAGGAGATCGCGCGCTATTACCGCGCCGCGTCTTTCTGCATGGTCACCTCGCTGCATGACGGGATGAACCTGGTGGCCAAGGAGTTCGTGGCCTCACGCGAGGACGAGCGCGGCGCGCTGATCCTCAGCACATTTGCCGGCGCGGCGCATGAACTTTCCGATGCGCTGCTGGTGAATCCCTACGACGTCTCGCAGGTGGCGGAGAGCATCCACCGCGCGCTCGAAATGCCCGAAGCGGAGCAAGCCACGCGCATGCAGCGCATGCGGCACAACGTGCGCGAGCACAATATCTATCGATGGGCGGCACATCTGCTTTCCGACCTCACGGAGATTCGCATTGAAATTCCAGACCGCGTGGAGACAACGCAATGATCATGATCTCGATGGGCCATTCCGCAGGTATCGGGGGACTGCGTGATGTTGCCGCACTACGCGAAGTGGAGGATGCTTTCGCATGAACGCCGCTGAAACCCCGTTCGAATTTGTCACCGTCTCATATCTCACGCGCATCGGCAACCAGTCGGCAGGCACACTCGCGGAGTTCCTAACGGGCCTAGAGCACTGCAGCGACGCCTCCATTTTTCATCACACGTTTCAGACACTGGGCAGCCATCATTTCCTGACCGAAGGATTTTCCAACGATTTCGCGCAATGGGTGCTCGCGGATGCCAACCGGGACGATCTTGCGGAGCAACTGGCCGCGCTGGACATCCGCGATTACGTATCCATCGCCGCGCTGCGCAGCGATCTCTGCCGCGTGGTGGGCGATTATTGCGCTGCGTTTCCTGATCTTGCCAAGCAAGCGACGCTGGAGCGTTTCTACTTTTGCGAGAGCGTCGAAGTCACTGTCCCGCTGGACCGTCGGGCACATACCCTCGGCGAATTCCGCGATGGCATCGAGCATCTCAGCCATGCCGGCTTCTACTACCACTTCATCTCCTCACGGCTGCGCCTTCAGTTGCAGACCAACGATTTTTCGCATTGGCTCGCGGATGGCCTGGGGCTAGCGACGCTTGCGGACAGCGTCAATCACATCGATATCTATACGAATACGCTGGACAGCTCGCGGGCCAAGCTCTTGCGGCTGATCGACCGCGAAAGAAGGAAAGCATGAGCGAAACCCTGGCGCTGAATCGTATTCCGCTGGAGGACTACGCCGCGCTGCTGGGCGCGGCGGAGATCGAGGAACTGCGCGCGCTGGCGAAGCCATTGCGCGGACGCAGCATCGAAATGATCAATTCCACGGCAATTGGCGGCGGCGTGGCGGAAATTCTCAATCGCCTGGTGCCTCTGGCGGAAGAGCTGGACCTGCAGATCAAATGGAACGTGATGACGGGCGGGGAGGATTTTTTCGACGTCACGAAATCGTTCCACAACGCGCTGCACGGGGCGCCGTATCATGCGAGCCAGCGGGATTTTGATATTTTTCTGACTTACAACGAACGAAATCGCAAGACGCTTCCCCTGGATGCCGAATTCGTAGTGATCCACGACCCGCAACCGGCGGCGTTGATTGATGCGCGCAAGTCCGGCTCCAATCATTGGGTGTGGCGGTGCCATATCGATCTCTCGCATCCGAACCGCGCGGTCTGGGAGTTCCTGGAAAAATTTGTTTCGCGGTACAACGGCGCCATGTTTTCCTCTCCGGAATTTTCGCGGCAACTTCCGATCCCGCAGTATCTCTTTTATCCGGCGATTGACCCGCTTTCAGAGAAAAACCAGGAGCTCGACCGCGACTTCATCGCGGAAGTCCTCGCGCGCTTTCATATCGATCCCCATCGCACCATCCTCACGCAAATCTCGCGTTTTGACCGGCTGAAAGATCCCGTTGGAGTCATCCGCGCGTATCGCATCGTGAAGCGCTATTTCGATTGCCAGCTGGTTCTCGCGGGAGGCAGCGCGTCCGATGATCCGGAAGGCGCGGTGGTGTTGAAAGAAGTGCTGCGGGAAGCGGACAACGATCCGGACATCAAGATTCTCGAACTTCCGGCGTGGGCGCCACTCGAAGTCAATGCACTGCAGCGAGCTTCGACCGTCGTGATTCAGAAAAGCTTGCGCGAAGGTTTTGGACTCACGGTTTCGGAAGCCTTGTGGAAGAAGAAACCGGTGGTAGCTTCCGCGGTCGGCGGCATTCCGATCCAGATCATTCACAAACACACGGGCCTATTGGCTCATTCCGTGGAAGGCACCGCGTATCAGATTCGATTCTTGCTGTCGCACCCGGAAATCGCCGTCAAACTCGGCGAGCACGGGCATCAGCACGTGAAGGAAAACTTTCTGATTACGCAGAAACTGAAACGCTACCTGACGCTCTTTCTGACGCTCGCCCGGGGATTGTGACAGTCACCTGAACGACTTGGCATCTCCGCTTTGCGCGCGTTCCTTCAATCGACGTTGCTGTCTGCAGCCTTGGCCTGAAAGTAGGCACATTGGCCGATCACCGGGCAAATCTCGCATTTCGGCTTGGCTCTTTTGCAAATCTCCTGGCCGTGTTTTTTCAGCAGCAAGTAGGCTCGCTGCCGCGCCGGAAAGGCTTCCGGCAAATCCGCACTGAGGGCTTCCCGCGCCTGGCGATAGTCCGCTGCGTAGTTTTTCCCTTCACCTCCAAAGTAGATCCGCATCGGTACGCCTAAAGCCGCTGAGGGCACGGCTGCGACGGGCGCCAGGTTTGAAAACAGCAGGATCTTCTCCGCGCCGGGCTCGCCAATAACGGGAAATTTCTGGAGCACTTTTTTCGCGGCGCGAACGCCGCTCCCCGGGTTCTTCTTCTCCTCCAGCATTTTTGTCTTCACCACCGCTCCAAGATTTCCGTCAAATTCGGTCTTCACCATTTGCGCTATTTGCTTCAACCGCTTCGCACGCAAATCTGGCACGATACCGCCGAGGCGCATCAACTTTGCAAGTTTGGCCTTCGGCGCCGCGAGGATTTCGTCCGGTTTCAGCCCCACCTCTCGCTTCAAACCTTCGAATCCTTTCGAGCAGGAAGCATCCGTCGCAGGATATCCGCAGTTCACAAATAGAATCATTTCATAGGGATCGCGCGGGGCCGCCGCCTTCTGCGGACCGTAGAGTCGCTCCAGCCGGTTCAGAACGGCATCGAGGATTTGTTTTTGGGAAGTCATGAACGCCTGCCCTCGCCACTCTAGGATGCCTTGGCGCAACGTACAAGCGCATCCGGGCGGATTGCGCTTTATGCTACAGGCCTGGGCGCCCCGCGAGTGCTACCATTCTTCCAAGCAGTGAGAGGGGGCAAACGCCATGAAATGGACACCTGGGGGCGAAAGCGAAGACATTGAAGATCGCCGAGACGATACCGGCGGCGATGGCGGAGGCGGAGGCTTTCAATTTGGCGGCATGCACATCGGCATCGGCGGCGTCATCCTTCTTCTGATCCTCAGCTTCGTTTTTAAGACAAACTTTTTTGCTTTGCTAAGCGGTGGCGGCTCCAGCGCTCCGCCTGCGGCAGCGGTAAGACAGCCAGACACCGCGCGAGACGCAGCGGAAAAGCCGATGGTGCAGTTTGTCTCATTCGTGCTTGATGACACGCAGAAGGCCTGGACAGCAATTCTCCCCGAGCAGACGGGGAAATCGTATCACCACGCGAAACTGGTCCTATTCCGCGATTACATTCAGTCGGGTTGCGGAGGAGCGCAATCCGCCACCGGCCCGTTTTACTGCCCGAACGATGAGAAGGTTTACATCGACCTGGGATTTTTCGATGAGCTGAAACGCCGGTTTGGCGCGCCCGGCGAATTCGCGCAGGCTTACGTCATCGCACATGAACTGGGCCACCACGTGCAAAATACCCTCGGAATTGAACGAAAAATGAGGCAATTGCAGGAAGAAAATCCGCGCGCGCAGAATCCCTTGTCGGTGAAATTGGAGCTGCAGGCGGATTGCTTTGCGGGAATCTGGGCGCATTCGACGCAGCAGAGAGGACTGCTCGAACAAGGAGACATTGAATCAGCGTTAGGCGCGGCTTCGGCGGTGGGAGACGATCGCTTGCAAAAAATGGCGACAGGCCATGTCAACCCGGATTCGTTCACGCATGGCAGCTCCGAGCAGCGCATGGCATGGTTCCGAAAAGGCTTCGATTCCGGATTAATCTCCGCCTGCAACACTTTCGCGCAATAACGCTTCCTCCACCCGCTCGGGATCACAACACTCACGGACGACCTTGTTCAGCACTCCCAAATTGCTCATGATGCTGGCGAAGCAGAAACTGGTCGGTCATGCCAGCGATGTAATCGCAAACGATGACGTGGCGCGGCGCAATCTGCGCGAGTTCTTCATAGGATGCCGGCATCGAACCATTCGAATCGAGATAGAAACGGAAGAGCTCTTCCAGGCAGGCTACGGAGCGATCGCGGTCTTCGGTGATGGCGGGATGGTCGTAGATGTGGGAGAAAAGGAATCGCTTGAGCTTGGCGTTGCGGGCCGCGGCGGCATCGCTGAAACCGGCAAGCCGTTTCGGCGCGTGGCGAATATCCTCGGTGGTGGCTGCGCCAGAGGCCAGGACGCGCTGCTGCGTGGATTCGATCAGGTCGGTAGCCAGTCCATCGAGCACGAGTTTGAGCGCTTCGTTGAACTTGAGTTTTTCGCGAGCGCCAGGGTGGGCGGCATCGATCTGAGCATAAATTTCGCCAAAAAACGAAGCTTCTTGGCGCAGGGCGTCCACATCCAGGAGTTCGGCTTCGAGCGCGTCGTCCAGATCCGCGGTGTTGTAAGCAATCTCGTCCACCCAATCGATGAGTTGCGCTTCGAGCGGAGGCCGCAAATCCAGAAGGTAGTCAGCCAACTGGGGGAATTCCGCTGCGGAATAGTCGCGAGAATGCTTGATGATGCCCTCGCGAACTTCAAAGGTAAGATTCAACCCCGGAAAATCGAGATAGCGCTGTTCGAATTGCTCGACGATGCGCAGCGCGTGTAGATTGTGATTGAAATTTCCGCCGTGGGCGCGCATCAGCTCGTCCAGCTTTCGTTCGCCGGCGTGGCCGAACGGCGGATGGCCGATGTCGTGGACCAGAGCGAGCGCTTCGGCCAGCTCGGTGTTCAGCCCAAGTGCAGAGGCGACGGTGCGGGCAATCTGCGCGACTTCCAGCGTGTGCGTCAGGCGATTTCGGAAATGATCGGAGTAGCGCGTGGTAAAAACCTGGGTCTTGGCTTCCAGGCGCCGGAATGCCCGCGCATGAATGATGCGGTCGCGGTCGCGTGCGTAAGAGCTGCGGTAAGGATGCGCGGACTCCGGATAGCGCCGGCCACGGGAAAGTTCCGCGCGCATTGCCCAGGGAGCAGGAGTGGGAGCTCGTTCGATGGACCGCTCCGTAAGGTTCCGGCGGATTTGCGTAATCGCTTATCCGCGAGACGGATCAGGATTTCGGTGAAATCGCTTCCAGGCCGCGATCGGCTGCATCCGCTGTGGCGGTATTTGGAAAATCCTTTTTGAGCTGCTGGTAGATTGTCACAGCTTCCTGCGGCTTGGTGGTTCGAAGCACGCCGGCGAGCTCCAGGAGGCTCAGTTGGCGCGGCACGAGCACAGTGGGCTTGTCGGCCAGCCCGCGAAACATCTTGATGGCCTCGTCGGTCTTGCCCGTCCGTGAATAAATGACCGCCAACTGGTACTGGGCCATGCCGGCCAGTTCCTTGTCGCTGCCGCCGCTGATTTTTTTCAGCTCTTCGGTGGCCTGGTTGTGACGCTCGAGATCCTCGAGACAAAGCGCGGAGTAGTAGCGCGCGAGCTTTCCCGGATTCGTGCTGGGATATTTATTGGCCACGGCCGCAAACTTTGTCGAAGCATCCTCCGCGCGCGCCATGTCATTGGCATAAACGGGCTCATTCGGCGCCGAGGGATCCGGAGCGGCGCCGACGCGGCCCTGGTAAGCCTTCATGGCATTGTCGAATTCGGAGGAAGCCTGCACCGTCTGGCGCTCGACGTAAAAGCGCCAGCCACCGTAGCCGATAGCCACCACCAGCGCCACAATCACGAGAATCAACGTAAACTGCCCGTGCGAAATGACAGCTTCGGCGCCGTGCTCGATGGTTTCTTTGATTTTGTCCTGCTTCAGTTCCTTGCGAGAAATATGTTCCGTCACACACGCTCTCCTGATTGATCTGGAATCAGTAATCGTAACATAAGACGAAGGGGCAAGGCGGACGCAAGGCTCGCGGAATACGCTGGAATGCAATCTCAGCTTTACCTTTCCGCCCGCAAGACGTCCGACTCGCTCAATTCCTTGCCGGAAAGTGCTAACTTCGAAGTATGAAGACCGCCTGCACGCATTGTGGTGCGGAGCACTCCCTAAAAGATGGCGAGTTTGGAGGCCATGTGAGAGTGCAATTCCGCTGCTCGAAGTGCGGGAAAAGCACGATCGTGGAAATCAAGCGGCGGGTGGATTCCACGGTGGTGATGTCTCCACTTCCTACTTTTGCGCGCGCCGCGGGAACCAGCTCAAATTCCCCTTTGCCACCCGTAGATCCCGCGCTGCGCCTTCCTGCGGCAGTCAACGTGATCTTGAGTATCGTCTCCGGGCCTTCGCAAGGCACGCGCCATACACTGACGAAGCCACGCGTGATCCTGGGGCGCGAAGGCGCGGATATTGCTCTGGACGATCCGGAAATCTCCCGGCATCACTGCCTGCTGGAAGTGCGTGAGAACTACATCAACCTCAAGGACATGGATTCGACGAACGGCACGTTTTTTGATGAGGAGCGGGTGCGCGCGGCGATGCTGCAGGATGGCACGGAGTTTCGAATTGGCGGAAGCGTGATTCGTGTGAATTTCCAGCGAAAATAGCGCAAGCTTTCCAGAATGCAAGAAGTCATTCTTCCCGACGGGCGGCCTTCACTCTTTGCGTTTGTGAGATACTAGCGCCGATTCCCTACTTTTCCGGGGTACGATGAACCTCCTCTCCGTCTGCCTGATCACGCTCAACGAAGAAGAAAACCTGCCGCGCGCGCTGAATTCGGTGCAAGGAATTGCCGACGAGGTTGTCATTGTCGATTGCGGAAGCACGGACCGTACTGCGGAAATTGCGAAAGAGCGTGGCGGGAAAGTGGTTATGCGCCCATGGACGAATTTTGCGGAACAGAAAAACGCGGCGGCGGCGGCGGCGAGTTATGAGTGGATTTTGTCGCTGGATGCCGACGAAGAACTGAGCCCGGAGCTGCGCGACGCGCTGCTCGGCTGGAAAAGAGAAGAGCCGAAGTTTTGGGTGTACGAGTTTTCGCGGCGCACCTGGTATCTTGGCGCGTGGGTGAAGCACACGGGATGGTACCCGGATTTTCAGCGGCGGCTTTTCCGCCGTGACGCGGCACAGTTCTCAGGAATTATTCACGAAGCGCTGCGATTCGAAGGAAAACCCGGTCGGCTCGGCGGCGACCTGCTGCATTACACGGTTGGCTCATTCGAGGAGCACGAGCGCAAGGTCGAGAGTTATACGACGCTCGCCGCGCAGCAAATGTTCATGGATGGAAAGCGAAGCTGGCGCGCCGCGATGTGGCTGGCCACGCCCTGGAGCTGGTTCAACAACTACGTACTAAGGCTGGGCTTCCTCGATGGACGCCAGGGATGGCTGATTTCACGCATGGCGGCGCGCGGCACGTGGCTGAAATTCAAAAAATTAGGAAAGCTGGTTGAAGCACAACAGCAACGTGGCGAAGTGGAAGCGCCATGAGAGTGCTTTATGTGGACCTGGAGCGCGAATGGCGCGGCGGCCAGAGCCAGGCATGGCTCACGCTGCGCGGGCTGCGCGACCGCGGGCATGAAGTTCTTCTGTTGGCAGCGCAAGATTCACCACTCGCAAAACGCGTGGCGGAGACAGGAATTGGCGTGCATGCTGTTCCGCGGCTCGGATTGAGAGTGTGGGCCGCTGGCGCGTTGCGGAACCTCATCGCCAAGAACCAGTTCGAACTGGTGCATCTCAACGAGCCACACGCCCTTACGGCGGCGTGGCTCGCGGGCGCTCACAAACAAGTTCCTCTGCTCCTCTCCCGCCGGATTGGGTTCCCGCTTCAGAAAAATTTCGTGTCACAAGCGCGATACCGGGCCGTGAAGCGCTTCGTTGCCAACTCCGTGGACGTCGCACAGAGCTTGATCCGTTCCGGGATTGCTGCGGAAAGAATTTCTATCGTGAACGAAGGCGTGGAGATTTCGGTTCTCCCAACCACCCAAGAACGAAAGAGTGCAAGACAGCACTGGAGTTTTCAAGAAAATGATTTCGTATTCGGATGCGTCAGCGTTTTTGTCCCGGAAAAGGGACAGCGGCATCTAATCGAAGCACTGCCGGCGGTGAGGACCGCGCACCCTGAAGCGCGGCTGCTGCTCGCGGGCAACGGCACCTGCCGCGCGGAACTGGAAGCGCTCGCAAAGAAACTTGGCCAGGCCGAGGCGGTTCTCTTCCCGGGATTCGTGAACAATGTCCCCCGGGTCTATGCCGCACTCGATGCGTTTGCATTTCCCTCGGAATTCGAAGGCCTGGGAACCGCGCTGCAAGCCGCCATGGCCGCGGGTTTGCCGTGCATTTCGACAAGCCGTGGAGCGCTGGCTGAAGTGGTGGATCACGAGCGCACTGCGCTGATCGCGGAACCCACTGGAAAAGAATTCGCCGCCGCCATGCTCAGGCTCTTAGGAGATGGAGAGTTGCGACGGAGGCTCGGCGATGCGGGCCGGCGCGAAGTGAAAGAGAGATTCTCGGCCGACCTGATGGTCGCGAATACCATTCGCGTTTACGAGGAAGTTCTAAAGAAGAAGTGAGTAGCTCCCCAAAGAGATGAAGCGCCTGGCAGTTTTTCCAGAGCCGCCAAGCGCTTCAAGCCTTCTTGAATTTTTCGCGTCAGTTTCTGTCTTCTCTGTGTTCCAGGCGTTTCCCTCCTGTCCGCTCGCCGTTTGACGTCAAGCTATCTTGGGGATTGAACTACCCATCGCCCTTTCGGCTCGAGAAACTCTACGCCAATGGCAAAGCCGTCGCCTTGCAGTGGCTGGCAGTAAGCTACCCGGGCCGAGGAGCGAAAGTCTCCGGTACGTGAGGCGAAGGTCAGTTTCTCGCCTTGATCCCAGCGGCGCACACTCACCACTCGGGCACCGCGCGCGCTCACGTTTTCCGTAAAAGTCGATTCCGAGCCGGGCACCTGGCGATGCCCGTCGATGAGCACGGGTATCTCCATCAAGATGCGGTTTTCGGCCCGGTGAAACGAAAATTTGGCTTTGCGAGGCATGATCGTTGTTCATCCTCACAGGCACGCGGCAATCCGCGTGAGATTGTGTACGCTGCTGCCCCGCCGGTGCTTCATGGCGTACAGAGCGCGGTCCGCGGCGCCAAGAAGTTTTTCGGGCGTATCGCCGTCTTCCGGAAAAGCGGCGACACCGGCGCTGACGGAAAGCACAGGATGCTCCGGCTCCGTCGAAAGCCGTTCGCGAATTCTGGAGACAATGCGCGCGGCGATATCCTTGGGAGCTTCCGGCAGCACGAGAGCGAATTCGTCGCCGCCGTAGCGTGCCGCCGTATCGATGGCGCGCGAGTGATTGCGCAGAATCTTGCCGATGCGCACCAGCGCGCGGCTTCCGGTCAGGTGGCCGTAGTGATCGTTGATGGTCTTCAGGCCGTCCATGTCCAGCAGCACGATGCTGAACGGGCGCTGTGTGCGACGCGAACGGTCCAGTTCCGCTTCCATCACGCTGATCAGACGGCGGTAGTTGGCCAGGCCGGTCAGCGAATCGCTGACGGCCATGGAACGAACCTGTTCGAACAGGCGCGCCTGATCCAACAGCGCACCGGAGAGCATCACGATATAGCTGGCCGTCTTGCTCAACTCCGCCAGGAAAAATGGGCCATCAAAAAGTTGCCGCGAAAACGCTGCCGCCACGTGACAGACGACGTTGAGCGAGGCAACGATAAACAGCGAATAGTCGAACAAAGTTGCCGGGCTTTTTCTTTCCTTGTCGTGCTTCAAGCGCTGGCGAAAGCAGATTGCGGCAATCAGGAATAGCGCCGCGGGGAGCAGATCCCACGGACGAGACAGCAGGTTTCTGGCGTGCGCCACGGGCGATGCCGGCGCAGCCAGGAACGCGGCACTCGTCAGATAAGCCGCCAGAGCTACGACGAGCAGTGCCGCAGCCGTTTCCTTGCTGGGCTGCCGGGCCGTAGGCATGTAGCGGTCAACGGCAATGGCCGCCAGCAGGAGTACCGCCAGAAGCGTGCGACTCACCATCCAGCCCGCTGGAATGCCCGAGAGCGCCGCCGGACCTGACGCCAGCGCATCGTTCAAACCAAAATAGCCAACCGTCTCAATAATCCCGGAAAGGACGAAGCCGAACGCCAGGATCAGCGCGGTGCGATCGTGAGTTCCGCGGAACCGGACGAGTGCATTGGCCGCATAGCAGAAGCTGATCAGCGTCCCGCCAACTTCGAGATAAAGATAAGTATGTGGGGACCCAGCGATGCTTGTCTGGCGCAGGTAGAAGATGCAAGCCAGGAAAACCATCAATAAGGCAATACCGGAGGCGAAAAGGAGGCGCGCCCGGGTGATCAGCGGAGAGCCCGCGATGCGGTCGCCCCGGAGAAACCCTGCGATTGTGGCCCAACCCCCCACGATATCCCCCAAATGCCGAAGAAAAACTGCCAACTACCAAGAGGTGCAAGTTTGTGACCTTTCCAGACCAAAAATGTCGCATCGTAAACTGCTGTTATTGAACTACTTACAGGAGGGCAGCCTAAGTGCGAGGATGTGCTCTGGGGAATCGAGACAGCGAAAAGCCCAGCAAGTTTGCGGATTAAGACCCTATCATTTTTGTTTCGTGGGAGTTACCGGGCATATGGCCAGTATCATGGAAGAAAACACTACTGTCTCAGCCTGAGACAGTCTCACACTTTGAAACACCCGGAAAGCCGTGAGAACCGCACTTCCTAGAGCTTCGGCTTGGGTGGGGGTAGCTCCCTCGCTGCCGCGGTGTCGGTGAATCCACTGGTCTTGTGAGACCCGTCGCAGAAGGGTTTGTTAGCGGAGTGGCCGCAACGGCATAGGCCTATGGTTGTTCGGCCGGCAAGGCCAAAGGGCTTCCCTTCCGGATCGAAAATCTCGAAATCGCCTTCCACCCGAATTGAGCCATTGTGATTGACCGTGATTTTCGTCGCCGCCATTTTTTCTCCTGATGTAGCACGAGTATGCAGATACTTCCGAGCACCGGCAAGCACAAAGGAAGGCGCCCTGGAATAAAAGCAGGGCGCCTGTCGGTGAAGACCGCACAGATTTTGGAAAGCGAATCAGTATTTTGGCACGGAGGGATCTACCTCGTCCGACCATGCGAGGATGCCGCCCTTCAAGTTGAGGATCTTGCGGAAACCCGCTTTACGCAGAAAGTCCACCGCCTCGGCCGAACGCTTGCCGCTGCGGCAATGCGCGACGATTTCCCGCGAGGAATCCAGCTCGTGCACGCGGCGCGTCAGCTCGCCGAGCGGAATCAGATGTCCATGCAGATTGCAGATCTGGTATTCGTGCGGCTCGCGCACATCCAGAATGAAAAGATTGTCTCCGCGATCGAGACGCGACTTCAGCTCGCGCGGAGTAATCTCCGGCACTTGCACTGCCGGGCCGGGAGCTTCTTCGCCGCGCACGCCGCAGAATTCATAGTAGTCAATGAGCTTGGTAATCGTCCGGTTCGTGCCGCACACCGGGCAATTCGGATTCTTGCGCAGTTTCAGCTCGCGGAATTTCATTCCCAGCGCATCGAAAAGCAGCAATCGTCCGACCAGGCTATCACCCGCACCGAGAATGAGCTTGATAGTCTCCATCGCCTGGATCGAACCGACGATGCCGGGCAGAACGCCAAGCACGCCGCCTTCCGCGCAAGACGGCACCAGCCCCGGCGGGGGCGGCTCCGGATACAAGCAGCGGTAGCACGGCCCGTCGGGCATTCCGAAAACGGTGACTTGTCCTTCGAATCGAAAGATCGAGCCGTACACGTTCGGCTTTCCGAGTAAAATACAGGCGTCGTTGACGAGATATCGCGTGGGAAAATTGTCCGTGCCATCCACGATGATGTCGAAGTCCTTGAAGAGTTCCAGAGCGTTCGCGCTGGTCAGTTGCGTTTCGAACGACTCGATCTGAATCGCCGGATTGAGATTCGAAAGCCGCACTCGCGCGGCTTCGCTCTTCGCTTTGCCCACGTCGCTGGTGCCAAAGGTGACCTGGCGCTGCAAGTTGGTGAAATCCACGACGTCGAAGTCAACCAATCCCAGCCTGCCAACTCCAGCCGCCGCCAGATATAGCCCCAGCGGCGCGCCCAGCCCGCCCGTGCCAATCAGCAGCACCTTGGCGTTCTTCAGTTTCAACTGCCCGTCCATGCCGACTTCCGGCATGATCAGATGCCGGCTGTAGCGCAGAATTTCTTCATTCGAAAGGCTCGCCGCCGGTTTTGTGCCGGTCTGCGGCTGTGTAGTTGTGGCCATTGCGATTCCCCGCTCCTATTGGATTCCGTTCGCTTCTTTCCGGATGCAGCGGCTAGCTACGGCCCCCGGCAATCGAAGGAATAATGCTGATGGTGTCGCCATCCTTCGTGGGCGTGTTTTCCTTCGCGAGATAACGGATATCTTCGTCGTTCACATACACGTTGACGAAACTGCGCAGCTTGCCCTCTTCGGTGAAAAGATGCTTCCGCAGTTCGGCAAACTCGGTCGTCAAGTGGCCAAGTGCTTCGCCTACCGTCTTGGCTTGAAACTCCGCCGAATCGCGTTTCCCCGCGTAGGGGCGCAGCGGCGTCGGGATCATGACTTTCACGGGCATCTGTTCTCTCCGTCTCTTAGCAAAACCACATTACACCGCCGCGCGGTGCCGAATCTCAATTCCCTCAGGCGAGAATTCCTGCCGATCGTCGTTCAAACGCCAGGAAGTCATCTCCTGCGCCGCGCCATTTTGTACGCTCACGATGATGTAGCTGTACCACGGCCAGGCGTGGTCGCGATCGTACTCGCTGGGCCGCGCCGGATGATCCGGATGCGAATGATACCAGCCGACGACATCGAGGCCGTGCGCGCGCGCCTCTTTTTCTGCGGCCAGCACGTCTTCCGAGGTCACCGAAAAACGGTTGCGCGGAGAATCGTCCCGCCGGTTCACCAGTGGAAAAAGTCCTAGAATCTCCCGCCCCGGCGTTGACGCCTGCGCTTCTGGATCGCTTCCACCAAGCTCGGAAGAATCCCGGCCCAGCAACGCGCCGCAGCATTCATGCGGATACGTTTCCGCCCCATGCGCGCGGATTTTCTCCGCCAGATGCCCGCTGAGCCAAAGTGTGGATTCGTCCGTCATTTTCTACTCTTCGTCCCAGAAGCGCTCGTTCAGGTATTTCGACGCGGAATCCGCAAAAACCGTGACGATCACGGCGTGAATTTTCTTCGAAAGGCACGCCGCGACCTGGAAGCAGCCCAGCAGCGCGGCAGCAGCGCTCGGGCTGATGAGCAACCCCTCTTCCCTCGCCACGCGTTTCACCATCCGGTAAGCCTCTTCCGTGGAGACTTCGAAAGTCTCGTCCGCGAGCTTGTCATCGTAAATCGCCGGGCGAATCGCCGTCTCCATGTGCTTCCAGCCTTCGAGCCCGTGAAAGGCGCCGTCCGGTTGCAGACTCACGCATTGAATTGCGGGATTCAGCTCTTTCAGCCGCCGTGTCGTCCCTACAAACGTGCCGCTCGTTCCTAGCCCCGCCACAAAATGCGTAATCCGCCCGCCCGTCTGCTCCCAAATTTCGTTCGCGGTGGTCCGGTAGTGGGCCTGCCAGTTCGCTGGATTGCTGTACTGGTCGGGATAAAAATATTTCTCCGGATCGGCCTCCACAATTTCATGCACCCGGCGAATCGCGCCGTCTGTTCCTTCGTCGCCTGGAGTGATCTCCAGCTCCGCCCCGAACGCGCCGAGTATGCGCTTCCGCTCTTGCGAAGCGCTGTCCGGCAGGCACAACTTCACGGAATAGCCCATCGCCGCGGCGATCATCGCGTAAGCAATGCCGGTATTTCCGCTCGTCGCATCAATCAAGGTCTTGCCCGGACGCAGTGCTCCGCTGGCCAGGCCCGCTTGCATCATGCTCAGCGCCGGCCGGTCCTTCACGGACCCACCCGGATTAAACCATTCCGCCTTGGCCAGGAATTCCACGTTGGGAAACTCCTTGCCAACACGCTCCAGGCGCAACAGGGGCGTATTTCCAATGCGTTCCAGCAATCCTTCGCCCAGAGGGCCTTGCCGAGCCGTGGATTCGTGAATCGGTGAAGCCATATGCCCCATGATTGCGGTGATTCATTTCCCGGAGAAAGCAGCGGTCTTAAAAGCTCCAGGATATCCGACCATTTTACTCCGAATTGGATGCGGCAACCTAGACCGTAGATATACCGGTGGTGGATCAGCTCAAGTCAACGAGTGGCTGGCATGCGAACCGCAGTCTGTTACCAAAGTCGTGGTGGCCCGGGGCACATGATTTCGAGTCCTGAACGGCACGTCTCATTTCGTTGTTATCAGCGTGCTCGTCGTAGCCACGCACTGCCAGGCGCCACTGAGCTTTATCCACGTATCGACGAACCGTTCGCGGTGCACGTATGGTTTCCCTTTCTCCGTTCCCTTTATTCGAAACACGCCGACAACTACAGCGACATCTCCGTAGACTTGCACACTGCTTTGCTCCGTGACGGCCTGCGACGGCTGATACTCAGGTGCTTTGATGCTCGCGAGAAACTCGCTCTTGGAGGAAATGCTTCCATCGATGTCGACGGATATAAACGTGTTTGCCAACAACATGTCCAGAGCCTTCGTATCTTTTGCTTCCAGAGCGTGATTCCATGCGTTCTCAAGCGCCAAGACACGCCCGCCTTCGTCGCTCATGTTCGCTTGCTGCGCGGCCGCCGAGCTGACAAAGAGCAACAGCATCCCGACGGACAGAAAAATCTTTCTCACCTTTTTACCTCCAGTTGGCTTTCCCAAATTCGCGAGCGAACCTGTCTAGCGTAGAACAGAATCGCCGCCTCGAAACAAATTCCGCGGCCAGAGTTCTGGCGGTGCACTTGCCAGAATACAATTCTTATACCGCGCCCTCTCACAGTTTTCCGTTGCCTACCACGCGAGGCCACTCTCCGGGCCTTTACACGCGCGCGAAGTACATCGTACTCTGAACTTATCATGTGGAATGTCGAAGAACGCTTCTCACCGAAAGCAATTGAAGGCCTGGCAGCCCTGGGCTTTGCCGTTGGAAGCACGCGCGGCGTGGTCCGCGTCGAAAAATACGGCGCCGGCGCCGAGTTCCGCAAAGGAACCGACGGTCTCTACCAGATGACCATTCTTCCGACCGTCATGTTGAATGGCCAGTTCACCCGGCTGTGGGACGCCGGCTACCAGAAGTTTTTGCTCACCGACGAAGGATTGAAAGTCCCGGCGCTCGCGGTGCATCTCAAAAACCTGCGCAAATTCAACGAGGAACTGCGCACCGCTCTGGGCGTTCCCACTTTCTACAACGAAGCGCTCGGTTCAGTCAGCCAGCTCAGTGTGTACGACCGCGTGAAGGGCCGCAAAGGCGCCGTTCCGGACGAAACCGTCGGCGCGCACGAACCGGCTGACGGACACTAGCCCGTCTGACCGTTCGCGGGAAAAAATCGCGGCGGAATCTCAGTTCGTTCCTGCACTCTGAAGCTGCCTTCGAAACTGCGCTAAGTCCACGCGATGCTTCGCCGCTTTGTGTTGCCCGATAAAGATGACTGGAACATCCCACCCGTACCGTTCCTTCAGCACCATGTCTTCATCAACATTCACTTCGTGCAGCACCGCGCCGAACTCGCGCAGCAGCGGCGCGATTGCCTCCTTCGCTTCATCGCAAAGATGGCAACCCGGACGCGTATACAGGGTCACGTCGCGAGGCCCGCAGCGGGCAAGGCGCAACTCTTCCGGCGAGTCGCTCACGGCGTGGGGTTCGAATATTTCATGAAGGGTCCGGAATTGGGATGAAAAGCGTAGGCTCGATAGAGCTCCGCGATTTGCCGCAAGTGGCCGAGATCATGATTGGCCCACTCATTGAGCATTTCCGCCAGCGTAATGCTTCCTAGCTCCGAATGTATTCCGGCGCGAGATCCGGCGGAATCTGGGAGCCCCACGAGAAGAGCGAGCGTGGAGCGTCGCGTACGCGTGAAAAGCGCCAGGTTTTCTCCCGCGGATCCGCGGGAGTACTCCCCACGCGAAGTGGCCCCTGCTAGATCGTATTTCGCGAGTGAAGGGGAATCTTCGGCGACCATTCGCAACGTGCGTTCGGCGTAAACCTGTTCGAGCGCCGCAAGATGCGCGAGGACCTCGGAGATCGACCATCGCTCCGGCGCCGGCTTCCAGTGCAGAAGTTCGCCGGATAAATCTCCAAGCATTGTTTCGAGAAGCCGCGGCGTCTTTTCCAGGAGCGAGACGGCGGGCTGCATATCGCTGGCAGAGGCAGGCTGCATGGGGCACCTCCCGGGCAGGCCTCCATCTTACTCGCAAAACGGTGGTGGGTCAGTTTCCGAGTACGCGTTTATCGGGCTTTGCTACTGAAGGGTGCTGAGGAAGGACTTCATTTCGCGCAGTACATCTGACTCGTTTGATAGGTAGACGTAATGGTCCGCGCCACGCAGCCGGACTACGTGTGCGGTTGGAACTCCGTCTTCAAATGCTTTCGCTTGTTGTGTTGTCAGAGCCAGCTCCGCTGCGGAGAAAGCCTTCGCAGCCTGACGCACCCTGTGGTCGGTGCCTTCATCGACCCATCTCGCTTGAGCGTGGGGGATTGCAAAGATCACCAGCGCGGGCACAGGAATATCGGCGTACTTCTTCATGCCTTGTAGCATCACCGCGTCACCAGGAAATTCGCGTTGCTTTCCGACCCGTCCCTCTGGCGTCGTAGAGTATTGCTGTCGAAGCTCTCCTTCCGGATAGATGAATCCCAAGGCTTGCAGGCAGGCCTGCT
Source organism: Acidobacteriota bacterium (assembly GCA_013289585.1). Taxonomy (GTDB): domain Bacteria; phylum Acidobacteriota; class Terriglobia; order Acidiferrales; family UBA7541; genus Acidiferrum. Next base: position 112,559 of record JABCZR010000016.1, on the reverse strand, counting down.
GTAATGCAGCAAAACTTGCCAAACTTGGATCGGATTCGCTTGGCGGCGGAGCTTGCGGCATCAGTTTCCTGGCGTCTAGAAACTCCTTCATCGAGGGTCCTTTGCCATTGTCGAAAGCGTATGGATACCCGGCCTCTATATACACCAGCCCAGCGACGCGGTTTGGATGTCGCGTAGCGAGGGAACTTAACTCCTCACCGCCGAGCGAGTGTCCCACCAGCACTGGTTTTTTTCAATTCGAGCGAGTCAAGGACGGTTAGCACGTCGTCTCCAAGACGGTCGGCTCCATAGCCCTCAGGGGAAAAACCGGATTGGCCGAAGCCGCGCCGAGTGATGCCGTAAACGTGGAAGCTGGGCGTTAGCTTGGGCGCGAAATCGTCAAATACGTGCGCCGTGTCTCTCCCGCCTGCTAGTAGAACTAGAGGCCTGCCAGAACCGCCCCAATCGAGCACTTCCAAGCGAACACCCTTCTCCACCGTCACAAATCGCGAGGTGTGAGGCGATGGGTCTTTCCATACGGGCTTTTGGGCGCGAATAGAACCCATGAGGGAGAGGAACAGCATCAAAGCCGCTCGTTTCTTATACCGAAGCATAGACGTGTTACTCTCCGACCCGCATTATATATCCGAGATGTTCCAGCGGATTTCACTCGAATTGGTGTCCCAAGCGTAGGAAGACCGTCGTGTCTTTGTAGCGCCTGGCAAGTCGTGCTAACCGGAAACTGACCCAATGCCTGCAAAACCGTTCGAAAGAATGCGGGGAAGAACTAGCGCATAATGTTCAGTGTCGGAATAGCGAGGATCGGGCACATGGGAAAAGTTGTGGCGTTGATGGATGACCTGTTTTTCCAGATGAAACTGGCGGAGACCGCCAAGCAGCTCGGCGTGGATGTGAAAGTGGCGGCAACCGGCGATGCGTTGATGGATCTCATGACGAGCCAGCCAAAACTCGTCATCGTGGATCTGAATTCCCGCAGCCACCCCATCCAGACCATCGAGCTGTTGCGCGTCTCCCGGAAAGACGTCCGCGTGGTGGGATTCCTCTCGCACGTGCAGACAGAACTCGCCGCTGAGGCGCAAGCCGCCGGTTGCGACGAAGTGCTGCCGCGCTCGTCCTTCACGCAGAATTTAGCGGCCATCTTGAGCATGGCAAAGGATTGACGTGAGTTCGCATCCAAAGAACATGCTTCGACGAACCCTGTTCCTGTTTTGCGCGGCTCTCTTCGCCGCCGCGTCTGCCCTTGCGCAAGAATCAAGTTCGCGAGCTCCGGGGGTTATCGTTTCCTTCGCGGCCACCACTCCCGATCTGGCGCTACGCGACGTTTTGTCCGCCGCATGTTCCCAAAGCCAGGCGGACTTCGCCCGTTTTCTCACTGCGCGCAACAAAGAAGCCTTCACACGCATGACTCCGCCCGCGCGAGTCGCGTTCATGAAACGTTTCGTCCTGCTCAATGAGCCCGGCAAAGCCACCACTTCCGCGAATCCCGCCGGTCGCCCGATCCTGCGCTGCCAGACTCCCGAAGTCACCACCGAGATGCAGATCGGCGGCACGGATCTTCGCGACAACATCGCCTTTTTGCCCATGGACCTTCGCGACGCCAACGATGCGGCCGGGGCAACCCTTCGCCATGTCACTATGGGTTTTGTACTCGAGAAAGGCGAATGGAAGCTGCTCTCCCTGGGATTGCTGCTTCTCGATCTTCCCGCGCTCGAAGCAGAGTGGGACGCCGCGGAAAGTGAAACCAATGAGAAGGACGCCATCCAGGCAGTGAAAGCGATCGCCGCGGCCGTCGAAGCCTATCGCAAGAAATATTCACGGTTGCCCGAGTCCCTCGCGAACCTGGGTCCGCCCGCGCGTGGCGAAGCAAATGGGGACGCTGCCGGCCTCCTGGATGCCGATTTCGCGGCGGGCGTGAAAGACGGCTACACCTTTCGCTACGTCATCGTCGGAGCCAGCAACCTTGGCGCTCCGGCAAAATACCAGCTTGCGGCAACCCCGCTTCACTACGGCCGCACCGGCCAACGATCCTTCTTCCGCGACGCCGACGGCAGCATGCATGCAGCCGACCATCAAGGCGCTGTCGGCAACGAATCGGATCCCAAGGCGGAATAACGTGGCAGCTCCAAAAATCTGCCAATCGCTCTTTCGAATCAACCCTAGCGAGCGCCCCGTTACGGTTGCGCTTTAACGGTCGGATAGGAAATCCCGAGCTGCTCCAGATAGCTTTTATACTTCGTCGGATCGTAATAATATTTCTTCAGTTGCGGCAGGAACTGCTCCATTTTTTCCTTGTTCATTTCAATTGCAGGCTTGTCTCCCGGCGCCAAAAACGATTCGTAATGAACCTCCTTGGTTTGTACATCGCGAAAATAATCCCAGGCCTGCTTCACGAGTTCCGGCTGCAGCAGAAAATCCAGCGCAGTCATTGCCTGCACCTTGGCGCCCGCCGTTGAACCCTTGTGCGCGATGGGCGTGGCCATGGACACCGCGTTTGCCCAACTGTGTCCCGGCAGATTCGGAATATTCGCCGGGTAAAACATGTACACCATGGGAACGTTCCAGGAAATGTCGCCGACGTCGTCTGAGCCGCCGCCGATGGGATCTTTCACCGGCTCGGAGAGCGGCTTGACTTTGTCTTTCAGCCCTTCCATTTTCGCGCCAATCTCTTTCTGCAGCGACTTCGCCAGCGTCTGATCCGCTTCGCTCCACTTCGGCATTCCCACTTGTTCGATATTCTTCTGCTGCGCCTCGGCAATCACTTTGTTGAAGTGCGTGGGCCACGCCGAACCTACCAGCTTGCGATCGACCGTGGTCTCGCTCATCTTCGCCGCCGCTTCGGACACGGTATTGCCGATCTCATAGAGTCCTTTGATGTGCGAGTAGTCCAGCTCGCGGAAGTAATACCAGACCGCGGCCTCCGACGGGACCACATTCGGTTGATCGCCGCCATTGATGATCACGTAGTGCGACCGCTGCTGGAGCCGCAGGTGTTCCCGGCGAAATTCCCAGCCGGCATTCATCAGCGAAACTCCGTCCAGCGCGCTCCGACCGTCCCACGGCGCACCCGCCGCGTGCGCCGCCTTACCATGGAAAAAATATTGCACCGAAACCAATCCGCTCGACTTCCCTTCGCCGGTCCCGTACGACGTCGAAAACTCGTGCCACACATGCGTGCCCAGCACGATGTCCACATCCTTGAAAAGTCCCGCGCGCACGTAAAATGCTTTTGAGCCAAGCAGTTCCTCAGCCACCCCGGGAAAGACTTTCAGGGTTCCCGCGATCTTGTGTTCCGCCATCAGTTTCTTCAGCACCAATACTGCCGTGACGTTTACCGCCATCCCCGAATTGTGCCCTTCGCCGTGTCCCGGCGCTCCCTCGATCAGCGGTTCGTGATACGCCACGCCGGGCTTCTGCGAGGCCCGCGGGATGCAATCAATGTCCGTGATGAATGCAATAACCGGCTTTCCGCTGCCGTAGGTAGCCTCCCACGCGGTCGGAATACCCGCGACTCCTCGCTCCACATGAAATCCATTCTTCTCCAGGATTCCCGTGACGTAGCGCGAAGTCTCGAATTCCTGGAAGCCCAGCTCGCTGTAGCTGAAGATCTGGTCCACCATCTGTTGCGTGAATGTCTGCAGGCGGTCCACCTCCGTGACGGCTTCCTGCTTGAGCGCCGGCAGTTCCGCCGGCTGTTGGGCCAGGAGAACCGCGGGCAGAAGCAGAACGCCCGTGAGCCATGCCGTTCGAATCAACTTTTTCATGAGGCCTCTCTAACAAGTGAGTTGCGCCGGGATAATAACGCGATTGCCGCCCAAGCGGGAGCCCCATTCACTCCTTCGCTCGATTCTTCGGCCGACGCATTTGTGCTGCGTAAGACTTGGCGCTACTATCGTGCGATTCTTAATGCGCCGTCCAGCTCACATACGCTTCTTTTTGCTGCTGTTTCTTGCATCGTTCGCTTGCTTGCGCGCCGCGGCGGCCCCGCAATCCGCTTCCACCTACGGCCCTCTTCCCGTCTTCGAGCTTCACAGCGGATTCTGGATCAATCTTCATCACACGCTCTACCACGAAGCCAGGCAGCTGACTGCGGCAGCAACGGCTTCGGAAAAGGGCGGCAAATCTTCCGCGCCGGTAATGAAAACATCGCCCGACGCCAAGCCCACGCTCACGTCTGCCGAACAAAAAATCTGGGACGAAGCCGTCGCCTACTACGCTGCAAACTTCGCCTCCAAAGATCCCCTTTTCACCACCGAGCTTATCCAATTGAAAAACCAGCTCGGCGACTTCGAGGATTGCGACGAACTCTCCGGCAGAAACCGGAGATTCTGCGACGCCGGTTTGCAGCCAAAGCTCGCTCAGGTGCTGGAAGCCGCCGCCCCCGTCTACCGCGCGCATCTTTGGCCGGATCACGATCGCGCCAACCGCCGCTGGATTCAGCGCGTTTCTCCTCTGGTGATCGAACAAGGCGTCGGCATTTCCGAACGCCTCGCCGATATTTACGACACTCATTGGCCGCGCCAGAAAATCCGCGTCGACCTTTCTGCCTACGCCAATTCATCCGGCGCCTACACCACGGTCGATCCTTTGCGCGTTACCATTGCCAGTCTCGATCCGCGCAACCAGGGTCCGGAAGCGCTCGAAGTTCTTTTCCACGAAGCCTCTCACGGCATCGCTGAACCTGTTCAGGAGGCCATCATTCGCGAGTGCCGCCAGCGCGATAAAGCCATTCCGCGCGATCTTTGGCACGCACTGATTTTTTACACCACCGGTGAAGTCATCCGTCCCATCCTCGCCTCCTCCGACGTCGCTCCCGCCAGCCACAGCGGCAGCGTCCCCGGCGGTGGTTACACTCCTTACGCCGTCCGCGAAGGCCTCTACGCGCGTGGCTGGAAAGATTACCTAGATGTTCTGCAAAGATTCTGGCAGCCCTATCTCGACGGCCGCGCCACTTTCAGCGACGCCATCGCCCGCATGGTGTCTTCGCTTTAGCATCGTTTTTTTTCGTGGAGTTTTTTACACTTTCTTGATAACCGCATCCCGCAGGTCGAAGGGGTGTTCGAATGAATGAATTTCCAAGTTTCAGCCTCACTGGGCAAATCGCACTGGTAACCGGCGCCGCGCGTGGTTTGGGCCGCGCCATTGCTCTGGCGTTTGCTCACGCGGGTGCGGATGTCGCTCTCGGTTTACGCGACGGCAGCACCGCGCACGATCTAGTTCGCGAAATCGAAGCGAAAGGCCGCAAGGCGCTCCGTTTGCAGATGGATGTCACCAATCTCGCTCAAATCTCCCGCGCCATCCAGGACGCCGCCGAACATTTCGGCAAGCTCGATATACTTGTGAACAACGCCGGCAATGGCGTCAGCGGCCTCGCTCTCGACGTCAGCGAACGAGACTTCGATCTGACGCTCGCGCTCAATTTGAAATCAACCTTCTTCGCCAGCCAGGCCGCTGCCAAAATCATGATGCGCCAAAAAGGTGGCCGCATCATCAACATGAGCTCGCAAGCCGGATTCGCCGCCTTGCCCACCGAATCGGTCTACTGCGCCAGCAAAGCCGCCGTTTCACACCTCACAAAATGTCTCGCCGTCGAATGGGGCCCGTATAACATCACAGTGAACGCCGTCGCCCCCACCTTCATAGCCACTCCTGGCACCGACGAAGCCCTCGCCGACCCCGCATTTCGCGATGACGTTATCGAGCGTATCGCCGCGCTCCACCGTATCGGCGAACCCATGGACGTCGCCGGCGCCATCATTTTCCTGGCCTCGCCCGCTGCCGCCCTCATCACCGGCCACACCATTCTGATCGACGGCGGCTGGACTGCCAGGTAGGTTCGTTCCGTAGCCACTCCCGGACGAGCGTCCCTTACGATCTTCTCCAGGGCCTTCCCCATCCCGCTTCTCCCCGACGAATTTCAGAAGTGGTATCCTCTCCTCATCTCTCGCTGCTTCAACTCTCAGAGCGAATTGCGCCCCACATGCAAGGACGCGCCGCAAGGAGCCTGCCATGATGCGAACTTCAGCCATGTTTTGCTCTCTAGTTGTCTTCTCATTGTTCACTGCTGCCGTAGCGTCCGCACAGATGGAGCTGCAGGGAAGCTCACAGTACGGAGGATTGATTCGCAATGTCAATTCAGGCAAATGCGTGGACGTCTACGGAGACAGCACGAATAAGGGCGCAAATGTTCAGCAATACGCCTGCAATGGCGGCGGAAACCAGCGCTGGGAATTTATCGCGTTGGGAGGCGACCAATTCGCTATCCGCAACGTAAACAGCGGCATGGTTCTCGACGTGACGGGAGGTGGCCGCGACAATGGCGCAAACGTGCAGCAATACCCCTGGAATGGCGGCATGAATCAGCGCTGGCGCGCGCGCGGACCAAACAGCAATTTTGAGCTGGTCAACGTGAACAGCGGCAAATGCCTTGATGTCCAGGGCGGCGGCATGGGCAATAACGTAAACATTCTCCAGTGGCAGTGCAACGGCGGAGCGAATCAGCGCTGGTACGCTGGCTATTCGATCCCTGGCGGACCAGGCGGCCCCGCTTATCCGGGCGGACCGGGAGGTCCGGGCATCCCGCCACCACCTCCGCCGCCCGGCATGGTCGGCCCTCCGGGCCCGCGGCAGTTTACCGGGATGATCTTGAATGTGGGCTCGCGCAAGTGCGTGGACGTCTACGGCGACAGTCGTAGGCCCGGAGCGAACGTGCAGCAGTACGGCTGCAACGGAGGCGCGAACCAGAAATGGGTGTTCATCTCCGTGGGTAGAAATGAGTATGTGATCCAGAGCGTAAACAGCGGCATGGTTATGGAGGTTGCCGGAGGCAGCCGCGGCAACGGTGCCAACGTTCAGCAATACACCTGGAACGGTGGAGCAAACCAGCGCTGGCGCGGCCGCGCTCCAAACAACAACTTCGAACTGGTGAACGTCAATAGCGGCAAATGTCTGGACGTGCAGGGCGGCGGCAACGCCAACAATACCAACATCATTCAGTACAACTGCAACGGCGGCAGTAACCAGCGCTGGTTCATCGGCTACACGCAATAGGAGAAAGTTGCGGCCGCCCGTGATTGGGCGCAGTTTGGTACTCGCACACCTCCGGGCAGCGCCGGCCGGCATTCCGGCGTTCACATTCACAATTTGGATTCCGGACGCAACTGCAATGCCCCCTAGGTTTAAACGATACGATTCTCGCTCTCTTGACGCTTTTTGCACCAAGAGCGTTTCACAACTCTTTTGCGATCAACGGGATCCGCACTCTTTTTAAAAAATGCCGGGGTGTCAGGGGTACCCCACCAAAATCCCTCAAGGATTACTTTAAATCCCGGGCTATCCTGGTCGACCTTGCAGCTTTCCGGCACTCTAACATGCAAACATTTCGACGTTTTTTCCCCTCCCCACCGTTTGTCCGCCAGCCGCCAATATGCTAGGCTTTCGATTGCAAAAATCGCCCGGCCCAGCGCCGCGCAGGTCCCAGCGATGCGCACGTCCTTTCCCTTCTGTCTCCCTGCGGCACCTCCTTGGAGCTGAACGTCTCTCTGGGAAGAACGAGGCCAAGTTAAAAACAAGGATCGCCTAGCCCATGGCAGCCAGACAAACCGCTTCAAAGACCGAGAAGTCGCCGGTTGAAATCAAGCTCGCGCATTCGCCGGATTCCGACGATGCCTTCATGTTCTATGCACTGGCGACGCACAAGCTCGCCACGCCTGGCTACAAATACACCCACGTCCTCTCGGACATCCAGTCGCTAAACGAAGCGGCCCTGACGGAGACCTACGACGTCACCGCCATCAGTTTCGCCGCTTATCCCACGCTGCGCGATAAGTACATACTTCTCGATTGCGGTGCCAGCTTCGGCGAAGGCTACGGCCCCATCGTCGTCTCCGCCAAGTCCCTGAAGCCGGCGGAGTTGGCCGGAAAGCGTATCGCCGTGCCCGGATTGAAAACTTCTGCCTATCTCACGCTGAAACTTTACGAATCGGATTTCGAGCCCGTGGTCATGCCCTTCGACAAAATTCTCGATGCTGTCCAGAACAATGTCGTGGAAGCCGGCCTCTTGATCCACGAAGGCCAGCTTTTCTTTTCAAAGATGGGGCTTCACCGCGTAATTGACCTCGGCGTGTGGTGGCAGGAACTTACCGGTTTGCCTCTGCCGCTCGGCGGTAATGCCGTCCGCCGCTCGCTGGGTCCTCAGCTCGGCCGCCAGATTGCTAAAACCATCCGCGACAGCGTCTCCTACGGTCTCGAACACCGCGAAGAAGCTCTCAATTACGCCATGCAGTTCGCCCGCGAAATGGATGCCGAGCTGGCCGACAAATTTGTCGGCATGTACGTCAACAAATGGACCCTCGGCTATGGTGAAAAAGGCCAGCAAGCCGTAAAAGAACTGATCAAGCGCGGCACCAAAGCCGGCCTTCTTCCCGGCCCAGCAACCGTCGAATTTCTCAGCGAAGCTTAATCACTCCGATCGTATGCTGACTCTTACTCCTTTCTCTTGCCGGCGAGATTCCGAACTCTGCCCGGATCTTTCGCGTTCGGCCGCAAATTGTTTTCGCGGTTGCCTTGACGCTATCTTGCGAATCACTTAGTGTCTTTTGTTTATGATTTCCGTGAGAAAAATCTCGCCGCACTCTCTGCTGCTCTTGCTCGCAGCAAGTTTGTCCTTTGCTCTCAGCGCGTCAGGACAAAACGCAGTCGAGCTTGACACTCCTGCAAAATCCTCTAAGGACTGGCCACAGCAAGCTGTACGCGGCACGCACGGGATGGTCGCCACGGACGAAGCTCTCGGCTCGCAGGTCGGCGTTGACATCATGAAGCGCGGCGGCAACGCCATTGACGCCGCGGTTGCAGTGGCATTTGCGCTGGCGGTGGTCGAGCCTGCGGCGGGAAACATCGGTGGCGGCGGCTTCATGCTGATTCGCCTGGCCGGTGGAAAAACCACGTTTCTGGATTACCGCGAAGTGGCTCCCGGAAAAGCCACGCGCAATATGTATATCGGCAAGGATGGGAAGCTGGATCCGGAAGCTTCCGTGATTGGCTACAAATCGGTGGCCGTTCCAGGGACGGTCGCGGGCCTGGAGCTTGCGCTGAAAACCTACGGGACCATGAAGCTCGCCGATGTGATGGCGCCGGCGATCCGGCTTGCGGAAGACGGTTACGCGGTGAGCGAAAAACTGGCGCGCGAACTGCAAGAGGAACGGCCCGGACTCGAACAATTTCCCATGAGCAAACGCATTTTTCTGAACGACGGACAAATGTTTAAGCCGGGAGATATCCTGAAGCAGCCGGAACTGGCCGCGACGATGAAGCGCATCGCGAAAAACGGCGCGGAAGAATTCTATCGCGGCGAAACGGCGCGAATGCTTGCGGAGGAAATGGCGAAGAATGGCGGACTCATCACACTCGATGATCTCGCACATTACACGCCGAAAGTTCGTGAGGTCCTGCGCGCAAAATACGAAAGTGGCGGGCATTCCTGGGAAGTTCTCACCTCGCCGCCGCCCAGTTCTGGTGGAGTTGCGGTAATCGAATCGCTGAACATGCTGCAGGGCGTGCCGCTGAAGGGCTGGACGGATCCGCAAAGTGTCCACGTGGTTGCGGAAACCCTGCGGCGCGTTTTTGCGGACCGCGCGGCGTATCTTGCGGATCCTGATTATTCCAATGTGCCCGTCGCCGGCTTGACCGCGCCGTGCTACGCAAAAGAGCGCGCTGCCACGATCGATCCGCTGAAAGCATCGTCGAGCAAAAATGTGAAGGCGGGCGATCCCGTCGGATGCGGAAAAGCTTCGAGCAGCGTGGCGGGGCCACAAACGATTTCGAGTCTCGGCGACGGGCCGCACACCACGCACTTCTCCGTTGTGGACGCGGCGGGAAACGCCGTTGCCAGCACCTACACGCTCAATGACAACTACGGCTCGCACGTAACATGCACCGCCGGATACTTGCTGAACGATGAGATGGACGATTTCACCACACAGCCGGGCGTGCCTAACGCTTTGTATGGGTTGATGCAGTCGGAAGCCAACGCCATCGCGCCGGGACACAGGCCACTCAGCTCGATGACGCCGACGATTTTGCTTCGCGACGGCAAATTGAGCTTCGTCACCGGTTCACCCGGCGGACCGATGATTATTTCCGCGACGCTGCTGAGCGTGATCAACTGGATGTGGCTGGGGATGGAGGCGCAGGCGGCCATCAACGCGCCGAGGTTTCATCACCAGTGGCTGCCGGACCAGATTCTGATGGAAGATGAAATTCCCGCAAGCGTCGAAGCAGCGCTGGACGCGCAAGGCTATCAGACGAAGCGCCGCGGGCACATCGGCCTGGTGAACGCCATCGGCATTGATCCGCAATCAGGCGAGCGGCTGGGCGCCGCTGATCCACGCGATCAGGGTGCGGCGGTGGGATACTAAAGAAAGAGTTTTTTCGACCGGACTATGCAGAGACTACTTTCGACGTACTTGTTCGTTTCGCGAAAATTAACGCCCGAGCTCCTGGGGCAAATCTCCGAGGCGGGATTCCAGGGCCTGGAGATTTTCTGCACGCGCAGCCACTTTGAATACGCCGCGAAAACAGAGGTGCGCGCGATCGCCAGCGCACTCGAGGCGCAGAAATTGCAGCTCGTTTCCTTGCACGCTCCCACGAGCCGGGATACCAGCGCCATGCGCGAGAGCGGGATGCCCCTGTCCATCTGCGAAGTAGAACGCGTGCGGCGCATTGAAGCGATGGACGAGTTGAAGCGCGTGATCGACGTCGCCGACGATTTGCCGTATGCGCGGTTGATTCTGCACATGGGCGGATCTCGCGAAACCGCCGATCCGCGCAAGCGCGACGCGGCGTTCAGCACTCTCGAACATCTGGTCCTGCACGCGCACCACGCGGGCGTGACGATTTGCGTGGAAAATACCACCAGCGAGATGGGAGATCCCGCTTATCTTCGCGCCTTCGTCGATGAAACGCGGCTGACGGGCCTACGCTTTAATTTTGACATCGGCCACGCACACCTCGCGGATAGCCCCGAGGAACAACGGATCGAAAAGAGTTTCGCGCCCTTGCGTGAACTCGTCGCCAGTGTGCATCTCCACGACAATCACGGCGAAAAGGACGAGCACCTCCCGCCCTTCGACGGCGCCATCGCATGGCCCGCGGCAATCAAAGTGCTTAAGACCGCACCCAATGCAAATCTGCCCCTCGTGATCGAGCTGAAAGAAAAAACTGGCCCCGAAGCCCCGAGCGCGGCGGACCACCTCGAAGCCGCCCGCAAGGCCATGGACCGCTTCGGAGAAGAATGGGAGTAAATCCGTTGGTGCAGTTCTGAAGAATTTCCCTGCTAGCAGACAGTCGAACGGCCGATGGAATGGAAACACCCGGACGCTGCCTAACCGTTAAGCCTCAACGGCACAACTCAAAACTTTCTATGGATTCCGCTGCGCATGCCGGGCCAATACCTGCTCCGCCTCTTCATCCGCGGCATCTGCTTCCTCGTTGCGACCCAGGCCTCGCAGTACTTGCGCCCGCGTCTGTAACGCTCCCGCCACCGCCGGATGATCCGGGCCAAGACTGAGCTTAACGATTGCCACAGCTTCCGCGCTCGGCGGATCCGCCGCCGCGTACTTTTTCTCTTTGCAGTACACCTGCGCCAGATGATCCAGCGTCATGCCGACTTCCGGGTGCTGCGGGCCAAAGATTTGCTTGGCCATTTCCAGGTAACGCAATAATAAGACCTCGGCCTTCGCAAATTCTCCTTTTTGTATGTGGAGGTACGCCAGATTCGAAAGCGCCATGCCCACCGCCGGATGCTCCGGCCCGAATGCCTTCTCGTTGATCTCAAGGCACTTTTCTGCAAGCTCCATGGCTGTCGCAATGTCTCCTCGCCGCGACGCAATGTTGCTCAGACTCCCCAGAGCCGCGGCCACACGTGGATGCTCTCCCCCGAGCGCAGCCTTCACGATGGTAAGTACCTGCCGGTATTGCGCCTCGGCGTCGTCGTAACGTTCGGTCTGAAAATTTACATCCCCCAGTACGCTTAGGGTGGACGCCAGAATCACGCTGTCCGCCGGTAGGCTTTTTTGTTCAATCGCTACGGCACGTTCGAGCAGCAATCTCGCTTTCCCAAACTCTGCTTTGGACATAGCCACGTGAGCCAAGTCACTCAGCTCCATCGCCACGTCCGGATGGTCGGGGCCGAGAACTGTTTCGCTGATGGCCAGCGCCCGCTTGTAGAGCCCCTCGGCCTCCTCAAATTTGCCCTGCCGCCAATAGATTCGCGCCAGCTCGTCCAGTGCTATCGCTACGTGCGGGTGATTGGGACCGAGGGTCCGTTCCCAACTGGCGATCACACGCTCCTGAGTCGCGACGGCTTCAGCATACTTGGCCTCTTCCTCAAATATCCGCGACAGATTGTGAACGCTCACTAGAGTTTCGGGGTCGTCCAGCCCAAAGGCCTTTTCCTTCTTTTGTATTAGCTCCTTGAAGAGCACTTCAGCTTCTGAGTATCGCCCTTCCTGCTCATCCACAACGGCCACGTTGTTCATGGCGGTGAACAAACCCTTTTCCGTACTCCCGGGAGCTGACTTCAGAATCTCCATTCCCCGCCGCGCCAGCGGATCCGCTTCTTTGTACTTTCCCTGCGAACAGTACATATAACCCAGATCGGTCATCAGCCCACCAGCGCGCCCATTGTTTGTTCCAACCGCCTTCTCCGTCATTTCCAGCGCCTGTCGGAGCAAGGGCTCCGCCGCCGCATATTCTCCCAGTTGCAGATTTACTTCTCCCAAGTCCGTCAAACTGGTCGCGGTGTTCGGTTGGTTTAACCCAAAGGTGTCCTTGGCGAGCTGCAGATTTCGAATGGCCAGCGGGAGAGATTCTGAGTATCTTCCGGCATCATTGAGCTTTTGAATCTGGTCGTGGGTCTTCTGCCACTCCTCCTCCTGTGCGTGCAGAGGCAGCGCAACGAGGCCAGAGAGGGCGAGGAAGAGCAGGCCGTTCATTCCCAGAATTCGGGAGACGGCAGGGCGCCTTGGGCCCGCTATGCTCAGGCCATGACTCGTCGAGCACAAATGCGTCATGAAGGCTCCAGGATGGGCAGGCTCTCCATTTGACAACATCTGGCCAAACACGCTCGTGGATAGCAATAGGCGGCGAGTACCGTTGTGCGAGCCTGTTGCCCAATCCCAGCCAGGACAAACTTCGGGGTTGGCATTAAACACTTCTGGCTACCGTGATCGTCGCATCGGCAACATGCTCAGTGCCAGATCGGTACGGTAACGGAAACTGGCTCGTTGCGCTGCTTGGCCGGGCCGGAAGAAATTAAGCTTCTCTGATAAACTGTTGGTTTGGCATAGCGCCATAAAAACCTACTTATGACGACGATTACCATCGAGCAGTCGGGAAAGTACGAGGGGCAGGAAGTCACCTTGAAGGGGTGGCTGTACAACCTGCGAGAGTCAGGGAAACTTTTGTTCCCGATTTTTCGGGATGGGACGGGGATTATTCAGGGGGTTTGCGCGCTGAAGGAGAATCCGGAAGCGTTCGAATCTCTGAAGGGGCTGACGCAGGAATCGAGTGTGATCGTTACCGGGAAGATTCGCGCGGAAAAGCGCGCGCCGGGCGGATTCGAAATCGGCGTGACGAAAATTCAGATCGTACAGAAAGTTTCGGAAGACACGCCTTTTCCGATTCAGCTGAAAGAGCACGGTGTTGATTTTCTGCTGGACCACCGGCACCTATGGATTCGAACGCCGCGGCAGGCCGCGATTCTGCGGATTCGCGCGGAGGCCATTCGCGCGGGGCGCGAGTACATGGATGGGCAAGGTTACACACTGACGGATGCGCCGATGTTTACTCCGGCAGCGTGCGAAGGGACTTCCACGCTTTTCGAAGTGAATTACATTGATGACCAGAAGGCATATCTGACGCAGAGCGGCCAGCTGTATATCGAAGCGACGGCGATGGCGCTGGGCAAGGTGTATACGTTCGGGCCGACTTTCCGCGCGGAGAAATCGAAAACGCGGCGGCACCTGACGGAATTCTGGATGCTGGAGCCGGAAGCGGCGTACGTCGAGATGGATGAAGCGATGGGGCTCGGCGAAGGTCTGGTCACGGCTATCGTGCAGTCTGTACTGAAGAACAAGCCGCGCGAGCTGGAAACATTGAAGCGCGACACGGCGAAGCTGGAAAACGTGAAGCCTCCTTTCCCACGCATCAGCTATGAAGATGCGGTGGCGGTGCTGAACAAGAACGGAAATCCGGCGAGATTCGGAGACGATTTCGGCGGCGACGAAGAAACCATCATCTCGAAAGAGTTCGACCGGCCCGTCCTGATTCACCATTACCCGTCGGCAATGAAGGCTTTTTACATGCAGCCGGATGCGCAACGGCCGGAGCTGGCGCTGGCGTTCGACATGATCGCGCCGGAAGGATACGGCGAGATTATCGGCGGAAGCCAGCGTATCCACGATTACGATTTGCTGCTGAAACGGCTGCGCGAACACAAGCTGCCGGAAGAGTCTTTTCAGTGGTATCTGGATCTCCGGCGGTATGGCAGCGTGCCGCATTCGGGCTTCGGAATGGGCCTGGAACGCACGGTCGCCTGGATTTGCGGCACCGAACACATTCGGGAGGTCATCCCCTTCCCTCGCATGATTTACCGCGTGTATCCTTAGAGCGGGGTAGTTCAGCAGTTTTCCTGGCGTTCCCGCATTTCTGTTGAGAGCAAGGACTGGCCTGAATTTTGTGGCAGGGTTTGCCGCTGAGCTACTCGCTCGGCCATGGAACTGTCGCGAGTGGCCAGCCAACAGTCACGGAGCTGTCGTATGGCACAAAAAGTTCGGATTATCGGTGTGCCCATGGACCTGGGGCAGAGCCGGCGCGGCGTGGACATGGGACCATCGGCGCTTCGCGGTGCGGGACTGCAGGCCAGCATCAAGAAGCTGAGCTTGCAGGTGGAGGACATCGGCAATCTTTCGGTGAAGCAGCCGGAAGAGATGCCCGTGGGTGAAAAACGCGCCAAGTATATGCAGGAAATTGCGGAGACGTGCGGCGATGTCGCCGCCGCTGCGGAAAAGGCGTTGAGTGAAGGATTTCTTCCCCTGGTACTGGGTGGTGACCACTCGATCGCGGCGGGAGTGGCGGCGGGGGTGGCTAACCACTTTCGCAAAGAGAAAAAGCAGATCGGATATCTGTGGCTGGATGCACATGGGGACATGAATACGCCGGAATCTTCTCCATCGGGGAACGTTCACGGCATGCCGCTGGCGGCCATTATGGGCTACGGCGCGCCGGAACTTGTGGATCTTCTCGGATTCAAGCCCAAGGCCGAACCGGGCAATATTGTGATTGTGGGCGCGCGGGATCTCGACGCGCAGGAACGCAAGATCGTAAAAAAATCCGGGATTCATGTTTTCACCATGCGCGATATTGACGAACGCGGGATGCGCGAAGTGATGGCCGACGCACTGAAATATGCGATGGACGATACCGCGGGCGTCGCCGTCAGCCTGGATATGGACTTCGTCGATCCGTCAGATGCGCCTGGGGTCGGCACTCCCGTGCGTGGCGGCGTCACCTACCGCGAAGCCCATCTGGCCATGGAAATGATTGCGGACACGGAGTCCATGGTTTCTCTTGAAGTCGTCGAGATCAATCCCATCCTCGATGAGCACAATCGGACTGCGCTACTGGGCGTGGAGCTAGTGCTTTCCGGGCTTGGCCAGAAAATCCTGTGATTTGGCCGGTAGAGCCTGCTCCCGCTTTTTTGGCGGCAATGGCTCGAGTGCTGTTTTAGGGGAATATCCTAGTCGCACCAATAGTCTTCTCGGTATGCTGGTACTGCCTGTCGTACAATGCTCGGAGATACAGCGTTTTCACCCCGAATACGCATCAGACCAGGAAAATACGGTTGCTCCCGGTGCGAGGGCCATTCGATTCGTTTCGAGATCATCGCGAGACTGAGGTGAATACAATGCGAAAACAGATTTCCCGCCTGATTACGATTTTCATGGTTCTGCTGTTGTTACCTGCTCCCGACTGGGCCACCTGCGGCGGTGGCGGCGGCGGGGGAACGGGAGGCATGGGAACCGGCGGCGGGCGCGGCGCTTTCGGCGACGAGCAGGTCTACCAAGTCCCTTGGAAACTGGTCAAACCGGAGGATGCGCCGATCGCCGGCGGGCTTGTCGTTTACTGGTTCCCGTCTTCGGTTGACGAATTTCAACGCTCGAGCTTGCGGAATTCGCGCAGCTTGTCGCAGTACGCGTCGCAGTGCGTCACGATGGGAATCGCGGATGCCAGCACCACGCTGGGGCAAAAG
Organism: Acidobacteriota bacterium; assembly: GCA_013289585.1. Taxonomy (GTDB): domain Bacteria; phylum Acidobacteriota; class Terriglobia; order Acidiferrales; family UBA7541; genus Acidiferrum. The sequence goes on along the minus strand of JABCZR010000016.1, from coordinate 96,253 downwards.
TTCGCGAGCGGCGAAAAACTGCCGGTAGTGGTGCTGGCAAAATCGGACGGGACGGTCCTCAACAAACTGCAAAACACGAAGGGGTATCTGAAAGTCGAGCAGGTGGAAAAGCTCGTCGAATCAGAAGTGAAGCAGAGGGAAGAGGCAGTTAAAGAGCAGCTCAAGGCCGCTAAGGAAAAAGCCAAGTCGGGCGATAAGGATGGCGCCATTCCCCTGTATCGTTCCGTGCTGGATGAAAAATGCCTCTTTCCCGGCAAGGCGAAAGAAGCGGCGAAAGAACTTAAGAAACTGGGTGTGGACGCTTCGGTGAGGCTGTTCGATGCGCCGGTCATGGATCCCGCAAAGAGCGCGGAGATTGAAGCGGTGATGAAGCGCGGGCTGGCGGCGGAGATGAATGAGAAATACGAAGAGGCGGAGCGGCTGTATTCGGAAGCGCGCAGCATGGATCCCGCCGATCCGGCGCCGTTGCGGTATCTCGGCGAGTTATATCGCCATCACCTGGGTGATTGGGACAAGGCTCGACAGGAGTTCGAGGCGATTTTGGCGATGCCCGCCGATCCGCTTTCGCGCGCCGTGGCGATGCACGGACTCGGGAAGATGACGATTCACGACGGCGATTTTCTTGCGGGTTTGCACTTGATGGAAGATTCCGTGCGGGAGTATCCGCTGGCATTGGCTTACCGGAACCTTGCAGTGTATTGGAATTCGGAAGGCGACACGGCGAAGGCGAATTACTACACGCGCGAAGCCACCAAGCTCGATCCGACCGATCCCTATAATCTTGTGTTTGCGGCGGCGTTTCTCGCGGGCAATGGGCACGGGGACGAGGCGCTGAAAATCGCGGTGGAAAATGAAGCGATGCTTCCGGCGTCTTATAATCTGGCGGCGATCTATGCGCAGCTGGGGCAGAAACAAAAAGCGCTGGACCTGCTGAAGCGGCACTTCTTCGAGTACGAGCGCTACGATGCGGTTCGAACGAAAGAAATGATGGAAGCGCGCGTGGATGCCGTGTTTGCTTCTTTGCGCGAAGAGCCGCAGTTCATTGCGCTGACCAGCGGGGCGGACGGCAAGCTTCCGATGCCGCAAAAGAACAAGATGCTGGCAACGCCGGCGAGAATGTAATCGCGGGGATTCGAACATTTCGCGTTTTGGAACTTTTCGCGGGACTCGCGCCGAGCCGCATTGCCTGTTCGGAACTGCTGCAAAAACAAGCACACCACCGAGCCGCTTTTTTCACTTATAACTGAAAACGGACGGCTGAATACTCCTATGACCCCAGAAAAAAAAAGATTGAGAGTTGGTGTCCTTTTTGGCGGGCGCTCGGGCGAGCATGAAGTTTCGCTGGCGTCGGCGGCTTCCGTGATTCGCGGACTGGATCCGGACAAATATGAAGCGCTGCCCATTGGAATTACCAAGGAGGGCCACTGGCTGATCGGGGCGAGCGCGCAAAAAATGCTGCCGGAGGTGTTGAAGGGCGGGCAGCGCGTGATGATGACCGCGGACCCGTCGGACGCGGTGCTGGTGCGGCTGGACGGGAGCGGCGGGGGGCACAGGCTCGACGTGATTTTTCCCGTGATGCACGGGACGTTTGGCGAAGACGGAACGATTCAGGGTCTGCTGGATTTGGCAGCATTACCCTTCGTTGGTGCGGGAGTTCTGGGCTCGGCGATCGGGATGGATAAAGACGTTTCGAAGCGGCTGTTGCAGGTGGCGAAAATTCCGGTGGTGCCGTGGATTACGGTGCAGCGCGCGGAGTGGGAGCGCGATCCCAAGGGGATTCGAACGGCGATCGAGAAGAAATTCAAGTATCCGGTGTTTGTGAAGCCGGCAACGCTGGGGTCATCAGTCGGAATGACGAAAGTGCATTCGCGCGCGGAGCTGGGGCCGGCGCTCGATCTCGCAGCGGAATTTGCGATGAAGATTCTGGTGGAGCGCTGCGTGATCGCGAGGGAGATTGAAGTCTCGGTTCTCGGCAACCACGATCCGAAGGCGTCGATTCCGGGGGAGATTGTGCCGCACCGGGAATTTTACGATTACGCCGCAAAATATCTGGAAGAAGGCACGCAACTGCTGATTCCCGCGAAGCTCCTGCCCGCACAGGTGAAGAAAATCCAGAAGTACGCGGTAGACGCGTTTCGCGCGCTGGAACTGAACGGCATGGCGCGGGTGGATTTCTTCCTGGAGAAAAAAGGCGGGAAGATTTATCTCAATGAAGTGAATACCATCCCTGGATTTACTTCGATCAGCATGTATCCGAAGCTGTGGGAAGCGAGCGGAATTCCCTTTCGCGAGTTGATCGACAAGCTGATCGAGCTAGCGCTCGAACAGCACGCGGAAAAAGCGCGCACGAAATATCAGATTGAATTGCCGGAAGGGGCGGGCGGGGCGCTGGAGGCCTAGTGGTTCGGTTGCAGTCAGCAGGTCCGTTCAAGTTTCATAGTGCTGGGCAGTCCACCGCGCCGGGCAAAATAGAGCGGGTGAGATAATGCCTGGTGCCCCAAAGTGGAACGAGATCCCCAAGTACCCAGTCATTGCAGGCATCGGGGCCCTTGCTGTCGGAGTGACGATCGCTTGGTGGGCCAAGGTGGATATTTCTTCACTTTTCGAAAGTGCAGAAATTCGTCGCGGCCAATTATGGCGGCTGGTGACAAGCATTTTCCCGCATCTTGATATTCTTCACCTTGCATTTAATCTTTACTGGCTATGGGCCTTGGGAACTGTTGTTGAGCGCGTCTACGGGCATGCCAAGACAGCCTTGCTGCTCCTTTTATTCGCGGTCGGGTCCAACTCCTTGGATTTTGCCTTTGCTCAAGGCGGTGTCGGGCTCTCTGGAGTAGGTATGGCTTATTCGGTCTACTGTGTGTCCTGTCTGACCGCGATGAGCGATTCCGCGGAGTCATCGATCGAAGAACCGTCAAGCTGTTTGCCGGATGGTTTTTCATCTGCATCGTAACGACTGTTACTCACACCTTCGTTGTTGCGAATGTGGCTCATGGCGCAGGCGCCCTCATTGGTGCACTCACCGGTTTCGCCATCACTCTGCCAAATCGACGTGTATTTTTTGTCGCTGGCTTAGATGTGATCCTGCTATTCGGCCTATGGGCAGCCACGCTCGGACGTACCATGGTCAACCTTTCGGGCAGGGCTGGGTTTGAGGAAGGAAAATGGGGATACGACGCACTGATTGCTAACAACAATCAAGACGCCGTTCGGTGGCTGCGCGATGCTGCTAAGCTCCAACCAAAGGTATCTGCATACTGGTTCGACCTCGGTATCGCTTATGAGCGTGTCGGTAATATGTCTGCTGCAAAGGGCGCTTATCAACGAGCGCATGAGCTAGAACCCAACAATTTGGAGTACTCAGAAGCTTCGGAGAAGAACTGAGGGCACCGCGCGTGTGCGAGCTTGCGCTAACTCTTTGGCCACCCAAAGCTTCCAGTCGATCCGCCGGGTGGATCTCGACTCTGCAATATAGACTGGCCGCCCTTAAATCGCCGGCTTTTACTCGGACACGCGGAGTCTGTTAGGATTTTGACCGTGGCTGCGCGGTGCGGGGATGGCATTGGCGCGGCGGCAAGAAGGATTCTGACGCTTGCGGGGCAGGAGATTACCGAATGTCACTTCTTGAACCACCTGCCGGAAAACCGGATAAATCACGGGCGATGGCGTTCACCGTTGCGGCGCTGACGGTGGTCGCGGTTGTGCTCTTGTGGTTCACGTTCCGCTACTATCCGGAAAAGAAAGCGGCGGAACATTTTTTCGATGCATTGGTCGCGGGCGACGCAGCCAAGGCCTATCAACTCTGGAAGCCGGGGCCGAGCTATGCGATGAAGGATTTTCTGGCCGACTGGGGGCCGGAGGGCTACTACGGTCCGGTGAAAAGTTACAAGATCCTGCATGCCGAGGCGCCCAAAGGTTCGAATGCCATTGCGGTGGCGGTGAATGTAAGCCCGTTCACGCCGATGCCGGAGAATTCGGATATCGAGAAGAGCCGCAAGACGAAGGTCGTCGTGTTGTGGGTCCTGGCGTCAGACAAGTCACTTAGTTTCCCGGTTCCCTAAACGCCCGGATTTCCCTAAAAACAAATGCGGACAGGCTAGCGACGGATGTCGTCGAGGGCGTGGAGGAGTTCCTGCGGGCTGACGCTGGCGGTACCGAGTTTGCCGACTACGACGCCAGCGGCGATATTGGCAAGCAGGGCGGCGGCGGCGAGAGGCGCACCGGCGGCGGCGGCGAGAGACAAAACGCTGAGAACCGTGTCGCTCGCACCGGTAACGTCAAAGACTTGTCGTCCCGTCGCGCCGCGTTCGATGCCAGGTTGGCCTACACGGGCGTAAGTCACTTCAAAACTTGTCGCGGGAATCAGGATATGGCGCGGCGAGGATTCCTCGAAGACGCTCATGCCCTTTCCCCCGCGCGTGATGACCACGGCGCTGCAGCCGAAATGGGCTAGGAGCGCGCGACCGGCTTCCTCTATAGACTTTTCGTCCACGAGCGGATGAGTGACAAACCTGCTGGCTTCATCGATGTTGCACACGACCGCACGGGCGCCACGATAAGCATAGAGCCGCGAGGTTTTTGGGCTGACGAAGACAGGAACGTTTTCTTCGTGGCATCGGCTGAGGACACGATCCGCTAAGGAATCGGTGATCAAACCTTTGTTGTAGTCGGAAAAGACCAGAGCGTCGAGATGGTTGAGCGAGGCAAAAACTTGGCGAAGCAGTTTTTGCTCGGTCTCGGAACGAAGTGGCTCGCGGCGTTCGCGGTCAACGCGGACGACCTGCTGGTGGCGGGCGATGATGCGGGTTTTTATGGTCGTGATGCGTTTCGAATCGGCGAGGACTCCTTTGTCCGCGATGCCGGCAGCGCGCAAGCATTTTTGCAGGGCGCGGCCGGGCTCGTCATTGCCGATCACGCCAAAGGCTTCGACGCGCGCACCGAGCGTAGCGATGTTGGCGGCTACGTTGCCTGCGCCGCCGAGGCATTCGTTTTGTTCGACGAAATCCACGATCGGAGCGGGAGCTTCGGGGGAGAGACGCGAAGCGGTGCCCCAGAGGTAGCGGTCCAGCATGAGATCGCCGAGGACGCCGATGCGTTTACCGCGGAGGCGGGGGATCAGGCGTTTCAAGCGAGGGACGGAATCGGCGATATTGTTGGGCATGCAGGCTCTTTAATTTTTCTGACCCTCGACAAACTAGTCCTGAACGATCTTTGCTTCTTCCGGCATCATGACGGGAATATCGTCGCGGATGGGATACACGCGGCGGCAGGATCGGCACTTCAGACTCAAGCCGTCGGCCTGCAAATCTACGGGCGCTTTGCAGACGGGACAGACCAGAATAGCGAGGAGTTCTTTCGGAATGGTCAAGTGTGTCTCCCTTGCGGATGAAACCGGCTGGTCGAACGTGAATTGGCACTGTATCAAAGGGCCTGTGGCGCGGGCAACTGCAGGCGGAAGAGGGCGGCTCGACGAGTGCAGGTGCCGCTTGCGCCGCATGAGCCGGAATCGCCTTGACCATGATGGCGTGCGGGAGTAGCGTTCGATTTGTACCCTCGTGAAACGAGGCCTTCTATGAAAAACTGCATCCGCCATGAGATTCACTGGGTTTTATTCGTCGCGCTTGGGCCGGCGGCATTTGCATTCGGCCAATCACAGCCGCAGTCAACACAATCTTCGCAACAGTCCTCATCGCCGGCGCAATCGCAGCCGCAACAAAAGGATGAAACGGCGGCGGACGCGGCGAAAAGAGCGCAGAAAGAAAAGCCCAAACCTAAAAAGGTATATACCGAGGAGGATTTGTCCTCGATGCGTGGAAGCGGCGTGTCGGTTGTGGGGGATGAAACTCCGGCGGGCGGCGGCGCAGCGGGAACGAAGAAGGCCGATGAAAAGGCCAAGCCCGGTGTATTGCCAATGTCCGGACAAGACGAAGGATACTGGCGCGGAAAGGCTCGACCGCTGCTGGACGGGATAGCATCAACCGAGCAGGAAATCGCAAAGACAAAAGAAGAGATCAAGAAGTACGGCAGCGACGGGTTCGACGCCACCAGCGGGCTGAAGGACAACATCATCTACATCGACAACCGGAGCAGCAAGGTGCAGCAACTGGAGAAAAGAAAAGCGGACCTGGAGAAAAAACTGGACGAATTGCAGGAAGAAGGGCGAAAGGCGGGAGCGGACGCGTCGTGGTTCCGCTGAGCCCTCGAAAAAACCGATTCGGAGCGAAAAAACAAGCGAAGTGCGCTGTAAAGAAAACTCACGCGCCTTTGCACGTGGCCTTGAAACTTTTGTGCAGTAAAAAAGACCGGGCCCAAAACTGACCCGCAGACCAGTAGTTTTTGGAAAGAAAGACGCAGTAAGCTGACAGCGATCACAAGCTCGACTTCCCTTCTCTGGGGACCTGGGAGAGCAACCGTGTATTGCGATCGCTGTGGACTGAATTTCCTGCCCAAACAGTCCGTGTGCACACGCTGCAAGCGGGTGCCGACGCGGTACTGGTTTCAATTCATGAGCCTGGTGACCATTCTGGTTGCCGTTCTTTGCAACACACTTCTAGGATTATTCCTGCTGCCGCGGCTGGCGATGGCAAAGCACGGCCAAGGCTTGTTTCGAGGCTGGTACTGGTTTGACCAGAAGGCGGCTTTGTATGGCTGGGTGCCGCTGGCGATAGGCCTGCTTGCCTGGGACTATTTCGTGTGGAAAGAGGCGCGGCCCAAGGTCAAGGGCTGGTTTACGCGCAAGCTGCTGACGTTTTCGCTGGCAGCGGGTGTGGCGCCGTTGCTGCCGTGGTGGATTCCGGCAGGGCAGCCTCCAGGACAATTCTTCGACATGATCGGCAGGCATCCCGGTCTTCCCGCACTGCTGGCGTGGTGCGTGGTGCTAGTGGTCACGATTCTTCTCTGCATCGATCCGGAGTCGCGGGATTATCTGCTGGGGCACGGTAGGACGCTGAGCATCGTCAGCACGGGGATGCTGTTGCTGGTGCTGACGATGACGGTGATTGGCTGGTCGCTGACGTACTGAGCGCGCAGATAGCACGACATAAACTTAGGGCGAGAATGCGCTCGCGAGTGGCCTGTCCCATCGGTCAGGATACTTCCAAGAGACACATCCGAACAGAACCGTTGCGGGTATTGGCGCGCGGCGTTTCAATGGAATTACTATGAGAAACCCCAAATTACCAGGCATTCTTGCGCTATTCCTGTTGTTTGGCTCCACAGGGCCGTCTTTTGGCCAGCAACAGCGAGTTTTCACCTGGCAGCCGGGCAATCAAGAGGATGTGCGGTTGGACCCCGCGAACTATCACGCGGGGCAGACGTATCACGCAGGCGGAGACGGCGGCAATATGCAGGTGGATATCAAGTCGGAGCTGCCCGTGACGATATTCCTGGCGCCCGCCGGGGAGTGGAACGCGGCGCTGCAGCACCCCGAGGCCTTAGCCAACTTGCGACAGTTGTGCCCGCGAGAGCATGTGGTGGAAACCAGGTATTCCTGTTTCGTGCCACCGGAAGCGCTGACGTTGGTTATCCGCGACGAGCGATTTAGCCCCGATCAGGCGGTGTTTGCCGGACTGGGCGCAGTTCTGGACTCGAATAACAAGATCGAGCGCGCGGTTGGCGGAGGAATTGCCGCGGTGATTACCGCGCAGGGTCCCGGCACGCGCCGTTTCAAGGCTCCGAACGATGTGCATGTCCAATACTTCCGCTGGCTGTGCGTGGAAAATTGCATCCAGCCGCAGTTTCAGTGGACCGAGCAAGTTAAAGAGAAGTATCAGCTGACGTCGTTCCTGAAAGTATATGGCGGGTTCACGCCGGACCATGACGCTGTACAGGTCAGCATCAAGATCAAGTCCCCTGTACCGATGGTGGTGGCGATGCTGCCGTCAGATATCGCCAACCAGTTGCATGCCAAGCCGGAGATGTTCGAGCCTGCGCTGGAGAAGAATGCCTGCCAGCAGCGTGGCGTGCAGTCCCTGGAATTCCAGTGCACCTTCAATCTGGCCGATGGTCCGCAATCGCTGATCGTGGCGCCGGAAGCCAACGAGAAAATCCCTCACAAGAAAGCTGAAATCGAGATGCAGTATGTAAAGTGCATCGCCAATTGCGACCTGCTGGAAAGCCAACGATAAAGAGCTACGGGCTCCATCGCTGGCAGAGTCCCATGCACTTTCGATGGGACGGGTGCACTCACTTTTCCCACGCACGCAAAATTTTCTAATTCAAAAACCGCCTAGTGGAAGAGTACGAGCGGTCCATCGGACGCCGAGGCCGAAGGACTGGCCTGCGATTGTGTTGGCGGCAAGGAAGGTAATTAGCTCCGCCGACCTGAGACCGGTGAAGCGAGTGGGGCGACAGCCGCCACTGCGTAGCCAGGACGGAAGAGAAGAGACTTCATGCTGATTCCAGGCGATCGACGGCCAGGTTTCCTTGGGAATGCTGAAGAATGCGCCGGTGACTTGCGGATCGAAGAGGCGGCCTGACTCAGAGTGAAGGACTCTGAATCCTTCCTCGAAGGGGAGAGCGCTGCGATAGGGGCGGTCGGAAGTGATGACGTCGAGAGTGTCGGCCACAGCGAAGATTCGGGCGCCGATGGGAATTTGTTCGGCTTTCAAGCCGCGGAGATAGCCGCTGCCATCCAAGCGCTCGTTATGCGTGCGGATCAGTTCCGCGGCGTCCGCGAGAAAGGGGATTTGTTTGACCAGGTCAAATCCGATCTGCACGTGACGCTGCATAAATACGCGTTCTTCGTTGGTCAGGGGACCTGGTTTGAGGAGAATGCCATCGGGGAGAGCAAGTTTGCCGATGTCGTGGAGGTAAGCGCCCATGGCGATGGTCTTGTGCTGGCCCTCTGAGAGGCCCATGACTTTTGCTATTTCCAGAGCGAAACGACAGACGCGCCGCGAGTGCCCTTCGGTTGCAGCGTCACGAAGATCAATGGCGGCGCCAAGGGCTTCGAGGGTGTCTTCATAGCTGCGTTCCACGAGCTTAAGAGCGGCTTCAATCTGATGGGTACGCTCCGCGACCATCTCTTCCAGATGCAGGCGGTAACCTTCGACTTCGCGCTCAAGACCCTTTTTTTGCAGGGCGCGATGGAGGCTGGCAATAACCAGTTCCTCCTGAAGGGGCTTCACAAGATAGTCGTCGGCGCCCGACTTCATGGCTTGTATTCCCATGCGCACGTCATCCACGCCAGTGGCAAGCAGGAAAGCCACGCGAGGGCTGCGGCGGCGAACTTCAGCGAGGAGCTCCAGACCGGACATTCCGGGCATGTTGAGATCGCAAACGATGGCGTCTCGAGTGTCGTTTTCCAGGAGGCGAAGAGCTTCGGCACCGCTTAGTGCGGTTTTGCAGTCGAAATCTGCCTGGGTCAGCAACAACGCCTTGAGCTTACAGGCGGCGGGTTCATCGTCAATGATGAGGACGCGGGCCACGGGAGAATGTGGCAAGGGGGCATGGCCAGAGTGTGCCGCTGTTTCAGGAGTCATGAGTTTCTCGGGAACGGGCATACTACGAATCTCCAATACGTGAGCAGGGCAGACAGAGTTCTGCACCTCTGTTGATGGTGCAATTGTCGAACCAGCGGGTTGTGCTTAAGTGGCCGAGAATCAGATGGTGCGCCATCCCTCATGTGCCAATCTGGTGCTGACACTTCGGATTGGAACGTCGAAAGGGCCGAAGATCAGGGTGATGGTGGCCAGCTAAAGACCATGAGAGGCGCGGAAGGCACGTACGACAGCGGCGACGTCCTGATGCTGGGCATCGACGGCGTAGTTGAGGCGGCGCATGTCGGCGGCGGAGAGCTTGCCGGCGAGATCGGCGAGGGCAGGGCGGAGTTGCGGAAATTGCTCGAGGGTGGATTGGCGAACGATAGGGACGGCGTCGTAGGGCGGGAAATAGTGGCGGTCATCTTCGAGTGCGACGAGGCCGAGGAAATCGATAAGGCCGTCGGTGGAGTTTCCGGCGACGATGTCTACCTGATGATCGACGAGAGCGCGGTAGATGAGGCCGAGGTCCATGACTTTGGAAGTTTCGGCGAAGCGAAGATTGTAGCGGTCGCTCCAGCCACGGAAGCCGTCGGAGCGCTCGAGAAATTCATAGCCGACGCCGACGCGCCATTTGGACGCGAGCGGTGCGATGTCGGAAATTTTCTGGAGATGGAGTTTTTTTGCGTCGTCGCCGCGAATAACCATGGCGAAGGTGTTTTCGAAACCGAGGGGCTCGGTGACTTCGAAGTGGAAGCGGTCGGAGTAGAGCTGCTTGACGCGCTGATAGACGGCGTTCGAATCGCCCTGCGGGGATTCGTTTAAGACGGCGGTGAGAGCAGTGCCGGTGTATTCGACGTAGAGATCGAGTTGGCCGGCTTCGAGGGCTTTGTGGACGAGGAGCGTGCCGCCGAGGTTGGTTTTGCGCTCGACGGGAATGCCGGTTTTGGATTCGATATGTTGTGCGAGGAGTTCGGCGAGGATGACCTGTTCGGTGAAAAACTTGGAGCCGATGGTGATTTTGGATGGAGGAGGTTGGTGGCAGGCGAAGAGGAAGTAGAGGAGGTTAAGGAGGTACAGGAAGTAAAGGAAGCGGAATTGTGCGCGGCGCATGTTAGATGGAACGGCTCATGGGAGAAGAAGGAATCTAACACAGAGGTCGCGGAGAACACAGAGAACACCCAGAAACAAGGCGGAAAGAGAGGGCCGGGCTAAAGCCCGGCCTCTACAGGGGCTTAGGAAACCTTGAGGCGGCGTTCCAGGAGGCCGAGGAGGAAATCGGCGAGGATGGCAAGGAGCGCGGCAGGGATAGCGCCGGCGAGTATGAGGGAATCGCTGACGAGAGCTACACCGCGAAAGATGAAGGTGCCGAGGCCCCCGGCGCCGATGGCGGCGGCGATGGTAGCGACACCGATGGTGATGATGGTGGCGGTGCGAATTCCGGCGAGGATCACAGCGAGCGCGAGGGGAAAGCGGACGCGCCAGAGTATTTGTGCGCGGGTCATGCCCATGGCCTCGGCGGCTTCGAGGACAGCGGGATCGATGCCGGTAAGGCCGACGTAAGTGTTGCGGAGGATGGGGAGCAGAGCGTAGAGGACTAGGGCGACGATGGCCGTACGCTTGCCGATGCCGCCAATGAATGGGATGGGAATGAGGAAGCCGAAGAGAGCGAGGCTGGGAATGGTTTGGAAAATACTGGCGATGCCGAGTGCGATCGTGCGCAGCGCGGCGCGTTGCACGATGAACATGCCCAGTGGAACGCCGATCAGGATGGCGATGGCCATGGCGATGACGACGAGGGTCAGGTGATCGAGGGTGGCGCTGAAGATCTCTGCGCGGTGATCGAGGAAAAAGGTCCAGTTGCCAGGCACCTCGATTATGGAAGAGCTCATGTGGAGGCTCCCGGAGGGACAGAAAGCGAGGAAGTGAAGGCGCGGACTTCGGGATGATTGATGTGAAGAAATTCCTTCGGCGAGCCGCTGGCAACGATACGACCGGCTTCGAGCAGGACGATACGGGAAGCAAGAAGAAGCGCTTCGCGCAGATCATGCGTGACGAAGACGATGGTTTTGCCAAGGCGCCGTGCGAGGGCGCTGAATTCGCGCTGAAGCTCGGCACGGGTGACGGGATCGAGCGCGCCGAATGGCTCGTCCGTAAGGAGGATCGGAGGATCAGCAGCTAGCGCGCGAGCGACCCCTACGCGTTGGCGCTGGCCTCCGGAGAGCTCGCGCGGCCGGCGCTTGGCATACTCGCGCGGATTGAGACCGACCAGCTGGAGCATTTCTTCGACGCGCGCAGCGGTGCGAGCCGCGTCCCAGTTTTCCAAGGAGGGGACGAGGGCGACGTTTTCCGCGACGGTGAAATGCGGAAAAAGGCCGGCATCCTGGATGACATACCCGATGCCGCGGCGAAGGCGGATGGGGTCCCAATCGGCGGTGGCGCGGCCCTGGACGAGAATTTTGCCTTTTGAGGGCAGTAACATTCCGTTGATCAATTTGAGGAGGGTGGTCTTGCCGCTGCCGCTGCGGCCGAGCAAAACGACGGTCTCGCCCTGAGAAATCGTTAAAGAAATACCAGAAACGATGATTCGCGCAGGAATAACGTTTATGTGATAGGCCACATCACAAAATTCAATCGAATTTCCTGAAGAATCCACGGTTTTCGTATTCATTTCGATTGACAGCCCCATCTCCCGGAGCGAACATCTTAATGCACCTAGCCTCCCGGCGCCGAAATTTGGCGCATCCTTCGCGCGGAAGCTGCATCCAAAGGAAGGGGAAAAAGTCATGGGAGCACTTGCTGTAGCTGTCCGCATCCGCAACGACCTTCACACCAGACTGCTCGACGCACGAGCGCAGACGGATGAATTATTTCGCGTAGTCCGCGAAGAGGCCATGTATGACCGGCCGATCCCCGAAAGACACCGCATCATTTTTTACGTTGGACATGTGGAAGCGTTCGATTGGAATCTGCTGGGAGAACGCGCATTTGGATTGCGGTCGTTTCAACGGACCTTCGACCACCTGTTTGCCTTTGGAATCGACCCCGTAGACGGGGGATTACCGTCGGACTCACCCGTGGATTGGCCTGGGCGGGAAGAGGTTGACCGGTACAACCGGCGGTTGCGCACGGAGCTGGATCGGGCAATTGAGCACGCACTGGCGCGGCCCGCGGAGGGGCACCCGCATCTCAGCACGATGCTGGAAGTGGCGATTGAGCACCGCTTGATGCATGCGGAAACGCTGGCGTACATGCTGCACCGATTGCCGAGCAACAGAAAGATTAGCGCGCCAGAACGTGCCTCGTGGAAAGCAGTGCGAGTGAAGTCGCACCTGGTGGATATTCCGGCGGGGAGAGCGACGCTCGGTTTGGAGCGAATGCACGGAGACGAATTCGGGTGGGACAATGAATTTGGCGCGCACGAAGTAGAGGCGGCGGGATTCGCGATTGAGAATCACAATGTAACAAATCACGATTTTCTGCGGTTCATCCAGGCCGGCGGTTATGAGAACCGCGCGCTTTGGAGTGAGGAAGCCTGGGCCTGGAAGAAGAAGGAGAGCATCGAGCATCCGATGTTCTGGAAGCGCGATGGCAACCTGTGGATGTACCGGACGATGTTTGGCGAGATCCGGTTGCCACAGGAGTGGCCGGTGTACGTGAGCCACGCGGAAGCCACGGCTTATGCGAAGTGGCTGGGCCGCAAACTTCCGACGGAGGCGCAGTTTCATCGCGCAGCGTACGGAACGCCGGAGGGCACGCCGGAGCGCAGCTATCCCTGGGGCGAAGAAGCGCCGAGTGCAAGCAAAGGTAATTTTGATTTTCAGTCGTGGGATCCGTCTCCCGTGGGCGCACATCCAGCGGGAGCGAGTGCATTCGGCGTGCAAGACATGGTCGGAAACGGCTGGGAATGGACGCGAACGCCGTTCGCTCCTTTCGCGGGCTTCACGCGTATGCCCTTCTATCCGGGCTACTCTGAGAATTTCTTTGACGGCAAGCACTACGTAATGAAAGGCGGCTCGCCGCGCACCGCTGCGTGCATGCTGCGGCGGTCGTTTCGAAACTGGTTCCAACCTCATTATCCGTATGTCTACGCAACTTTCCGTTGCGTCGAGGACTAATCAAGCCCAAGCCCGGGAGACCCCATGGCGACCGCTTACCTTGCAGTACGTCTTGTGTCTGAATTCGCGGCGGAAGTGCGCGCGAGCCTGACAAAACCCGGCCAGCGAGAACTACCTTCAAAATACTTGTATGACGAAGTGGGCTCGGCGCTATTTGAAACGATTTGCGTCCTGCCAGAGTATGGATTGACGCGAGCCGATGCGCGGCTACTGGAAAAGTATTCGGGAGAAATTGTGGGGCGGCTGCCGTCGCCGATTCGGGTGGCCGAACTTGGGAGCGGTTCAGGAAAAAAGACACGGTGGATTCTGGAGGCGCTTTCTAGGCGGCAGAAAACGTATTACTACCCCATTGAGATTTCGCCTTCGGCGCTGGCAGCTTGCGCAAAGGAACTGGGACAGATCGACCTGGTCAGTGTTGTGGGACACGAACAGCCGTATCTGGAAGGGCTGCGAACAGTTGCCGAAGGACGCGGGGAGCAGGATCATCTGCTGGTGCTATTCCTTGGGAGCACGATTGGGAATTTCGATCGCGATGCCGGCGATGAGTTTTTGCAGGAGATGAGGGCGATCTTGCGGCCGGGCGATGCGCTGCTGCTTGGGACAGATCTGGAGAAGAGCGTAGAGCTGCAATTGCTGGCTTACAATGATCCGGCAGGTGTGACGGCGGCGTTTAATCTGAATTTGCTGGCGCGAATCAACCGGGAGCTGGGCGCGGATTTTGATCTGGCCGGCTTTCAGCATGAAGCACGGTGGAGCAGCGCGGAGCGGCGAATCGAAATGCATCTACGCTCCACGCGCAGGCAAACCGTGCACGTTCCGGCGGCAAATCTGCGGTTCATGCTAGATGAAGATGAGACGATCTGGACGGAAAGCTCGCACAAATATAAGGCGGAAGAAATCGCTGGCATGGCAGCGCGCACAGGATTCCGCTGCGATGGCCAATGGATCGACCGCGAATGGCCCTTCGCTCAAAACCTGCTGATCGCGGAGTAATCGAATTAGTTGTAACAATCCAGCAACGATTCCCGATTCAATTTCAAGTTGTCGTTAGAAGGCTTCGATGCGCCAGACTAGGCGCGCGGACCAGGATTTTTGTGTGGTGAAATCGGGGCGCCAGAGAGCGAGGATCTGGGAGCCCTGGTAGACGCGTTCGAAACCTTCCTCGGATTCGGAGACGGTTTCGATGGGAGCGACCCAGAATTCTTCCGAGAGCGGCGCGTGGAGGGCGACGCGGACGCGTTGCCAGCCATCCTCCATGCGGAGGATGGGACCGGGAAGTTTTCCGCTGAAGCGCAAATTCTCGCGGCCCGCTTGCGTCTCGAAGAAACGGTCGGGCTCGGCGGGGGCGAGCATGTTGATGATGGATTCGATTCCAACGGCAAAGGGCTCTGCGGGCAGTTCCTTGAATCGCAAGGTAATTTCGCAGCCGACTTCACATCCTTTGGGCGAGGCACCGAAAGAGTATTGCTTCAAGAGCAGAACCTTCACTGCCGCTGATTCGTTCTTGCCGTGCAACGTGAGTGTGTCGGCGCGGAAGAGTTCGGCGTCGTGGGGGCCGGAACTTTTGATGGTGAAAGCGCCGCCTGCAAAACCAGGATCTTCCTGTAGCTCGAGTGATTCGTAGTCGGCGTGCGTGCGCGCGGGATCGAAAAGCAGGACGCGGAATGCGTGGCGCGGCCAGCGGTCATAGCGGAGAAAGCGCTCCAGGCCGGGCTCTTTGACTCGGGTTTGCTCATGGATGGAGGCAACTGCACCAGTGGCCGGCTTTCCGGCGGCTTCGCGCAGGCTGGTGTGATAGGACTCCGGGCGGCGCAGAATGGAATTCACGAGCGTAGCGGCAGCGGGGCGAAAATCGAGTGCGGCGATCGTACCGCCATCACTGGGCTTCAGGAGCGCCTGGTATTCTGGTGCGGTGAAAAGCAGTTCGCCGGCGCCGTCGGCGTCGTAATCGAGCAGCTCAACGCGGGCGACGAGAGCGCCGGGGGTATGCAGATCGGCAATGGCTTCGGCGCGTATGAGATTGCGCCACGGATCGGTGCGGAGATGAGGGGCGTAAATTCCGCCAAAAATGCCATGCCAATAGGCGTCGTTACACTGGGCACGCAAAAGCAGATCGCGAGCGCGCAGCAGATCTTCGACCGATTTCGTGCCGGCACGGCGTGCCGGAGCGGCGGCGAGACGCGCGGAGACGCGCAGCATTTTCTTGTGGAGCAAATTGGATTCGGGGTACTTGCGAAAGAAACCGCGCCAGGAGCCCCCGCGGAGGAAGGAGAGAACTTCCGGGCGGGCGCTGAATTCCTTGAGCACGGCGTGATAGCGCTGCCGAACGCGCGTTGGCAAAACCCACTCCATCATTTCGGTGTAAGAAGCTGTAGGAAGGTCGGCGCGGCCGAGAGGCGCATGCGCCGCGAGATATTCACCTGGCGTGGAGACTCTCAGCCAATCGGAATTCTTTTCGAGCGCGGTGAAAAAATCAGCGAGCCATCCATCCGTGTAGCAGTGTTCATGCGTGCCGGGCCAGACTCCGAACTTCTCCATGTCATCGCCCATGGCGGCCACGCCACCGGGGTGGAGGTTGGCAGCTTCACGAAGCCAAGTGATAACCTCTTCGACCTTACCAAATGGGACGAGGTAGCGCAGCGCCTTCTGGCCGGGATAGAGCCAAACAGTCTGGCCGCGATCTTCGGCCAGGTAGGCCCCGAAAAGCTCTTCGGGCTCAAAGCCCGCGGAGAGGAAGTGAATATCATCGACGAGAGTGTAAGCAATATTGGAGGCGGCAAGCGCAGAGGGAAGCTGAGGTTCCCAGACGCGTTCGGCGAGCCACGCGCCGGTGGGCAGCCGGCCAAAATGTTTTTCGAGATAGGCAGAGAGGCGAGCGATTTGTTCTCGCTGGTCTTCCGGCGGAATGGAGATCAAAATCGGTTCGTAAAAGCCGCCGCCAACGAGCTCGACCTGGCCATTCTGGACCAGCGTTTTCAGTCGGGCGAAATATTCGGGCCGATGCTCCTCGATCCAGGTGAGGAGCGGACCGGAATAGTGCAGGCCGAGATGCACGCCGGGATGTTTCTCCAGCTCCTCGATGAAGGGGAGATAGGATGTTTCGTAAGCTTTTTCGAGGACATGCTCGAAATTGCCGCAGGGCTGGTGAGCGTGAATAAGCAGAGCGAGATGGAAATCCTGGGGCATGGGGACAGTTTTTCTCTCAACACATGATAACCCGCCGCAGGAAATAATGAATTCGAGCCCCGGCGGGCAAAGGCCAAAAACGCAACTTTCTCGAATGCGACCCGCGTTCAGGCAGGCACAATCAGCATGCCTCAGGGAGAGGTATGCTTCAACACCCAGTCAGAGACGGCATCGAGCGCTTCCGGTGCGATGGTTTCTTCAATAGCGCCGTATTCCGTTGGCGAGCCCGTGGGACAGTGCTGGAAGAGATGGTTCAAGCCGGGCAATGGCGTGATTTGAAAATCCTTATTGCCCCCGGTTTGAAGAGCTTTCCCGATGCTTGCGAGATTCTCCTGCGCAGGAACCTGGAGATCTTTTTCGCCATTGAGGGCGAGGACCGGGCATTGGGTTTTTTGAAGCGCGGGAACGGGATCGTAATCCAGGAAATATCGAAACCACGGCGAGACGAGCATACTCATCTGGAGCTGGAGGGCGGAGGATGGGAGCGTCAGGCTCATCCCGCTGGACTGCACGAGATCGGCCAGCTTCGATTCGAGCGCTTCACGATTCGTTTGCTGGCGGACCAGCGCGTATGTTTGCTTGTTGAAATTGAGCGTGGTGGCGATCTGGCCCTCGTTCACACCGGTAGTTCTCAGGATGGCCTTCGACTGGAGCAGCAGGGAATCTTCTCCGTTGAGGCCGGGACCAGCGAGAAGCACGATCCAAGCCACGTCTTTCGAACGCGCAGCGACCATGGGGGCGATGATTCCGCCCTCACTGTGGCCAATGAGGCCGATTCTTTTCGAATCAATATCCTTGCGAGTTTTCAGGTAAGCGATGGCGGACTGGCAATCGCTTGCGAAGTCCTCGGTAGTCGCGTTGGCGTAGTCACCCGTGGATTTCCCATTGCCGCGTTTGTCAAAACGAAGGACGGCAATACCTTTGCGCGTCAAGTGGTCCGCCAGAACCAGAAACGGACGATGTCCGAGAAGGGTCTCATCGCGATCGTGCGGCCCGGAGCCGTGGAGGAGGATCGCGACGGGGAAAGGGCCAGAACCTGGGGGGAGAGTGAGCGTGCCTGAGAGAGAGATTTTCGCCTGGCTGTTCGGAAAGACGACTTCCACTTCGCGATAGGGAAAAGGCTTCACGGGAGTTTGCGGGCGAATCAGTTCAAGGAGTTTGTCGGAGCGCTTGAATTCCAGCGGTTGCGTGGCGTCGTTCTGAGTCCAGGTTCCGGTGATAGCGTTTCTAGTGGAATTGAGCGTGCCATCGTAGGTGCCGTTCACGACTGGAATTTCGAAATGAAAGGCAGAGTCTTTTTCGCTCACTCGGGTGGCGGGAAGTCCGCTGATGGTCTGGTCAGGGCTGTCGAGAGCAGCGACGAGTTGATTTTGATCCGCGTGCGAGACGTGGAGTTGCAGGCGCAGGCGCATGCCGTTGCCTTCCAATGCGCCCTGCCATACGCCTTCAGAGGGGGAGATGGCGTCAACCGGCTTTTTGGCGCCAGCACCGGCAGCCTGACGATGAAAACCAAGTGGAAGGCTGGCACTTCCTTGCGTCCAAACTCCGTCAATGGTGCGGTGGTCTGTAGAGATTCTTCCTTCGAAGGAAGCGCTGACCGAGGACACCGTGAAACGAAGAGTAAGATTCTTCTGCGAGTAGGAAGTCACCTCGATGCCGTAGACGCCTTGATCCAGGCTATCGATGGTGGCTTTGACGGAACCGTCCGAGGCCTTCGCTAGATGCAGAACCAGATGAATAACCGCTTCGCCGGCTTGCAACTTGGCGTCCCAGTCGCCTTCCAACCCGATCGTGATGGTTTGTGCCTGAGGCCGGTGTGTGGGAGGTTGCGTCTGTCCAGAAGCGATGGAAGGAAGCTGGAGATGGAACGCAAGGAAAGAGACAGCGATGATTCGGCTCCAGTTTCCAATCTTCAAGCGAGACCTCCGTGATTAACGGCCAAGAGGGTAGATGATGCCGCGAGTGAAAAAGTTGGAATCGTGCCTGCCGCAGGATGGCACAAAGTGATGCGGGAGACTCGCGTTCGAACGCGGGAGAAAAAAGCGGCACGCCGGTGCGTGCCGCGAGAACTTGCGCTAAATTTTCCAGCGCGCCTTCCGGCGCGGCTATTTGTTGGCGTACCAGTTCGCGTTGATGGGCGTGAAGCTATTCCATTTTTCGGGCAGATCTTCGAGCGCGAATATGGCGGTCACAGGGCATACCGGGACGCATGCGCCGCAGTCGATGCATTCGGTCGGGTGAATGTACAGTTGCGTCTCAGCCTCAAAAGCTGCTTCATCCTTGCGCGGATGTATACAGTCCACTGGACAAACATCCACGCAAGCGGTGTCTTTGGTGCCGATGCACGGTTCGGCAATCACGTAAGCCATTAACGATCTCCTTTGTTCGGACTGCGGACCGGCGGCCCATGGGACGCTACAGCACGACCGGCAAAAAATCCTTATATCACGGGCCTGCTGGGAGCATCAAGCGGCCTGAACTGATTGTACGCGGTGGGAATGAGTTTCTCAACCGTAGAGGGTATGGATAGAATGGAATGGAAAGGGACGGTAATGAGAACTCGGACTCTATTTGTCGCACTTCTATTGATAGCTGCCGCGAGCACACTCGCGGCTCCGCAGGCCCCCAAAGGGGGGGCCCAGCACGATCCAGAGATCATTGACGCGCAGGGCTATCAGAAGCTGCTGCAACAGAATAGGGGAAAGCCCCTGCTGGTTACATTCTGGGCGACTTGGTGTGAGCCTTGCCGCGACGAGTACCCTATGCTGAATGAACTGGCAAAACAGTATGCGCCGCAGGGATTGAAGGTCGTTGGCATCAGCATGGACGACGACGGCGACCTGATCCTGATGCGGCGGTTCATCGCGCGTTACAAGCCGGTATTCAGGAACTATAGGAAACAGCCCGGGGGCGAAGCGGCGTTTGATCAAGCAGTGCTAGCCGGGTGGACGGGATCGCTCCCCGCGACGTTTTTCTATGCGAAGGACGGGCGGCAGATCGGGCATGTGATGGGCGAGGGCACGCGGGACACGTATGAAGCTGCTATCCGCTCGCTGCTGGCAGCGGGATCCAACTGAAGCGGAGAGAGGTTATGATTCGCACTGAGAATCTGCGCAGCGGCTACATCCAGGATGACGTCGAGGAGTACATCTACAAGCTGCTGCCGGAGCGCGATGCGGTCATCAGCGAGATCGAGGAGTATGCCGCGGAGCATCGCGTTCCAATCATCGGGCCAGCGGTGGCGCGGATGCTGGCACTATTTGTGCAGGTTTCCGGCGCCAAACGGATTTTTGAGATGGGGTCGGCCATTGGGTACTCCACGATCTGGCTGGCAAGAGCTGCCGGGCCAAAGGCGAAGGTAATCTACACGGATGGCGATCCGGATAAAGCGCGGCGGGCGAAGGAGTATTTTCGCCGCGCTGGAGTGGCCAAGCGGATCGACGTGCGAGTGGGCAATGCGCTGGAGCTGGTGAAGAAGGCTTCGGGCAAGTTCGATCTGATTTTTAACGATGTGGACAAACATCAATATCCGGATGCACTGCGCGCAGCGCTGCCCAAGCTGAGGCGCGGAGGATTGTTGATTACGGACAACACGCTGTGGTCGGGGAAAGCGGCTCGGCCGGCGGCGCCCGACGATATTCATACGCAGGGTGTACAGGAATTCAACCGGCTGGTTTACGCTTCGAAGGAACTTTACCCCGTCCTTATTCCCTTGCGCGACGGCGTCACGGTTTGCCGAAAGCTTTAACGCGAAGCAAATTTTATTTGCGGAAGAAATTGCGAAGCAGGAAGCCGACGTTGGCGGGGCGCTCGGCGAGGCGGCGCATGAAATAGGGAAACCAATCCCGGCCGTAGGGGATGTAGACGCGGACGCGATATCCATCCCGGACGAGGCGACGCTGCAGATCGGTGCGCACGCCGTACAGCATCTGAAATTCGAAATCATCCTTGGAAATCTGCTTTGCGGCTGCGTAGCGGATGGTCGCCGCGATCATCAGGGGATCGTGGGTGGCGATACCGTGATAGAAGCCGCTGGAAAGCAGCATCTGCATCAGGCGGACGTAATTGGCATCGACGTCAGCTTTGCTCACGAAGGCGACTTCGGGTAGTTCCTTGTAGGCCCCCTTGCATAAACGAATGCGACAGCCGTAGGCCAGTAGGTCGGTGACGTCCGTCTCGCTGCGGTAGAGATAGGACTGAATGACCGTGCCGATCCCCGGATTTCGTGAGCGCACGCGCTTGACGACATCGATGGTGCGTTGCGTGTAAACAGAGCTTTCCATATCTACGCGCAGGAAATTTTCGTAGCGGGCAGCAAACTCGACGATGGAGAGGACCAGGCCCTGGCAGAAATCGATGTTGAGGTCGAGGCCCAGCTGCGTCAGCTTGCAGGAAACGTTGGCGTTCAGTTTTTCGTGGGCGATGCGTTCAAAGACCTCGAGATAGGCGTCGCGGGAATGCTGGGCGTCTCCGGTGGAAGAAACGTTTTCGCCAAGATAGTCCAGACTGGCGAGCATGCCGGCGTCGTTACATGCGCGGGCGGCGGCGATGGCTTCGTCGAGCGTCTCGCCAGCCACAAAACGGCGGGCCATGCCGCGCGTGGTGCCATTGGTAGTGACCCAATTGGCGAAGCCTTTGCTTTCAGAGAGCTTGAGGAGCGTCGAACGAAGCATGCGTGACTAATTATGGCAGCCTGGAAAGAGCGAAACTAGTGCTTGTGCTCTTCCAGAAACTTTTCCGCGTCGATGGCGGCCATGCAGCCGGACCCGGCCGCGGTGACTGCCTGGCGGTAGCGGTGGTCCTGAACGTCACCGGCCACGAAAACACCGGGGATCGAGGTCAGGCTGCCGTGTTTGGCGAGAAGATAGCCATTCGAATCCATTTCAAGCTTTCCCTTGAAAACGATGCTGTTGGGATCGTGTCCGATGGCGACGAACACGCCATGGAGGGCAATTTCGCGTGTTTCCTTGGTCTGCTGATTGCGCAGCCGCATGCCTTCGACGTGGCCTTCAGGAGCGACAATCTCCTCCACCGCGAAAGGAGTAACAAACTCGACTTTTGGGTTTGCTTTGGCGCGGTCGATCATAATCTTGGAAGCACGAAATTCGTTCCGGCGGTGAACGAGATAAACTTCGCTGGCATAGCGCGAGAGGAAGTTAGCCTCTTCCATGGCGGAATCGCCGCCGCCAACAACCGCAATGGGCTTGCCGCGGAAAAAATAGCCGTCACAAGTGGCGCAAGTAGAAACGCCATGGCCGATCAATTCGCGTTCACCCTTCAAGCCCAGCAAACGCGCTGAGGCGCCCGCAGCGATGATCAGGGCCTCGGTTTCGTAAGTGTTTTTTCCAGCGATGATCTTGAACGGGCGCTTGCTGACGTCCACTTCGGTTACTGCCCCTGCCTTGAACTCCGCTCCGAATTTCTGTGCCTGTTTGCGCATGTTTTCGATGAGCTCCGGCCCCATGATGCCGTCGGGGAAGCCGGGGAAGTTCTCGACGTGGGTGGTGAGGGAGAGCTGGCCGCCGGGCTCGTGCCCATCCAAAACCAGCGGTTTGAGATTCGCGCGCGCGGCGTAAATCGCGGCAGTAAGACCGGCGCACCCGCTGCCGATGATGATGACACTATACATTTGATCTTTCTCCATTCATTAGATTCAGCGCTGCACCCGCCGGATACAATGGAGCCGTATTGTAGCATTCCCGCCCTCACGATTCGGAATACCGGGCGTCCAAATTGGAGAGCGTTTTGGCGCGAGCGACGTTGACCTGGACAAATGGCGCTCGCTATAGTCCGAGGAAGGATCAGTTTGGATAAGGAGAAAGTGACGATGGATCCTCGCTTCCCCATTGGAAAATTTGAGATGCCGGCACAAGTGACTCCGGCACGGCGTCAACAGGCGATTGAAGAGATTGCAGCAACGCCCACCAAGTTGCGTGCGGCGGTGAAAGGGCTGAACGACGCGCAGCTCGACACCCCATATCGGGAAGGGGGGTGGACGGTTCGTCAGGTGGTGCATCACGTTCCGGACAGCCACCTGAACGCTTATGTGCGATTGAAGCTGGCGCTGACGGAAGAAAAGCCAACCATCAAGCCATACGACGAAGCGGCCTGGGCCGAGCTGGCGGATTCGAAATCGACGCCCATCGAGGTGTCGCAAACGCTGCTGGATTCCGTGCATGCCCGTTTTGACCGGCTGTGGCGCTCCATGAAGCCCGAACAGTTCGCGAGAGTGCTTGTCCATCCAGAACATGGCGAGCGCACGGTGGACTGGCTGCTTTTCCTCTATGAGTGGCACGGAAAGCATCACGCCGCGCACATCACGGAGCTTCGCAAGAAAAAAGGGTGGTAGCACCGCGTCCCGCAAAAAGGAACAATCTTTTCGCTTCATGGCCGGCATCGTTCCGCACTTCGCCTGAGAATTGCATTATTTGCGGCTCTAAGTGGCGCGGCACACTAACCGTCGTGTAGGATTGTGCGGTGCAAAAGGAGATCGCATGAGCAGACCGGCAGGAACCTACGCCATTTTCGAGACTTCGCAGGGCAACATTGTGGTGCGCCTGCTCGAAGCAGAAGCGCCAAAGACCGTCGCGAATTTTGTGGGGCTCGCTGAAGGCACGAAGGAATTCACCAACGAGAAAACTGGACAGAAAGAAAAAAAACCGTTTTATGACGGTTTGATTTTCCACCGGGTGATCCCGCAATTCATGATTCAGGGAGGCTGCCCGCAGGGCTCGGGGATGGGTGGACCGGGCTACAAGTTTGCCGATGAGTTTCATCCTTCGCTCAAGCATTCGAAATCCGGAAAGCTCTCTATGGCTAATTCCGGACCGGGAACCAATGGCAGCCAGTTTTTCATTACCGTTGCGGCGACCCCCTGGCTAGACAACCGGCACACAATTTTTGGTGAAGTGGTGGAAGGCCAGGATGTAGCAGACAAGATTTCCAACGTGCCGCGCGATTCGAATGACCGCCCGAAAACACCCGTCGCGCTTCAAAAAGTCCGTATAGAGCGCGTCAAGTAACACCGAGCAAGCCCATGCTCACGCCGGAGCGGCTCCTGCGGTTGATGATTGAATTAATCTTCATCATGCTTGGCGGCCTAATTGCGTGGCTCGTTTTGGTGCGGCACATTGCGGTCGACCGGCACGGCGTGAGTTGGCTTATTCTTAGCGTGGCACTGATTCTGTGGGGGCTTCGAGCA
The DNA here is from genome assembly GCA_013289585.1 of Acidobacteriota bacterium. GTDB lineage: Bacteria > Acidobacteriota > Terriglobia > Acidiferrales > UBA7541 > Acidiferrum. Next base: position 72,269 of record JABCZR010000016.1, on the reverse strand, counting down.
TTATACAAACCCGGACAATGGTGGCTGCGCTGGGAAAATTGGACGCGCGGTCTTTCTCTTTCGCTTCTGGGAATTCTGATGCTGGCGATTTCGCGCGTGCCCTTCTTGTGGGTCGCGCCAATGCTGGCGGCCGCAGGTGGATTGCTCGCGCTGCGCGGCATCATTGGTTGCGCGCTGGTGCTCCGGCCACGCTAGTCCGCTATCGCGCAAACTGATTACTCTCATTTGTTCTCTCGCTGCGCCGTTTGCTTCAGCTATAATCCGCGCCATAGACGGCCCTTCCCGAGACCAGGAATCCGCCCGGGCCATCATGCACACTCATCGAAAGAATAAAGGAGAAGTCCGGTGCTCAAAGAATTCAAAGAATTTGCGATGCGGGGCAATGTGATGGATTTGGCGGTCGGCGTGATCATCGGGGCGGCCTTTGGAAAGATTGTCGCGTCGCTGGTGGAGGACTTGTTGATGCCACCCCTGGGGCAATTGCTTGGCAAAGTCGATTTCTCGGGCCTTTTCCTCAGCCTGGACGGCAAGAGTTACGACTCGCTGACCACAGCGAAAGCAGCGCACGCGGCCACATTGAACTATGGGATTTTCCTGAATACCGTTGTCAATTTCCTGATCGTCGCATTTTGCGTCTTTCTCGTGGTCAAGCAGATTAATCGTTTCGCTGCAAAACCGGCACCCACTACCAAAGATTGCCCGCAGTGCGCTATGCCGATTCCCCTTGCTGCAAAACGGTGTGGACATTGCACGTCACAGCTGGCGTGAAGGGATTGCTTATGATCAATAATCGAACTAACAACGGATTTCTTCAGGCCTTTGGAGTTTTCTTCTTCTGGTTGGCTTCTAGGTGGGCACGCAGGCGGCTGACCACAATGTCTTCGTGTCCTTCGTCCATCTCTTTTTTTAGCTCTTCCAGCGCGAAATGCACGACATCATGGTGATGTATTTCCGTGGGCGCCACGGCATCACTCAAACGAAGCCATAGCCGGTGGAGGAGATTGACCTCGTTGGCAGTCAGATTCGGAGCGTGAGGACCGAGGACCTTGTAAACCTTGTCCCCGTTGGGCATATGAATTTCAAGGTTGAATTGCGGGCGCTGGTCGCCGAGCTTTTCCCAGGCGTCGCCTATCAGGCGGGCCTGCTCCTCCGTGGTTTCTTTCGTGGAATGCCCCAGAACGATTGTGCTGGACTGCAGTGACGTTGCTGCGCGCAGGATACCGTCCCAGAGATTGTTCGAGGCGACCACGGCGAGGCGAATAGATTTGCCGCGTTTCTCCGCAAGAGCGAGGGCCTGCGAAAAAAGCTGCTGCTCGATGCTGCCGAAGAGTTGTTCGGCTTCGAGTTCGAATTCGCCGGAGGCCGAGCGGCGCAGCAAGCGCACGTGGAGCACGACGACGTCGCGGCGACCAGGTTTAACGCGATCGAGCACATTGCCCAGGTGATAGAGGGCGTGCACGTTGCTGACGGGCACAAGAATGTTCCCGGGACGCGCACCGACGGCTTCTGGCGTCAGCTCGCCTTCCATTTCGAGATGAAACTGATCCATCTCAACGTGTTTCGTGTTACCGCGGCTGTGATGCGTAAACCTTTCGGAGATGGTGAAGACGATAAAAAGCACGACGGAGAAAGTGACTCCGGCAATGGTCGCATCCTTCTTGGTAAAGAGGTTTACGACCGCGATGCCGAGCAAGGTCAGAGTAATCAGGCCGAGTCCAAGCGGAATTTCCACGCCAAAAATCGTGAAGTTGAGCGGGACGCGGTATTCGCGATCGCCCGGATGCGTGTAGCGCAAGATGAGGACAGCCAGGCCCTTCATCGCAAAACTCCAAATCACGCCGAATGCGTAGAGGTTTGCGAGAAAGGTCACATCGCCGCGGCTGATGATGATGGTGATGATCTGCAAACCCGCGACAATATTGATGATTCGATAGGAAGTGCCGAATCGCCGGTGCGGCTGACGGAACCAGTCGGCGAGCACGCCGTCTTCGGAAACGCGATTGAGCACTCCATTCGATCCCACGATCGCGGTATTCACAGCGCCCGCCAGTATCAGCGTGCCCACAACCACGACGAACCCATGGAAGACAAGCCGCAGCAGGAAGGGGCCCTCGAGATTCATCGCCAGTCCGCCAATAAGATTTTCCAGGTAGTTCTGGCGAATGCTGTCGGGAATAATCATCACGGCAAAAAATGAAACCAGGGAGGTGAAAACCAGGCTGTAAATGAAGATCACCAAACCAGCCTTCTTCAGGTTCGGCAGCTTGGGATGTTCAATTTCGCGGTAGACCTGCGCGAGGGATTCTTCGCCGCTCATTGCCAGAACGGAGTGGCCAAGGCCGATGAAAATGGCGATGATTCCGGCCAGATGCGCGAAGTGCACGCCATAGAGCCAACCCATGGCGTTCGGTTCAAGCTTCAGGTTTCTCGGATGAGGGATTGGAGGGAGGGCAGGATGCCGGAGCCAGACCGTGTAGATGCACCAACTAATTAAGATCACGACCATGACGGTGGTGATCTGCATGATGCGCATGGCCTTCTGGCTGGATTCGGCGACGCCCTTGATGTTGTACCACCAGAAATAAACGGTAACGAGAATGGCGAAGCAGGCCGCGCCAAATCCCGGCGAAATGTGCAAACTCAGATGGATGTAGTCGAAGGTTTCGTTGAGGAGCCCGACGAGATATTGGCCCGCGGAGACGCCGCTGATGGGTCCAGTCAGGATGTAGTCGAACATCAGAGCGGAAACGCTGAACTTGGCGAGCGTTCCGCCCATCGCTTCCTTGACGACGCGGTAGACGCCGCCACGGACGAACATGCTGCAGCTCTCGACGTAGATGGCGCGTACGGCGTAGGAAAACAGCATGATGCCAAGGATGAACCAGGGCGCGGCCTTGCCGATGTAGCCTTCGGCTTCGCCGCCGGCGTAGTAGGCGGAAGAGGCGAGATCGTTGAGGACGATCGCTGCGGCGCGCCAGAACGAAATGAAGCTCAGGAGCGCCGTCGTGGCTACGAGAACACGCGGAATTCCGTTGCCGCGGCTGCCTGCGGCAGCAGGGCTATTGGGAGTGCTGCTCATGTACGGGTTTCGTTAAGTTGCAGGTTAAAATGCTCGCATTTTTGAGGCCCTAAGTCTAGCCGGACAGACTACGCGCCATTCGAAAGATGTAGCTCGCTCTAGTGCGAAGGACCGGGAGCAGCAGGGGTAATGTGTTTCTGGCGAAGCAGGTCCTCAATGTCGCCCATCTTCTCACCCAGGAGATTCAGCTTTCTGGCCAAACCTTGAATGTCCGAGGCGGCGCGGCGGTTGACGTCAAAATCGAGTTCACCGCGGAGGCGATCTTTCGTGTCCAGACGATTCTGGCTCATCATGATCACCGGGGCTTGGATGGCGGCCAGCAAGGAAAGAAATAGATTCAGGAGAATGAAGGGATAGGGATCCCAGGCGGATTTCCCCAAAGTTATGTTTATCGCCGTATAGATGCTGCCAACGATTGCGAAGGAAATGATAAAAGTCCACGAGCCCCCGAATTTGCTGACCACATCCGCGATGCGTTCGCCAAAAGTGGCTTCCTTTTCGATGATTTCGTTGGGATGGCGATTGGCCCGGAGGCGCACAAGCTGCTGAGAGGCGTGAAACTGCTTACCGAGGACGGTGAGCATGTCCATGCCGGCGTGGGGCTTGCGCTGCAGAAGAACGGAGATGTCGTCGCGGGAAACTTCGAGACAGGAGGTTTCCTCAAGGGCCGTCGCGTCGGTTTGATGAGGGGTGCGTTCGAGCATGGAGGCGAAACCGAAAAATTCGCCGTGACCGGGCTCGTCGACGACAACCTCTTGATGATCTTCGTCGACGGTCGAGACGCGGACTCGGCCTGACATCATCACGTAAGCTTGACCGGCAGGATCGCCGATTTTGTAGATGCGCTGGCGCGGAGCAAAGTGCCTCACTTCGACTTGACTGGCGAGAACGGCAGCTTCGTCATCATCGAGCAGCGCAAAAAGCGGAACGTGCTTCAATTCCTGGGGGTCGCAGGCCATGAGACACCTCGTTGGGGAAAGGATCACTTGAATCTGGTCAGAGGATTCCACAGAAAGGAGGCAAGAAACAACAGCAGGAGGCTTCAGCCGGCTGCGACGGTGCGGAAGGCTTTGGCACAATCAGCGCAGGGGCAGATGATGCGGAAATAATCGTAACTATAGATACCGGTGGAGTGGCCGTCGGAGAAGTTGAGTTGGATGGCGTAGCTGCCGATCTGCGTGGCGGATTGAGCGCGGGGCTTGGGCTTGAACATAGGGAGCGCGGGAGAGGAGAGCAATGCTGGAGCGGACGCTCCAAGAGAGGCCTTCTTCTCGCGCGCGTCATTGCAGGTCGCGCAAGGGCACTCTTCACGCAGATATGCAAAATCGTAATGGCTGGCGTGGCCATCGGCCCAGATGATGTCCACACCCGCGCCGCTGGAAATGTGAATCTTGATGCTCGTGGGCTTTTTTCGCGGGTCGAGAGGAGTCGGCATAGTTCCGGGGTGAGCTTAGACCTTGGGCTTGCTATCGCAGCAATCGCCGGGCGGAATGGGATTGCCGTGCGGGCAGGTTTTCGGATGGCCAAGAAAAGTGCAAATGCGCTGGTCGAGCTCGGGGCTGATGATGTGTTCGAATTTGCAGGCTTGCGTATGCGCTTCGGTGTCGTCGATGGAAAAAGTGTCTTTGAAAAGGCGCTCGGCCAGGCGATGACGGCGGACGACGTTTCGTGCGCGCTGGCTGCCCACGGACGTGAGCTGCACTTCTCCATTTTGCATTTCCACGAGGCGGAGATCGGACATGCGCGAAAGAACCCGCGCGGCAGGTTCATCGTTCACTAGCGGAAGTTTCCCGGCCGAACCGGTGGCATGGAGACTCGCCGCGTGCGCAGGCTTCCCTTCCTCGCCGAAAATCCAGATCTGTTCGAGCAAATGATCGAAGCGAATTTCGTCATCGGTGGAAATCGGAGTGCAGCAGTCAGCGGTATCAGCCAGAGGACAAGCGAGGGGATGGCCCGGGCCGTGTTGCGCGGTATCGAAATGCAAGTGGCCATGAGCGAGCTCGATGCGTCGGTCGGCCTGGCGCGCGATGTCCGGATCGTGCGTGACCATGAGGATGGTGTGACCAGCGTTGTGCAGTTCGCGAAAAATCTCGAGCACAATTTCTTCATTGGCCTCGTCAAGATTTCCCGTAGGTTCATCGGCCAGGATCAGCTTTGGCTCGTTGATCAGCGCTCGCGCGATAGCGACGCGTTGCTGCTCGCCGCCAGAGAGTTGCGCGGGAAGATGCGTCAGGCGGTCGCCGAGGCCGACGCGTTTTAGTGCCTCTTCAGCCTGCTTTTGATCCGTGACACTGTGGAAATACTGAGCAAGCATCACGTTTTCGACAGCGGTGAGATACGGCACGAGATGAAATTGCTGGAAGACAAAACCGACTTTTTCGGCGCGGTAACACGCAAGCTCGTTTTCACGAAGTTTTGAAAGGTCGGTGCCATCGACGACCACGCGACCAGTGGTTAGCGTGTCCAAGCCGCCGAGAATATTGATGAGAGTGGTTTTTCCCGAGCCGGATGGTCCCATGAGCGCGACCCACTCGCCGGTGTTCACGCCAAAGCTGACGCCGCCGAGCGCACGCAGAGCGCCGTATTGCTTGATCAAATTCTCGATGACCACTTGCGTCGCCGCGGTCAGCGGTGGCACTTGGACGACCGAACTCACGCTTCACCTCGAAAAACCGCTGCGGGACGGATGCTTGCCAGACGCCGCAGCGGAAAAGCACTAAGAATCGCGACGATGACCGTTAGCGCGACTGCTACAGGATACACAATCAGCCGCGGCCGCGCCGCCACGCCAAAGACGGCTTTGCCTAAACCGATGGATAGAAAAATGCCAAGCGCGGCGCCAATCATGCCGCCCGCGAGGCCGAGCAGTGCCGCCTCAGCAAGGAAAAGGCGCAGCACGCGCCGCATCGAGCCACCAATGGCTTTCATCAAGCCAACGTCCATCTTGCGCTCCATCGCCACGTTGGTCATCGCCGCCATGACGCACAGGGCGGTCAGCAACAGGACAATTCCGACCGTCATGGTAAGTAATCCGCTGATTCGATCGTAAATCTTGGCTTGAGCTTCGGTGAATTCGCGAAGCGGACGGACCTCCAAATCTGGGAAACCGTGTTGAAGGCTCGCGAAATACGCATCTTGTTCCGCTGGTTTGCCTCTCAAGTCAAGTTGAATGATGCTTACCCGGCCCGGCATGCCTGCCAGCCGCTGAGCAACCCCGAGAGAAGACGTAATTTGATCGTCGCCTGCATCGCCGCGGGACCAAATGAACTTAATGATGCAAGGTTCCTCGTGGTCTTCAGCTCGTAGCACTATGTTGTCACCAACCTTGACGTTCATTTTTAAAGCTAGTCGGCCACCCGCGAAGCAGATCTGCCGGCTGTCGTATGGCTCTGATTCGCTGGAAGGCGCAGTTCCCCTTTTCGGTGCGTCTATCGGGTCGAGAGCGCGCGTTCCTGTTACGACCGCACGCACTGGCCTTTGACCGGTCGACTGCGAGGAAATGCTGCAAATCAAGGAAAGATTGGCCTGCGCATTGGGCAGCATGCCGCTTTTAGTTAAATGATCGAAGGTAACCTCGGTAAAAGTTGCGGCATCGCCTCGGGGAAGAATCAAGCCGTTGGGACCGAAGATGCTGAATTCAGCGGTAAGGCGGCGCTTGGCATCCACTTGCAGATTGAGCAGCGCGGCAGTGACGGCGGCGCCCGCGCCAAGGGCTAGCAGCATTACGAAAAGGCGACCGGGGTTGGCTCCGAAGAGGCGCCGGAGGATGCGCCAGAACATGGCTCGATTGGCTGTATGGAGGGCGGCCATCATTCGCCTCGCAGGATGGGTGCCGGCTCGTAGCGCGAAGCGCGGCGGAGGGGGATGGCGCTGCCGAGAAGCGTGACGCCGATGGCAAGCGCGACAATCACAAGGAATACCATGAGAGAAGGCTCGGGGGCCGCGCCAAAAATCCTTTCACCGAGAAGGCGCGCCAAGATAATTCCCAGCGCATAGCCGATCCCGCCACCGACAAACGCCAGCAAGAGTTGTTCCGCGGCGAGCAGGAAGCCGACTGTGCCGGAGCCGGCACCGAGCGCTTTCATCAAGCCAATCTCCATACGCCGTTCGATCACGGAAGCCGCGGCGGAAGCCCCCACGGCCAGCGCCGCGGCTAGCAGCGCCGCTCCCGTAACCAGCCACAGCAGCATGCGGACTCGCGTAAGGATCGCGCCTTCGCCTTCCGCCACGCGGCGAATCACACGCACATCAGCTCCGGGCAAGACCTGCTGTATCGAATACGCAATGGAAGAAACGTAGGGGCTGCAGGACCAACGCTCGAACTCATCCGGTTTCATCGTCTTCGGATCGCGCCGCGCAAAATCGTCTTCGGGTTTCGTCAATGCGCTGACGTACAGCTTGCGGTACTCATTCGGTTTGTGCGCCATCTCTTGAGCAATTACTAGAGGTACCACAATTGCATCATCTTCGGGGCCTCCGGTCTCCAAGAGACCAGTAACAAGAAGCTTTCTTGCGGGGGCCGGCAAATCACCGCCGGAAATGAACTTGATCCATTCAGTTGGTTGAGCAATTAAGAGGCTCTGCCCGGGGGTAACGCCGAGGCGCGCTGCAAGCTGTGCCCCGACCACACATTCTTGACTGGCGTCGGAATACCAGCGTCCCCGCACTTGCCACCAAGGATTCGCCCTCGTTATCCCGGTAGTAAAAGTACCCCCGTCGGGGAGTGGAATCTGGTGCTCAGCCCAAGTGCCAATCAGAAGCGCCTTCGTCGGTTGCACAAATCGCGAATATGTCGGGGGGCCCGCCTCCACAAAGCTATCGACTGAGATTTGGAGGATTGGAGAAAAACCCACAATGTTGTTGTGCCAGAAAATCGTTTTCAATTTCGGAAGGTCGGCTTCGGGAAGATACGCGCCAGCGTTCACGGGACGGTAGTCGACACCTCCAATTTCGAGCGGCAGCGAATCCGCTTGCGGCGTGACCAGAAGATTTGCGCCCAAGCTGCGGAATTCCTTGGCCAGACGGTCACCTACCTCTAGTGAAACACTGAGTGCCGCCGTAGCCACGCCCATGCCGAGCGCCAGCGCCGCTCCGGTGAGGAGTTTGTGGCGCGGACGGCGTCCAAAAGAATCGGCGACGAGTCGTAGGAACATAAATTTTCTGGCCGCTCATACACGGGCACGATGTATCGGCCCCTACTGGGGAATCTCCTTGGTGGCTGCGACGAGCGCGGAAACATCCAGAACAAGGTCGCCGCCATCGGTGTGCGACGGAACGCCGATGGGATTGCAGCCGCCCTGATCGCCTACCGACGGCACATAGATCGCTGAGCCGCAGTGCCGGCAGATGACGTTCTGGCCGTCCTGGCGATACCCTTCGGCGCCACAAATCCGGCAAGCGTCCAAGGCGGTGCCATATCCATTCGGCTTTTTGATGATCAGGAAGCGCAGCGACTGGTGGCCGGCCGTGATGTTGTAGAGATGCAGGCTTCCATCCTGCACTTCACTCAATGGGATGCGCACCTCGTTGCCCACGGCGGTAACGGTTCGCGCCGAGGGCGGCGCGGAGTTCGCGCGCGCATAAATAAAATCAGCGGTCAGCACCAGGATCACCACCAGGCATCCGCCTGCTGCGGCGATCATCCAGCGGCGCTGGCGGCGATTCTGCGATTCGAGCAATCTTTTCTCCGCTTCACCGGCGGCGTCTTGCGCGGCCTTGGCGTGCGACGCCGATTGCCATTCGCGCAGCACCAGCAGCGCCGCCGCTCCGAAAATAAAGACAAAGAAAAACAGCTCATTCCTCACGATGGGGCCAATCAACGCCATCTCTGTCTTGCTCGACGGAAGCCAGCGCGCCTCGCTCAGCTCGTGCAAACCCGTGAGCGCAAGCTGAAACGCCACGAGCATCAAGATGGCGCTGGTCACCGCAAAAAAGCGGTGCAGCGGAACGCGCAGAGTCCCTTTGAAGAAAAACAAGCCCACGGCCACGGCGGCGCCAATCCCGACGATGGTCCCGATCCAGGTCTGCAATCCTTCGCTAGACAGTTCCACGGCGCGCAAAATCAGCGCCAGCTCCGCGCCCTCGCGCAGCACCATCAGGAAAACAAACAGGAAAATCCCCCAGCCCGCGGCCTTGCCTGCCCGCTCCGCGTAGGCCTCAACCTTGGCCTCGATCTCTTTTTTCAGGTGGCGCGCAACTCGGTTCATCCATACGATCATCGTAATGACGAACACCGAAGCGACCAGGAGCATCAGGCCCTCAAAGCCGTCCTCGCTGATGCGGAATCGCTCCAAGGCCACCGCCACGCCCAGGCTGAGCGCCGCAGCCGCTGCCGCGCCGTACCAGGCGAAACGCGCCAGGTGGCCGCGGCCAGTGCGGGAAAGGTAGACCAGGATGATGCCGACGACGAGAGAGGCTTCAACGCCTTCCCTCAGTGCCAAAAGGATTGCCGAAAGCACGGAAACTCCAGTTGTAATTGAGTTGCAACTACGATTCAAGTGTACCGCAGCAATGGACTTGCGTCAACCGGACCAATTAAGTCCGACTTACCTCGGCCGCCAATAGGTTATCCTGTTCCCTGCTTATGCGCGAGTTCCGCCAATCCGCTTCCCTGCTCTTGTCCGTACTGCTGATCTGCGCGCAGCTTCCAGCACAGGCGCCTCCGACCTCACAGCCGCAATCAGCCACACCGCGCCCAGATACGAAGCCAGACGCTAAGCGCTCACAGAAGGCTGCGGAACGCGGCGCCAAGGCTGAAGCAGCCGGGCAATGGGAGGAAGCTCTGGCTGCGTACCAGGAAGCTGCCCTGTACGCGCCGCAAGACGCAGGCATCGTCGGCCACGCGGCGGCGCTTCGCTCCAAACTAGTGCGGATGTACACAGAGGCTGCTGAACGTAGCGCTTTGGCGGGCCATCTGGACCAGGCCACGGAAGCATTGGCTGCGGCGCTGAGAATAGATCCAGGAAACGCCATCGTCATGGAGCGGCTCGGGCAAATGAAGACGATGGAGGATGAACCACCCACAAAAACGGCGGCAACGGAGATCGTCGGCTTGCCAAAGCTTCAGCCGAAAAGTGGAACGTACGATCTCAACCTGCGGGGCGATACGAAATCAGCTTACGAGCAATTGGCAACGCTGTACGGCGTCAAGGCAGCTTTCGATCCAGACCTGACATCGCGAAATGTACGGCTGCGCCTCGACCAGGTGGACTTTAACACCGCGGCCGCGGTCCTGGGCACGCAAACTGGCACATTCTGGCGCCCCCTGAATTCGACGCTGATGTTCGTTGCAGCAGACACGCAGGAAAAACGCAAGCAGTACGGTCTGGAAGCTGAGCAGACTTTTTCTCTCTCTGCCGCGGTAAGCCCCGAGGATGTAACCGAGATGTTGCGCATCCTTCGAGAGATCACCGGCGCAACCCACATCAGCCTTGATAGCCGCAGCCGGACCATTACCATGCGGGACTCGCCAGAAAAGCTGGCAGTCGCCGAAGAACTCATCCGGCAAACGGAAAAAGCGCGCGGCGAAGTCATGCTGGAGATTGAACTGCTCGAGGTCGACCGCAACACTGCACGCAAAATCGGCATCGAGCCACCTACCAGCGTGCACCTGTACACCATCCCGCCAAATCTGATCAGCCAGTTGAATCAAGCGCAGAATCTTTCGGCGCTTCAAACGCTGCTCGCGGGGATCTTTGGAGGAGTCGCAACAGGGGGCGCAACAACGGTGGCCTCGCTGATTCCACAGATTATCGCGGTGGGCGGGGGCAAATCGACATTTCTTCTGACGCTGCCCAGCGCGGCGGTGGATTTTTCCACGGCACTTTCACTGGTGCACAGCGGCCGTCAGGTCCTGTTGCGTGCGCAAGACGGCAAACCCGCTACTTTTTTTGTGGGCGATCGTTACCCGATTACTCTCTCGTTACTCTCGAGCAGCCTTGGCAGCTCCCCTTTCACTCCGAATCCGGCGGGTTCCGGCAATCCTTTCCCGAGCAATACTTTCCCCGTGGGTGTCGACCCGGTATCCCTCGCCGCGGCTGACTTTCAGAATAATGGTTTGATTGATCTGGCAGTGGTGAACCAGCTGGATAACACAGTGACCATCCTCCTGAATGAGAACGGCAACCCGGGATTTTTTACGGATGCCACGAACTCGCCGATCTCGCTGGGGCCAAAACTGACCGCAGCCCCACCCAGTCCACCCGCAATCGCTTCAGCGGTTTTCACTTCCAGCGGCTTTCCCGACCTGCTCGTCACGGATTCCACAAAAAACCTCGTGAACATATTTTTTGGCAATGGGGACGGGACCTTTAAGACCCCCGCGACAACTATCCCGGTCGGCAATCAGCCAAGTGCCATTGTCACCGCGGATTTTAACGGCGACGGACACCAGGATTTTGCCGTCGCCAATTTCAAGGACAGCACTTTCTCCGTTTTCCTCGGGGGTGTGGACAATAGCGGGAATCCGACCTTCACTCCAGCAACGGGCTCGCCTTTTCACCTGCCCACAAATGTCAGCGGACCAGTGGCCATGACGGTCGCCGATTTCAATCTTGATGGCAAACCCGATCTCGCGATCGTTAATCAGACCACGCTTGCTAATCCATCCATCCCGCAAGGCAACGTGGTGGTACTTCAGGGCAACGGAGATGGAACTTTCACGCAATTCACTGGCTCGCCGATCACGCTGGGGCAGAATCCCGTCGCGGTCGCCTCGGCAGACTTGGATGGCAACGCCAGCCCGGACCTCGCGATCGTGAACAATACGGATAATTCGGTCACTGTTCTGTTGAATCAAGGGGATGGTACTTTTGTTGCTGGCCCGAATTCGCCTCTCGCCACTTCGCCGAATCCCACAGGAATTGCTCTCGCGGACTTCACGCAGAACGGCACAGCGGGTATCGCCGTCACTTGTGCAGGGTCAAACACATTTCGAGTCTTTGTCGGCATCACTGCCGGCTTCTTCACCGTGGCATTCGAGCCACCTGCTGGGCCTGCCGGATCCTTTCCCACCGCGATCATAGCGCCATCGCTGGTCAGTGGCGAATTTCCGGATGTAGTTATGACCAACAATGTGCCCGGCGCCGCAGGAGACGTCACCGTGGTCCTGAGTCCGGCGAATCTCTTTTCGACTTCGGGGCTGGCCCAACAGCCCTATCCAGGTTCGGAATACGTGGACCTGGGGGTAAAAATAAAAGCTACGCCGGCCTTGCATCCCAACAATGAAGTAACGCTGCAACTCGAATTTGAAATCCGCGCCCTCTCAGGGAGTAACGTGAATGGGATCCCCATTATTTCCAACCGCACCCTGACGCAAACGGTGCGCGTAAAAGAAGACGAACCGACGCTAATCGGCGGAATCACGGATGTGGAAGAAACCCGATCGATTGCCGGATTGCCGGGATTTGCGGAGATCCCAGGGATTGGTTACGCCTTCGGGACGAAAAGCAATTCGTTGCAGGACACCGAGCTGCTGATCATGGTCACGCCGCGAAAGGTGCGGATCCCGGATCATCTCACCAGGACGATTTTCGCCGGCCATGGCGACCCCGGTGGCCGCGGAAGCATTGGCCCTGGAGCTCAGCCAACACCCACCGCACCGCCTCCGCCCGCACCCGGTGGACAGCCTCCCCCAGCTCCCGGAGGACAACCTCCACCGGCCCCCGGCGGCCAGCCTCCGTCTTGAGGCCATTCCAGCCAGGTTTTGACGGCTGTTAGCGAAGGGAAATCCATACCAGCTGCAAGTTCACGTCACCGCATGAAAGACTTACGGGAGTGGTTCGAATACCACGATGGGCTGATAAGTTCGCGGCACAACGGCCTCGGCGATGGCAATCAACTTCTCCTGCTGGTTGAAGACGCGAAGCCGCGGAGCCTTTGGCTCACCACCGTCGAGCTCGGTGGTCGCACCGGGAGGGAATTCAACACGTCCCGGCCGAAGATGTGCGACCGAAATGTTGAATTTCGAACCGTGCCTCACGCGCTTCTCAATGACGGGAAGAACATTCACCCGGGGAAAATTAGGCAGCAGGTTTTCCAGCTGGATCAGGCAGTCCGCGAATTTTCCGGCCTGCTTGGCTTCCGCAAGTTCCTCAAGAAGGATGGCCTGCTCCAGAGAGAATTCTCCGACAGCAGTGCGCTCGATCTCCGCAAGATGCGCGCCGCACCCAAGCTTCTGTCCCATTTCATGCGCGAGCGAACGGATATACGTTCCGGACGAGCACTCGATGACGAACCGAGCGATGCTCCCGGCAATTTCCGTCAGCCTGAATTCGAAGAGTTCCACTTCCACGGCCTTGAGCTCCACCGCTTGCTTCTTGCGGGCCAGTTCATAGGCGGGACGGCCGTGGACTTTTTTTGCGGAAAATGACGGCGGCGTCTGTTCGAATCGCCCAATCCGTTCCGCCGCAAGTTTTTCGAGAACTGTTGCATCCAACAGCGGCGTTGCGTCCGGCCCCTGAGTTTCGCCATCGGAATCATAGGTGTCTGTCGCGAAGCCGAGGCGAAAGCCCGCCGTGTACCGTTTGCGCCGCCCCACGTAGAACTGCACGAGCCGTGTGGCTCGCCCAAGCAACAGAACGAGGACCCCTGTTGCCAGTGGGTCCAGGGTCCCCAAATGACCGATCTGGCGAAAGCCCGCGAGGTGGCGCACCGCATCCACAACGTCGTGCGACGTTTTCCCTTTGGGCTTGTTGATGACGAGCGCACCGTCGTACAAGGCCGGTTGTGGTCCGCGTGGCATTTTAAGAGTGAGAAGCCCTCAATCGTCAGTTCACAGCGCAAAATTCTCGAAAAGATTGCTATCAACTCCAGATCGCACGCGCGATTGAACCGCTGAAACTTGCGGTCGGGCCACAAATCGCGAAGCACCAGCCAGAGGCAACCCGCTCGCGCAGGTTTCTACTGATCGCCGAAAACTGAGAACCTTTACTCCTGGGGCGCGGACGGTTTTTCCTTCTTCATGTCCTTCAGAAGCTGTTCGATCCGCTCGACGTGAGCCTGCGAAAGATCCAGCGCAAAGTGCAACTCCGGAACTCGCCGCAGCTGTAACCGTTCGACGAGTTCGCGCCGGATGTAGCCGGAAGCGTGCTCGAGGGCTTTGATCGCGTCGGATTGCTCCTTGTTGGTACCATGAACGCTGACAAAAACGCGGGCGTGCTTCATGTCCGCTTGTACGCGGACTTCGCTGGCAACCACGCTGCCCTCAAGCCGCGGGTCTTTGAGTTCACCGGCCAGCATGGCGTTGATTTCGTGGGCAATCTCCTCACCCACGCGTTCATGACGGTGATTGGCTGGACTCATCGGGATTCCTGCAAAACGTTCCTAAATTATCTCCACTGCCTGGTTGATCAAAAACGATCCGAGGATGCCATCGGCTTCGTCCAAAACTTTCTGCAGCACTTCATTGACGTGTTTCTCTTCGTTCGAAATCGTCACCACGCCGACCACCGACCGTTGCCAGGTATCCTGATGCTCCAGCTCCGCCACCGCAACATTGAAATCGCGCCGCAGCTTGTCCTTCAAGCTGCGCAAAACTTGCCGCTTGTCCTTCAGCGATTGCGCGTCCGGGATGTGCAGTTCAAGGGTGAGCAGACCGACCGGCATGTGGACTCCGGGGAACAGCCAGGCGCCTATTTCTTGCCGGAGGACCCGCCGCCCTGACCGGCAGCTTCGGCGGCACTGATCTTCGTGACGCTGAAGCATTCGAGAATGTCGCCGACTTTGATGTCATTGAAATTGGCCACGCCGGCGCCACATTCGAATCCGGTACGTACCTCGCTGGCATCATCCTTGAAGCGCTTCAGCGAGCTAAGTTTGGACGTGTAAATCACAGCACCCTCGCGGAGCACGCGGACTTGCGCGTCGCGTTTCAGGATGCCATCGACCACGTAGCAGCCCGCAATCGTGCCAGCGCCCTTGACGCGGAACGTGTTGCGCACTTCCGCGCGGCCCAGATACGTCTCCGTGACAACAGGTTCCAGTAAGCCTTCCATGGCTTTTTTCAACTCGTCGGAGACTTCGTAGATAATCGTGTGCGTGCGGATGTCTACATGCTCCTGCTGCGCCAGGTCCAGGGCCTTACGGTCCGGCCGGACGCCAAACGCGATCACAATCGCGCCGGATGCGGAGGCGAGCAGTACGTCGTTTTCCGTCACCGCGCCGACACCAGACCCGATGATTTTCAGTTTCACCTGGTCGGTGGAAAGCTTGGGCAGCATCTCGCTGAGCACTTCGACAGAGCCTTGTACGTCGCCCTTGATCACGATTCCCAATTCCTTGACGTCGCCGGCCTTGAGTTGCTCGTGCAGCTGATCGAGCGTGATGCGTGAGCCGCTGATGCGCGCCATCGCGGCGTCGCGTTGCTTGCCCTGGCGGTACTCCACGATGTGCCGCGCCTTGGCCTCGTCAGTCACCTGGAAGAGGTCGCCCGCATCGGGCACTCCCTGCAATCCGAGCACTTCGACAGGTGTGGACGGGGGCGCATCCTTCACGACCCGGCCACGATCGTCAAACATCGCGCGAACTTTGCCGAATACCGAGCCGCAGATGAAAAAGTCGCCGGCGTTGAGCGTACCGTTTTGCACCAGGATCGTGGCCACCGGGCCGCGACCCTTGTCCACGCGCGATTCGAGAACTGTTCCAGTCGCTGGAGCATCAGGATTGGCTCGCAGCTCGCGTAAATCAGCCACCAGCAAAATCGTTTCGAGCAGCTTATCAATGCCCTTCTTTTGCTTCGCGGATACCTCGACGAATTCCGTGTCGCCACCCCAATCAGCGGACATTAGTCCGACATCGGCAAGCTGGCGCTTGACGCGCTCGATTTGCGCTTCGGGTTTGTCGATTTTGTTAATCGCCACGATGATGGGAACCTTTGCGGCTTTGGCGTGGTCGATCGCCTCTTTCGTTTGTGGCATGACGCCGTCGTCAGCCGCTACTACGAGAACAACGATGTCCGTGACTTTGGCCCCACGGGCACGCATACGCGTAAATGCTTCATGGCCTGGCGTATCGACGAACACCACGCTTCGATCGTTCACCACAACTTTGTAGGCGCCGATATGCTGCGTAATGCCGCCCGCCTCGCCGCCGGCCACATCCGCCTCGCGGATAGCGTCGAGCAGGCTCGTCTTCCCATGGTCAACGTGCCCCATAACAGTCACTACGGGTGGCCGCGGCTTCAAACTCTCCTTGGTCTCTTCCTTGGCAACTTCCAGCACCATCTCCTCTTCGAGGGAGACCACGCTGACAACGCCGCTAAATGCTTCCGCAAGTGTCGTGGCTGTGGGCACGTCGAGTGCCTGGTTGATGCTGGCGAAAACGCCTCGATCGAGCAAGTTCTTCAAGAGTTCCTTGGCGCGCACATCCAGTTTTTCCGCCAGCTCGCGAATGGTAATTCCCTCGGTGATGGTGACGTCGCGCGGCGCACGCGGTTCCGGGGGCGCGATGACGGCGGCTACCCCGCGACCCGCACCGGGACGCTGACGGGTGGGGTGCAGCTTGCGCTCACCCTCCTGCTCGCGCTTGTCTGCCACTGGGCGTTGCCGCTGAGTAGGCTTGCGCGTGTAAAGCGGTTTGCCTGGCTCCGCCTTCGGAGGCATCTTCTCAGGAAACGGCGGCAACATTCCCGGGCGACCTGGAGCACGCGGTCCGGGACGGGTGCCAGTCGGCATGGGTCCACGGCGTTGCTCAAAAGGGCGGCTTGGAGCCCCGCCCGGGCCACTGGGACGCGGGGTGTATGGCCTTCCTTGACCGGGTTGTTGCGGGCGCATGGGCTGGCCGGGACGCGGGCCGCCCGAGCGCGAACCTGGCGTCGTGCCAGGCACTGGTCCACGATTTCCGGTTGGGAGCGGGCCGCGATTGCCTGTGGGCATTGATCGCGAGGGTGCGGTAGCTGGACGTGCGCCAGGACGAGCCGGAGCCGCGCCAGGAGAAGCAGCCGCAGGACGAGGGGCTGTAGGCCGCGCAGTGGCTGACGGAGCGGCGGGCCGCGCCGCCGCGGGTGCCACTGGCTGTCCAGCGGCCGCTGAAGGCCGAATGACTGTTGGTGCCGGAGCCGCAGGTCTTACCGTGGGTGACGCGGCCGCCGGTGTTGCAGCGGCAGGAGCCGGTGCTGCCGCAGGCGCGGCGGGTGCCGCGACCGGGATTGTCGCTGATGGTGCCACTGGCTTAGCAACTGGAGCTGGGGGTGGAACGGGCTTAGCCGCAGCGGGCATGACGCTAACCGGCGCTGGAGCAGGCGGCGCGGCAGGCCTCATCCTCGCAGCCTTGGCGGCCGCATCCTTGGCTTCTTTGTCCGCCCTTGCGGTCGCTTCCGCTTGGGCTTCGGCCTCCGCTTGGCCCAGTAGATTCTTACGAACCTTTTCCGCGACATCTACGGGAATCGAGCTCGAATGCGTCTTCTTTTCGGTGACGCCGTACCCCGGCAAAAGGTCAATAATCGCTTTGGCCTTGACCTCGAGTTCGCGGGCCAGCTCGTTGATTCGGACTTGGTTTGCGTCTGTCATGCTTCCTTTTAAGACTTTGCCTCTTCTGCCTTCTCTTCATCATCATTGCCAGCGGGTGCGGACTCTGTCGCATTTTGTTCCGTTGCCGCGTTCTCTTCCGGTGCCGGAGTTTCTACCGCCGATTCTGAGGGTTCGCTCGCTTCCGCCACTTCAGAATTCTCGAGGGTCTCTGCTGCCTCCGAAGTTGCGGCTTCGCCTTCTTCGGCGGGAACTTCCGCACTTGGGGCAGCCTCGGCAGCTGCGGCGGCCTCGGTGCCACCTTCATAGAAGCGGTTCACCGCCTGATAGATCTTGTCCACCATCTTTTCGCCGATGCCCGGAATCTCCATCAACTGTTCGGGCGTCATTCCCGCGAGTTTTTCGACGGAGTTGATGCCCGCCGCTTCAATTTTCTCAATCGTCTTCGCGCCCACGCCCGCAAGAGACGTGAGCGGTGTCACGGGAGCGGTCAGCGCGGTCATCTGTTCTTCGATTTCCTGGCGCTTTTCTTCTTCGCTCTTGATGTCGATGTCCCAGCCGATGAGCTTGCTCGCCAGGCGAACGTTTTGCCCTTTCTTGCCAATGGCCAGTGAAAGCTGTGAGTCTTCCACGATCACTTCCAGCTTCTTGTTCTCGGGATCGGTGATTTGTACCCGTGTCACCTTCGCCGGACTCAGGGCCTTCTGCGCAAACGCAACGGTCTCTTCGCTGTAGGGGATAATGTCGATTTTCTCGCCACGCAATTCGCGGATGATGGACTGCACGCGCATGCCCTTCATGCCCACGCACGCACCAACAGGATCGACGTCCTTGTCCCGGCTCGCCACGGCTACTTTCGTGCGCTCGCCGGCCTCGCGCGCCGCAAAACGAATCTGCACCGTGCCGTCATAAATTTCCGGCACTTCCATCTCGAACAAGCGCTGCACCAGGCTGGCATCCGCGCGCGATACGATCACTTGCGGCCCCTTCGCCGCGCGATCCACCATCTTGATGACCACGCGCAGGCGTTCGCCGATGTTGTAAGTTTCTAGTTTCGATTGTTCGCGTTTCGGCAGCCGAGCTTCCGTGCGACCCATGTCCACGATCAGATCCGGCCCTTCGGCGCGTTTTACGATTACCGTCACCAGCTCGCCCACGCGGGTGTGATACTCGTTGAAAATCGTGTCGCGCTCGGCTTCGCGTACTTTTTGCAGGATTACCTGCTTCGCCGTCTGCGCCGCGATGCGGCCCAGCACATCCGTGGGCTTCGCTGCCACAATCTCTGAGCCAACTTCCGCAGCGGGATTCTTTTTCTTGGCATCCGCCAGGCTGATCTCTTTTTTCGGGTCGGTCACTTCCTCAACGACCATGTGCACCGAAAACACGTCCACCTGGCCGGTTTCCTGGTTGAACTTCGCGCGCAAATCCTCTTCCGTCTTGTAATACTTCCGCGCCGCCACCACCATGGCGTCCTCGATCGCCGACACCACGACTTCCGGCTCGATGTGCTTCTCGCGGCTCAGCATTTCGATCTGTTGGTAGAGCAAATTCGCCATATCGCGTTCCTAGATGTCTTCCTCGAACTCCCGGCCGCTAAAACTCCACGACCAGATTCGCCTTGCGGATTGTCTCGAGCGGCAGCTCGATCGTCCGCGGTTCCTTGCCCTTCAACTCCATGCGGACTTTCCCATCCGCAAATCCTGCCAGGCGCCCTTCAAAAAACTTGGCGTCGCCCACCGGCTCCGTGGTGGAGATTTTCGCCAACCGGCCCTTGAATCGCTCGAACTCCGCCGGTTTCCTCAGCTCCCGGTCCATCCCCGGCGAACTGACTTCCAGGACATAAGCCGGACCTGGGATCAAATCCTCAACGTCCAGAATCACGCTCAACTGCTGGCTGACTCGCTGGCAATCCGCGTGGCTGATCTTTGGATATGGATCGTTCACCTCGGACCCATCGGAGCCGTCTGGAAGCTTATCGATGTACACACGCAAGAACCGCTGCTTGCCGATTTTCCATTCGACGTCAACGATCTCCAGGCCTGCCGAACGCGCCACCCGTTCGGCAGCGTCGCGGACTTTTGCCAAATCCACGTAGAGACTCCCCGACCTTAGCCGGTCCGCAGTGCACTCCAACCGGCCAACAAAAAAGTGGGCTTGCGCCCACCCATTCGTTCGACCCGCTTCAGAGCGAAACAAGAGTATATTCCGGCTGCACGGTAAAAGCAAGATACGGGGCCTCTTAGGCCCGCAGCCTAAGGCCGGAAGAATTACCTAGTGGGGCAGGCGTGTCGCGGAAACGCTCTCTTTGGCGGCATTCTCGTAGAGATGAAGGATCTGTGCCGCGCGCTTCAGCAGGTCCGCGGGCAGGTCGCCGGCCTGGTAGTCTACCCATCCTGTGGTGTATTCCAGATTGATCTTCCTTCCGCCGCAATTCATTTCCAGCGAACCAAGCCGGTTCAAGACCAACTTAACCTCTCCAAGTCCGCATTCCGGAAGCAGCAGCAGGAAATCATCGCTGGCCAGACGCGCCGCGAAATCGGAACCCCGGCAAGCCCGCTTCAAGCGCCGGGCAAGCTCCTTCAAAGCCAGATCCATTGCCGATGCACCATATCGCTTGCTGACTTCAGCAAATTCTTCGATATGAACCGTAGCGAGACTCAGCATGCTGTTTTGCCGCCGCGCTCGGGCTATTTCTCTGCCCAGCTGCTGCTCGACGAAGCCACGCGTATACAGCCCTGTGCCGGGATCGATCCCCGACGGGTCCAAGATCAGCCCGGTTTGTGCGGTTGCGTCATCGCTCTGCCCCGTGAGATGCCTCCGTTGCCGCCGAATGGTCATCTCGCGGTAAAGCAGCCAGCCATTAAATAATAGAAGCAGGCAGAGGATTGCCCAACGCGCCTGGTCAGATCGTAGTTCGTAAAAATGTTCGCTGTGCTTGAAGAAAGAAGGAATGGAAGTTAGCAGAAAGGCCGTCGCCGAGAGGGTGGTCACACAAAGCGTGGAGAACCAAAGCCACCACTCGCTCCGCCCCAGCTCCCGCAGGCTGGTTTCCGCCAGCTGTGCGCGGAACATCCCGGATCCCTCGAGAGGCGAGGGACGGGGTTTGCTGCCGCGAAGGCCTGTTAATGATTCCATTGTCAGTACGCAGGACTACTACGCAAACACAATAGGTCGCTACTATGTAACAGCGCAACGAAGAAATGGTACAGGCTCGTTCGCTCCAGGAACCTGACCGGATGGTCAGCAGCAGGAAGCAAGCGATACAAATACTTACCCGGGGGAAATGGCTTGATCAAAAAAAGAAAAGCGCCTCCAGCCTTGCCGGAGGCGCTTTCCCAAAAAACTGCGTCAGAAAACTTACTGCTGGGGCTTCGCTGCAGGTGGTTGCGTCCCCGCGGGTTTCGTCGCAGGCGGCGGAGTCGTCGATGCGGGCTTGGTCGCGGCCGGCTTGGATTGCGCCGCTGCGCCGCCCTTGACCGGGTAAGCCTGATCGTACAGCCGGACGATGTCTTGCGTGACGTCAGCCTGGTTGGAGAAATTAACGATCGGCGTGTTCTGCGCCGAATAATCCAGAAGGACGACGTAGCCATTCTCCCGCGCGTAGCGGTCCAGAACGTCGTTCATTTTGCGCCCGAGGCGGTCAAACACATCGGCCTGCGCTGCGTTGGCATCTTCCTGCATTTCATTTTGCTTGCGTTCGAGCTGTTGCGCGAGCCTTTGCCCCTGCGTCGTCAGCCGGGCAATCTCTTCCTGGCTGCACTTCCCTTCGCACGCGGCAAGACGTTGCCGCATGTCATTAATCTGCTTGTTCATGTTTTCCAGTTCTGTCTGGCGCGGTGCGAATTGCGACTGCAACTCCGCCTGCGCAAGCTTCCCCTCCGACGTGCCCAGGATGGCCGCACGCACGTTCAGCACGCCGACCTTGCCGGTAGCCGGCGCCCCTGGCGTGGCGGTTGCTTGAGCCCAGGTGGCTCCTGTGCTTAATACAAACACTAAAGCCAAGGCAGCCGTTCGAAACGATGTAATTCTAGAATTCACTTTTTTCTCCTTGTATTGGTCTGCCCCGGCCAAACCGGGACCGACCTGCGCCAAGCCTGCTTGGCTTCAAATTTTTCCGCTACCCTAGCGGGTTCCGCGGGCGCGTTGCAAACCTGAAATTATAGCTGACGCCCTTTGCCTCCCGCAATCGCAAAGAGCGCCTCTTCTCCACGGCCCGGCCTTCAACTCCATCCGGCTCCGGGGCAAAAACTCCCCGTGTCTCAGCCTACTTCGGAAGCGGGAACAAAAGCACCCGGTTGTTCTTCTGATCCACAATGACCGCCAAATTCGTAAATGTTTGAATTGCAGCAGCGAATTGGGACGAGCCTCCGATTCCCAGCGTCTCCTTGGTTTGGAACGTCTGCGAATCCACAATCGAACTAGAATTGCTGAGCGCATTCACCGTTAGAATCGTGCTGGTCTGGAAGTTATAGGCCACCGAGGTCGGGTTAATCCCCACGCTGATTTGCGAGGTCCCGTTGGTGTCTGGGTTATAGGCGGTGATTTGATTACCCTGGGTGGACACCGCGTAAAAGAGCGCTGGCGACACGGCTGGATCAAACACGATGCCGGTTGGTGTTGCCTGCACGCCGCTAATCGATGCCGAAAGCAGTTTGACCGGAGTGGTACCTCCGATATCCACGCCGTCGAGCGCCCCGAAAGGTGCGGCAGCGCCATTGAGCAGCAAACAGGTGACCACGGCAAGGCCGCGGCCGTTAGTACCCCGGTCTGGATCAATGGCCACCGCGATGGGATTTTCATCCACCGCTACCGTCAACGGAGCCAGCGTGCCAATTGGGCTGGCCGTCAGAGGCGTGAGATCGATTGTGCTGACCGTATTGGACCCACTGTTGGCAATCACCACGAGATTTGTCTCCTGATCGATGGCCACACCGCTGGGAGAGGTCCCAACCGCCAAGTCCGCGACACCCGTCACCGGCGATAGACTCGCAAGATCCAGGATCGAAACGGTATTTGCTGAGCTGTTGGTCACTACCGCGACGCCCGAGCTGCCAGCCGGCTGGCCGGTGATGGCCAATCCCGGAATAACTGCTACTCCTACGGGAGTTCCGCCGGTCGGAATGGCCTTCACGATCGTCCCGAAATTACTCGAAGGATTCAAACTGATGACCGAAACCTGGTTGCATCCCGTGTTTGTCACCAGCGCGAGATTGTGAACGTTGTCAACGGCAACGCCGCCGGGTGCGGCCGGAGTGGGCGTGTTCGATGTCGCGCTAGAACATGCCGGTACCGGAACTTCTTCCAGCACTGTGAAGTCCACGACATTGGAGCCCACACCAGCAGTGACAACGTCGAGTCCAAAATGACGCGGACCCGTGAGAATGTTCAGAGTACCACCCGGAGCGGCAGGATCCGGGATCGACACAGGAATGATTACGTCGAGCTCCTGACTGCTCACAAAGGTCACGCCGCTGGGAAGCGGCACGCCGTCCAGGCGAACCTGCGAGGCATTCGTGAATCCCGCGCCGAGAATCCTGACGGGACCGACCGGCGTCGGCGCCACTCCGGAAATAATCTTCACGGCCGAGGAGAGTTGCGCGGGGTTGGAATAAGTCGAGGGATCGATGGCGGGTGTCAAGATCTGCTCGATGTGGACTGGCTTGATGATCCCCAGCCTGAAAACGGAAATATTGTTGCTTCCCGAATTCACCACCAGCGCGAGGTTATTGTTGGTATCGACACTGATGGCTCCCGGTATGGAAATATTTGTTGGGGTGGTGGAAGTGCAGCTCGATACACAAACTGAGGCAATCCCCGTTTGCGCTGTTGGGACAATCGCCAGGCGCAGCAGAGTCGTGGGATTCAGCAGCGAAACTTGATTGAGCTGCGGATTAAACGAAAGGCCGGTGTTAGTGAATGGCTGGAAGGCGGTGTTCGTTGCCCCCAGTTCGGGAGCGCCGGTGGTCACCAGCCCGGTTGCGCCGAGGAAAAGCGTTGTCGACAGAACGGTCTGGCTTTGCGGATTGATGTAGGTGACCTGGCTGGAAGTCACATTTGGATCCGCGAGAATCAACTGGCCGGTTATCGGATTCACGGCAATGCCCTGGTCTGACGGCGAGATGGTATACGTCAGGTATGGAACTCCGGAATTCTCCGTGCAGGAGGCTGGACAAGTGGTAATCGAATCATCATTCGCCGCCTGGGAATATTGAAAATTATTAGCATCCAGCACTACTCCCACTGCGAATGATCCGTTGAAATTCGTGTTGTTCTTGCCTGGCGGCATCCCGCTGATGAGCACAGTTCCCGCGTTCGCTGGATTGAGGTTGTGAGGGGTAGCCGTCGTAATGGTTACAACATTGGAGGCGCGCGTGGCGCTGGCGATCGCGGCGCTGCTCCCCGTTGGATTGGCCAGGTTTACCGCGGAGAGGACTCCGGCCCCGCCGGGCGTCACATAGGCCAGCCGCGCGCTGGGTTCAAAAACAACTTGCGGGTGCGCTCCCGTGTTCAGCGTAACGTAGGCGACGGGACAATACTTTGGGGTCGCCGGTGCCGCTGGCAGGATGCACGCTGGCGTTACTCCCGGATTCAGATTGATGATCAGTCCTATGTTTGTGGAAGCGAAGGCCACCACCGCGCGATGCGCGTAGGGATCGATCCCAACGGAATATGGAAACGGCTCCACGAACGCGGAGCTGGCCGGAACGGGTGGTGGGATGACTTGGCTCAAATCCACCGTAGCCAACAGCGTGCCTGCAGGCAGAGCAAGTACGGAAAGACTCCTGCTCCCGTAGTTCACCACTGCCGCAACGTGCAAGCTTTCGTCGACCGCTACACCCGTAGCCACCAGCCCAGTCGAAGAAGCCTGCACCGGCGTCGGAGACGTCCCGGCTGCCAAGTCCGAGAGCTTGATGATCTGCACGTTGTTCGCTGTGTTGACATTTGAGCCCGCGGCCTGCGGTGTGTTCGCGCCGCCTAGCGTCACTACGGCGTACCCAAGCACGGAGTCAATGGCGATGGCGCTCGGCGCCGACGCTGCGGGAAATGTTACCGGCGTCGGAGGAACCCCTGCCGGCAATGCATTCCCCTTTACATCCGTAGGTGGATTGGTCGCGCCATAATCCGGGATGATGGCGACGTTGGTGTAGGCAGTGGTGGATGTAGGCGCGGGAAATGGGCCAGGCGATGTGCTGTACGTCACACTAAAGGGATACAAACCAGCAACGTGGCCGCCTCCGCTCGGAGGGGGCAGACTTCCCCCAATGCGCCGCGCGGTGGGCGTAAATTGCCCGGAGGTGTTGGTCAGCAACGCACTGCCATTAAAATTGGTGGTCACCGTTGGACCATCCGGAGGGCCATAGTAACCGCCATCGATTACGAAGGGTGTCCCGCCCGTGTTCCCGAGAGTAGATTCCTGGAAATTGTCAGGAGAAGTGCCCACGATCGTAGGCCGCACCGGGACGATGTCTAATGGAAACGGTCCGCCGCTGACGGTGATGGACGTGTTGCTGCTGCTCACCCCCACCATGTAATGCCCCGGGGTCTTCAGATTGTCAGCGCTCAAGCGGATGCTCGCGCCAATGGCCGCGGAGGTAGCCGCGGCACTGAACACCACCTTGATTTGCGATGGACCCAGGGTTACGTTCCCGTTCGGGCCACTGAGGGTCACGCCGAGTTGCGAGGTGGCGTTCGTCGCGGAGAGAAGAATGTCCTGCTGCAAACCGCCTTGCGGGGCCACAGATGGCGAAATGCCGCTAAATACGATGTTGCCGCCCTTGACGATGGTGATATTCGACTGCGCGATGCGAGTTGAATCGACCGTGGAGACAGCAAAGAGGCTCGCGGTCGCTTGTGTTGGAACGGTGCTCGGCGCCGTGTAGGTTCCGGTGGTCCCGTCAACCGTTCCACAAGTGGGGGTGCAGGTCTTGCTGGAGGTGGTGGCCGTGGCATCCGCAGTGACATCCCACTTCAGCATGCTGTTCGGAATGACAACATTGTTAAAATCTTCGGCGAGGAACTGCTTGGCTTCACCCGTCGCCAGCGTGGCCGTTGCCGGAACGATCTGAATGCGAATCCCCGAATCGATGGCAATCATTGCCGTACCGGTCTTGCTTGCGTTGGCCTTCGATGTCGCAGTGATGGTGATCACCAAGTTCGGGTATTTCGTGGCGTCCGGAAATACCGTTGGTGCGGTAAAAGTGGCCGTGGAGGCTACCGTGGTGTTGCTGTTATCGATGTTGGAAAGAACGCCGACCGCCCCGTTCGCGGTGGTGCATGCAGCGGCCGCGGAAGGTTTGGGGCTGGGAACGGCAGTGGTTGCATTAGGAGTCGTTGTAAACGTGCAAGCGAAATCCGCGGCCAGATTTGTCGAACCGGTGACGACGGCCGTGAACGTGACTGATTGTGTTACCACCAGCGTGCCCGATCCCGGAGTTACCGTGACCACCACCTGATTGGCTGTGGAACTGCTGCATCCGTTGACCCACAAACACGCGACGGCTGCCGCCAGCAGGATGCTGTCCGAAATTCTTCTCAACTTCATACCCACTCTCTCCCCCACATTCGTGTTTCTTGCAATTTCTTTGCGCCCGTCGTATCGCCGCGTTCCTGGTTTTTTCCGCACCCCGCCGTATTCCTCATGCGCTAAAAGGTCCGGCTGACGGTAAATCGGAACGTATGCTGCGGTTCAAAATAATTAAGCCGCCCTGGATTGTTTACCAACTGTTGGATCGTGGGTCTGACCTGATCGAGCCAGACATCCGGCGGCAAGGTGCTGGGCAACAGCCCCAGGTGTGGGCAATTTGGCCCGATCTGGTCGCACACCTCGCTCGGATTGAAATAATCGGGCGGCGCAACAATCTGCGTGTGCAGGCGGTTGAGATTGTACGCGTAGTAGATCCGGAACGGCGCCTGAATGATCGGCAACTGCACCACAAACTCGATGCCCGTCGAGTAACGCATGCGGAAATTCGTTCCCGGCGCAATAGACAGCTGTTGGGACAGGCCCACGTTCTGCTGCGCGCTCGGAAATTGCGTCGTCAGGTTGTCGAACCCCGTTTGATCAAGCCGCAAAGAGTCTTTCCGGAGAATGCCATCTGTGCCGGCATCCAGGAAAAGCGCCATCGTCACTGGACCCACAATAGGGATGCGATATTCGAAATTTCCGTAGCCCATCGTGTCCGCCCCGGGGAACGAAATGGTGTAACCCAGGACCGGCACGTTGAATGTTCGCTGCGTCGGTTGGCCGAAACTGTTGAGACAGGTCCCGCACAAATACGTGAACTGCTGCGTCGAAGCCACAGGAATGAATGTGACCGGAGTGATGGAGCGAACATCATAACCGCGGACATCGTTCTCTCCGCCCAGATAGAAGCGGCTGTAAGGCGGCGGCTCTCCGCCTCCATATCCCGTGATGAAGCCCCCTGCCGCATGGAAGCTGAGGACGTTGCGACGCTTGTTAACAGGATGATAATAAGTCCAATTCACGACGTTACTGATGCTCTTGACGTTGCCGCCCAGCGGGCCGCCGGAGAAGGAAAAGGAGTCGGAGAAACTTTTCCCGCCCGTGGGATTCATCGGATTGTTGACCGTGTTATAACTGAACGATGGGGTGATCGTGCTGGAGATGATTCCGTTTAGCGCGCTGGGGCCCGCGATGCTGCGGAATTGCACCTGCGTGAACAATAGCTCGGAGGCCTGGTTATACGTCGTGATGTTCGTGCGCGTAAGGCCATAGGTGGCGGCAATGCGCGCGAATGAAAGCTTGCGGAGAGGATAGGACGCGTACACCGTGAAGCCTGTGCTGTTCTGCGTGTAGTTCTGGATGTATTCGGGGTTTACGCTGACGGACTGCCCGGTATACAGCGCCGCCTGTTGAGCTTGGTCGAACTTGTATCGGCTGGTGAAAACCGTGAATCCCGTGGAGATTGGCCGGTCAAACAGATACGGCTCTGTAAACCCGAACATGACGCTGCTTGTCAGATTGCCGAACTGCGCGGAAAGCGTAAGCGTTTCGCCAAGACCCAAAAAGTTATTGGTCTGGTAAGTCAGTCCGATGAAAGCGCCGGCCAGCCCGCTCACGCCACCCTGTAAGCCAATGGACTGCTTCCCTTTTTCCTTCAGTTTGAGCGTGATGTCGACCGTGCCGTCTTTCGTGTTTTTCTTGAGTTCCGCGGCCTTGTCCGCTTCGATTCTGTCAAAGTAGTCCAGTTGGTTCAGACGCAAGATGCTCAGTTCCCACAAGTGCTTGTTGAACAGCTGGCCTTCATCAATGAGCAACTGGCGCCGAATGACCTTATCGCGAGTGGTGGTGTTTCCGCTGAAATCGATGCGCCGCACATAATATTGTTTCTGTTCGTCAAATCGCATCGTGATATTGATCGTCTTTGTCGCTTCGTCGATTTCCGTGTCCGGCTCCGGGGTGAAGTCGATAAATCCGTATTGACCGTAAATCTTGCCGTAGCTCTCCAGGGCCTTGCGCACTTTTTCCGCGGAGAAAATATCCCCAGGCTTGAGCGGAAACACTGCTTTGAGCGCATCAACCTTCAGTGATAGTGCTTTGTCCGGATCGGCGCTCACGATTTTCAGCGTCCCCATGCGGTACCGCTCGCCTTCTTCGATGGGGATTGTGATGTTTACGGCCTTGCCGTGGCTCCGGCCGGTAACGACCGGAACGCCCCAGCGGAAGCCTTCTGTATCCACGTTTTCCAGAACGGGATCTCCGACGGAAACCTTGAAATATCCGTTGTCGCGATAGAGGCCGCGAACACCAACTTCCAGATCTTCATTCAATTTTTGGCGGTCGTACGTTTTGGACATCACCGCGATATTCCAGAAGTACAGCGGAATCGCATATGGCCGGTCGTTCTTCATGGCGCGAATCAATTTGCGATCGCTGAATGCGTGGTTCCCGGTGAATTTAATCTGACCGACTTTGACCTTGGGCCCTTCCTCAATCTTGAACACCAGAATGACGGCGTTGCTCGAGGCAATGCGCTCATACTCGGGTGTTACCGTCGCGAACTGCCGCCCGTGTTCGGCCAGCAACTCCTTCAAGACCACTTCCGCCTTCTTGATTTTTGTGGGATCGAACTGGCTCTCAACCGTCAGCCCGACCTTGCGCTCTTTGAAGCGATCGAGAATGTCCGACTCGGAGACGGAATGGATGCCGTCGTAGCGAATGCGGCGGATTTGCGGCCGCTCTTTCACGTCGAAGATGATGATTTTGCCGTTCGGTCTGCTGGGTGAATCTTCGACCTTCAAGCTCACATCTTCGAAAAATTGTGTGTTCCAAAGCGCCTGGAAATCGCGTCTCAGTGTCTCTTCGTTATATACGTCGCCTTCGCGGCTGAAGATCCGCGCCTTGAGAGTGTCGGTGCGCACGCGGCGGTTCCCTAGGAATTCGATTCGATCGATGATGTATTGCTGCTGTGTGGTGGCGGCCTGTTGCTCCGGGGAAGCGGCTGAGGAATGATCCTCTATGACGTCCTTGCCGGTTTTCCAGTCGATCGAGGCGGAGAAAAGAAGAGAACCGGAAGACGGAGCCTCGTTCGCACGGAGTTCTTCTAGCGGCGCAGCAGGTAACGCGATCGCGAAAAGGAACACCACCGCGATCATTCGCGTCACGCTGGCCGCTAAAACTCCAAACGGCAAACAGACTCTTCTGTATGCGGCCGATGAGGTCGTCAAGGCCGCGCCCCCCAAACCCAAGTTGTTCTTCTCCCGCCGGACCCGGTATGGGCCGGCCGTGCGTCGACTCCGGCCCGGCCGGAGTCGCCCTTTGACTTTGTGTCAGATTCGTTAGTGGACGACCGGGGTTGCCTCACCCACGGGTCGGAACGAAAGGCCTTCCCCTGCAACGTAAATCTGGAGTGTCGCCGGCCTTTGAATCCCACCCTGGATCAGCGCCTCGGAGAGCGGGTCTTCCACATACTTCTGCAAAGCCCGCCGCAGCGGACGAGCCCCGTAATTGCGGTCCGCACACGTTTTCTCGAGGATCCACTGTCGCGCTTCCGGCGATACCACGATCTGCACCTGCCGGTGGATCAGCGTGTCGTTCAGCTGGCCCACTAGCAAATCGATAATGCGGAGCAAATCTTCATCGCCCAGCGGATTGAAAATAATCACTTCGTCCAACCGGTTGAGAAACTCCGGATTGAACACCCGCTTTACTTCGTTCATCACCATATCTTCCATACTCTTCTGCCCGGCTTCATCAGCGCCGGACTGGAAGCCCATCGAGGTGCGCTTCTGCAAATGCCGCGCGCCGAGATTGGACGTCATGATGATGATCGTGTTCCGGAAATCCACGGTATTGCCAAGCCCGTCCGTCAACTGCCCGTCTTCAAACACCTGCAATAGAATGTTGAAAACGTCCGGATGCGCTTTCTCGATTTCATCCAGCAGGATGACCGAGTACGGCGTCCGGCGGACGCGTTCCGTCAACTGACCGCCTTCTTCGTAGCCCACGTACCCCGGAGGCGCGCCAATCAGTTTCGACACCGAGTGCTTCTCCATGAACTCCGACATGTCGAAACGCACCAGCGACTTCTCCGATCCAAAAAGGAATTCCGCCAATCGGCGCGCGACTTCCGTCTTGCCCACGCCCGTCGGCCCGAGAAAAAAGAAACAACCGACAGGCCGCAACGGCGATTTGAGTCCCGCGCGGCTCCGCCGAATCGCGCGCGCCAGCGCCGTGATTGCCTTATCTTGGCTGATCACGCGTTTATGCAATTCCGGCTCGATGCGCAAAAGCTTTTGCTGTTCGTCCTCTTTAATGGAGGTGACGCCTACGCCCGTCCAGCGCGAGACCACTTCTTCGATGTCCTCGCGCGTCACGATACCCGTTGAAGCGTCATCCAGCTTGTAACGCTCCCGCAACCCGCGCAGATTTTCCTTTTCCTTGCGCTCTTCTTCCGAATAGAACCGCGCCTTTTCGAATTCATGGTTGGCGATCGCCGTTTCCATCCGGTGCGTGATGAATTTCACGCGCTTTTGTACTTCACCCACTTCTTCGGGAACGGTTGCCTGGCGCAGCTTGACGCGCGCGCCGGCTTCGTCGATCAGATCGATGGCCTTGTCCGGAAGAAAACGGTCCGGAATGTAGCGATTCGAAAGATAGACGGAATAGCGCAAAGCCTCATCCGTATAGCTGACGGCATGAAATTTTTCGTAACGCTCACGGACGCCCTGAATCACCAGCACGGCCTCTTCTTCGTTCGGGGCCGGAACCTTTACCGCCTGGAAGCGCCGCTCCAGTGAGCGATCCTTTTCCACTGATTTACGATATTCACCCGGTGTTGTTGCGCCGATACACTGAATCTCGCCCCTCGAAAGCGCCGGTTTCAAAATGTTGGCCGCGTCGAGGGAGCCTTCCGCCGACCCCGCACCCACTAGCGTATGCAGCTCATCAATGAAGATGATGGAGTTCTGGCTCTCCATCAATTCTTTCATGATGGTCTTGAGCCGCTCTTCGAATTGGCCGCGGTATTTGGTGCCCGCCACGATCAAGGAAAGGTCCAGCGAAAGAATGCGCTTGTCCGCTAGAAATGGCGGCACGTCCCCGTCGGAGATCCGCTGCGCCAGTCCTTCGACGATCGCGGTCTTCCCTACGCCGGGCTCGCCAATCAAAACCGGGTTGTTCTTTGTGCGCCGGCAAAGAATCTGGATGACGCGTTCCACTTCCCCTTCGCGCCCAACCAGCGGGTCCAGCGATCCTTCGCCCGCCGCTTGCGTCAGGTCGCGGCTGAACTCCGCGAGCAACGAGGTCTCTTTCGGCCGCGCCGCCGTCGCTTTTTCGCCGGACGTGCGTGCCAGCTCCTCGCGCAGCGTGGAGAGCCGCAGCCCGCGTTCCATCAAGATTTCCGCGCCAAAACATTTCTCTTCGCGCAGTATTCCCAGCAGCAGATGTTCCGTCCCGACGTGCTTGTGCCCCAGCCGCTCGGCTTCTTCCGCCGCCATGTTCAGGATGCGCTTGCACTCCGCGCTCAGCGGTACTTCCACCGAAGTGGAGATGCGCTCGCGGATGGTGATGCGCGCTTCAATCTCTTTTCGAATCGACTCGATTGATCCCTGCTGCCGCAGGAACCGGTTCGCCAGCGCCTTGTCCTCGCGCATCAAGCCGAGCAGCAAATGCTCCGTCTCGATGTACGGGCTGCCATACTGGCTGGCTTCGTATCTTGCAAAAAATATGACGCGTCGTGCTTTTTCTGTATAACGTTCGAACACGTTAGCTCGCTTCTCCCCCCGGGACCCTGCTCGCATCGGCAACCGCCTCGCGAGTCTGCAGAACGCCATGTTCCAATCCCAGTATCCGGTCACACCGCGCGGCGAGCGCCAAATTGTGCGTCGCGATCAGCGACGTCAACCTGTGCGTGCGGTGAAGCCGTTCCAGCAATTCGAACACTGCCCAAGCGTTCTGCTCGTCTAGATCTCCGGTGGGCTCGTCTGCCAGCAGCACCGACGGCCCGGTGACGAGCGCCCGGGCTATCGCGACACGCTGCTGTTCCCCTCCGGAGAGTTCCCCTGCCCGGTGATCGGCCCGATTCTCCAAGCCGACTTCCGCGAGCCACTTCCGCGCCATCCCCAGCGCAGAAGCAAAATTCTCGCCGCGCAACAGCAGCGGCATGGCTACGTTTTCCGCAGCCGTAAAATCCGGCAGCAACTGGTGGCGCTGCCACAAAAATCCCACGGCACGATTTCGGAATTCCGACAATGCCGCGTCATCATTTGTTTCGATGGCTTTCGTTGCAAAGTATACTGTACCGCTCGTCGGCGTGTCTAGCGCGGCAAGCAGATGCAACAGCGTGCTCTTCCCCGCTCCCGATGGCGC
This sequence comes from Acidobacteriota bacterium, assembly GCA_013289585.1. Lineage (GTDB taxonomy): Bacteria > Acidobacteriota > Terriglobia > Acidiferrales > UBA7541 > Acidiferrum. The sequence continues at coordinate 39,898 of JABCZR010000016.1, read as the reverse complement.
GACGATCGCTACCATCTCTCCCTGCCGCAAAATCAGGTTTGCATCCATCAAAACCGCTAGCGATTTTTCGCCTTTTCCATAAACTTTCTTTAGTCCGCGCGTTTCCAGCACCACGCTCGCACCACTGTGGTCGCCTTCCTCTGTGCCGTATCCGTTTTGTGTGCCCTGCATCATTCCTATTCTAGGCCCCGCGTTCTCAATCCCTTCGCCGCTTACCTTTCGTTAGATGCTAAGTTTGCAATCTTCGTGCCGGTTTCCCGGAATTAGCGTGTACGCCAAATGGACCAAACTGTTTCCCATTTCTGGCAGTGCACTGGCTGCCAAAAGGAAGGCATTTTTCGCCGAATTCGAAACTTCTTTAATCTTTTTGCCTTCAACATCTTACGGCGGGTACCCACGACCTTTCCAGGAGTATGATGCGCTCAAGTACTTCCCGCCTGCTTCCTGCTCCTTCTAGGAGCAAATCACGCGCCAAATCCTCTCCAGGAAATGGTTATTCCTTCGCAAACCGGCTCTCTACTCGTAGCGCAGAATCTCCACCGGCAACAGCCGCGCAGCAGCCCGAGCCGGAATTATCGTCGCCACCACGGAAATTCCCATCGCTACCATCGTAATCCATACTCCATCCAGCACGCTCGGATGAAACGGCACGTACGGCACCGCGTACACTTGCGGATCCAGGGGAATGAGATGATAACTGCCTGCGATAATTGAGAACGTGTACCCAATCGCCAAGCCAGCGAGGGTGCCCGCCGCTCCAATCGTTACTCCCTGCCACAAAAAAATCGTGCGAATCTGTTCGCGCCGCGCGCCCATGGACATCAGCACGGCAATGTCGCGCGCTTTGTCCGTCACCGTCATCGAGAGCACCACCAGAATGTTGAGCCCCGCGACAAACGTGATCAGCCCGATGAAGATTGCCGTTACCAGCTTCTCAAGGCGAAGAGCGCGAAACAACGCGCGGTTTTCTTCCATCCAGGTGGCTGTCGAATATCCTTGCCCCGCCACCTCTCGGACTTTTTCGGCGATTTCACCCGCGCGTTCCGGCTGATCCAGCCGGAATTCCAGGACGTTGACCACATCTCCCGCGCCGGAAAGTCCCTGCGCGGCGGACAGCGTCATGAAGCACCAGTTCTCATCGTAATCATAGAAGCCGGAATCAAATACGCCCGCGACCCGGAATCTTCGCGTTCGTGGCATCAGTCCGAACGGTGTCAATCTCCCCTGAGGACTCGTCAGCGTGACATAGTCGCCCGGAGCGAGCTTCCATTCTTCCGCGAGCTGCTTGCCGACTACGAGCGCTTCAATCCCATCAGCATCCGGCGAAAAATCCAGCTTTCCCGAGACGATACGTTGCAGCGCTTCATCACTTTTGCGCTCGCGTTCCGGATCAATGCCTTTTGTTACCACGCCGCGCGCCTGTCCGGCAAACGAGAGCAACACCGTCTGATAAACCGCTGGCGTCACCGAGCGCGCACCGGGCGTGGTTGACAGTTTCTTCGCCAGTTCCTCGTAATTCCTGATCCCGCCGGAACCGGGCCGCGTGAGCGAAACATGCGCGGTCACTCCGAGGAGCCGCGCTTGCAGTGTTTCGCGGAAGCCGGTGTTCATCGACAGCGCAATCACCAGCGTCGCCACACCCGCCGCCACGCCGATTACGGAAAACAATGTCACCAGCCGCAGTACCGCCGGGCGGTACGGAGACCGCAGATACCGCCTCGCCACAAACCATTCAAATCGCATTGTGATTGGAAGAATACGTTACGCGCCGTGTGCTTCGGTAGTGGAAGATGATTCCCCGCCAGCTTCGGGACGAAGCAACGGGAACAGGATAACGTCGCGGATCGACGGCGAGTCTGTGAGCAGCATGGTAAGCCGGTCGATCCCAATCCCTTCGCCTGCCGTGGGCGGCATTCCGTGACACAGCGCGCGGATATAATCCACGTCGAGCTGCTTCGGCATCTCCTCGCCTCCTTGCGCAATTTGCGCCAGGAACCGCCGCTCTTGCTCCGCTGGATCGTTCAACTCGGAAAAACCATTCGCCACTTCCATCCCCGCTACATAAATCTCGAATCGCTCCGTCAGCGATGGATCCTCCGGCTTCTGTTTCGAAAGCGGTGAAATGTCCGTCGGAAAATCGTACAGGATGGTTGGCTGAATCAATTTGTCTTCCGCCATCGTTTCGAACAGAAGCCCGGTCCATTCGCCGTCCGAAAGAGACCCTTTGGCAGCCGCGTACGGCGATCCGCTCTGCTTCGCCCAAAGGTTGTAGCGGCTGGTTGCGGCCTGTGCACCGCTAGGAGAAGCCAGCTCGGCGAGGCTAGGAGGCACGCCTGCTTCCCCAGGCCAATACCTCTGGATGGCTTCACGCATGGAGAGCCTTTGCATCTTCGAAAAATCCAGTTCGATCTCGCCGAACTTTACGATCGTGGAGCCGGTAATGTTCTTCGCCAGAATCGCAAAGAGTTGCTCATTCATGTCCATCAGGTCGCGGTAGTTGCTGTACGCCTCATAGAATTCCAGCATTGTGAATTCCGGATTGTGCTGTGTGGAAATCCCTTCATTGCGGAAGTTCCGGTTAATCTCGTAGACCCGGTCGAACCCGCCGACCGTCAACCGCTTCAGATAGAGCTCCGGCGCAATGCGCAAATACAGATCAACGTCCAACGTATTGTGATGCGTAATGAAAGGCCGCGCCGCCGCGCCGCCCGCAATTGGGTGCATCATCGGCGTTTCTACTTCGATATAGCCGCGCGCGTCGAAGAACCGCCGCAATTCCTGGATGATCCGCGCGCGCGTCGCGAACACCTCGCGCGATTTATCATTTGCCACCAGGTCCAGATACCTCTGCCGATAGCGGAGTTCCACATCCGTCAAACCATGCCATTTCTCCGGCAACGGCAGCAGCGCTTTCGAAAGAAAAAACAGTTCCTCAACCCAAATGGAGAGCTCATTAGTCTTTGTTCGAAACAGATGGCCGCGCACGCCAATAAAGTCGCCCAAATCCAGCAGGTGGAATAGCTCGAACCCCTTTTCGCCCACAACATCTTTCTTTACATAGATCTGGATCTGCTTGCCCGAGCCTTGCAAATGTGCAAAGCCTGCCTTTCCCATGAGTCGGAGCGAGACAATGCGCCCTGCCACACGAATTTCGCGCTTCTCGGCTTCCAGCTCCGGTCCTGAAGTCTGGCCGTAGCGCTCGACTAGCGCTGCAGGCGTATCCGTCCAGCGAAACTCCCGTGGGTATGGATCCTGTCCCAGGGCTTCGATCTGCTGAAGCTTTTTCTGGCGCTGCTCAAACTGGTCGCGCGGCTCAAATTGCAACGGGGAAATCCTTTCGAACTCGAATGCACGCGAGTATAGCGGCCTGCCCGTCCGCTGAGCAAGGAACACGCTGCTGCCCCCTGCTTCGCGTGGAGCGCTATCTAATGACTCTTCTCCCGCTCTCGAATCTCGCACACGGGTTCGTTGCTGTTCAACAGTCCCAAATGGGTCCAGAAAAGTACTTGAAAAAACACTGTCTCATGGAGAAGTTTTTGGTATACTTCGTTTCCTGTCCCTGACGGAGAACACTTTTGAGAGGCTCCATCCGCCCCCCACTCGCCCGCGGATTGTCTGTCGAACAGGACTGGCGCGCGTGGCTGCCCGAAGATCAGGCTGTGGTTTTCCGCAAGAACGTCCAGAAACTCGAATCCAATTATGCGATGTTGAGCATCTCGCTGAATGAGGCGATCGAACTGCGCCAGGAAAGACATCTGGGCAAATCCCTTCAGGCCGTCCAGGTTTCGGCAAGTCTTTGTCCTCTGCTAACCGATCTCCTCGGTGGTTTGCTTCGTGCCCTCTACGAGCACGCTAAGCATTACGGCACCATCCCCAACGCCGCTCCTCTCAACCCTGCCAATTTTCAAGGGCAGAAAAGCCAGAAATCGGCACGCATCAACAGCCTGCTCAACCACGTGCTGCTTTCCCATCGGCTTCAGTTTCTCCATAAGCTGAACACTTTGGGTGAGATGGTCGAGGATTTAGGCAAGGATTACCGCGTTTCCGCGGCCGAGCTTTCCGAAGGTAATTCCGCGGATCCCCGAAGAATGTGGGAAGCGGTGGACGCGGACCATTATGATCTGAATACCTGTCTCCGGGAGGCTATCGTCCTGCTGAAATCCTTCCTCCTTGTGCTTCCCGCGGACCAGCTGGCCCTCTTCCAGCAGACCATCCTGGAACAATCCCAGCTTCCACCAGCCGAAGCCCGCCACCGCTTCTTCCGTCATAGACGGATGGCCCCAATCGCGGGACAATAGTCTGGCCTGCTTGCCCGCAGTGCTGCATTTCGTTTGCCATGCAACAAGTGCCCTGTACAGGTGTTTGTTTAGCAAGTGCGGGCTCATGCAAGGACAACTCTAGGGGGTACCCGGTGCATCCGAGAAGGTGGATGCGCCGTTATTGGACCGTTGGCCCGAAATCAACCACGCGATCCGAACGCGCCGGCTTCGCCGCAGTCAGCTAAACCGTTGACTGAGGCCGATGCCATCCGCTTGGCCCAGGCCGGCGATGCTGCGGCTTTTGAGTTCTTGTACCAGTTGCATGGCCGCCGCGTCTACGCTCTCTGCCTGCGGATGGTAAACAACCCGTCCGATGCGGAAGATCTGATGCAGGAAGCCTTTCTGCAGCTCTTCCGCAAGATTGGGACTTTTCGCGGTGAGTCGGCTTTTTCGACCTGGTTGCATCGGATGACGGTCAATGTTGTGCTTATGCGGCTTCGGAAGAAGTCGCTCCCTGTGGCCTCTCTGGAAGAAACGACGGAGCCCGACGAAGAAACCGGCGGCCCCAGGAAAGACATCGGAGCACCTGATTTGCGCCTTAGCGGTGCGGTGGACCGGGTCAATTTGGAACGATCCGTAGAGAAACTGCCGCCCGGCTATCGCACCGTCTTTGTGCTCCACGACGTGCAGGGATACGAGCACAACGAGATCGCGGACATTATGGGATGTTCGGTCGGCAACTCGAAGTCACAATTGCACAAAGCGCGTACGCGCCTGCGCCAGCTGCTGCAGGAAGACGTACGTGAACAAGCGCGGCAGGTACGGCATGCCGCGAAAACGCAGACGGCACACAATGATTGAGCTACAATGTGCGCAATCGGTGGGTGTGCATACGGCTTCACGGCGAAGCAGGAATTGTTTGCGGTGAATAGATTCGCAAAAGTCGAGAGGACGGCCGTCCAGTGCCGGTCTTCTTCGGAGTGATGGGTCATGCAGTGTAGGGACGTGGAAACAGTAATCGAGCAGGAAGGTCTGGCGCCGCTTTCGCAGGCCGTGAACTCGCATCTGGCGGAGTGCCGCGAGTGCCGCAACTATATTGCGGATTTGACCAGCATTGTTGACGTCGCGCGCAAGATGCCTCGCGAAATTGCTCCCCCCGATCGTGTTTGGACCGCACTACGTGCCCAGCTTGAGCTCGAAGGAATCATCAAGGAACCTGTTCTCGCGCCTTCCATGGACCGTGCCTCGTGGTGGCAGGGCTTCGGCGATCTCTTCCGCAGCCGCGCCATGGCTACCGCTACGGTCGGCTTGCTCATACTCTTCGCCGCTGTTCTTCAGCTCCGCAATGACAATGATGCCGCCCTGAACGCGCCGCTCTCGATGCAGCCTTCCATGATGGCTTCGGAATCCTTCGCAGCTACTCGATCTGTCCTCGATGATCAGGAGCCTGTCGCCAGAGGCATGATTTTGGCCAGCACCGCTCCCGTCGATGCCTCGCTCCGTGACAATCTGCAGCAGGTTGACGACTTTATCGCCGATTGCGAGCGCCGTGTAAAAGAAGAACCGCAGGACGACCTGGCCCGCGAGTACCTGTCCGGCGCTTATCAGCAAAAAGCGGAATTATTGTCTGCGATGATGGATCGCGGAGGGAGCATTCACTGACATGGACATTCGAATCACGGAGCTGACCCCAGGCCGGTCAAGTTCACTTCTTCCGCGCAATATCGTGCCCGCTTTGGGCGCCTGCCTATTCCTTTGGCCCATCGGCGCTTCCGCAGCCGGTCAGCACCTCGAAAAACATTTCCCTGTGCAGGGCCGTCCGGTCGTCTTGATCCAAAACGTTGCCAATGGCCGAATTGAAGTAAAGTCCTGGAAAAACCCCGAAATAGTGGTCACGGGAACCCGAGCTTCCGATAAAATTACCGTGGAGTTCGAACAGGCTGGCGATCGCGTTGACGTCACTTCCAGCATTCTCGATTCCTCAGCCCAGCCGCAAGAGCTCGAAACTAATCTTCAGCTGACGGTTCCGGAAGAGACCGAGCTGCAGCTCAAGACCCAAACCGGGCTCATCTATGTCGAGCAGGTCATGGGGGACATGAAGCTGGAAAGTGTCTCCGGCGATATTCACCTCAAGGAAGTTTCCGGCTATATCATCGTCAAGACCACCGGCGGTTCCTTGGTGTGCACGCAATGTGCAGGAAAACTCGAATTCAGTTCCATCAGCGGCAGCGCCCAAATCCTCCAGCCGGGCCTGACGAACGTCAATCTTCTCACCACTACTGGCAACATTCTCTTTGACGGCGATTTCGTCCGCACCGGTCTCTACACCATGAAGAGCGGCAAAGGCCTCGTCGAGGTTCGCTTTTCCGGCAGCGATTCTTTTGACCTCAACGCGCAAACCACCATGGGCACTGTGGACAACCGCGCCGCCGCATATCTCAAGCCCGATTCGCACGGCGTCAAGCACATGGCTTCAAAATTTACCAAGGGGCTCTTCGGCACCGTAGGCCTTGGACTCGCGAAGGTCGAACTCTCCTCCTACAGTGGTACAATTCGCATCCTGAAGCGCGATTAGTTTCTCGCGCAGCCATCCCGTGGCGACCATACCTCCTTTGCGCGTCCCGCTGGCGCGTGTTCCGATCCTCTGCCTCGCCGGATTCATGGGTTCCGGCAAGACCACTGTAGGCACGCTCCTTGCCCAGCATCTCGCCTGGCGTTTTGTTGATCTCGATGACCGCATCGAAGAAGCCGCTGGGCTCACCATTCCCGAGATTTTTGAACGACTGGGAGAGCCCGCTTTTCGAAAGCTGGAAGCCGACCAACTCCGCGCCGCCCTTGGCCGCGCCTCCGAACATAAGGAGAGTACCGTTCTCGCACTCGGCGGTGGAACTTACGCCCAGCCCGGTTGCCCCGAGTTTCTCCGCTCTGCCGGCGTTCCCGTTCTCTGGCTGGATTCTCCGCTCGAACTATTACTCTCTCGCTGCATGACCATGACCGGCCGCCCGCTCTTCCGCGATGAAGTCAGCTTCCGCGCGCTTTACGCTCAACGCCTCCCTTCCTATCAACTCGCCGACTCGCGCGTGGACAGTTCCGCCGAGCCGACTCAAGTCGTCGCCGAAATTCTGCGCCGCGGCATTGTTGCTTCCGGCGGAAATCCAGCCTCAATTCCTCGTTGAGAAACCGCTTCCCTGAGAGAGAATGGACGCCAGGGTAAGAACGACTATGAAATCCAGAACACTGGCGATTGCCACCGCTCTCGGAATTCTCGCCTGTTCCGCGCTTTCTCTATCGGCGCAGAAAAAAAGCGCCGTATCAGGCCCCGCCGTCTTTGTTCAGGACAAGGGCAGATTTACCATCAATCTCGACGGTCAGACCGTCGGTCACGAAGAGTTTGAAATTGCTCCCTCGGGTGCCGGCTGGCGCTCCAAAGGCCTTTCGGAAATCAAGCCGCCCCAAGGCGCCGCAAGCAAAATTTCCGGCACGCTTACGCTGCAGCCCGATGGCGCACCGATCAGTTACGAATGGACAGCCCAGGCGGAAAAAACCAATGGCGCGCACATTGTTTTCGCCAACGGCACCGCCAAAATCACGCTGGAAATGCAGGGCGCGCGCCCATTCGAACAGACTCTTGCCTTCAACACTCCCCTCATCGCCGTACTCGACAACAATCTGTACCACCAATATGCCGTTCTCGCCCGCGTCTATGACTGGTCCAAGCGTGGCTCACAAACTTTTCCCGTGCTCATCCCGCAGGAGCTAACGCCCGGAACCATCACCGTTGAAGCCACGGGCGCGGCCAACGTCGACGGAAAATCCTACGAAGGCCTCAAGGTCACGACTTCCGATATTGAGATCCTCCTGGTTCTCGACGCCAGTCACCGGCTGATGCGGCTCGAAGTTCCGTCCGCAAAAGTTTCCGTCGTTCGCGAATAGTCGAAAGAACGAGGGCGCAACACTCTTGACCTCCGTGCTTTCCGTCCCCGCGGCCACGGCCATGTCTCTAGTCTTGATGAGACTAGTGCCACCTGTGCTCAGAAGTGTCGCGCAAAAAAAAAATGCGGCGCCCCCGTCTTGGGGACGCCGCGTTTTCTTGTGCCCTGCTCTCGAGAAAAGCTTACCGCGCAACCGGCCGGAGGAACGAAGGCTTGCTCTGAGTTGCCCCGAACGAGCCGCCCGGTCTCCGCAGCTGGTAGCCCTGCGGTTGACCATGGGCGAGCGTGTGGGCAAGCCCATTCGAATGCACGGCGCCGATGTGTCCGTTGCCGTTGCCATTCGCCGACGCGGGCTGCGGCAGCCGCGCCGGATTACCGATAGGGCGGAGCGTGATTGGTGCTGCGTGAACGTGGTCGCTGATCGCTTGCAGGCGCTTCAGGATGGACTGCCATTGCTCCCAATCCAGTTGGCGCAGGAACGGGCGTAGCCCCTGGATGAATGGATCCTCGAGTAGCGCTTCGCCATCCGATTCCGGGATGAAGAAGCGGTTCAGCCCGACGTTCAGTGCCTCGGAAATTTTCTCCAGTGTGCCGAGGCTCGGCGTCATCTGGCCGCTTTCGATGCGGGAGAGATAGGACCGCGAGACTTTTGAGCGCGATTGCAGCTGGCTCTGGGTCATCGCGCGCGATTCGCGCAGTTGGCGAATACGCTGGCCGATGTTCTCGACCGTCTCCTGGTTGACGAATTTTTCCGACGCAGGCTCAGCGACTGCCTCCTCCGGAGGTGCCGGTGGAGGAATCAGGAACTCCAAGCGCTGAGGCAAGGCGCGCACACAACGGCGGCAATTCCCAGTGCGCGTCCGGTACTGGACAAGTCCACATGTCTTGCAGCGGATGACTTCCCGATCCAACTCTAGCGAGTTCATAGATTCATTTTCTAATTGTGCCGACACCGGTACTCCTTGTTGACGGTTTTTTTCCGGCGTGCGGATAGGCGAGAGACGCTGGAACGTTCTCAGGGAAGGCAGTGACTGGCGCAACGGGAGTATTGTGCGTACGCCATTTTCTGTCAAGAGTATTTTTGAACTATTTTTAAGATTTGCAGCCGCGCTTCTCCATGTTTACGCCCTGTTTTCGCCTGTCCTTGCGGGCAGTCGCGTCTCCGAGCGCCGTACTTTCCGCGACTACTTGTATCTCTCACTCATGCATGCCATACAGCTTGTGGTGTACTGGCGTTGCCAGATTTTCCACAGCCCGCGTTCTGAGCCCGCCCCCTCACCTGGTTTTCTGGCATCCTGCTTTACACGGGGCCACTTCTACTGCCAATTGGAAGCAGTGAGCGCCATCGCTGTGAGCCTCGGTTAGGACCCGTTTTGGGACTCGAATACTCTCTCACCACGTCCCGATTCGCAAAATCAACCCTGAAGTAAATTTAATGCCTTGAGAGGCGTTTATCTGGTCCACGCGAGAAATCCAGGTGTGCGTGTACTCGAGGTTCGCGACGCGCCAGGCAAGCGCCCGGTTCACCAGGAAATCGAACCCGCCTCCAGCCTCGATCACCAATCCATCCGCCATGTGCTCGACAGACCAATCGCTTCTAGTGGGATAGTGTGGGAGCGTGCCGCTGCCATCTTTCCATGCATGGAGAAGCTCCCATTTTTTCTGCATGTCGTCGATTTCGTGGGTGATTCTTCGACCGCCGATGAGAACCTGGCTGTACGGGGACACCCGATGCGATGCCAAGGGCGCCCATCGCAATCCGATGGCGAACATTTCCGAATCCGCGCTTTCGCCTTTGGGCATGTTGATGATCATGCAGCCATTGACCTCGGCAATGAATTGCCAGCTCGGATTGATCCGCGCGGCCCCGCTTCCCCCGCCGCCGATGCAGCTGCCGCCGCCGAGAAAGCTTTCATACTGTGCCGTAGCCATCAGCTCGATGGGCGCCTCGAGCGGATATTTCCTTTGACTAGAATCGCTTTTCAAAATTCCCGCGGAATCGAACTCGAAAATCTTTCCCGTGAGCCCCTCCTTGTAGTCTTTCAAGAGTTGCTTGCGGAGTTCGTGATTGGCTCCAAAGATTCCGAAACGTGTTGCGCGATACCACGGCGGTTTGAAGGCCATCAGATTGGCGAAGGTCCGGCTGGGATTCCCAAAGCACCTGGCAAGCATAATCATCGGGATATTCGACGTCCGGTTTTCCAGCCCGGTAATGACGTAACGATCCGCAATGTCCTCGCCCATCATCCAGACAATGCCAACAGTCGGGGTGATAACCAAATCGGTGAATCCGCCTGGTTCGTGGAGTTGCACATTTCCGATCGAAGCCTCGCTTGCTGGGCCGATCTTCCATTGCGTGCTCATGATTGCGGAAAATGACAGCGCCCGCAAACGGCTGATCCAGTAATCACGTCCCGATCCCCACATGACGTTTCGATACTTCGGGTCGTTTTGTTGCTGGATGAATCCAAAGATGGCCCCTTCCATGGGATGCGCCAGATCGTTGGTAATGAAAGGATCATGGTCATCCCACCCTCGAATTTCGGAGACAGACGATATCCAGTTGTTGAACCACGGTCCGTTGAGGGCATCCCGAGTTCCGGCCTCTGTTGTGAAACGAAACGCATGCATGATCCCCGTATACAGCATCGATTCTCCCAGCGCAGGCCGCCACTGGAATCGGTCGGAATCTGCCGTTCCTCCCCTCTCTTTTCTCGACTTTAATTCCTTCGGCTTGAGAGCCACGGGAACGATCGCGGGCGTCGACAAAGCTCCCGGAATGCCCTCGGCATCTGCGTTGTCATGTTCCGTTGCGTTTTTTGGAGGGTCGTCCGACGTGGTAACCAATATCGGTCGATCATCGGAAAGGATGTTTTCCTCATCGGTGCCGTTTGGGCTGTTCTTTTCTTTCTGCAGAATCTGACTAATTCTCACTGAATGGTTGACATCACGCCAAAAAATTCCTGGCGTGCAGACGTGTGCATCCGCCAGGATGGCGCCAGTCAGAAGGGCGAAAACAAAACCGATGCAGTATCGGGAATAGGTAGCCATGATAGTTCCTCCCATGCCGGGGAGGGGCACGAGCCGAGGCGTGCCCGTCACTCATTTGAATCGCAACGACAGTCTTCTACACTCACTCCACTCTCGGACACTGTAAGTTCTGACAGTCTCAAAGGTGAGAAGTCTCTTGGACTAAATGCGAGGAATGAGCTCAGTCCGGCGGGACGATTTGCAGGGTGCCGTTAGGGCGATCGAGAAACGTTCGCGCGTGGCACGATGCAAATGTGGATGAAAGTCCCGGTCTGTAGATCAGTTATTGCAAAACGCAGCCTCAGAACCGTTTCTGGCTAGCCTTTTCCTCCTGCGCTACACTATCCGTTTCGTTTTGGGAGAAACCGCATGCCGACACGCGACGACGCTTGGAACCTGCTGTGCGAGTACACCGCTTCCGAGAGTCTGCGCAAACACATGCTCGCGGTTGAAGCATGCGTGCGCTCCTATGCGCGCAAGGCCGGTGCGGATGAAGAAACCTGGGGGCTGGCCGCGCTGCTTCACGATTTTGACTACGAGCGCTGGCCCAATCACGAGCACTCGCCCGATCAGGGGCATCCCTCGGAAGGCGCAAAAATTCTTCGCGAGCAGGGCTACTCCGAAGAGATCATCCGCGCCGTCATCACGCACGCGGACTACTGCGGCGTGCCGCGCGAATCCGCACTGGAGCATACGCTTTTTGCATGCGACGAACTCGCCGGATTCCTCACCGCTTGCGCCTACGTCCGGCCGTCGAAGAGCATTCTCGACCTCGAGGTGGATTCCGTGAAGCGCCGCATGAAAGACAAACTATTCGCCAAAGGCGTCTCTCGCGAGGATGTCCGCAAAGGCGCCGAAGAACTCGGCATTCCCCTTGAAGAACACATCACGTTTTGCATCGGCGCCCTGCGCGAGCACGCCGACGCCCTCGGCCTTCGCGGCACGCTCTGAAAAATCGCTTTCCCTTTTTTTGTGTCGCGACCGATGATGCCCTTCCCACCACTACTTGTGCTGCCGTACGAAGTTCCCGCCGGCGCGTGCGCTGCGTCACACAATTTATTCGCGGATTGGGCACATCACGGCCGGAGATCGCCGTCGCTACTTCCAATTTGTGGTGACATAGAAAGAGGAGCATGTCTCCGCAGCGGCGAGGCTATTCTCCCGCAAGGATCACAGCCGCATCCAAAAAATGCCTCTCACCCGCGCCACGAAAGTTCTTTTGACGCTTCCGCTTTTAGCGGCTTTCGCCTGGCTGGGCTGCAGCGCTCCGTTTTACAATGAAGCGCTGGTCTCCGCCTTCTTCGGTTTTGCTCTCGCCAGCGTACTCATCATTCACTTTCGCGTTCGTCCTTCGTGGCAGGACGCTCTTCTGCTTTTGGCAGGGACTCTTCTTCTGGCCGGTGTGGACTTTCGCCTGTTCCACTTCAAACAAGCGGTCATGGCGTGGTTCTCGTTCGCAGGATTCAGCAGCCTGTTTATCCTTGGTCTGCGCACAGTATGGGCGAAAGACGCCGACCACAAGTTGCTCCTCCTCGCTTTCGTTCCTTCCCTCCTTTTCGTGATCTCGGAATATTTCGCCGATAATCTCCTCCAATGGACATCTGCCGTTCATCCCAAGGTCTATGACCTCTATCTCTTCAGCTTCGATTCCAGTCTACATGTACAAATTCCATTTCTCGTGGGCCAGGCTTTTTCGTTGTGGCCGAACCTGCGCGCCGCCGCGCTCCTTTTCTATATCGGCCTGCCGATCCCTATTGCACTGATCTACGCTGGCCGCGTTCTCCGCATGCGCGAGAAGGCCATTCCGTCTTTCGTGGCGTTCCTTGCTACCGGCCCCATCGGCATCCTCTTCTACAACATGCTGCCGGCTCTCGGCCCCGTGCATGTCTTCGGCCGGGCGTTCCCCTGGCATCCCCTATCCCCAGCTCAGGCAGCCCGTCTCCTGGCAGAACCTATCGCGCTGAGCGGCGCGCCCAACGCGATCCCTTCTCTGCACATGGCTTGGGTGCTGCTGGTGTGGTGGTACTCGCGCGGGCTCTCCTGGTGGGAGCGCACAATTGCTTTTGCTTTTTTATTTCTTACTGTGCTAGCGACAGTAGGAACCGGCGAGCATTATTTCGTGGATCTGGTCGTGGCATTTCCTTTTGCGCTGTTTATGGAAGCATTGTGCTCATTCGAATCGCCGTGGAGAGAGCCGCAGCGCCTGGCGGCATTGGGGTTTGGGTTGTTCGCGACACTTACATGGCTTCTCGCGCTGCGCTACGCGGTGCGTTTTTTCTGGATTTCAGCGCTACTGCCCTGGACACTCTGCGTGGTAACTATCGCCATGTCGCTCACATTCGAATGGCAACTCGAACGCGCCGCTAGACTGCGCGATAGGCGTACAGCATGAGCGCGGCACCGAACAACATACCCGCCACTACGAGCGAAATCACCCCGGCCGTAAACCATTTGGAGGAGAGAGCCACAGGCGAAAACAAACCTCTTACTTTCGACTCATCGTCCCTGGAAGCAGCCAGCGCAGGCGATTCCTGTCGCGTCGTCGGTGACTGCTGCTCAACGGGTTGATCCAGGTATTCTATTTCGGCGACGAAGCTGTAGCCTTTGCGCGGAATCGTATCCACGAAAACGGGTTGCTCGGGGGAATCGCCCAGAACCTGGCGCAGCTTGTTGACCGTGGTATTTACATTGGCATCGTAATTCACATGGGTATTGGCAGGCCATAAGCGCATGCGCAGTGTTTCGCGGGTCACAACCTCGCCCGGCTTTTCAATGAGGGCAAGGAGTGCCTGATAGACTTTACCCTGGAGCTTGACGCGAGTTCCATTCTTGAGCAGTTCTTCTCTGCGCAGGTCAAGATGAAACATCCCGAAACGGATATAGCGCGTTGCGGGAAGTGGAGTGGCGTTCGATCCTTTAACGAATTCCTGCGAGTATATCGGTGGTAGTTCCGCGTTCATGGAAATCACCCTTGTTCCCTGTATTAGACCGATTTAACATTGGTCTTATTCCACTCGCGGAATGGCTGCCGACCTGGCCATCGTTGCCGTCATTTGACAACTCGTTGGGAGTAGTTATATCTTGGTTTGTATATACAAGTCAAGCGTGGAGCAGCAAAAATGCAATCTGGACTCTCCAAATTGGACCTTTCTGGAACCGGCCACTGCGCTTCGTTTAACTTTCGAAGGACGGCTCGTGCGGTGACTCGAATGTACGACGCGGCTCTGCAGGAATCGGGCATTCGCTCGACACAGTTCGCCATTCTCGTCGGCATCGCGAAAAACCAGCGGGTTCCCATCGGGACGCTGGGGGACATACTCGTAATTGATCGCACGACGCTCACCAGGAGTTTGCGCCTCCTGAAAAAAGAGGGGCTCATCGCGATCTCTGACCGTTCCACCATGCGCCAGCGTTTCCTGACTCTTACTCCCAAGGGCGAACGGACTCTGGCGCGCAGCTTGCCCGCGTGGCGGGAGGCTCACGCTCGTTTCGTCTCGACGGTAGGATCCGCATACTGGATCGACCTGCGGAATGAACTGGAACGGCTCGCGAATGTCGTTGTCGATCTCGAAAAACCGCAGGCTGATGGTCCTCCCGTGGCAACTGCCACCCTTGATTCAACTGTCCTGTAATCATTTGCTGCACGGAATTCTGCAGCCATAAAGATGCGGAGGTCGTACTTCCCTCGCCTTACTCTGTTCGCGCGACAACAGTTCCGAACTCGGATGGACTAGTCGGTTGGTGAGCATGTATGGTAGTTTTCGCCGCAGCAACCCGGTCTCAAAACTCGGTCTGAAGGGACACTCATCATGATCTTTGGCATGCCCACATTCACCTTCGTGCACGTGGTGCTGAGTCTCGTCGGGATCTTCTCGGGATTCGTGGTTGCTTACGGGCTGTTTGTCGGGGATCGGCTCAGCGGCTGGACCACGCTTTTTCTTCTCACCACAGTGCTGACAAGCGTGACCGGGTTCCTTTTTCCCTTCCACAAGTTCTTGCCGTCCCATGGAGTTGGCACGATATCGCTGATCGTGCTGGCGATTGCGATTGTCGCGCGCTACATGCGTCAAATGGCTGGTGCCTGGCGAAAAGCCTACGTGATAACGGCCATGATCGCGCTGTATCTCAATGTCTTCGTCCTGGTCGCGCAGCTTTTCCAGAAGGTACCTGCTCTGAAAAGAATGGCCCCGACAGGGTCCGAGCCCCCTTTCTTGGTTTCACAGCTCGTGGTGATGGCGGTGTTCATCATTCTGACGATTGTCGCGGTGAAGCGGTTCCGCATCAATCCCGTTTGAACAACTTTATCGCGCGAGTTCTTCCTCAAGGCATTTCTCCAGCAAACCCATGGTTCGCCGGGTGTAGAAAGAACGAGGTACATAGCTGTTCAAGATTGCAGTACAATTCGGACTCCGCGCATCTAACCGCACAGGAAACCTGAATGGAAACCGCAACCGAGGAGGTTCTTAGATGAGCACGATCACAATGAAAGATGGCACACAGATTTATTACAAGGATTGGGGAACAGGTCAGCCAATCGTTTTCTCGCATGGTTGGCCGCTGACCGCGGACGACTGGGACGGGCAAATGCTGTTCTTCGGGCAGCATGGCTATCGCGTCATTGCGCATGACCGGCGAGGTCATGGTCGCTCCGGGCAAACGTGGAACGGCAATGAGATGGACACCTATGCGGACGATCTGGCGGCGCTATTCGAAGCGCTCGATCTCAAAAACGCCATCATGGTTGGGCATTCCACTGGCGGCGGTGAGGTCACCCGTTATCTCGGTCGTTACGGTTCCAAGCGTGTCGCCAAGGCGGTGCTCATCAGCGCCGTGCCACCGCTCATGCTGAAAACGGAAAAGAATCCTACCGGTCAGCCCCTCTCCGTCTTCGACGGGCTCCGGGCGGCATACACGGCCAACCGGCCGCAGTTCTACAAGGACATCACGCTGCCCTTCTACGGATACAACCGACCGGGAGCTAAGATTTCGGAGGGCATTCGTGAGCATTGGTGGTTGCAGGGGATGATGGGGGGCATGAAAGCCCATTACGACTGCATTAAGGCGTTCTCGGAGACTGACTTCACGGAGGACCTGAAGAAGATCGACATCCCTGTGCTGGTGATGCACGGTGACGACGATCAGATTGTGCCCATCGCCGCCGCGGGTCCGATGTCCGCGAAGTTACTGAAGAACGCAACGCTGAAGGTCTACCCGGGCTTTCCGCATGGCATGCCCACAACCAACGCGGACCAGATCAACACTGACCTACTGGCCTTCTTGAAAGGTGCAGCTTCGGCGTCGGCGTAACAGGGTAGTCCCAGAAATGCTCGCGGGGCGGAGCGGTTCGCGAAGCCGCTCTGGCCCCGTGTTCCGCCTATGAAGATATCCCTTAGTCCCGGCTCGAGAGACGAACGGGGTATATTCGAATTGCGTCATGACTCCGGAGCACAGCCAATTTCGCGGCAGGGCTAAATCACGTTAGAATTAAGAGGAATGCTTACACAGATTGAAGGCTTCGACGCGGCTGCCAGCCGCCATCCGCGCCGCAAGACGTACGGCGTAAAGGTTGGACACGTCCGCGTGGGCGGCGGCGCGCCCATTGTGGTGCAGTCCATGACGAATACGGACACCGTGGACATCGAGACGACGCTGAAGCAAACTTTGGAACTGGCCGAGGCTGGCTCGGAGATTGTCCGCTGGACGGTCAACGTGCCGGAAGCCGCGGAAGCCGTACCGGAAATCAAAAAACGCATGCTGGAGGCCGGCTGCAATGCGCCGATCATCGGAGATTTTCACTACAACGGACACGTTCTTCTGACCAAGTATCCCGAGTGTGCTAAGGCGCTGGATAAATATCGCATCAATCCGGGCAATGTTGGCGCGGGGCAGCGCCGCGATGAGCAATTTTCCACGATTTGCAAGATTGCGCGCGACAATGGCAAGCCGGTTCGAATCGGCGTGAACGGAGGCTCGCTGAATCAAGAGCTGGTGATGCGCAAGATGCAGGAGAACACGGACAAGAATCTGGGCAAAGAGTCCGAAGAGATTATTAACGATTGCATGGTGCTGTCCGCGCTGGAGTCCACGGAGCTGGCGCTGGAGTCCGGGCTGACGCACGAACAGATTATTATTTCGTGCAAGACTTCGCGGCCGCGCGACTTGATTACGGTGTACCGCGATCTTTCGGCGAAGACCGAGCAGCCGCTGCATCTGGGGCTCACCGAAGCGGGCATGGGAATGAAGGGGCAGATCTGGTCGGCGGCGTCACTGGGCGTGCTGCTGTATGAAGGGATTGGCGACACGATTCGAATCTCGTTGACGCCGAAACCTGGCGGTGACCGGCGCGAAGAAGTTTACGCCGCGTGCGAACTGCTGCAGGCGTTGGGTCTGCGTTCGTTTGCGCCGAGCGTAACGGCCTGCCCCGGCTGCGGACGTACGACGAGCACGACGTTCCAGGAACTGGCAGAAGCGATCCAGGGATACATCCGGGACATGATGCCCGTGTGGAAGACGCAATATGAGGGCGTCGAAGAGATGACGCTCGCGGTGATGGGCTGCATCGTGAACGGCCCCGGTGAATCGAAGGCCGCGAATATCGGGATCAGCTTGCCCGGCACCGGCGAAGCGCCGCGGTGCCCTGTTTACATTGACGGGCAGAAGGACGTCACGCTCGAAGGCACGTACGACGAGCTGGCGGTGGCGTTCCAGGCGCTGGTGGACAACTACATCGCTAAAAAATATCCACGCAAGGCGACAGAGCTTTCCGGGGCTTCTCGATAAGCGCACCTGAGGGTGAGCGAACTGATGCCGAAGAAAATTCTGGCATTCAGCGCGATCCTCTCAGGAATTGGACTTCTGTATCTCGGCTACAACTTGTTCGGAGACCAGCAATGGAGGGCTGAATTACAGAGAGATTTCGGCCCTCGTCGGGGGGATGAACTTGCGCAGAGAAATGCACTCTTAGCGCTGGGCGACGAAGACCTGAACCCTTCGAACCTCACCTTTGCAACTTTAGAGCAAAAACTACATGAGCCAGGATGGAAACACTCCGGCGATTTTAATTCAACAAGACTCGGGTGGGCTTGTATAAATGAGCGTTGCGCGATACTCGCAACATTCTTTGTTCCTTTCGGGCAGGAAATCCCAGCCACCATGTCTCCGGATGGGCTTACCATTAGCAGCCCGTCGTTCGGTGACTTTCACAACATAGAGGTGGGTGGAACTCATCTTGGAGAGTCCGATGCAAAGCTCGCGGCTCTGGAGCAATCTCATCAATCCAAATCCTCTCGGAAGTTTCGTAGAGTCAGATGGGATCGAGATTGGGATGCCGCGTGGGCCGGCGTCAACAATAGAGTTTTTGTATTGGTGTTTTCAAATGAGAATTTGCAACATCGTTTCATAAATGAGCAAAATGTGGCTGCACCCAAACCAACCAAATAAGTTCGCGCAAAGTGAGCCAGCTTAGGGGAGCCGCGGAGACTTCGGGGTGGCGACGCTGCGCAGGCGCTCGCGCATGGTGGAGCGGGCGCGCGCATAGGCCATGCGGTCGTCGAGGAGCTGGTGGGCCCAGTGCGCCCCGATGGCCATGGATTGAATTTCATGGGCGAGCAAAGTCGGGCTGGCTTTCGAGTTGATGTGCCCGGCTTTCTGCGCTTCCCAAATGGCACGATCGAGCACGGCCACCCATTCGCGCATGATCGCGGCGATGCGGTCGCGCACGGGCCCGCGGCGGCCGTCAAATTCGAAAGAGGCCGCGGTAAAAAAACACCCTCCAGCAAAGAGCTCCCTTTCGACATGCGAGAGCCAGCGGTCGAGCAGATTCCACAGGCGGAGCAAGCCTTTGGGCGCGGCTAGCGCGGGGCAGGTGATCTCATTGATAAAAATCTGGCGGGCAGTTTCGATGGTGGCCAACTGCAGCTCTTCTTTCGAACCGAAGTGGGCGAAGAGGCCGCTCTTGCTCATGCGCAGCTCCTCGGCAAGGCGTCCGACGGTGAGACCTTCGAGTCCTTCGACAGAGGCAATGTTGACGGCGCGGCGGAGGATGGCTTCGCGGGTGCGGAGACCGCGGGCCTGAGGGCGAGGAGAAGGCTTGCGGAGAGCGCGAGGGGAGGCGGCCATGAGGGGAAGTCTAACACGGAAGAATAAATAGCACGAACGTTCGTATTTTGTGCTAGGCTTGCCAGCATCGAGGTGGCCATGGGACTTCGCTGGTGTTCCAGTTTCGCCGCGCTTTTCCTGCTGTTTCCCGCAGCCGGCATGGTTTCTTCCCCGGCGCGTGGCCAGGAGATTCCGCTGGAGCGCTGCGACTCGCTGCCGGTCATGGAAGTTATCGTTGGCGGCCAGCCGATGCGGTTTCTCGTGGACACCGCGGCGACATCCTTCTTGAACCTCAAGTCTTTCTCCGAAGGGAAGGCGCGCGACGTCCGGGTTACCTCGTGGTCCGGAACCCTGGCCACCAGCGCGCGGGAGGTCACACTCGAAGAGGTGGAGATCGGCAGCACCAAATTCGTTGGCCTGAAGCTGCCCGCGGTGGACCTTTCGGCAGTGGGAAGCGCTTGCGGAAAGAAAATCGACGGCATCCTCGGCGTTGATTTGCTCGGGAAGCTGGGCGCCACCATCGACTTGAAAAAGCAGACCGTACACGTAACAACGGCGAGCGACGAGCGGGCTTCACAGCTTGCCGCGGAGATGCACCGTGAAATGCATCATTGCCTGGAGGCATTCAACAATTCCGACGAGAAGTCGTTCGGCGATTGCCTGGACCCGAAGATCGTTCTGTTCAGCCTGGACACCGAACTTTACGGACGCGAGCAAGTGATCGGCTACTTCCGCGACCGCTACTTTCACCAGAAGCCGGCCGCAAGGCTGGAGATTCGCGAAAGCGCCTTCCATCCCATCGGAGAGGCGGTGTGGTACGAATACGAGTTCACCATCGAATTTGCGCGCGGATTGCTTCGCGGGCGGGGCATGGCCATGTGCCGCAGGTCAGAAGGGTTCTGGCGAATGGTGAGCATGCACCACAGCGTGATGGAATTGGAACCTTTGCCGGCCGCGAAGTAGGGGCCGCGGAGCGCCCGCGTTGCTATGCTAGAATTTGTTGGAACGCGCATCGCGAATCGCCGAGGATATCCTTGAAAATCAGCCGGGAAGATGTGTTGCGGGTGGCGGAGCTGGCTTATCTCGATCTGAGCGAGGCTGAGCTGGAGAGCTACCGAAAACAAATCGACGAAATCCTCGAATACATCGGCAAACTTGATGAACTTGAGACCGCCAATGTCGAGCCCATGGCGCAGGTGCTATCCGACGACCAGACGGCAGACGCGACGCTGCGCGAAGATCTGGTGGTGCCGTCCGGCGTGGCCGAGGACGTCTTGAAGCATGCACCGGACCCGGAGCCGCCATATTTTCGGGTGCCCAAGGTGATTGAAAGGTAGTGAGGAAGCAGAGATCAGTGATCAGAGATCAGGAAACAAGCGCATGAGTTGGACGATTGGCGGGGTGAGAGAAGCGCTGGCGGCGAAGAAGATCTCGGCGCGCGAGCTGGCTGGGGATTTCTATAAGCGCATCGAAGAGCGGAATCCAGAGCTGAACGCTTTCCTTGCATTATCGCCGGAGCGGGCGCGGAGGCAAACGGACCGAATCGATGCGCTCGTGGCCGAAGGAAGACCGCTGCCGCCGCTGGCCGGCGTCCCGGTAGCCATCAAGGACGTGATCAGCACGCGCGGCACGACGACAACTTGCGGCTCGAAGATTTTGGAAAACTACATTCCGCCGTTCGATGCGACGGCAGTGGAGCGGCTCGAAGCCGCAGGCGCGGTAATCCTCGGCAAGACCAACTGCGACGAGTTTGCCATGGGCAGTTCGAATGAGAACTCCGCCTACGGTCCAGTAAAGAATCCCAACGCGACGGATCGCGTCCCTGGCGGCTCTAGCGGCGGTTCTGCGGCTGCAGTGGCGGCCGGGCTGGCAGTGGCGGCGCTCGGAACAGACACCGGGGGTTCCATTCGGCAGCCGGGCTCCTTCTGCGGAATTCCCGCCATGATGGGGAGTTATGGCCGCGTTTCGCGATACGGATTGATCGCCTTCGCGTCGTCTCTCGATCGCATCGGGCCTTTCGCCACAAACATTA
Organism: Acidobacteriota bacterium; assembly: GCA_013289585.1. Classification (GTDB taxonomy): domain Bacteria; phylum Acidobacteriota; class Terriglobia; order Acidiferrales; family UBA7541; genus Acidiferrum. The sequence continues at coordinate 18,548 of JABCZR010000016.1, read as the reverse complement.
AGGATGTTGCCGCCATCCTGCAGGTGATCGCCGGGCGGGACCCGCACGATTCGACTTCGACGACCGCTCCGGTCCCCAATTACCAGACTGAAATCGTGAAACCGGTGAAGGGACTCCGGCTGGGCATTCCAAAAGAGTATTTCGCCGAGGGCATGGATGCAGCCGTTCGCAAGAAGATCGAGGCGGGCATCGAAATCTACAAGAGGCTGGGTTGCGAACTAGTGGAAATACGCATGCCTCATACAGATTATGCGATTGCCGCCTACTACATCATCGCCACGGCGGAGGCCAGTTCCAACCTGGCGCGCTATGATGGGGTGCGCTACGGGCTGCGCATCGAAGATGATTCCCTGCTGGCCATGTATCGTAAAACGCGCGGCGCGGGATTTGGCCCGGAAGTAAAGCGCCGCATCGTGCTTGGCACATACGTGCTTTCGGCCGGCTACTACGACGCCTACTACCTGAAGGGGCAGAAAGTACGCTCGCTGATTGCGCAAGATTTCCGAGACGCATTCAATAAGGTGGAAGCAATCCTGACGCCGACATCACCGGTCACCGCATTCAGGCTGGGCGAGCGGACCGCCGATCCCCTCCAGATGTATCTTGCTGATATATATACAGTTACGGGATCACTGGCGGGAGTTCCCGGCATTTCCGTGCCATGCGGAAAAGTTGACGGCGAGCTTCCCGTCGGGTTGCAAATCTTTGGTCCAGCATTTTGCGAAGCTCGAATCCTGCAACTGGCACACGCCTTCGAGCAGGCTGGGGGCTCGACCGTATGAGATTGCCGGAACGATTTCAGCGACACCTTGCCCGCGCTTAAAACCATCGTCGAAAATCTGGATCGCGCGCAGAAATCATTCTTGCGAGCAGCGGATGCTGTGCCCGCGGATCAATGGCAAACTCCTCCCGGCGCGGAGCGCTGGTCTGCGGGCCAGCTCGTAGGGCACTTGATTACCATCGAGCGGGCCATCCTCAGGAATTTGGATAAAGTTCTGCTAAGACCGCCCAGGGCGCTGCCTTTCTACAAACGGGTTCACCTCCCCATGGCCCTCGTGGAACTCCGGCTGATTCGGAGGAAAACCCCGCTTCAGACGGACAGCCAATTGGTTCGAGAAAAAGAAGCGATGCTTGCGGAATTGCGGGAAGTTCGCCAGCGAACTTTGGCGTTCATCGACGAGACTCGAGGCCGCGACCTGCGGCCCTACACCATGCCGCACGCATTTCTGGGCGTGTTGAATATGTATGGATGGTTACAGATGATCGCCTCACATGAAATACGGCACACGAAGCAGATGCGAGAAACTGCCGCCGCTCTCCCAAAAGTCGTAGCAAATTTGCAAAAGTAGAACAATTTTACCACTCTGATTTCTCTCCTGAGCAGCCGGTACTATTCGCCAAGACTGCGGAAAAACGCAAGAAAAGGCTGAAATTAGGGCCTTTTGGGTGGAAAGTACTAGGAGGATCGTTTTTCTCCACCGGAACGGAACGACTATTGCTCAGTAAAAGATGCAGCTATTACGATGCAAAAAGCATCAAACGCAATGTGGGACGAGTTGGGTCACAGTAAGAGGAGCCGGGCCATGGTTACCGTGAAAGCGAGCAAAAAAATCTTCACCGATTCCGAAATTGCCAGCCTGACGGGAATCTGTGTCGAGCACGTGCACAATTTCGCGAAGAGCCGCCACTTGGGCTTTATTGCGCGTGCGGCTGAAGCTGCCGGCAAAAGCGCGGACCAATGGCTGTTCACCCTTTCGGACTTGATGGTTCTGGTGACCCTCTTTCCGAAGTGCACGCACTGACGCCCTAGAACTCTGAAAGAATTCTTATGGCTCCCTGGCTTGTCCGGGGAGCCATTCGTGTTTCTGGTTCGCCCAAACGCCGGGTTGCGGGCTTTCAAGCGCCGGGCGTATGCTCAATGGAGAGGCAACCGGGCTGGTTCGATTGCATCGCATCTCTTAAGGCAAAGACCATGGGTTTATCCAGAATCGCGATCTTCTTGTCGTGGGCTGTTCTCCTTGCTTGGATGGGCTCAGCCGGATATGGCCAGTCCCCAAGCGGGCCCTCTCCCCGGCAGACGCAATCGACAGCTACCCCCCACGACGAGGGCAAGGATCCCGCGCCGGGCGTGCCAGTCTTGCCCCGCGGAAAAAAGCTTATCTTGAAGGATGGCAGTTTCCAGCTGACCCGCGATTATCAGCGGACCGGAGACCGTGTCCGATACCTCAGCGCGGAGCGCGGAGAATGGGAGGAGATCCCCGCCGCGATGGTCGATTGGGACGCCACGGCCAAGGCCGAAGCGGCGGCGAAGAGCAACGAGGAAGCTCTCGCCAATAAAGTTCGGGCGCGCGAACAAGCCCAGAACCTCGAACCTGTTATGGATGTGGACGCAAGCCTCCAGGTAGGGCCTGGGCTCTTCCTGCCCTCCGGAGAGGGCATGTTCGTGGTCGATGGGAAATCCGTCAGGCTCCTCGCGCAAGCCGGGTCACAGGTCAAGACAGACAAGAAGCAGTATCTCAAGCAAGTCCTTTCGCCAATTCCGATCATCCCGGGGAAGCACAACGTAGAACTTCCCGGAGCCAGAGCTAAGATTCGCGTGACCAATGGGCGCGCAGAGTTTTACCTGCGGGAGGCGCCTCCGGATCCCGATCGCACCACGCCGATCATCAGGAGTAGCCGGCCAGGCGAATCGGGGCCGGAAGTGGAACTAGTGCGCGCGACGGTCAAGGGTGACAAGCGCCAGTTGGAGACCATCAGGAGCCTCTTCGGGCAGGAAGAAGCAGCACGCGCAACGGTTTCGATGGAGCGTTGGGATGTTGCACCCACGGTGTTCCGGTTTACGCTCGGCGAGCCGCTGCTTCCCGGCGAGTATGCGCTGGCGGAAATCCTGCCGGATGGCATGAATCTCTACGTGTGGGATTTCGGGGTAGACGAACCGGCGCCAACCATGCCTGCGTCCGCAAAACCGAAGAATTGAGCCGGGGAAACCCTCTCACGGGCGCGGAAATTCCGCTGGAGCTTTCGAGAATGCGTCCCGCAGCATCGCAAGCACTTCGGAAATGCGGAAGGGTTTCTGCAGACAAAACCGCACGCCATGTCTGGCGGCGGCGCTCTCGAGTTCAACTAAATCTCCCGTCATGTAAATCACGACCGGCTTTTGCGCTCCCGCTACGTCAAGGATGCGGCTGGCAGCCTCTCGCCCATCGACTGCGAATCCTCCTGAAGAGAGATGCAAGTCGCAGAGTAGCGCGTCATAGCTTGAGTTTTTCAGGATTGCGAGCGCTTCCTCGATAGTTCCGACGCAATCCACTTGCAAGCCTTGTGCGGACAGCCCTTCCTCAATCAGCAAGCGGATGCTTTCTTCGTCGTCGAGAACGAGCACCGTCCGGTCCTTGAGCGTCGCCGCCGCCGAACGAACCCATTCAACCGACGAGGCGAGCATTTCCGAGGGAGCGGAGAGGGTCTCTGGAGGCTGCCCAACCGCGAGGGGTAGATAGACTGTGAAGGCAGAACCGCCTGCCGGAAGCGATTCGGCTTCGATGTTCCCGCCATGTTCCCGAATGATAGACATGCAGATACTGAGTCCGAGGCCGGTCCCTCCTCCGGGCCGCTTGGTGGTGTAGAACGGGTCGAAAATACGTGGCAGCGCTTCCGGGCGGACGCCGACGCCATCATCCTGAACCGTAACGGTGATGCGGTTGGAAGCGGCCGCAAGACGGATTTGGATGCGTCCCGTATCGCGGACTTCCCGGATGGCTTGTTCCGCGTTGGTGACAAGGTTCAAAAAAACCTGGATGAGCTGGTTCGCGTCGCCAATCACTCCTGGAAGCCCCGCCTGCGGGTGAAAATCCACTTCGATATTGTTGCGGCGCAACGAATGCTCGTGCAGCTGCAGCGTGCGCTCGATGAGCCCACTGACGTCCAACGTTTTTTTCTGCGGCGAGGCCGGTCGAGAGAATTCCAGAAGATTCTGAACAATCCTCGCGGCGCGCCGTGCCTGCCGGTGCGTGAGCTCGAGTTGCCGCCGGGTGGGTTCGTCGGCTCCCTCCCGTTCTCGGAGAAGATCGGTCACACCGAGGATGGCCGTAAGTGGATTATTCAGCTCATGAGCGACCCCGGCGAGCATCTGGCCCATGGCGGCAAGTTTTTCGGCCTGGATGAGCTGTTCTTCAAGACGCTTAAGTTCGGTAACATCGCGTCCGGACAGCACCACTCCTGCGATCTGGCCCTTTTCGTCTCCCAACGGGCTGAAGTTGAACCGGATTCTGCGCCAGTCTCCCAGCTTGTGGCGCACGCGAACTTCCAGGGAGGCGAATGTCTGGCGGCCCGCCACAATGTCCCCGTAGAGCGACTGCACAGATGGCATGTCCTCCGGATGCGCGCAATGCCCGAAATCCAAGGCCTCAATTTCCTGCGGTTCGAATCCGAGAATTTCTTTCGAACGCGGGCTGACAAAGGTATAGTGCGCAGCAATGTCCAGAACAAGGATCAGATCGGGGAAACTGTCGACCAGCCGGCGGGCAAATTCCTGTTGCTGGTGCAGGCGGCGTTCCATCTCACGGCGTTCGGTAATGTCCATGACCGCACCCTGATATCGCACCACGGCGCCGCTACTGTCGCGCACGGCAGCGGTGGTGTTCAGGCAAACGATCGAAGTGCCGTCCTTGCGGATCAGGGTGATCTCACGGCCTTGCGGTGAGGCCTGGTGTTCGACCTCTTGCTTGAGCGTTTTTCTTTCCGCGCGGTCGATGAAAATCTCGTCCACCTGCCGTTTCAACAAGTCTTCCTTCGAATCGTAGCCCAGCATTCGAACCAGCGCGGGATTCGTGTCCAGGATCGCTCCGTCCGGAGTCGTGATGTAAGTGCCTTCCTGAAGCGATTCAAAGAGTTCGGTAAAGCGTGCTTCGTTTTTGTGCAGCGCGCTTACATCCCGTGCCAGCACGGTGATGCCGTGGACCTTGTCCGCTCGCATCATGGCGTGCGCAACGCAGTCGAAGTACATCACCGAAGATTGATTCTTCAGCCGTACCTCAACTACACCCGCCCATTGCCGTCTCTCCATGAACCGCGGCATCACGCGCTTTACGAGATCGCGTCCATCGCCAGTTCCCTCTTGTACGAACTCGGCCAGTTGCTTGCCTATAATTTGCTGGAACGGTGTGTTGACTAGATCAGAAAAGCTCCGATTGACCGCGCGAATCTGGCCGTCCAGTGTGAGCGCCAGCAGAACATCGTCGAAAGAGTCAATCAGGTCGCGATAGCCCTGCTGCGAACGGGCGATGATGTCGAAGAGCTGATCCAGTTGTTCTCCGCTTGGCGGCGCAGCATCGCGCTGTTCCAGGCCATGCAAAAGTCCGCGCAGCTCGGAGATCTCCCGCGTCTTGTTCCACATGTACGCGGCGAATAGCACCACCAGGACGACCAGCCAGATCGGAAGAGATTCAAGGCCGTGCGCAAACGAATGAATGGCGTCTTTGGAAGTCCAGGCATAAGCCACGGCAAGACAAAAAAGAATGAAGAACGTGAGCCGCCAAAGCTCGTTCTGCCGCTTTTCAAACCTCTCAAAACGGGAAGCGACAGTGGAACGGCTGTCGGCACCCGGCAATGAGCCGCCTGCGGCGCGCGTGCGGCGTTGGTTTTCTTCAAGCATAAGAGAGGGCGCGATGCGCGAGTATCAGAAGCCTTTCGCTGATAGTTGACCCACTTCATTCTAGAAACTCCGGCCGTGTTTCAGCAATGAAAGCGGTGCCAGGAGGTTCCTGAATTACACCTGTACTAAGTTCAAGAAAGAAAAACGGCGTCCCGTTGGTAACCGGGACGCCGTTTGGCGATCTGCCTGCGGGCCTGGGGCCTGCAGTAGGGTTAAGAATTAGCCTTCCGCCGCTGCGTCTGCTTCCGTGTCTTTCTGGAGGAAGTCAAGCGCCGCGGCTTCTTCAGCCGTAAGTTCGGCTGCTTCTGGAATCTCCTCGACAGGAGCGGGAGCGGGCATTTCCGTCAGCAACTGAATGCTGCGGTAGTGCTCGAGACCCGTGCCGGCAGGGATGAGCCGGCCCATGATGACGTTTTCCTTGAGGCCGCGGAGGTAGTCGACTTTCCCGGCGACCGCCGCTTCCGTAAGGACGCGAGTGGTTTCCTGGAAGCTCGCCGCCGAAATGAACGAATCGGTCGAGAGCGACGCCTTGGTGATACCAAGGAGCAGCGGGCGGCCCGTTGCCGGACGGCCGCCATCCTTGATCACCTGATCGTTCTCTTCGCGGAAGCGGAACTTGTCCACCTGCTCTTCCAGGAGGAACGAAGTGTCGCCGACGTCCTCGACCTTCACCCAGCGCATCATCTGACGCGAGATCGTCTCGATGTGCTTGTCGTTGATGTTCACGCCCTGGAGGCGATAGACCTCCTGAATGGCGTTGACCAGGTATGATTGCGTGAATTTTTCGCCAAGAACGGCAAGCAAATCGTGCAAGTTGAGCGGACCGTCGATGAGCGCTTCACCAGCCTTAACGTGGTCGCCTTCCTGCACGTTGATGTGTACGCCGCGCGGGATGGAATATTCCTTGGTGGTCTTGCCATCTTCTGTTTCGACGTAGACCTTGCGCATGCCCTTGACGATGTCGCCGTACTTGACGACGCCATCGATTTCGCTGATGACCGCGGGATCCTTGGGCTTGCGCGTTTCGAACAATTCGACCACGCGCGGCAAACCGCCCGTGATGTCCTTGGTCTTGGTGGTCTCGCGCGGAATCTTAGCGAGCACGTCGCCGGCTTGAACCTCGTCGCCATCCTTCACCATCAAGTGAGCACGGGAAGGCATCAGGTACTTTTTGCGGACCTTACCCGAAGAATCGCGGACAAGAATGGCCGGCTGATGCTTCTCATCACCCGGTGGCAGAGTGACGACGTCCTGCGAGAGGCCGGTCACTTCGTCTACCTGCTCTTCGATCGTCACACCGGGCCGCAGGTCGTCGAACTTAATGGACCCGGCGGTTTCCGTGAGGATGGAGAAGGTGAACGGGTCCCATTCGGCAAGAATCTGCCCGTGGACCACGTGTTCGCCGTCCTGCACGCGGAGACGCGCGCCGTAAACGACGTGGTAGCGCTCCTTTTCGCGGTTCTTTTCGTCCACGATGGCGATGAGTCCGGCGCGGTTCATGGCGATGGAAGTGCCGCCACGGCCCTGCACGAACTTCATATCCACGAACTTGACGACGCCGTTGTTGCGCGCTTCGAGTGTGGAACGCTCCGAAACGCGCGTGGCGGTTCCGCCGATGTGGAACGTGCGCATGGTCAGCTGCGTGCCGGGTTCACCGATGGACTGCGCGGCGATGACGCCGACGGCTTCGCCAAGCTCGACCATGCGGCCGGTGGCCAGGTTGCGGCCGTAGCACAGCGCGCAAACGCCGCGTCGGGATTCGCAGGTGAGCACAGAACGGATGCGCACTCGCTCAATACCCGCGCCCTGCACCTGGTTCGCAAGCTCCTCGGTGATTTCCTGGTTCACGTCCACGATGACGCTGCCTTCGAAGTCCTTGATCTTGTCGAGCGAAACGCGGCCGACGATGCGGTCACGCAGCGGTTCGACTTCGACGCCGGCTTCGACGATGGGCTCGACGAAAATACCGTCGCTGGTGCCGCAATCGCGCTCGTTGATGATCACGTCCTGCGCGACGTCCACCAGGCGGCGCGTGAGGTAGCCGGAGTCGGCGGTCTTGAGCGCCGTGTCCGCCAAGCCTTTACGTGCACCGTGTGTCGAAATGAAGTACTGCAGCACGGTGAGGCCTTCGCGGAAGTTGGAGGTGATGGGCGTCTCGATGACTTCGCCGGAAGGCTTGGCCATCAAACCGCGCATGCCGGAAAGCTGGCGGATCTGCTGTTTCGAACCGCGAGCTCCGGAGTCCGCCATAACGTAGACGGGGTTGATGTTGCCTTCCTTGTCCTGGTTCTCCAAGGCTTTGAACATTTCGTCGGCGACTTTTTCGGTGACGTCGCCCCAGATGGCGATGACCTTGTTATAACGCTCGCCGTTGGTGATCGCGCCGTCGAGGTATTGTTGCTGTACCTTGACGACTTCCTTTTCGGCATTTTCCACCAGCTTGTATTTGTCGCTCGGAATGAGCATGTCGTCAATGCCGATGGAGATGCCGGACTTCGTGGCGTACAGGAAGCCCAGCTCCTTCAGGTGGTCCAGCAGGACGACGGTGTCCTCCAGCCCAAAACGCAAGTAGGCGTAATAGACGAGCTGCTGAACGCCCTTCTTTTTCAGAAGGCCGTTCACGAAGGGAAATTTCTCCGGCAAGTGCGAATTGAAAATGACGCGCCCGACGGTCGTCTGAATGAACTGGCGCTCCATCTTGACGGGTACGGTGTGCGGCACATCCTGGTTGTCGTACGCTGTCGTGAGGTCGATGACTTCGCCGGTATAACGCAGGCGGATCGGGGTGAGCAGCTCGACTTCGCCGGCTTCCAGCGCGAGGACGACTTCATCCGTGGCGCCGAACACCCGGCCTTCGCCCTTGGCGCCGGGCTTGTTCTTGGTCAGATAGTAGATGCCGAGAACCATGTCCTGCGACGGCACGGCCAGCGGCAGGCCGTGAGCGGGCGACAGGATGTTGCGCGAGCTCAACATCAGTACGGACGCTTCCACCTGCGATTCCGGCGAAAGCGGGATGTGCACGGCCATCTGGTCGCCGTCAAAGTCCGCGTTGAACGCGGTGCAGACGAGCGGATGAATTCGAATGGCCTTGCCTTCGACGAGCACCGGTTCGAATGCCTGGATGCCCAGACGGTGAAGCGTGGGGGCACGGTTGAGCATCACGGGATGTTCGCGAATTACGTCTTCGAGAATGTCCCAGACGACGGCTTCCTGCTGCTCGACCATTTCCTTGGCTTGCTTGATCGTCGTGCAGTGGCCCTGCGCTTCCAGCTTGTGATAGATGAACGGCTTGAAAAGCTCGAGCGCCATCTTTTTTGGCAATCCGCACTGATGCAGCTTCAGTTCCGGGCCGACCACGATGACGGAGCGGCCGGAATAGTCCACGCGCTTGCCTAGCAGGTTCTGGCGGAAACGGCCCTGCTTGCCCTTCAGCGTGTCGCTGAGGGACTTGAGCGGGCGGTTGTTCGTTCCACGGAGCACGCGGCCACGGCGGCCGTTGTCAAACAGCGCGTCCACCGCTTCCTGGAGCATGCGCTTTTCGTTGCGCACGATGACGTCCGGCGCGCGGAGCTCCATAAGCTTCTTCAACCGGTTGTTGCGGTTGATCACGCGGCGATAGAGATCGTTGAGGTCGGAAGTGGCAAAGCGGCCGCCATCCAGGGGCACCAGCGGGCGCAACTCCGGCGGGAGCACCGGGATCACGTCCAGAATCATCCACTCCGGCTTGTTGCCGCTCTTGCGGAAAGCTTCAAGAACTTTCAGGCGCTTGGCGAACTTGATCCGCTTTTGCAGGGACGGATCGGTCTTCATCTTTTCGCGAAGTTCTTCGGAGAGCTTTTCCACTTCGACGCGGCGGAGAAGTTCCTTAATGGCTTCCGCGCCCATCTTGGCGTTGAACTGCCCGGGATATTCCTTCTGCAGTTCGCGGTACTTGTCTTCGAGCAGGACTTCGCGTTCGCGGAGCACGGCGACCTCGCCGGGATCTACGACAACAAACGCTTCGAAGTACAGGATGCGCTCGAGGTCGCGCATGGAAATGTCCAGCAGGTAACCGATGCGGCTCGGCAGGCCCTTGAAGAACCACACGTGCGAGCAGGGCGACGCCAGCTCGATATGCCCAAGGCGCTCGCGGCGGACCTTGCTGAGCGTGACTTCAACGCCGCACTTGTCGCAGATTACGCCGCGGTGCTTCATCCGCTTGTATTTGCCGCACAGGCATTCCCAGTCGGTGACGGGGCCAAAAATCTTGGCGCAAAAAAGGCCGTCGCGCTCGGGCTTGAACGTGCGGTAGTTGATGGTCTCCGGCTTGGTCACTTCACCGTGGGACCACGAACGAATTTTTTCCGGACTCGCCAGGCTGATTCGAATGGAATCAAAATCGGCGATCAAACTGGCGCGATCATAAGGGCTGCTGCGATACAAGGTTGTTTCCTCCCTCCCCAGCTTTCGCCGGGGCCGCGATCCAATGATTTCGCATCGGACCGGCTGAGAACCCAACTGCCGAAAACTTCTAGATCAAATTTTGCTGCTTTGGAGTGGCGCAGCTTGCTGCGCCACTCCAAGGAAAACGCTGGCTAATCCGCGGCTTTGTCCGCCGGCTTTTGCCTCTTCATCAACTCCACATCCAGGCACAGCGACTGCAACTCCCGGACCAGGACGTTGAACGACTCCGGCACGCCCGGCTCAATCCCCGGCTCGCCCTTCACGATGGCCTCGTAGATTTTCGCGCGGCCATATACGTCGTCGGACTTCGCGGTGAGCAGCTCCTGCAGGATGTGCGCCGCGCCGTAAGCCTCGAGCGCCCAGACTTCCATTTCGCCGAAGCGCTGGCCGCCGAACTGCGCCTTGCCGCCAAGCGGCTGTTGCGTAATCAGCGAGTACGGCCCGATCGAACGCGCGTGAATCTTGTCGTCGACGAGATGCGATAGTTTGAGCATGTAGATGTATCCGACGGTGATCGGCTGGTCGAACTGGTCGCCGGTCATGCCGTCGAAGAGGTTGATCTTGCCGGCGTGCGGGAGTCCCGCGACTTCCAGCAAGTGCCGGATTTCCGCTTCGCGCGCGCCGTCAAATACCGGCGTGGCGAATGGAATGCCTTCGCGGAAACCTTCGGCGACTTCCAGCAATGCATCGTCGTCCAGCTTCGAAAGCGTCTTCCAGATGGTGGTCTCTGAGAAGACTTCGCGGAACCAGCGGCGAAGTGCTTCCCCGCGCGATTCCTTGCTCAGCAGGCGCGCCAGGCTGTGGCCTAGCTCCTTGGAAGCCCAGCCGAGATGCGTCTCCAGAACCTGTCCGACGTTCATACGCGAAGGAACGCCCAGTGGGTTTAGAACGATTTCGACTGGAGTGCCATCCGGCATGTACGGCATGTCTTCCTGCGGCACGATGCGCGCGATGACGCCCTTGTTGCCGTGGCGGCCGGCCATTTTGTCGCCGATGGAGAGCTTGCGCTTCATGGCGATATAGACCTTTACCAGCTTGATGACGCCCGGAGGCAGCTCGTCGCCCTTCTTGAGCTTGTCCTTGCGCTCTTCGGTGATCTTGCGCAGCACATCGATCTGCCGCGAGGTCATCTCCTCGACTTCCTCGATTTTCTCGATGAGCAGAGGATCCTTTTCGTTGAGCTTCAGGCGCTTGAGGTTGCGCGTGGTGATCTTTTCGATGATCTCGCGCGTCAATTCCACGCCCTTGGTCAACAGGCGCTTGTTGGTCTTCTCGTCGTGCAGGTCAGCCTGGAGAATCTTGCCGCCGAGCAGATCCGAGAGGCGCTTCAGGCGCTCATCCGTGAGGATGCGGATTTCATCGGCAAGGTTCTTCTCCAGTTTGAAAACCTGTGTGGCTTCGATGGCCTTGTGCCGCTCGTCCTTTTCTCCGCCCTTGCGAGTGAAGATCTTTACGTCGACGATCGTGCCCTCGATACCCGGCGGGCAGTACAGAGAAGCGTCGCGAACGTCGCCGGCCTTTTCGCCGAAGATGGCGCGCAGCAGTTTTTCTTCCGGTGTCAGCGTGGTTTCGCCCTTGGGTGTAACCTTGCCGACCAGGATGTCGCCTGGCTTCACCACCGCGCCGATGCGGATGACGCCGCTTTCGTCGAGGTTGCGCAGGAACGATTCGCTGATGTTGGGAATGTCGCGAGTAACTTCTTCGGGGCCCAACTTCGTGTCGCGCGCCTCGATTTCGTACTCCTCGATGTGAATCGAGGTGTAGTAATCGTCCTTCACCAGCTTTTCACTGACCAGGATGGCGTCTTCGAAGTTGTACCCGCGCCACGGCAGGAACGCCACCAGGACGTTTCGTCCCAGGGCCAGTTCGCCGCGCTCGGTGCAGGGACCGTCGGCAAGAACCTGCGCCTTCTTCACGCGGTCGCCTACGCGAACCAGCGGCTTCTGGCTGATGCAGGTGTTTTGATTCGAACGCTTGAACTTGATCAGCTGATAGATGTCCGCACCCACTTCGCGGCTGAGTACCCCGGAGTGATCGGACTCCACGCGCACGATAATGCGCTCGGAGTCCACCTGGTCCACGATGCCTTCCCGTTTACAGAGCACGACCGCTCCGGAATCGCGAGCGGTGACGCGCTCCATGCCGGTGCCGACGAGCGGCGCTTCGCCGCGGATCAACGGCACAGCCTGGCGTTGCATGTTGGAACCCATCAGCGCGCGGTTGGCGTCGTCGTTCTCAAGGAACGGAATCAAGCTGGCGGCGACGGAGACGAGCTGCTTCGGTGACACGTCGACGTAATCCACTTCATCGCGGCTCTTGAGTACGAAGTTGCCGGCTTGCCGGCAGTTGACCAGCTCGGTCGTGATTTTCAGGCGGTCATCGAGCGAAACGTTGGCCTGCGCGACCACGTACTTGTCCTCTTCCCAGGCAGACAGGTAGAAGCAGTACGGTTCGTAAACCACCTTGCGGCGCTTGAGCTCTTCGTTGAGATCCTCGACTTTGTCCTTCTCGACGATTTCGCCGGCCTTGAATTCGCTGTCACCTGCATTGACGATCTGCACATAGTCGATGATGCGTCCGCCCTTGACCTTGCGGTAGGGCGACTCGATGAAACCGTAGTCGTTGATGCGCGCAAAGCAGCTCAACGAGCTGATCAGGCCGATGTTCGGACCTTCCGGCGTTTCAATCGGGCAGATACGGCCGTAGTGCGTCGGGTGCACGTCGCGGACTTCGAATCCCGCGCGTTCGCGCGACAGACCGCCCGGCCCGAGAGCCGATAGACGCCGCTTGTGCGTAATTTCGCTGAGCGGGTTGGTCTGGTCCATGAACTGGCTGAGCTGCGACGAGCCGAAGAACTCGCGAATCGCGGCCATGACCGGCTTGGCGTTGACCAGGTCGTGCGGCATCGCCGTGGACATTTCCTGGTACACGCTCATCTTTTCCTTGATGGCGCGCTCCATGCGCACGAGGCCGATGCGGAACTGGTTTTCGAGCAGCTCGCCGACCGCGCGCACGCGGCGGTTGCCGAGATGGTCGATGTCATCCACCACGCCGATGTTCTTGCGCAGCTTGAAGAGATACTTGATCGCCGAAACGAAGTCGGGCGTCTCCAGCGTGCGATTGTCCAGCGGCGTGTCCAGCCCCATCTTGATGTTGAACTTCAGGCGACCGACGCGGCTGAAATCGTACTTGCGCGGGTCGAAGAACATGCCGCGGAAAAGATTCGTGGCCGTCTCCAGCGTCGGTGGATCGCCCGGGCGCAGCTTGCGGTAGATTTCGATCAGCGCTTCTTTCGAAGAGCGGATCGAATCCTTGTCCAGCGTGCGGGAGAGCACCAGGCCGATGTCGTCGCGTTCCGGAAAGAACACGTCCACTTCGGTGATGCCGCCTTCGGCAAACGCCTGCCAGAGTTCCGCGGTCAGCGGCTTGTTGGCTTCCAGCAGCACTTCGCCGGTCTGGCGATTGACGACATCGGCGACGCTATAAGCGCCTTCGAGGTCGCCCAACGCGGCGCGCACCTGCGAAATCTTGGCCTTGATCAGTTCCTTGAAGAGATTTTCGGTGATGCGCTTGTGCGCCCCGACAATCGTTTCATCAGACTTCGGGTTGCGAATCTCATGCGTTAGCTTGCGGTCCACGATGCCCGGCGAAACGTTCCAGTACAGGTCCTTTTCGCGCAACGAAATCCGCTCCACCTGATAGAAGGTGCGCAGAATCTCTTCGTTGGACTTCATCCCCAGCGCGCGCAGGAAGATCGAGCCGAGGAATTTACGCTTGCGGTCGATTCGAACGTACAGAATATTCTTCGTGTCGTATTCGAATTCCACCCACGAGCCGCGGTACGGAATAATCTTTCCGAGGAAGTAACTGCGGTTGTTGGCGCTCTCGAAGAAAACTCCAGGAGAGCGGTGCAACTGGCTGACGATGACGCGTTCCGTGCCGTTGATGATGAACGTGCCGTTCTCCGTCATCAGCGGAATGTCGCCGTAGAAAACTTCCTGTTCCTTGATGTCGCGAATGGTCTTCGCGCCGGAATCGGGATCCTTGTCGTAAATGGTCAGACGGATAGTGACCTTCAGCGGCGCGGAGTACGTCATGCCGCGCTCCTGGCACTCGTTCACGTCGTACTTCAACTGCATGGCCACCGGATCGCCGCACTTGTTGCAGAACGTCGGCGTGTTCTTGTTGAACGTGCCGCACTTGTGGCAGATGACGTCGCCGGTCTGATATGGATTGGTGACCACCGACGCACCGCAATTCCGGCACGTGGCGCGAAGATGATGCAGGCCCTTCAGGTTGCCGCACTTGCACTCCCAGTTGCCGATCGCGTAGTCCACGAATTCCAGCTGCGACATCTCGCGGAAATCGCGGATCGGAAACACGGAGGTAAACACCGACTGAAGCCCACCGTCATCGCGCTCGCTCGGCAGAAGGTCCATCTGCAGGAAGCGCTGATACGACTTCATCTGGACTTCAATCAGGTTGGGAATCTGAATCGAGCCCTGGATTTTCGCGAAATCCAGACGCTGGCGTTCCCGGACGTGCTGATTGCTGTTCGACATGCGTGATCCTCTTTATTCTTGGCGGCCGTAAAACGGCCGACATCCCTTTCGGGCAAACGGCGGAAAAACGGAGAAAGACACAACACCGTGTAGCGAAGCGACCTGCCCGGGAGCGATGCGCACACGGATGCGGGGGGTCCAAATTGGACCCGTGACGTTGTTACAAGTACCGGCCTCGGCTTGCGTAAGCGAATTCCTTTGGCGCAGCTCGTCGCCCGAGGAGCCGCGCCCAATCTGAACCCGTACTGCGAATAGCTTTGCGGCTCCGGCCACGCCGGAGTCGGCAACTACTTGATCTCAACCTTGGCGCCGGCCTCTTCGAACTTCTTCTTGATGGTGGCCGCCTCGTCCTTGTTGACGCCTTCCTTGACGGTCTTCGGAGCGCCGTCGACGAGGTCCTTGGCTTCTTTCAGGCCGAGGCTCGTGACTTCGCGGACCGCCTTGATGACGTTGATCTTGTTGCCGCCAACGTCGGTCAGCACCACGGAGAATTCGGTCTTCTCTTCCGCCGGTGCCGCGCCGCCCGCTGCTGCTCCGCCGCCGGCCGCCACTACCGTAGCCGCAGCCGCGGAGACGCCGAAGGTTTCTTCCATCTTCTTCACGAGGTCGGACGCTTCGAGCAGCGTCAGCCCCTTGATTTCTTCCAGGATCGTTTCGACTTTCGACATGACTCTTTCTTCTCCTCTCAAATCTAGAAATTAAACTTACTGGGCCGCTTCGGGAGCCGGTTCAGCAGTGGGTGCTGCACTGGTCCCGCCGGACCCAAACTTGTTGGCCTTGATAGCTTCGCTGACGGTCACCGCCAGGTTGCGCGGCAACCCGTTCAGCGCCATCGCGATGCGCTGCGCCGGTGCGTTCAGCAGGAACATGATCTTGCTGATGAGCTCTTCCTTCGACGGCAGATTCGCCAGTTGCTGAATCTCCGCGATGGAAATCACGCGGCCTTCGACTACCCCGGACTTGAACTGAAACGCAGGAACGTCTTTGGCAATCTTCGTAAGAGCTTTAGCCAGCGCCACGGGATCGGTTGCTGTGTACGCGATTGAATTCGTGCCGCTCAGGTTCTTGAGCACGTTCTCCGCGGGCGTGCCGGCTCCGGCGCGCTCCGCAAGCGTATTTTTTACGACCTGGTACTTGCCGCCCGCGGCCTGTACTGCGCGGCGGAGTTTGGTGTCGTTTTCAACCGTTATTCCCTGAAACGTCGTCAGGATGACGGTGGATACCTTGGCAAGCTCTGTTTTCAGCTTGTCGAGGTCCTGTTGTTTTTCACTGCGCTTTTTCATAAATTCGCTCCGTTGGTTTCGCTCGCGCAATTACGCGGCGGTAGCCAACGCCTCCGACTCGGCCAAATCGATCGTGATTCCCGGTCCCATCGTCGAGGTCAGGGTAATTTTCTTGACGTACTTGCCCTTGGCAGCGGCCGGCTTGGCTTTCACCACCGCGTCAATCACCGCGTGCGCGTTTTCCGCGATCTTCGCTGGGTCAAACTGGATCTTTCCGATGGCGCAGTGCACGATTCCCGCTTTGTCCACGCGGAATTCCACTTTTCCGGCTTTCACTTCCTTGATGGCCTTGGCTACGTCGAAAGTCACCGTGCCGGTTTTCGGATTGGGCATCAGGCCGCGCGGTCCAAGCACTTTGCCCAGCTTGCCGGCGGAGCGCATCATGTCCGGCGTGGCGATCACCGCGTCGTAATCCGTCCATCCTTCCATGATCTTCTGCACGATTTCGTCGCCGCCGACGAAATCCGCGCCAGCCTCCTGCGCTTCACGTACTTTGTCGCCGCCCGCAATCACCAGCACGCGCACGGATTTTCCAAGTCCATTCGGCAATCCCACCATGCCGCGAACCACCTGGTCGGAATGCTTCGGGTCCACGCCCAGATTGATCGCCAGCTCCACGGTCTCGTTAAACTTCGTATGATGCGTCTTCTTCAGAAGCTCGGCTGCTTCGGCGAGCTTGTACGGGCGCGCTTCCACCTGCTTGCGCGCTTTCTCCGCGTTCTTCCCGGCCTTCTTGGTCATTGCTGTTACCCCTTCGATCCCGTAGCACCTGAGCTTCTAGGCTTCCACGACTTCCAGGCCCATGTTGCGCGCCGTACCCATCACGGTGCGCACCGCGGACTCCAGATTGGTGGTGTTGAGATCGACAAGCTTGATCTTCGCGATTTCCTCGACTTGCTTCTTCGTCACTTTGCCGACCTTATTGCGGTTCGGCTCGGCGGAACCCTTGGCGATGTTGGCCGCGCGCTTCAACAGCACCGAAGCCGGCGGGGTCTTCAGGATGAACGTGAACGTGCGGTCGGTGTAAACCGTCACCAGCACCGGGAAAATCATCCCGTCCGCTTCCTTCGCGGTCTTGGCGTTGAACTGCTTGCAAAAATCCATGATGTTCAGCCCGTGCGGGCCGAGAGCGGTACCGACCGGTGGCGCCGGAGTAGCCTTGCCCGCGGGCAATTGCAGCTTGATCGTCGTTTGAATCTTCTTTGCCATGTTCCTGCCTCAATCCCTTTTCGTTCTCGCGCGCTGCGCGGCTTATCCCAACTTCTCGACGCTCGCGAAGTCCAACTCCACCGGAGTTGACCGTCCAAAAATCGTCACCGAAACTTTCAATCGGCTGTGATCGTTGTCGATCTCTTCCACGTTCCCGTTGAAATTCGCAAACGGCCCGTCCACGATGCGCACCTGCTCGTTGCGCTCGAAGACCACTTTCGGCTTCGGGCGGTCCTGCGGCGTATGCACCCGATTGATGATCCCATCCACTTCCGCTTCCGTCAGCGGAGACGGCGACGTAGCCGATCCCACAAATCCGGTTACGCGTGGTGTCGACCGCACGATGTGCCAGGTGTTTTCATCGAGGTCCATCTCCACCAGCACGTAGCCGGGATAGGACATGCGATTCGAAACCACTTTCTTGCCGCCGCGCACTTCCACCACTTCCTCCATGGGGATCAGCACGCGGCCGATCTTGTCCTGGAGCGTGAACGCTTCCACGCGGCTCTCGAGACTTTCTTTAACTTTCTTTTCAAAGCCCGAGTAGGTATGGATGATGTACCACTGCATTCCCATCGATCTCTGGTCCCCTTCAGACGCCGAACTTCTTCAGAACGTACGCCACACCGAGCTGCACGAGCTTGTCGACGATTTCTAGATACACTCCAAAAAATGCCACCGTCGCAATGACCACCCAGGTCGTCGAGATCACATCCTCGCGGCTGGGCCACGTCACCTGCTTCATCTCCACGCGAACGTCGTGTAGGAATTCGCGCGTATCTGCGATCGTGCCGCTGACTTTTTCGCCCACCCCGGCTGCTGCCCCGGTGATGGCGTTGCCCTGCGATTCTTCGTTCTTCACTTTGACCGCCTGCGTCGCCATGAATCCTCAGTCCCGTAGGACAAACATTCCTGTCTGTCCTCTTTCTGCTTGCGTCCGCCGTTCGAACGCCACAACTCTGGCAGGGGAGGAGGGATTCGAACCCCCATACCCGGTTTTGGAGACCGGAGTCCTAGCCGTTGGACGACTCCCCTAAATTCAAAACCGGTCTGTCCCCCACCCCGGCGAACAGGAAGCGTTACTTCACTTCCTTGTGCGCCGTTTGCTTCCGGCACGTGTTGCAGAACTTCTTCGTTTCCATCCGCTCAGTGTGCTTCTTTTTGTTCTTCGTCGTTGTGTAGTTGCGGTTTTTGCAATCCCCGCATTGCAACGTAATGATCTCGCGCATAGCCGAATCCCTTTTCTTGCTGCGTCCGCCGCGTTGCGACGGAGAAAACCTACTCGATGATTTCCGTTACTGCTCCCGCACCCACCGTGTGGCCGCCTTCGCGAATCGCGAAGCGCAAGCCCTTCTCCAAAGCCACCGGCGTGATCAGCGTCACTTCGCAGCTCACGTTATC
>JABCZR010000015.1 GCA_013289585.1 Acidobacteriota bacterium | reverse complement strand
GAGGAGTACAATCACGACCGACCTCACCGCGGAGTCGGAAATCGCACTCCGCACGAGGCTTTCTTGGCTTTTGCAGCTGTACTAAAAAACGAGGCCCTGACTGTCTAGATTAGAGGGGAGCACTACAGAGCCGCAAATGTTGTATCCAATTTATCCACAACCATATGGTAGTGAATTATCCGCGGATGTCAAGTGTGGATTTTGGAGTTCCCGATTTCTATTTCCTGATCTCTGAACCCTGACTCCTGCGCTAATTTATGCTTCTCCATGCGCCGCGTATCGCAGCTGGGTGCATGGTTTAACAAATAGGCTTCCTTTAGCAATTACTCATTAACCTGACGATTAGAATGCCATCGCAACCTGCGCAGGAGCGCGAGCCGTCACGGCAGAGGCCCCGGCATCAGGGGCCGGGGGATGCGGATTGCCGTTGGAACCTGTTCTCGATGTATTGCCGGCCCATTGGGCAAGTGATCTTTGCCAATTAGCTTGCTACCACCTCCGCGATGAGTGGTAAATCGCCAATCCACCCATCGAGGAGATTAGTACCGGGAAGTCGGCTTGTAGGAAGCGATCATCGCGCCTGCTGCCAATTCCGGGAAGATTATGGCGCAACGGAAGTAATCCGCTTGTTAGGAATGTCCGTTTGCGGCCTCTAAGAAATTCAATTTCCTTCCGGCGTGGAACCGTGTGTTTAGGCGGGAAAACCGGCTTACTCCCATCAAACTGCGTTCGCAGAAATCAGCAGAGATGCGCTGTATTGCTGTATTAAAGATAGTGGAGGTCATTCGCGTTCCCCCGCCTCCCGTACTGGAACGCTATGAGGACCGTATCTGGAGCGCAGGCGTGCAAGAACGGCTGTAATCTAGCGATTACAGATTACTTAGTATGGTGGAGGCGGGGGGAGTCGAACCCCCGTCCGAAAAGCGCTACGACACGAAGCCTACATGCTTAGCTCAATTCCGTTTTTTTCGCCCGCCGCGCTCAGAATGAGCAAGAAACGCAGCCGGCTAGTCCGATGGTTCTCGCCCGAGCCTTACGGACCGAAAGGTTCAAGCCAGCTCACTGTGTGACGCCTCTGACCGGGCCCATGAGCGAAGCCCGGGGAAGCGGCAACTTAATTAATTAAGCTGCAAGTGCCAAGTTGTTGTTGGCATTTCTAGTTTCCACCAAGTTACGGGCAGGTGGGTCCCGGCATGCCTTCGGGCCGCGACTGCTTCCGTCGAAACCGAGTCGCCCCCACTGACACCTCTATTCTATCACCCGTGCCAAGAGGCGGCGGGTTCTCAGTCATAAGTCCATCGTTCTCGCTAGGAACAACCTTCAATGAGATGGCCTCACTTGACCGGCATGGTGTTCCCGGGCCTTGTCCCTGCTCGTTAAGCAACAATTGGGCACAACAGTACGGGTAGGCCGTTGACTCCAAACCACCTAGCTTCCAAAATGGCAAGACGGGGAATTTATGACTAAAAAGCCCCCGAAAACCGGTATGGCACAAGAGTCCACCGCCATTGAACAAGCGATTGCCCGTGCGCTTCGGGATAACCTCGAACGCATCCAGCGGGCTTCCGACGAGCTGCATCATGCGGTAAACGACGTGGTCGCGGCTTGCGGCAGTAACAAGCCCACCAATTCGCTGCCTCCGCTTCTGCGTGCGCAAACTTCCGCGGCGGCCCTGGCGGCCTCACTGGAAGTCCTCTCGAGATTTATTACCGTGTCCATGCATTCGGGCCCGCGTTCGCCGCTGGAAGAGCAGATCGTAAATTTGGTTGGGAGAGCGGCCCCCGAGCCGCCCGCCGCGCCGCAACGACCGCTTCCTGCGCAGCCGGTTCCCATGGCTTCTCACGCCAAAGCCGAACCTGTTGAAGTGGAAGAGGAGGCGGAGGAGACCGAGCTGGAGCTTGCTCCTGAGCCGGCGCCGCTTCCACCGATGGAGCCTACGGCCGCCTCGCTTGCTTCCGAAGGCGAGCTTGAGGGCGACTTCAATGTCAGCCGGCTGTCCAACGAAGAACAGGAATTGCACCGCCGCGCGAATCGCGTGGCCAAAGTTTCGATGCAGGACATAAAAATGCTCCGGCCAGAGCAGGTGCGGCTGGGCCGCGAAAAAAAGGATCTCTGCATCCGATTGAAAGACGACATTGAAAAAGCTCATCGAGAATACGACCGCCGCTTCAAACCCATCATGGACCACCCGGTGGACTATTTTTACCGCTGGATGGTGGAAATCCTCGCCGACGGCGATGCTCATGCCCTCGGCGACTATCCGTACGCCACGCCTGCACGCCATCACTGATTGCACGCGAACCGCGCGCTTTTCTGGCTCTCCGGAAAATTCCGTATTATTCTGTACATCTATGGTGCGTTCCCTGATGGCGTTGACGCTGGTAGTAAGCCTGTCGCTTGGCAGCGCCTTCGACGCGTTCGCGCAAACTTCGCAGCACAAGCGCAAGCCGAAAAAGCCGAAGGCTGCGCCGTGTGTTTCCGGATGCAAACCGGAAATCACGCAGCCCAATCTCGCCGCCGATACGCCGGAAGATGAAGCCGCCCAAAAGGAACTGGCCGAACTGGCGCGCGCGGTGCATACCGGCGTTCCTGGATCCTACGAAAAGCTTTCCGCGTTCGCGGTAAAGAACACGACGAGTACTTGGGGCGCACGCGCCGCGCTGGCGCTCGGTTACGAAGACTATTCGAAAAACCGCAACGCGCAGGCTCTTGGCTGGCTGCTCAAAGCACAGAACGACACGCTTCTCCGTGAGTATGCGTTGTACTGGACAGCGGAGACTCAGCGCTTACTGGGGCGCAGCGCGGAAGCTTACAAAGTTCTGCAATCCATTCAGAGCGACTATCCCAATACGGCGATGCGCGAACAGTTCCTGCTGGCGTTTGCGCCCGTGGCCGTTCAGCTGGGTCACACGGACGAAGCGATCGATGCGCTGAACGCTTATTCGGCCACCGCTTCGAAACCGGCGCTCCTTCTGGAACGCGGCCGCGCGTATCAAACTGGCCATCAGCTACCCCGCGCCGCGAAGGACTTTCAAACTATCTTCTACAAGTTTCCCTTGGCCGATGAGGCCAAGCCCGCGGGCATCTCGCTGACACAGCTCACGCACGCGCTCGGAAAGGAATATCCCTATCCCGGTGTGGAACTGCAGGAGCAGCGCGCACAGGCTTTTTACGACGCGCACAAATGGAAGGAAGCGCGTGTTGAATACGAAAAGCTTCTGACCATGCTCAAGGATCCGGCGAATCCCACGCGCCAGCGCGCGCAACTGCGTGTTGCGGAATGCCGCATTCAGCCGAAGGGTTCGCCTTCGGTGATTGCTTCGCTCAAGACTCCGGATCTCGACGTGGATGCCGAGCGGCTCTACGCCTTGTCACAGGCCTATCGGACGGCGAAAAAAGAATCCGAGATGTTCGCGGCGC
Source organism: Acidobacteriota bacterium (assembly GCA_013289585.1). Taxonomy (GTDB): domain Bacteria; phylum Acidobacteriota; class Terriglobia; order Acidiferrales; family UBA7541; genus Acidiferrum. The sequence goes on along the minus strand of JABCZR010000015.1, from coordinate 140,916 downwards.
TGAACACGCTCGCGCAGAGCTATCCCATCAGCAAATGGAATGAAGAAGGCATGATGGCGGCAGGGAACTACCATTGGGTGGAACTCGACCGCACGAAGGCGGTCATCAATTACCAGCGCGTTTTGGACAGTTTTCCGAGCGGAAAATATGCTTACAACTGCGAATGGCGCATCGCCTGGATCGCTTACCTGAATCGCCAGCCCGATGCGGATGATCGCTTGACCAATTTTCTGGCGAAGTACCCGGTGTCCGCCAATGCCGTCGACGCGCTCTATTGGCTTGGCCGCAATGCGGAGCGTGCCAACAATCTTCCGCGCGCGCGAAGCTACTACGGCAAAGCCGTCGAACGATTCCCCGAAACTTACTTTGGCAACGCCTCGGCGGCGCGTCTGGCCAAACTTGGACCTGGCGAAGAAGATCCCTCGGAAGTGTTAGCGAAAATTCCCCCGCCTCCCGATCTGCGCCCGTTTGATGATCCAATTCCTGTCGCCGCCGCCGACCGCTGGGCGCGTGCGCAGGCGCTGCGAGCCATCGCTTTTGATGCTTCCGCTGAGCAGGAATTGAAGAACGCTTATTTCGCAACTTCCTCGCCGCGTTTTCTGCTGGAGGCCGCGCAAGCCGCTTTCGATCAAGGCCATTACGGCGCGGGCATGGCTTACGGCCGCCTGATTGTTCCGAGCTTCGATTCGCGCAAATTTGGCGACGTGCCGGTTGCCGTGTGGAAGACGCTCTATCCGCTCCCTTACGAAGCCGCGGTGCGCCGCGAAGCCGCAAAAAACGATTTCGATCCCATGTTTGCCGCCGGCCTCATCCGCCAGGAATCCACCTTTCAAGCGGATGCCGTCTCGCACGCCAACGCCATCGGCTTGATGCAGGTTCTGCCGAAGACGGGGAAGCTCCTCGCCAAACAGCTCAAGGTTCGCTACACCAAGGACAAACTTTTCGAGCCGGACTTCAACCTGGAAGTGGGCATGCTCTACATCGCGGATCTCGTGCGCCAGACCGGCGCTCCGGAATATGCCGCCGCAGCCTACAACGCCGGAGAAGATCGCATCGCCGCCTGGAAGGCCGAGCGCAATTACGAAGAGATCCCCGAACTCGTCGAATCCATTCCCTTCACGGAAACCCGCGATTACGTGCAAATCGTCTTGCGCAACACCGCCGTCTACCGGATGATTTACGGTCAGCCCAGCGTGGCCATCCAAGCCGCGGCCGGCCGCGCCCGCTGACAAGTTGTACCGCGTCAAATCCGAGCTGCCGATAAACTGAGAAGGTGCGATGACCGCTTCCGACCCGACGATGGCTCACATTTCACGCCGCATGCTTTCGGCCAAAGCCGCGCAGTTTACCGAATCCGTCATCCGGGAAATGACGCGACTGGCCTTGAAGCACGGCGCCGTCAACCTCTCGCAGGGCTTTCCCGATTTTGCGGCGCCGGAAGAGATCAAGGAAGCCGCGCGCAAAGCCATCAGCGACGACATCAATCAATACGCCATCACCTGGGGCGCGAAGCCGCTGCGCGACGCCATCGTTGAAAAATTTGCGCACACCCAGGGCGTCAGGTACGACCCGGAACGCGAAGTCACCATCTGTTGCGGCTCGACCGAGGCCATGATGTCCGCCATGATGGCCATCATCAATCCCGGCGACGAGATCGTCGTGTTCGAACCGTTCTATGAAAACTATGGGCCTGATGCGATTTTGAGCGGCGCCACGCCGCGCTTCGTCAAGCTGCGAACTCCCGATTGGTCGTTTGACGAAAAAGAACTCGCCGCCGCCTTCGGCCCGCACACGAAGGCCATCATTCTCAACACGCCGAACAATCCCACGGGAAAGGTATTCACCCGCGCGGAACTGGAATTCATTCGCGACCTCTGCGTGCGCTGGAATGCCTACTGCATCACCGATGAAATCTATGAACACATCCTCTACGACGGCGCGGAGCATATCTCCATGGCGCGCATCGAAGGCATGCGCGACCGCACCATCGTTATCAATGGACTTTCGAAAACGTACAGCGTTACGGGATGGCGCGTCGGCTGGGTTCTGGCGCCGCCGGAGCCGACACAGCCCATTCGAAAGGTCCACGACTTCCTGACCGTGGGAGCGGCCGCGCCTTTGCAACAGGCGGGCGCCAGTGCGATGCACTTCCCGCAGAGTTACTACGACAAGCTCGCCGCATCGTACACGGCCAAGCGCGAACGCCTGCTGAAAATTCTGACGACTGCGGGATTCACCGTGTTCAAGCCGCGCGGCGCCTACTACATCATGACGGACATTTCGCGCTTCAACGCCGCGGCGCTTCCGCGCGCCGGGTCCGAAACGAACGACGTGGCCTTCGCGAAATTCCTCGTCGAAAAAATCGGCGTCGCCGTGGTCCCCGGTTCCAGCTTTTACAACGACGCCAGCGAGGGCGCCTCGCAAGTGCGCTTCACCTTCTGCAAAAAGGAAGAGACTCTCGCGGCTGCGGAAGAGCGACTGGCCAAGCTCCACGCTTGAAGCGTTTCCTCCGCCTTTACTCGGCCGAATCCTGACTCACCCATTGCTGTACGCCGGCTTGTAGACTCTGTGCTAGAATCCGCGTCGAGCGATCAAATATGCCCGCAAAACTGGAACTCATTCCCGCAGAAACTCGCATGGAAGCCAGCGCCGATGGCGCATCCTTCGACATCGCTGCGGTCGCTTCCCGCACGTTTCTCTGCCGGCTCACGGTCACGGAGCAAATGGAGCAGGAGTCACTCGACGTTTCGATCTGGGGTTCTGCCGACGGCGAGAACTGGCCGAAGAAACCGCTTCTCAAGCTGCCACAGCAGTTTTATCGCGGCACAACAAAAATGGTGCTGGACCTTTCGCTCCGTCCGGAAGTCAAGTATATCCGCGCTCGCTGGGATCTAAACCGCTGGGGGAGAGTTGCGCCGACGCCCATGTTTGTCGCCGGCTTGGACCTGGTGGAAGTCCCGCCCATGTCTCGCGAAACGCCCACCAAGCGGATGTCCCTCGCCGCAAGCTAGGCGTCCGCGCGCAGGAATTCCCGCCGAAGGTAACCGCTATTGCCTGTTCCGCTTTCGCGGCGCAATTCCGAGTCTAAATTTGATATAAATTACGCAAATTCAACTGCTTTGAGAGTTTTTAGGGGTAGGAGACTGACGGTCGGTTGCCCTGTGGTGGTTAGCCCCCTACCCCGCGAGTGGTCTTGCCTGTATAGACGAGGTCAGCCCCCAATTAGTTTCCCAAATGGATGAAAATATTTTGCGGGCCGCCGGTCTCTATGCCCCGATCGGAATTGTATCCAGATACCTCGCCACCGCCGCCTTCCACTGGAACTTTTGTTGAATGGCTGCCTGCAACGCCTGCGCCGCCACGGGTTCTCCGTGGGTCAAGTAGGTCTGTTTCGGAGGCGCCGGAAGCCCTGTAAGCCATCGCAGCAGTTCGCTCTTTCCCGCGTGCGCCGAAAATTGCCCCATCTCCACGATCTCTGCTCTAACGCGAACATCCTGGCCATAGAGTCTTAAAGACTTCGCACCTTCTTGCAAGGCTCGGCCACGCGTCCCCTCGGCCTGAAATCCCGCCAGGATTACGGCATTGCGCGCATCTGGCAGCCTCAGCGCAAGGTGATGCAACACGCGTCCGCCGCTGATCATCCCACTGGCCGAGACGATGATGCACGGCGTCTTCACGTTATTGATGGCCTTTGATTCCTCGACCGAGCGTGTGAGGTGGAATTGATGCACGTTAAGGGGATCTCCCTTTCCGTCGATGCCTTCCTCGTGCACATAGTCCTGGTCGTGATCCTCTTTGTACTTCAAATATAAATCCGTCGCGCTCAGGGCCATTGGACTGTCCACGTAAACGGGCAGGCGCGGAATGCGCTGCTGGTCTTCGAGTTGCCGCAAGTAATACATGAACGTCTGCGTGCGCCCGATGGCAAACGCCGGAATCACGATCGAGCCGCCGCGCTTCGCCACGCGATTCACGATCGCTGCCAATAACTCTGCCGGATCGCCGTCAGGATGCTCGCGGTCTCCGTAGGTCGATTCGCAGATCAGCACATCCGTCTTTGACGGCGGCGTTACCGGATCATTCAGAATCGGCTGGTTGTAACGGCCGATGTCGCCGGAGAAGACCACGATATTTTTCTTGCCGCCCTCGGTGATTGTCAGCTCCAGGCTGGTGGATCCGAGGATGTGTCCCGCGTCATATGCCACCACGCGAAACTCCGGGCTGAGATCGAACGCGCCGGTGCGTGGAATGCTCTTGATCAGCTTCAGCACGGGATCAACGTCTTCCGAGGTGTAGAGCGGCAGCGGGTTTGCGTGACGGCTGTCTTTGTGAATCTGCGCGTGCAGCGTGTCTTCTTCCTGCAGGTGCGCGGAATCCTTCAACAATAGCGTTGTCAGTTCGATCGTCGCGGGATTCGCAAAGATCGGGCCGTGATAGCCCGCCTTAACGAGCACCGGCAACCAGCCTGTGTGGTCCAGGTGCGCGTGCGTGAGCACCAGATAATCGATGGTCTTCGGGTCAATCGAGAGCGGCTTGTAATTGCGGTCCTGCAGTTCCTGCGTGCCTTGAAAAATCCCGCAATCCACCAGCAGCCGCTTGCCCGCCGCTTCCACCAGATACCTCGAGCCGGTTACGCTTCCCGCCGCGCCAAGAAAAGTGAGTTTTGCCATAGGCCTGCCATTCTACAGAATTCCGCTCATTGGCACACTCCGTGGATTCGGTGCCTTTACAAAAGAAAACGGAAGTCACGACGACATCTGGCTGGTGAGCTTTATGGATTTTGATCTGGGATACTTCGATCTGGAGACTCGCGTGTTCGAACCGCTGGAAAATCCCTTCGGCCCAAAAGTGTTACCCATGTCTTAGGTACGTTGTGTAACCTATGTCTCCGGGCTGGACCCTGAAAATTTGGTGGAGCCGATGGGATTCGAACCCACGACCTCCTCGATGCCATCGAGGCGCGCTCCCAACTGCGCCACGGCCCCACCGGAGGAACAACTAAAGTTTATCACAGCGCGCGGAAAACAGTCCCCCGTGGCCGCAAGTTTGAGTCGCTACATCAGCGACAGGCGCGCGTCGCTCAAGTCCAGTTCGTGCTCCAGCTTTCGCAAGACCTCATCATTGATGCGGTTTTCATTTCTCAATTGAACTGCCGTACGCCGCTCCGCGCGCAGCAGCTCCCGCGTAATCGCGAAGTAACGCGCATATTTCGCAGGGTTCGCTCCAATTTCTGCGTCGTCTTCTCCGGTCAGGTTCGCAAGCCGGTGCCTGTAACGCCGCTCGAGATCATCGTAAATCGCCGGAAAGTCGTCGCTCTCTTTCATTCGCTCTTCCGCGAGCCGTGCCAACGCCGCTTCAATCATCGCTTTTCGCGCTCCTTCCTCTTCCGAATGATGGCCAACGGCGCCGGCAAGCCCCAGCGCGCGGATCAGCGGCGGTAGCGTCAATCCCTGCAGCACCAGCGTCACCAGGATTACGCTGAAGGTCAGAAACAGGATCAAGTTGCGCTGCGGAAAGGGACTTCCATCCGCCAGCGTTTCCGGAAGCGAAATCGCTGCCGCCAGCGCCACCACTCCCCGCATTCCCGTCCAGCCCACCACGAAAATCTGCCGTACTGACGGCATTGGCACCGTTTGGTGAAGCACTCGCCTTCTGATCAAATTGGCGATATAGGCGCTCGGGAGCATCCAGATCATCCGCAGCACGATCACCAACGCGCTGAACAGCGCTCCATATTTCAGCAGTTGCGGAAAGCTGTGCTCGTGAATTCCCGCGAGAACAAAGTGCAGCTGCAGTCCTATCAGCACAAACACGAGCCCGTTCAAAATAAACGTCAGCGAATCCCACACCGCCCAAGCCTGAATGCGCACGTTCGCCGAGAAGAATTGCGAACTCTTGTGGCTCAAATACAGTCCGCACGCCACCACTGCGAGCACTCCCGAAGAGTGAATCGCCTCCGCCCCCAGATACGCCACGTATGGAACCAGAAGGGTCAGCGTGATCTCGATAGGACCGTCGTCAATGTGCTTGTGGATGCGCTCTACAATGAAGCCCACGATCAGCCCGAATGCGAGCCCTGCAAACGTAAGATAAGTCAGCCGCAAAACGCCGTCGCCAACCGTCGGTGTTTGCGCGCTCACTACCATGGCCACCCCAAACTCCAGCGCCACCAGGCCTGTCGCGTCGTTCACCAGACTCTCGCCTTCGAGGATGTCCACGATGCGCTGCGGCAGTCCCACACGCCTCGCAATCGACGTCGCAGCGATCGCATCCGTCGTCGCGATGACTGCGCCAAGCACGAATCCCAGCCGCCAGTCGAATCCCGGGAAAACCCAGCGCGCCGCTCCCGCCACCCCCAGAACCGTGAATCCCACCAAGCCGAACGCGAGCATGCAAATGCTCACCAGGTTGAACTTGAACTCGCGCCATGACGTCAGCCACGCCGCCGAGTACAGCAAGGGCGGTAGCACCACCAGAAAAACGACGTCCGGATTCAGCGAAATCTTCGGGATTCCAGGAAGGAAGCTCAAAAGCAGGCCGGCTATCACCAGCACGATGGGATACGGCGTCTTCAGCTTCCGCGCCAGTGCCGCAAAAGCAACGACGAACACCAACAACAGAAGGAGAATCAGTTCGATCGCGTGAATTCCGCCGCTCTGCATCATTCCCGCTTCGCCTCTCCGTGCTTGCCGTTTCTGAAGATACCGCAGACCCGCACGAGGCGTCTAATTCAGCCACTTCAGTTCTGCTCGCGGAAAGAATCCGGGATTCAGAATGCGATGTTTCGAAAACTTCGTGCCGGAACGGCCTGAGTTTCTATTAGCGGACTTTGGCGCTTCCATCTGCTATTTTTGCAGGCGCATTCGAATGAGGCTGGAGAAGGGATGACTCTCGCAATATCCCCGCGCACCCTCGCAAAACGCATCGCGCTCTCCTTACTGGCGGTGCTGGCCCTCGTTTATTGCGGAGACTTCCTCTATCTCCGCGTCCGCATGCTGCACCCAAAGGCGGCCGATCCGTTCGAAACTCAAACGACTCTCCGTGTCCTCGCCATCCCGGAGAAAAATGGCAAGACCGAATTTGAAGTAGACTCCCAAAATCCCCGGCAAACCGTCACCTGCGTCCACTCCCTTTTTCCGCATTCCGGTTTCTCACCTTGCTGGTACGTCAAGCCAAGAATCAACCAGCCGATCCCCATGTGATCGTCGCCTCTCCGCACGTTTTGTTGAATGACCAGGTCGAGCCTCGCGGCTCATTTTCCCGCGGGATATTTTGGCGGGATTTCCGTGTAGCCCGGAGCGGCTTCCTTCAGGTTCGCATCCAGTTGCGCGCTCGCATCCCCGAGCGCCCAGCGAATTCCTCCACCAAGCAGGTTCAGGAAAAATTCATTCTTCCAGTTTTCCGGCCGGTCGCCCATCGCCGTATAAAACACACGCCCTTTGCCGTACATTCGCGCCCACGTCACCGGATACGGCGCTCGCTGGTAGGCCGCGCCGTTCATTGTGTGCGTGTCCAGCGTGAGGATCACGTGCAGGTCCGGCACAAAATCCTTCAGCGAATACCACTCCTCGGTGAAGCTGACCGGCGACGTTACGCCTTCCAACCCGGGAAATTTCGGATCGTTCACGATCACGTTCGCGGTCTGCAACCGCGGATCCTTATCTTGCCCGTGAATGATGAACTCCGCGCCCAGCATCTTCAGATAGGGATCTTGGTCTTCTCCATGCGCGATGTAGCGATTCGAAAGGTCCTTCGGATCCGGCTGCGTGTGAAACGTGTCGGCAGCCGCATGCACGCCCACAAATCCCATCCCGCCCCGCACAGCATCCATCAACGCCTGCTTGCCTTGCGCCGTCATCGGCGGCTTGCCGTCCGTCCCCAGCGTCGTGAGATCGCCCGTTGTGAAAAACACCGCGGCGGCGTAATCATGGAACTGCTTCATATCAAACACGCGCCCGTCCTTCGTCACGCCGACGTTGAATCCGTACTTATTGCCCAGTGCGGTAACCGCGTTGTCCACGATGCTGGGCTTCCCCTCGATTCTTTTCACCACGGCGTGTTCCCAGCCCGAGGATTTCGTGAACACCATCACCGATTTTTGCTTCGCCCCGGGCATGCGATTCGAAAGCGCCAGCCCCGCGCCCGTCAGCGCCGTCGCCCGAAGAAACTCCCTGCGATTGGAATTGGCGTTCATGAAATCCCCTTCACGGTCTCCTCTTATGCCTAAATGCTGACAAAAACTTTGTCATTCCGAGCGTAGCGAGGAATCTGCTTTCCGCGCGGTCCTAAAATGAGTCCTAACTATGCCCCTCCGGATGCTCGCAACCCGGAAAACTTGCAAACGCATAATCTCCCGTCCATCCCAGCTCCCGCATCCCCGCTTCCGACGAGTAATACGCCCCGCTGATCCACCCCTTTAAGTTCTCGAAGTGCTCGTGAAGCCCGCTCTCTTGTGTACCATCGCTCGTCGCCTGCCCGCCGACTTTGTTCACGGAGGCATCCGTCAATATCTCATCCAGCTGAGCCCCATCCAGTGCAGGCAGATGCTTTCCGAATCGCTTGCCAGATTCCGCTTCGAACGCGGCCAGCGCCTCCACAAAGGCTTTCCTGTGCTTCTCTACAACCACGCTCAACAGCAAATCAATGAACCGGTTGACCTGCGCCATTTTCGAACCCGGCACAATCGCTTCCGCAAGCGCGATCAAAGTATCGTCCTGTTGCGCGCTCAAAAAGAGCGGCTTCCAATCCGCTACCCCAAGCGTCTCCGCCTCCTCGAAAATCGCCTCATTCGTCAGGTGCGCATAAATCGGATGCGAAGCCGCCACCAGCGGCCAAGCCGCTCCTGCACCCGCCCCCGCAAGCAGCCGCCGCACCATCTCCCGCCGCGTCAAGCAGCAGGACTCGGGCTCCGTCTCGTCGATCGGTACCAATTTGCTCGGCTTATCCATGACAGTCTTCAGGTTTTCCCAAGCACAAGACATACGATCTTACAGTAATCCTTCAAAATAATTGCGAACACTGTTGCCCTTCCATTTCAGGAAAATTCTTCCAACTTCCTTTCTATTCACCGAGATGAATTTAGGCCATTCTTCATCCTTGTGCGGAGATGGATAACCTAGAAGGTTATTCAGCGAATTATTTATCGCGACTATAACAGACCCGTCATTTTCGTCGAGTTCAGGCCAAGACTTCAAAACATTCTTTACTTCGCCTCTTTCAACACCAAATAAAGTGTGGAACTCCCACTCAGGGAAAAACGGACCCTCGACGGTCGCTTGCAAGCACTCCCTTACGACTTCCCGTTCTGCTTCATCCAAATCGACTAATGGCACTTTGCCCCCTAATGATCTATCGTCAGCGCTGATTGTCGTTGCAAATTCGTACCGCGGCAAGAAATTTCAGCGGGCGTAGAACACTTCGACCGGGAATTGTAGGAATACTCAATCGGCGCTCGTGCGATTGACCTGCTCTTACGCACTTGCTAGCATCCGTTTCGGAATTGCGCCTCATGTCCGAACAGAAAAACCAATCTTACGACGTCATCGTCGTCGGCTCCGGCGCTTCCGGAGGCTGGGCCTGCAAGCGCCTCGCGGAAGCCGGCCTGAAAGTTGCCCTTCTCGAAGCCGGCCGCCCGCAGTCCGACAAAAACTTCTCCGAACACAAGCCCACGTTCGAACTCAAATATCGCAATCTGGCCAAAGAAATCGTCCGCAAAACCCGCCCCATCCAATCCAAATTTGAAGTTTGCAACGAATACACTTACGACTGGTTCGTCAACGATTTCGAAGAGCCCTACACCACGCCCGCCAACCAGCCCTTCAATTGGATGGGCCGCATGCGGATGACCGGCGGCCGCACCAACGTCTGGGGCCGCGTCAGCCTGCGCTTCAGCGATTGGGATTTCAAGGCCGCCTCGCACGACGGCTACGGCGAAGACTGGCCCCTCAGCTACAAAGATATTGAGCCGTACTACGATCTCGTCGAAAAATATGTCGGCATCACCGGCAGCGCCGAGGGCCTCGAGTATCTTCCCGACGGCCAGTTTCAGCCGCCTGTTCCGCTCACCTGTCAGGAAACGCTCTTCCGAAATCGCGTCAAGGAAAAGCTCGGCCGCACCGTCATGCCCACGCGCTCCGCCAATCTCACCAGGCCCCTTAACGGCCGCGGCCCTTGCCACTACTGTGGCCCCTGCGAGCGCGGCTGCATGACCCATTCATATTTTAATTCTGCGTTCACCACCGTCGCCGACGCTCTCGCCTCCGGCAACTGCACGCTCATCTCGAACGCCATGGCCCACAAAGTCCTGATGGACCCCGACAGCAACCGCGCCCGCGGCATTCTCTACGTCGATCGCCACACGCGCGAGTCACGCGAAGTTTTCGCCCGCGCCGTCATTCTCTGCGCGCAATCCCAGGAATCCGTGCGCATCCTTCTTAATTCCTCCACGCCTCAGCATTCGAATGGCCTCGCCAATTCCAGCGGCGTCCTCGGCCACTACCTCACCGCGCACGTCCGCAGCGGCGGAGGCCGCGGCGAATTTCCAAACTTTGGCGCGAAGCCTTCCGTCGAAGGAGGAGGTCCCCACAAGCCGCTTGGCATCTACATCGCGCGTTTCCGCAATTTGCAGAACGCGCCGCCCTACAAAAAATTCCTTCGCGGCTTCGGCTACGAAGGCGAATCTTCCACCGAATTCAACTGGGACGCTCCCGGCTTCGGCGCAGCCTACAAGAAAGCCCTCCTCGATCCTCGCACCAGCATCGAAATCACCGGCTTCGGCGAAGTCCTCCCGCGCTGGGACAATTTCGTCGAAATCGATTCGAACGTGAAAGACGTCTACGGAATTCCCGTCCTCAAAATCCACATGTCCGACGGCGAAAACGAACGCGCCATGATTAAAGACATGGGCGACTCCGCCGGTGAAATGCTTGAAGCCGCCGGCGCAAAAAATATCCGCACCTACGCCCATCCCTCCGCCCCGCGCTGGGCCCTTCACGAAGCCGGCATCGCCCGCATGGGCGCCGACCCGAAAAAATCCGTCCTCAACCAGTTCCAGCAATCCCACGACGTCAAGAATCTCTTCGTTATGGACGCCTCCGGCTTCACTTCCAATCCCTGCCAGAACCCCACCCTCACCATCATGACGCTCGCCGTTCGCTCCTGCGACTACCTCATGTCCGAACTCAAGCGCAATTCGCTGTAATCGCTGTCTCAGCTGGAATTCCCAGGCCAGACACACCCGCCCGTTCGAATCGACTAGCGACCCGTTTCCCATCTCTATTGTGATTGTTCTGAATTCTTAACCAGCTTGTGACAATTGCATTTCAGCAGGGTCTAAACGCTCAAGTTCGTTTTCAATTTACCCAGCCAGCCTCTTCTGCTCTCTTTCCAGCTCATCCAGCCAGCGCTCCAGCACGATCTGCGACGCCGCTTCGACCGAAAGAAAGCCCACTCCCGCACCCATATTCGGCTGTGAATAGACAATTTGCGACTTGGCTTCGAAGAACGCATCACCCGCGGAAATCTTCACCAGCACCAACGTGCCCTTTGGAAAGGGATTCATCATGTCCAGATAGCAGCCGTGCAAGCTCAGTTCGCTCACGCGCGTCGCGATACGTACATCCGCGCGTTCTTCAATCAGCTCAGCGCTCGCAATGAACGAGTATCTGGGCGAACGTCGTTTCTCTTCGTATCCGATAGCGGCCTCCAAAGGACTTCCCCGTACCACAATGGTACGACGTTTTGCCCCGTTTCTGACCATCCCCCCGTAACCACTTTGAAACTTTCCCGCCCCGCGAAACCTCCAGCGGGGAGGCAACCTCTGCGCGGTCCTTCGATTCAGAGAGGAATAACGATTGCATTCCCTGGCTAGGGAGGTGTCCTCATGAGTCGTCTGGAATCGCTTCCTTTTGCCGCTGTCCTGTTGGCTTGCGTCCTTCTTCCTGCTACCGCAGTCTCGCAAGAACTGTCGGCCTCGCAAGAGAGCACCGCGAAGCCACTGACCAAGAAGGAAGCCAAAAAGCGCCAGCAGCAGCTCGCTAAGGAACTGGGCTCAGACGATTCGGACTGGCTCCGCCACGTCGTCCCGGACATCATCACTGAGAATGAGCGCCGCGCTTTCCTTGAGCTTTCCACCAACGAAGAACGCGATCAATTCATTGAAAAATTCTGGCGTGAACGCAATCCCGATCCCGATTCACCGGAGAACACTTTTAAAGAAGAGCACTACCGCCGCCTCGCCTACGCTGACGAGCACTTCGCCTCCGGCATGCCCGGTCGAAAAACCGACCGCGGCCACATCTATCTCATCTGGGGTCCGCCCGATGAGATCGAATCCCATCCGACCGGCGGCACCTATGATCGTCCAGCAGAGCAGGGCGGCGGTTCCACTTCCACCTACCCGTGGGAATTGTGGCGCTATCGCCATCTCGAAGGCATCGGCGAAAATATCGAAATCGAATTCGTCGACCCCTCCGGCTCCGGCGAGTACCACATCACCAGAGATCCCTGCGAAAAAGACGCTCTGTCACACGTCCCGGGTGCCGGCCTTAGCCAGTCTGAGCTCATGGGACTATCTTCAAAGGCTGGTCGATTCTCCAACACCAATGGGACCACGTGCTCCATGCCTCTGGGCGGTCTTTCCGCGAACTCTAACGAATTCGAAAGCCCGGACCGCAATTTCCGCGTTCAGCGGCCGCCAGCCCGCTTCAAGGATCTCGAGACCCTGGTGACCGCCAACATCGTTCACAGTCAAATCCACCTCGATTACCGGACCGATTTTCTTCGCGTAACCAGCGGGACCGTTCTGGTTCCCATCACCGTCCAGATTCCCAATCGAGATCTAAGTTTTCAGAGCAAGCAGGGTGTCCATTCCGCAACTCTCGATCTCTACGGCCGCGTCACCACTCCGGGAGGCGTCGTCGTCCAAACTTTCGAAGACCTCATTTCTCGCGATTTTCCTGAATCACTTTTTCAGTCCTCACTCAACCTCTCTTCGATCTATCAAAAGATCGTGCCACTCCGCTCTGGTCTCTATCGTCTCGACCTCGTCGTCAAAGATACCCTCAACGGCAACCTGGCCGTGGTAAGCGCCGCTTTGCGCGTCCCGCGCTTCGAAGACGATAAACTCGACGCCAGCTCCCTCATCCTCGCCGACCAGATTGAAACGGTGCCCGCTGCGCAGATCGGAAGCGGCCAATTCGTCCTCAACTCCTACAAAGTGCGTCCTCGACTCAGCCAGGAGTTTTCGAGCTCAGACAAATTGGGCATCTTCGTGCAGTTCTACAACCTGCGCTTGGATGAAACCTCACATAAGACCAACGTCTCCGTCGCCTATCGGATACTTAAAGACCAGAAGGAAGTCTGGCAAGCCGTGGAGGCGCCCGATCACCTTCACCAGGGTGGCGAACAACTCACCATCCAACGATTTCTCCCGGTTGCTTCATTCTCACCCGGACGCTACACCATCGAAGTCATCGCCATTGATCTGCTCACCAATCAAACCATCACGCGCACCGCTGATTTCACATTAAAACCCGCGCCGCCCGTAAAACCATCTGATGCCGTTCACCAGCCAACCTCCTAGCGACTCGCCGTGAGTAAGGTGCCCGCGCATGCTGGATGGCGTTCATGCGGATAATGCGGATGCCGCCTCAATGATCTGCCACAGCCAGATTGATGCTCGCGTAGCTCTTCCGAATCCGCACAGTCGCCGAGCCCCTCATCGTTTTTTATAATATGTCTGGCTAGGAATATTCCTTGACAAGAATATATTTGTTGAGGCATATTGGATTTCGCCGTGATCGCCACCCTCCGCGCACTCGCCGAGCCCAACCGCCTGCACATTGTCGAACTCCTCCGCCATGGCCCGCGTCCCGTCGGCGACCTGGTCCGTCGCCTCCGTCTCCGCCAGCCCCAAGTCTCCAAACATTTGCGCGTCCTCGGTGACGCCGGACTGGTCGCCGTTCGCGTCGACGCCCAGCGCCGCATCTACGCCTTGCGCCCCGCGCCGCTCCAGGAGCTCGAGCGCTGGCTGGAGCGCTACCACCGTCTCTGGGAAAGCAACTTCCAGCGCCTCGACGCTCTTCTCGACAATCTGAAGTCCGCCGAGTCGAAATCCCGCCAAAGAAAACGTTCACGCAACAAGCGATAGAGGAGGCCACCGATGAAGAACACCGGCAATTTGAAAGTCACTACTCCCTCCGGCCGCGAGATTGCCATGACGCGCATCTTCAACGCTCCCCGCCGCCTGGTCTTCGACGCTGTGACCAAGCCCGAACTCGTCAAGCATTGGCTCCTCGGTCCGCCGGGCTGGTCCATGCCGGTCTGCGAGATCGATCTGCGCGTCGGCGGCGCTTATCGTTACGTCTGGCGGCGCGACTCGACCGGAACTCAAATGGGTGTGCGTGGCGTCTACCGCGAGATCGTGCTGCCCGAGCGGGTCGTCTGCACCGAGCAGTTCGATGAACCGTGGTACCCGGGTGAGTCGCTGATCACCACCACCTTGGTTGAGCAGCGCGGCATTACCACGTTCACTTGCACAATCCTGTACGTCTCGCAAGAAGCTCGCGACGGCGTCCTCAAATCAGGAATGGAGCAGGGCGTTGCTGCGAGTTACGATCGCCTCGCAGGAATTTTGGCGCCTTTGTCCGCATAAGCAACACAGCGAGGAGCCACGAGGTGACGGAAACCCAAATCAAACATCGCGTACTATGATGAGGCGTGGACTTTAAATGAAAACCATCGAAGGACTACCCGCATGAAAAAAACCAATCCTCGCGGTTCGACCGCGAAACGCAACATCGCTCCGAAGAACACCGACGAATATCTCGCCCGTGTCCCCGAACCGGCCCGCAGCACTTTGAAAAAGGTTCGCGCGGCGATTCGCTCCGTTATGCCGCTGGAGGCCACCGAAGCCATCAGCTATGGGATACCTGCGTTCAAATGCAAAGGGCCGCTGGTGTGGTTTGCCGCGTTTCCGAAGCATTGCAGTTTGTTCCCTACGGCGGCAGTAATCGAGAAATTCAAAAACGAACTCAAGAGCTTCCGAACCTCTAAAGGGACCATCCGCTTCCCGGTAGACAAGCCGCTTTCTCCCGCTCTCGTAAAAAAATTGGTGAAGGCGCGCCTCGCCCAGCAGGACCGCAAGAAATTGCGCCGATCCTGATTACCTTGGCTAGCCGGTGAGTCACCTCGCTCTGCTAGGCACGGCCACCCCAATGGATAGCTTTCCCATCTGCAAGGCCGTGGTTGCCCGGGTATAGTTGTTCCAGATCTCCGCCGCAATTCCATTTTCAAATTTCCAAGCCTCTGTCTTTTCAATGCCTTACAGTTTCATTCGAATGCTAACAAGAAAGTAATTGACAGCCAGTGTACTTCCGTGCTAATCTTCCTCGTGTATTCCAAATCAAATCTCCGCCTGCTCGGCGCGCTTCCGCGCGTAGCCTCTGTCTTTTCTCGATGCTCCGCCAACCTTCAAGCCTTGCACCCTGCCAACGAGTCTGGCTCTAACTCCTTTCCCCACACATCCTTAGCAGCCCCCACCCCGTAACTCCCATCGAACCGCATCCTTACAAAAATGGTAGGGGGGCGGCGTGCTTCCCATCCCTGTCCCGACGCGCATCCCACAACCCCGGTGCGCATCCTCATTCTTCAAGAACCACACTAGCTCAGCTGCCATCTCCATTGAAATCAACGACTTGCTTAGGTCAGCGCCAAGTCACCGGTCTCGCTCATCCCGACCCCCCAGGCGTCTTTGATCTCTGATCTCTGATCACTCTCCACCACCATCCGTTCCATTGCACCCAACCTCCCTTGGTGCAACAATGGCCAACGGCACGAGATTTCTTCACCACCCCGGGAAACAACTCCGCTCCCCCCGGTGTCTAAGGATACTGAGCGGACATCGGGAACATTTCGACGACGTCCCCGGTCATACCCCGGCTTGGCCGGGGTCGCAAGTCGTGCCTGGTTCATCGTTCTAAGAGCGAGTTTCAGGGTTTGTACTTACAAACCCTGAGCTAAAATGAACCGCAGCAGGGTGGCTCGATCGACCCGCCAAAGCAGCAGGGTGAGTTGCATCGGGTCGGAAAGGCCGGCAGTGTCCGATTGGGCCAGTGCCCTTTCTTGGGGCCGCGATGAAGCCGAACTCGTCCATGAGCTGCAAGCCGGCTCAGAGACGGCCTTCGACTGGCTGGTCACGCACTATCATGCGCCGGTCTATAATCTTATCCTCGGCATGCTGGGCGATACTTCCGACGCCGCCGATGGCACGCAGGAAGTTTTCTTGAAAGCCTTCCGTGGCATTCGCAAGTTCCGTCAGGGCAGCTCTTTGAAAACCTGGCTCTACCGCATCGCCATTCGCGAAGCGCTGAACCACAAGCGCTGGTTCAAGCGCCATCTGCAGAAAAATGTTTCCATCGACGCCGAGCCCGAAGAAGGCAAGGCGCACATTGAAATCGAAGATCTTGGCGCCACGCCTTTTGAGCAGCTCGCCGCCCTGGAAATTCAAGTCGCTGTCCACGGTGCCTTGCAGCAGATTCCCGATGTCTTTCGCAGCGCCGTGATTTTGCGCGACCTCGAAGGACTCAGCTACGACGAAGTGGCCGAAGTCCTCGAGTGCGGCATCGGTACCGTGAAATCCCGCATTCTCCGCGGGCGCCGCGCTCTGCGCGAAATCCTTGAGCCGCTTCTCGCGGATACAAATTTGCACGGCGCTCACGCACCGACTTCTTCGCATGGAGCAGTCGCCGAGCCGCAGCCGTCGCCTTTTTCCGATGCTTTCACCGCGGCGCGGCGTGTTAGTTTTGATAATGACCGCCAGGCGGTCGACATTTCTTCGCAACAAAGTATTTCCCCGCGGGCAAGTTCCACGGGCGAGGGTCTCCCATGAAGTGCCATACAGTACAAACTAAACTGGCGGGTTATCTCGATGATGCCGTGACCGGCGCCGCGCGCGTCGAAGAACGCGGTGAAGTTCGCGACCATCTCGAAGCATGCCACGTCTGCCGCGCGGAGCTTCAGAAGTTCCGCAAGCTCTCCGTGCTTTTGTCGCGCGTTCCGAAAAACGCTCCTCCCGCCGATCTTGCCGTGCGCATCAAAGTCGCCGCTGCCCAGGCTCATCCTTCGCACGATTGGTCCACTCGCATGCGCCGCGTGAAGGACCGCGCGGAAATTTTGCTCGACAACGTTTTTCGCCCGCTCACCGTTCCGGCTACCGGCGGCTTTTTCTCCGCCATCCTCGTCTTCGTGCTGGTCTTGCAGATGATCGTCCCCGGCACCACCGTGCGCGCCGTGCAGAACGATGTGGACCTCAATCTCATGCGTCCCGCCGAGCTCCTCACGCTCTCGGACTATCCGCAATCCTGGGCGCCCGAACAGCACGACATCGAGCTCTCCTTGCCGCGCGATCTTCTCCTCGACGTCACCGTTGACGCTCAGGGTCAAATGACCGACTACGAAATTATTTCCGGATCGAGCAGCCTGGAGCTGCGCCGCCAGCTCGATCAGATGCTGCTCTTCTCCCGCTTCAGCCCTATGCTGAGTTTCGGCCGGCCTACCTCTGGCGGCCACGTCATTCTCAGCTTCAGCGCCATCCACGTCCGCGGATAATTCTCGTCGTATGAGAAATCGAAAATTTCTCCCGGCCGAGAAGAATTTCAATTCTTTCCCGCGAGAAAGAAATTTCAATTTCGCCGCGGCAATGAAGAATCTAAACTCTCTCCTCCTCGCCGCGCTTCTCACTTTTCTTTTTGCTGCAGCTTCTGCCGCCGCCGAAAGACTTTCCGCCAGCGAACAGGTTTTGTTCGACGCCCTCAACCGCGAACGCGCCGCCCAATCCCTGCCTCCGTTGCAATGGGATGAAGCTCTTGCCAAAGCCGCCCGCCTGCACGCCAATCGCATGGCCTTCTACAATATTCTCGAACATCAGCTCCAGGGTGAACCGGATCTCCAGGAACGCCTCACCCAAGCCGGCGCGCGATTCGGCAGCATCGCCGAAAATATCGCCGTCGGCGCATCCCCCGAAACCATTCACGTCGGATGGATGCATTCTCCCGGCCACCGCGGAAATATCCTCAACCCCAATCTCACAGCGGTGGGCATCGCCACAGCGCGAAGCACGGGCGGCCTGTTCGCCGTCCAGGATTTTTCCACCCGCGTCGACATCCTGAGCATCGCGGAACAAGAAAAACAAATGATCGCGCTGCTCGCCGCGCAAGGGGTACGCGGTGTCGTAGCCAGCGACGAGGCGCGCAGAACCTGCGCGATGGAAAAAGGAATTTCGGTCCCGGTCACGCGCTCGGTGGAAGCCCTTCGCTTTGAAGCGGCGGACTTGAACAAACTTCCGGATCAGGTAGAGAAAAGATTGCGCGCCCTCTCGCCGCAAAAAACCGAGGTGGGCGCTTGCCGCACCAGCAGCGCCCCGGGTTTTGCGCACTATCGCATCGCAATCCTGATTTTTTGACGCGAAAGCGTGGAAATGCGCGGTTGGCCTGGGCAGCGAAAGAAATTGTTGTTTCCTGGAAAGAGAGGAAATATACTCTGACCCATGATTCGTGTTCGCGCCTATTCGTATTGGTTTCGATTTAGCGGTCCACCCATCTAGGTGGCGAGCGGCGCTTCTGTAATCTGAATCGGCAAAAAAGATTCGACCCACTCGCAGCGAGTGGGTTTTTTTGTTTTACGCCATTATTTTTTTGGCAGAAAGTTTCGAAGAAAAGAAAAACAGAACTTGAGAGGGTTTCACAATGATTATTTCCATGAAGCTGCACGCGACGCGCGAAGAGATTGATGAAGTCCGCGAACAGGTTGCGCACTTCGGCTACAAGGTGCACTCCATCGAGGGAGAAGAGCGCGTGGTGATCGGCGTGGTGGGCGTCGGCGACGTGACCGCGTGCTTCGAATCCGTCGAGGCCATGCCGCAGGTGGAAAAGGTGGTGCGGATTTCCGCGCCGTACAAATTCGTGAGCAAGGAATTCCGCGCAGGCAAAACGCGAATCAAGATAAATGGCACGGAAATTGGCGGCGACGAATTCATCGTGATGGCCGGGCCGTGCTCGGTGGAATCGGAAAAGCAGATTATGCAGGCGGCGGAAGGCGTTGCGAAAGCGGGCGCGAAGATGCTGCGCGGCGGAGCGTTCAAGCCACGGACTTCACCCTACGATTTTCAGGGCATGGAAGAAGAAGGGTTGAAGCTGCTGCAGAAAGCGAAGCAAGCGACGGGTTTAGCCATCATCACCGAAGTGATGAGCGACCGCGATGTGGATTTGGTGGCAAAATATGCGGATGTGATGCAAGTGGGCGCGCGAAACATGCAGAACTTCATGCTGCTGAAAGCCCTGGGAAAATGCGGCCGGCCGGTGCTGCTGAAACGCGGCTTGAGCAGCACGGTGAAAGAATTATTGATGTCCGCGGAATATATTACGGCGCACGGAAATTCCGACGTGATTCTGTGCGAACGCGGAATCCGCACGTTCGAAACGGTTACGCGAAACACCTGCGACATCGCGGCGATCCCCGCGCTGAACGAATTAACGCACCTCCCGGTGATTCTCGATCCGAGCCACGCGACAGGGAAGCGCAGCCTGGTGCCGGCACTCTCCCGCGCCGGCGTAGCCATCGGCGCCGACGGCTTGATCGTGGAAGTGCATCCGGCCCCGGAAAAAGCGATCAGCGACGGTGCACAATCTCTCGATCTTCCGCAATTCCAGAAAATGATGAAGGATCTGGAGCCCTACATTCATCTGTGGAATGAAACCAGGAAGAGAGAAACAGCCGTATCCGCGGTGGCGGGATGAATTCCGCGGCGGGCGCGGCCAATCCACAAATTGTTCCGGGCATTTCCACGATTCGCGAGGCGCGAAAATTCCTGGCAAAATATTTCCCGCCGACACGGCTGGTGGCGGCACCATTCCTCGGACGCATGGTGGGAAAGAATGTTTATTTGAAGGTGGAGACGGAGCTGCCGACGGGTTCGTTCAAGGTGCGCGGGGCGTTTTGGGGGCTGGCGCAAAGAATGAGCCGAGGGCCGATTCAGGAAGTAGTGGCTTGCAGCACGGGGAATCATGGAGCCGCGGTGGCCCTGGCGGCGAAGCAGTTTGGTATAGAGGCAAAGATTTTCTTGCCTGCGAATTGCAATCCGGTGAAGCGCGCCCGGATTGCAGCTCTTGGCGCCGCGATTGTGGAGAGTAGGGACAGTGACCCGGCTTCTGCATTCGCGCTGGCGGCGGAGCACGCCAGGCAGCCAGGCGTGTATTTCTTAAACGATGCGGCCGATCTGGACCTTCCCGCCGGCCCCGCGACGATCAGTTGTGAAATCCTGGAACAGCTTCCGCAAGCCAGCGCGATCGTAGTGCCCATGGGCGACACCGCTCTGATTCGGGGGATCGCCGCGGCGGCGAAGCAGATTTCGCCGCAAGTGAAGATCGTTGGCGTGCAGGCGGAGCGCGCGCCTTCGTATTACTTATCCTGGAAGGAAGGCAAAGTCGTGGGCACGGAAACCTGCGACACCATTGCCGACGGGCTTGCAACGCGAACGCCCGAAGCGGCGAACGTGCGCGACGTGAAATACCTCGTTGATGAATTGGTCCTCGTGAGTGAAGACCAAATGCTGCGAGCCATCGAGATTTTACTGCTGGAGGAGCACATCCTGGCAGAGCCCGCCGGAGCCGCGAGCACTGCTGCGCTGCTGAACTCCGGCACCAATTGCGGCGAGCACGTTGTGCTGGTGGTAAGCGGAGCGAATATTTCACGCGAAGTGCTTCGCCGGGCCGTGGCCAGCTCATAGGATTGGAAAGTACGCCCTGCCCAGCATGTCTATGCTGGAATCCAGCACGAAAAATCTTTCAGCTTTACTCGCATTCCCTAACTGGCCATTGGGACAAGTACGTTCAAAGCAAGTTCCATTGCTAATGGCGGCCTCTCCGGGAATCCTGAGACTGGCGGTTTCTTGGTGCAATCGCGAGACGCTGCCGGGTGAATCAGGATATGGAAGACATCACTGGTTGGAAATGGACGCGAGGAGTTTCGCTTGGGCTGTGCCTTCTTTGGTTGGGCTTTGCGCATGTTGAGTTTGTGCATGCGCAATCGGGGGGAGACACGAGCCAATCCGCAGGGCATTTGCGATTGTTAAGAGCGACCGAAGGAAGGGCTATTGTTAATGCCGCGTTGAACCAAAATGAGCCACCAAACGCGGTGCAGGATTGCTCTCATTTAGTGCATCAGATCTACCTCGACGCGGGATTCGACTATCCATACGCGAGCTCTTTCGAACTGTATGCAGGGAACGCGAATTTTGAGCGCGTGAAACACGCGCAGCCGGGAGATTTGATCGCCTGGCCCGGACACGTCGGGATTGTCCTCGAACCCTCGGAGCACAGTTTTTACAGCCTGGTGAGCACGGGCCTGGAGGTCCAGAACTACGATGGGCCGTATTGGAGGTCGCGCGGGAGACCCCGCATCTATCGTTACAAGAAAGAAGCCAGTGGAGTCGTGACCGCAGCCAAAGCTCCGCAAGCCACGCAAGATCGCAATTCTGCGAAGCAGGAAGGCACTGAAGCAGTGGCCGAAGAGCGCTCTGCCAGAAGTGAAGCCGGCTCGCATCGTCCGCCCGAGGCGGCAAAGAGAGTCGGTTACGAGCTGCCAGCTCCGGCCACCCCAACTGCTTCGAGCGCAATGACGGATGCAGCGAGAAGCATCGTCATCGTGCAAGGGAATAAGCAGCCGACAAGGGCTGAAGTCGCCCAGGGCATCTCTGAACTGAGCAATGCCTCTGGAGAGGTGTTG
This sequence comes from Acidobacteriota bacterium, assembly GCA_013289585.1. Classification (GTDB taxonomy): domain Bacteria; phylum Acidobacteriota; class Terriglobia; order Acidiferrales; family UBA7541; genus Acidiferrum. The sequence continues at coordinate 119,136 of JABCZR010000015.1, read as the reverse complement.
CGGTCGGATGCCCCTTCAAAACTGACGGTGCCCGTGGTCATTTTTGAGCGATTCCAGGTGGAGCGCCTGGAAATCAGACGCGACCATGGGTGGGCTCAATTGCAGGTCGATGCACGAGCCACCATCGTTGGCGGGGAAACGGATTACACGCGGCGGCGCGAACACGTCCGATGGGAACTGCACCGCAGCGCTTCGGGTTGGGAGGCGACTGCGCCAACGGATCGAACCTACGTGCCGCAGGATGTGGCGGTGAGGAATCTAGCGGCACAACTGGCGTGGGTGACCGAAGCGGAAGGCCCTTCCGAACATCGTGAGGCCGTTCTCGGCCAGGAGCTGGAGCTTGCCAGATTAATCAGCGGGCTGCTGGGAAATAAATAGGCGCGTCGCGGGACTTACAGGCAGCAAACGGTTCGCATGGGAAAAGCTCAGGCCAGATCGTCTGATCGCCTGAAGACGCCGGCTGACAACCGGTTGTTGCAAGCGCATAATCGGCAATTATGGCTACGCCTGACAAACGCACAAGTCTCCTCAACCAAGCTTCTTCTATGAAGAAGGCAGAGCAAGACTGGCCCGCACTGCCTCTGGGCGAATGGGAAAAGACCTACCAGACGCTGCACATGTGGACGCAGATCGTCGGGAAAATCCGCCTGACCCTTGCACCGCTGCAGAATCATTGGTGGAATGCCGCGCTCTATGTGAGCGCGCGAGGACTGACAACTTCTCCGATTCCCTACCATGGACGGGCATTCGAAATCGAGTTCGACTTCATCCAGCACCGGCTGGAGATTCGAACGTCGGACGGTGGCGCGCGGGCTCTCCCGCTGTATGCAAAATCGGTCGCGGCGTTTTATCGAGAATTGTTTTCGGCGCTGCACGAATCCGGCATCGACGTCGCGATCAACACCAAGCCGCAGGAAGTTCCCAACCCGATCGCTCTCGATCACGATGAAACGCACGCCTCTTACGAGCCCGAATATGCGAACCGCTTCTGGCGAGTTCTGCTGTCAACGGATCTGGTGTTCCAGGAGTTTCGTGCACGCTTCATTGGCAAGGCGAGTCCCGTTCATTTCTTTTGGGGCAGCTTCGATCTCTGCTGCACGCGATTTAGCGGCCGCAGCTCCCCGGCGCGAAAAGGCGTAATCACGTCTGAAGCCTACTCTTGCGAATGCAGCAGCCTGGGATGGTGGCCGGGGGGCGGAGACGTTGCGGGCCCGGCTTTCTATGCGTACATGGCTCCGGGACCACCCGGCTATGACGTACAACCGGCCCGGCCAAAAGGCGCGTTTTACCAGAAGAAGCTGCACGAATATTTGCTGCTGTACGATGATGTGCGCCATACGGCCTCTCCGCGCGACGAGATTTTGCAGTTCGCGCAGAGCACTTATGAAGCAGGCGCCAGTCTTTCGGGCTGGGATCGTGCCGCTCTTGAGAGAAGTGCCTGACTCGACAGTGGCATACAGGACCCTCTAAAAGCGGGCTGTTCGACTTATAAAGGTATTGCGCGCTTGCGCCGGAGTGTTTCCAGGGATTCACGCGCAGGGAAGACGCGACCATTTTTCACATCCTCGAGCCCTTGCCGGATTCCCTCAGTTACATCGGCCAGCGCCGCGACGCCAGGAAGGTCCTGGGAGGCTTCAGGAGCCTGCAGCGCAGCTTGGGTTTCGTCGTTAACGGTACAAATCAGCGCACTATCGATTTTCTTTCGGTATTTCATGAGTTCCTCACGGTGGGACAAAGCCAAGCAAAAAGCGCGAAATGCGTAGGCCAATTGTCCTTCAAGATCGCAATTGCTTAGATTCCGGCTATCCTTGAGCCTCGACCTCAGGCAACTTTCCTTTTGGCAGCGCGCTCCAGGAGTTCGTGAATGAGCGTTTGGTAAGGCTTCGCCTGCTTGGCAGCGAGACGGCGAAGCTGCGCAAGAAGCCGCGGGGCGATACGGATGGCAATCAACTGTTTGGCGTTGCCGGTGACGGGCCGGCCCACGCGGCGGGCACGGCCGAGTTGCTCGTCCGTGGCTTCGGGAATATCGGAAAGGTCCAACTTGCTATCCGGCATATGCCTGGCGTTCCCTGCGCGTCGCCTGGCGGGCGCTGATGATGCGGATTGTTTCTTTTTCATTTTTCAGCCTTCGAATGGTGTAAACCACAAAAAGAACCCGGCCTGAGAAGGAGAAGCCTATCCTCGACGACCGTGGTTCTGAAACCGAATGCTCAAAATCTTCCCAGTCAAGTCCCTCGGGATCGCCGAAGACGGTGGCCGCCTCCTCGAAGGAAACGCCGTGCTTTCTCAGGTTGGCATTTGCCTTGCGGGCGTCCCAAGAGAACACATTAATGTATATACACTAATCAACAGTGGCCGTCAATGTAGCTGTCCGAAGTCTTGCGAAGATCAGGGGTAATCCTCAGGGCCTCCGGTGTCTGGAATCAGCACTAGCTCGCGGAAGATTGCGCGGAATCGGAAAAGCTTTCGGCGGCTTCGATGGCTGTGGGGTAGGTTTTCAGGAAGCGATCGGCGTGAGTTAGTTTGAGGACTCCCTCCATCATGCCTGTGACTCCGCTCAATCGCATGGCGCCGCCTGCCGTTTTCAGGCGAGAAAAACAGTTAACGAGCTTTCCCAGGCCGCCGCTATCGAGCTTGGTGACGTTCGAAAGATCAATCACCACACGCGTCTGCTTGTCGCTGATCAGCTGATCCATGGCGAGTTCCAACTGTTTACACTCGACGCCCATCTGGAGCGGTCCGCTCAACTCCAGGACGACGACGCCGGGCTTCATTTCTTTTTTTGCGATTTGCACAAGCACCTTTCGAACGTCTGCAAGATTCTAGAGAGCCTGAAGATTTCAAGCGCCATCCTGCAAGCAGCGGGACAGGTGTCAGCCGCCGGGAGCACCCTTGGCTGCCGCAGCCTCATCGCCTTCATAAGGGAATTCACGGATCATTCGAACGCAAGCGGTGAGCGCATCGAGAGCCGAGTTTCCCCAACCCGTCGGGAGAATCGGAGCTGTTTTTTGGTTGACGTACTTGTCCGCTTGCGCAAAAAAGCGCGCAAATTGACCTTTCGGAGACGCCGCATACTCACTCACGGTGACGAGGAACGAGACTTCACCGCCCGCTTGGGACTTCTTGAAGGAGAAATAATGAAGCTGTGCCAACTCTTCACAAACATCCTTCTGGGCAAACTTCCAATCGCTCACGGGCCCTCCAGCCGAAAGCCGCGATGCACGGGAACAAATCGAAACAGCCGCATCTTAGGACGCGAGGCGTACCAAGTCAACGAGGCGGAAGTCAGCGAGAAACGGATAAGGGAACAGCTCTCGACAAGCCTTCAGCGGCGAATCCCCATCACACGCATCAGAGTTTCCTGGACGTGTACGAGTTCGCGCTGGCGCTCGTGTTCTTCTTTGGTGCGGTCGGTGAGGGCTTCTTTTAACAAGAGCAAGTTGCGGCGGAACTCGAGCTGGCCGAGAACCAGGCGGCTCAAGGCTTTCAGCGCGTCCTTTTGATCGGGCGCCAAATCGCGGGGCGAGCGATCCACAACACAGAGAGTGCCAAGCGCATAGCCATCCTCGTTGATCAAAGGAGCCCCGGCGTAGAAGCGGATGTTCGGGTCGGAGACGACAAGAGGGTTGTCGCGAAAGCGTTCGTCCTCGAGGGCATCGGGAACGACGAAAACATCGGTTTGCAGGATCGCCGTGGAGCAAAAGGCGATATCACGTGAGGTTTCGGAAGCTTTTATTCCTACGCGAGACTTGAACCACTGACGGTCCTCGTCAACCAGAGAGATCAGGGCGATCGGCGTCTTGCATACAAATGAAGCCAGGAGCGTGAGATCGTCGAAGGCTTGTTCGGGGTCGGTATCGAGGATGGCGTACTTCTCCAGGGCCATGACGCGGGCTTCTTCGTTAGCTGGTTTGGTGATGACCATAAGCCACCTCCTGGGGAGAAGCTGCCAGACGCGCGCAACCTCGCTGGGGCGGAATCATACTCCAAAAATTGTGGGCGTGGCGGTTCAATTAGTTGCGGCGAGGGCTGCGCCGGAATCACTGAGCTTGAGGATGAGCACCTGGCCGTTCGAATGAAACGTGCCGCCGGTAGCGGTCTTGGCTTCCTTGAGCGGATTTTCGGGGAGAAAGTGTGAGACTTCGGCGACGAGCCCGGTCGAACTGAGCGTTTTTTCTACGTAGTTCTTCTCGAGGTCGATGTCGGGATCGATTTTGTGAGTGACGCCGTTATTGCGCTGGTCGCGTTCGAATCCGATGTCGTGCGTCGCCGCGCCGACCCACAGCGTTTGGCCGTTGACCTGAAACGGCGCTTTCCAGACGCGCAGGTGATTGCGCGAGGCAATCACGCTGATGGGCTCGGCGTGAGCCCAGCCGTAATCCTGATGCCGGCCGAACAGATATAACGGGCTCATAGGCATCGTCAAATAGGATTCTTTCGAGATGCTTTCGATGATGCCGTGAAGAACGGTGTCTGTAACATCGGCGTCGACCTTCACCCAACCGGCAGTGGTGAACACGCGTTGCATGGCGGCCTCGGAACCGATGATGAGAAAGTTGACCATGTCGCCGGGATTGCCGTCTTTGTCGCCAATGCGGCGAGGGATTTTGGTGAAGAGGGAATTGTCGACTCCGGGAATCGAGCTGACCTGCCTGGCAACCTCCCGAACGGTCCCGTCCGAAGGAGCGTAGATCTCAATGCGGACGGCATAGGTGCCGTCGCCGGTGTCGCTGCTGGTCTGGTTGATGCCGACCGAGAGTCGGCCTGAGACCGGAGCAACCACATCGCGGTGCGCGCCAATGAGAAAAGGCTGGGCGGTGTCCTTGTCGCCGATGCGGCCGATAAGTGCGCCGCGGCCGGCGTCGTTGAAGGGAAGAATGCGGATCAAATCCTTGAAGCCACGGGGTATGCCATCGGGGCCATTGTCACTCTTGGCGTCGGCATAACGGAGAGTGCCAGTGGCGGTGAAGACGACGTGTTCTCCGGGCTGAATGTCGATGCCCGTGTCGAGCCAGGTCTCTTCGCCGGTGATCTGAACTTCCTGAGAGATGCGCTGCTTGCCGGAAGGGGCTTGGGTCGATGGCGTCTTCTCTTGTTGCGTGGGAGCAGGGGAGCCTTCGCGAACGAGTTGGGCGCGGAGGCTATTCGGGCATGACGTTGCCAGGAGGCAGAATCCAAGAGCGGAGGGCATCATTTTCAAGAGAGGTCGAGGCATGGAACAAGCCATCCCAAGGGGGGCCGAAGCGCATCTCCACTCTAAACAGTTGTCCCGCGAAGTTGCAAGTGGAGTGCGAACCATTGCAGCGGCTGGAGGAGCAACGCAGAGCCGGGCAGGTTGGCGGGGCTGTGGAATTTTTCGTCGAGTACACGCGGGCTTCCTTGACGGAGTGCGTTAAGGGCTTGTAGATTGACAAGATGGCGTGGCATGGGGAGAACGCTAGGGACGCTCTCCGAGAGGCTAGCTGCGCAGAGTCTCGTTGCCAACAGGGCAGAAGCGGCTGCTCATCCAAGAAAGACTTGCGGCAAGAGGGCATGAGAAAACTAAGAAAACAAATCGTGGTGCTTGGGTGGTGCGGGGCGACGGTTTTGCCGCTTTGCGGCATGGCGCAGGCGCCGGCTCCTGCTGCTGCTCCCGCAACCACACAAGCGCCATCCAAGGTCCAAACGCAAACAGCGCCGCAGGCACAAGCACCGCTGGCTCCGAGAAGGGGTCTGCGCGCGGCAGACCGAAGTCCCGTGATTGTAGACGGCAGCGAGGCCATGTTCACGACCATGTGCGCGCTGCTGGCTTCGGGATTCGAATCCAACGTAAGCGCCGATCACTGGACGGCATTCCGTGCCCAGATGCGCGAGCGCCTGCGGCAACAGCAAGGGCCGGCAGTGGATGCCGTGCGGGAGTTTTACAGGCAGCACGAACTGCGCGACCCCGGAGCGACGCTCTCCCGGTATTTGTGGTTTGGGCTGGTTTCCGGGCCGGCGCCGAAGTTTCAGATCGGTTTGCGGCGAGACGAAATCCCGCCGGAAGTACTGGCGCTCGAGGGCTTCAGCGAAATCCTTTCAAACTACTACCAGGAACAGAAGATCGGACAACTTTGGAAACAGGTGCAGCCAGTTTATGAGAGCGAGATTGAGCGGCTGCATGATCCGGTTTCGCAAGTGGTGTTCGTGACGTCGGCCTATCTGCGGCAAATCCTGGATACCACGAATCCACAGACATTTACGATCGTGGTTGAGCCGTTGGTCGGGCGCATCACCAACGTGCGAAATTTCGGCGATCACTACGCGCTGGTACTGAGCGGCGGAGAAGATATTCCAGTGGATGTGGTGCGCCACGCGTACCTGCACTTTTTGCTCGACGGGCTGCCGTTGCTCTATCCGCACGTGCTGGCGGTGAAGCGGCCGCTGTATGAAAAGGCGGCGCAGGCGCCGAGGTTGGACCCGGCGTTGAAGGAAGATTTCACATCCTACTTCGCGGAATGCACGGTGCGGGCGGTGGAATTGAAGCTCAAGCGGATGTCGCCGGGAGAGAAAGAAGCGGCGCTGACCCGGGATGACGAAGATGGGTTAGTGCTGGTTCGGCCCATTTTCGTCGCGTTGGCGAAGTACGAGAGTTCCGAACCCTCCATGAAGCTCTATTTCCCGGATCTGGTGAGATCCATCGATTCAGTGGCAGAAGCGAAGCGCGACGCAGCGCTCACCTTTGCGCCAGCGGAAACGGAGCAGTCCGCGGACAAAGCATCAGGTGAAGCGGTGGCTCGGACTACTAAGCCGGCGCCAACCACTGTTCCGAACGATGCGGAAGTAATCGCCGCTCTGACGGAAGGGGAGCGGAGGATCGCCGAGAAGAATCTGCGAGCCGCTGAGAGTTCGTTTGAAAAGGTGCTCGCGCGCTACCCGGATCAGCCGAGGGCCTGGTACGGAATTGGCTTGGTGGCGTATATGGACCACAATGCTGCCAGGGCCAAGCAGGTGTTTGGACGGCTTACCACAGGAGAACATGCTGCCACCCAGGACCCTATGGTGCTGGCGTGGTCGCACATTTATCTGGCGCGGATTTATGATTTTGAGGGCAATCCTGAGATGGAGAAGGCGGAGTATCAATCCGCACTGGCAGTGGAAGGCGGGCCGGATCAGGCAAAAGAAGCGGCGCAAAAAGGGCTCGCAGCGTTTGCAGGAGAAAAGCCGACCGCGCGGCCGTAAGCGGATAGCTCGACTAGAGCAGGAAGAAAAGATTCGCGATCGCGGCGGTGTACGTGTGCCGTGCGACAGGGGTAGAAACACAGATAGCGAGTGCATAGCTGGAATGAAGCAGAGATTACGGAGGAGAAAAGCATGATCAGAGGTAGGAAGTTTTTTTTGGAAGCCGTAACAATCGCGGGATTGCTTTTGGCCGCGAACGGAATCGCTGCCGCGCAGGGCATGGGGAGCGGCCAGGGAACCCAGGGCCAGACGCCTCCGCCGGCGGGTGACAAATCAAAGACCCCGGACGTAGCTCCGTTGACGCTGGACGCTCCGGCTCCAGTCAGCGCGGAGGAAGAAGCAGCCTACAAGGCGTTTCACGACGCTCCGATGTCAGACACGAACAAGAAGATCGAGCTGGGCGAGGCGTTTCTTCAGAAGTATCCCCAAAGCCGCTACAAATCTCCTGTCTATTCGGCGTTGACGTTCGAATTCCTGCAGCTCGGGCAGGTGCAAAAGATGGAGCAGTACGGAGAGATGGAAATCGCACTTTCGCCGAATGACGTCTCCACGCTGGCACTCCTGGGGCAGACCCTGCCGCGAAGCTTGCACGGAAATCCTCCCGATGCGGACAAAGTGCTGGCCAAGTCCGAGCAGTATTCGAAGCAGGCGATTGAGATTACTCCCACGCTTCCGAAACCGCCGGAAATGACCGACGAACAATTCGAAAAGGCCAAGAACCAGACGTTGGCGATGGCCCACGGGGCGCTTGGATTGGTTTTCATTCGCAGGGGAAAGAACGCGGAGGCCATCCCGGAGCTCGAAACCTCGGTGAAGATCGATCCGACTCCGGACCCGGTGAACTATTACCTGCTGGGATTGGCGAACAAGAGCGCATCGCATTTCGATGATGCGATAGCCGCGTTCAACAAGTGCGCCGCCATTCCGGGCGCGATGCAGGCGACCTGCAAGACCCAGGCAGAGGATGCCAAGAAACTGAGCTCCACACAGTTGAGCACGCCGAAGTAACCCCGAACCCCCGGCGCGTCGAAAATATGCAAGAGAATTTCCCGAGTGGCGACGATGCGCTGGAGGAGCGGCTGGGGTACAAGTTTACGAGCCGGGCGCTTCTCGATCGCGCGCTAACGCACAGCTCCGCGGTGCCGGAGCTGAAAGCATCAGGCATCGAAGATGCGGGCAGCGCCATTCTCCCCAAAGACAATGAGCGACTGGAATTTTTGGGCGACGCCGTGCTGCAATTGCTCGCCAGCGAATACCTTCTCTCCACTTTTCCGGAATGGAGCGAAGGGCAGCTTTCGAAGAGCCGGGCGCGCATCGTAAATGCCGGCTCTCTGGAAGCCGCGGCGCGGCGGCTGCGGCTCGGGGAGCATCTGCGGCTGGGACGCGGCGAAGAGAAGACCGGCGGACGGGATAAGCAGACGCTCCTGGCGGACGCCTTCGAAGCCGTGGTGGCGGGGATTTACCTAGATGCGGGGCTGGGCCCGGCGCGGGAGGTGTTACGGCGGCTGCTATTCGAGCAGGCTTTGGAAGAGCGCGGTGAGCGCATCTCGGAGTCGGATCGTAAATCCGCCTTGCAGGAATTTTTGCAGGGACGCGGGCGCGCCCCGGCGGAGTATCGCCTTGCCGCCGAAAGCGGTCCAGACCACCAGAAAGTTTTCTCGATCGAGGTGTGGGTGGACGGAGAATGCATGGCCACGGGGGAAGGCAGCACAAAAAAAGAAGCGGAACAGCGGGCCGCGCGAAGCGCCATGGAACAGCTCGAGCACACGGAAACGAAAGGCTGAGGCGGAATGCCCGAAGAGACCATCGTCGAAGAGCAAGTGGTGGAAAATAAGCAGGAGCATCCCGGAGATCAGACGACCATTTCCGAATATCTGGAGTCGCTTCTGGTCACCGTGCTCCTGGCGCTCTTCGGAACCAGCTTTATCGTCCAGGCTTTCAAAATTCCATCGGCCTCGATGGAAAGCACTCTCCTGATCGGCGACCACCTGCTGGTGAACAAGTTTGTTTTTGGCGGGACCGGAGCCTGGTACGAGAAACTTTTGCCCTATCGTCCACTGCAGCGCGGCGACATCATCGTCTTCAAGTATCCTTTCGCGGATCATCAGCACTTCGTGAAACGCGTGATTGGCTTGCCGGGGGATCGTCTGAAAGTGGTTGACGGCAACGTTTACATCAACGGAAAAGTCTTGAATGAACCCTACGCCGTGCATGACCCGGGCGCGCCATATGATCCTTTCAATTATTCCTTCCCGCCGATGAAAGGCCTGGTGATTTCACCCAATGCCATCCTCGAATGGAAGCCGGAGATTCAGAAGTACGTGCAAGGCGATGAGATTATCGTTCCTCCTGGAAAATATTTCGCCATGGGCGACAATCGCGATCGTAGCCAGGACAGCCGCTACTGGGGATTCGTGGACCGCGACGCTATCATGGGGCGGCCCTTTTTGATCTATTGGTCGGTGGATGCCACCAGTAGCGACTATAGCGGCGATAGTACATTCTGGACGCGCTTAACTGGGGTTTTCCAAACGATCGCGCATCTGCCTTCTCGCACGCGATGGAGCCGCATGCTCCACACGGTGCATTAAAAACATTTCTTCAACAAGGATTGCAAACAGGATGAAGCTAAGCCCCCACTTCCAGGCGGGCACAGCGTCGCCCCTACCCTTTTGCGCATGACTCTGCGAAACTTCCGAGCGAAATGAAAATACCGCGAAAGTGGTGGAAGACGACTCTGGCGGTCCTGCTCTTGCTCATCGCCTTGCAGGCCGGCGTGTCGCTGCTCTCGCGGACCCACAGCGTGCATGGCTATCTGGTGGCCCAATTGGAAAAGGCTTTTGGAAGGCCGGTGGAAGTGGAGTCCTTCAACGTGCATATTCTACCGAGGCCGCAACTCGAAGCCGATGGCGTGACGGTGGGGGAGGACCCGGCCTTCGGCTACGAATATTTTCTGCGCGCCGAACATTTGAGCGCCGGATTGCGATGGATGGACCTGCTGCGCGGTCGCTTTGAATTTGGAACCATTTCCGTGAGCAGACCCAGCTTGATCCTGGTGCGCAATGTGGAGGGACGATGGAACCTCGAGCGCTGGCTGCCGCCAGCAAAACCGGCTGCCGGGCAGAGTGCCCGCGCGTTTGGGCCGCCCTCGCCCGTCGCGCCAGTAAATCGTCTCCAGAAAATTGAGATTGAGGATGGACGCGTCAATTTCAAGGAGCAGGAGAACAAGCTGCCGTTCGCCTTCACGAATGTTGCGGGAAGCATTGAGCAGATGTCTCCGGGCCGCTGGTCTCTGCAACTCGAGGCGCAGCCCTGGCGCAGCGGTGTGTCGCTCCAATCGGCGGGCACCATCAAGGTGCGCGGCGACCTGGCGGGAACTTCGGCGCGCCTGCAGCCCGCGGAGATCAGTTTGCAATGGAGTCAGGCTTCGCTTGCGGACATCTTCCGTCTTTTTCGCGGGCAGGATTATGGTGTGCGTGGGCTATTCGCTCTGGAGGCGACGGCTAAAAGCGGCAACGCCGCGGAAGATCAGCCGGGAGATTGGACGTTTTTGGTGCAGGGCCGCGCTTCGGAAATCCATCGCTGGGACTTGACCGAGCGTGCGGACAATCCGCGCGTCAACGCGAAGGTGAATGGCCGTTGGAACATCGGTTCCGGGAACCTGGTTGCCGAGCAGATCGCCGTGGAAGGGCCCCGTTCGAATTTGCGCGGACGATTCGAACGCGCGGGGGCAGACGAGTCTTCCACGGAATTCCGCCTCGATTCCATGGGTGTGCAGGCTTCCGATTTGCTGGCGTGGTACCGGGCATTTCACCCGGACGTGGCAGAGGGCATCACGGCGGAACAGTATTTTACCGGCGGGATGATTCTGCGCGGGTGGCCGCTCGCAGTGGAATCGGCAGCGCTCTCCAGTGCCGGCGGCGTCGTGAAAGTGCCGGGTTTTGCCGAGCCAATACGCATCGGTGCAGTTCGCGGTGGCCGAGATCGCTCCATGCTGGTGGTTGGGCCGGTTCGAGTTGCGCTCGGCGGCGACCTCCGCGAAGTTATGGCCCCAAAAAAACGCCGCGTTGCCCTGGCCATGAACAACGCCGCGGACCTAACTCTCGAGCATGACTTGAACACACAAGGAGGCAGCTTCAGCCTGGAAGGCAATCTTCCTAAAACAGAAAATTTTCTGCAGTTGGCTGCCGCTTTTGGACACCAGCTAAATCACGGCTGGGAATTAAGCGGGCAGGCCACGGCGCAGACGAAGTGGCAATGGAAAAAGCCGTTCAGCGGCAACTGGAATGGAAGAATCGGGTTTACTAACGCAAGCTTGACTGTCGCGGGATTGAACCAGCCCCTCAAAATATCCGAGGGCGCCCTGGATTGGGTCGAAGGCCGGCGTATCGCGCAACTCATGAAAGTGGAAGCGTTCGGGGGATCATGGTCGGGAAACATTGAGGAAACTCCCGCAACGGACGGCGAAGACGGGCCACGCTGGAAATTCCGTTTGGCCACGGATCAGTTGGATGCCGCGGAGTTGGATCGCTGGGTAGGCCCAAGAGCGCGGCCCGGCTGGTTGCAGCGTCTGCTGCCATCGCTGCTAGGTGGTTCGGCGCCGAGCACACCTGCGAGCGAACTTGTACGGCGCGTTAACGCCGAAGGCGAGCTTGAGGTTGGGCAATTGACCATCGAGAAACTGCAGCTCGAGCAGGTGCGCGCGAAAGGTTCGCTGCACGATTTGCATTTGGAGGTCAGCGACGCGAACGCGGAATGGGCTGGGGGCTCGGTACGTGCCAGAATAGATGCCAGGTTCTTGCCGCGGCCCACTTATGACGTCGCGGCGCAATTCGAACGTGTAAATCTGGCGCAGCTTCCGGGAACTGGACGCGTGGCGGAACGCGTGACCGGTGTAGCGGCGGGAACTTTGCAACTGAAGACCGAAGGCGTGGGCCGCGACGAATTGTTAGCAAAACTCGCAGGGCGCGGCGATTTTCAGTTGAGCAAGGTGGAATTTCGTGGCTGGGATGTGAACGCCAGCATCGCCGATGGCGCTGTGCACACTGGAAACTCGCTGTGGGCGAGCGGAGAAGGCTCTTTCCGCCTGAAGGATCGCAGCATTTTCCTGGAAGAGCTCAAGCTGGACGGCGGCAAGGAGTGGACGCTGGTCAATGGAACACTTAGCTTTGGGCAGGACGCGGACCTGGCCGTGGAAACGGCGAGCGCGCGCAAGAGCAAGGGCCGCAAGACCATGGACATCTCGATAGGACACGTGCTAAAGATTTCCGGGCCATTGGATGGGCCTAAGATTTCGGTGGAAAAGGCAGGAGCTCGGCAGCCCGCGGATTGAGATTCGAACGTTCGAATCGGTTCGTTCGAATGCGCGGCGGTGAAAGCATCGAATCGGTTATGAAAAACACGATTCAACTCATTGCGGGAATACTTCTCCTGGCGGTTGCCGCTGCGGGCTCGGGCGACAATCGTGTCAGCCTTCTGCCGAGGCTGCAGGCTGGGCAGACATTCACTTACATGATCCGCTACCACAGCGATAGAAACGTAAAGACAGAGAGCAATGTCGCCACGCCGATGGCGCCGAGTAGTTCGCAGTTGGATGCGCATGGCGTGCTTCAGATTGATGTCCTGGACTCGCAAGTGGCCGGTGGCAAAGCTGCCATTCATGCGCGAGCATTTTTTCGCAATCTGGATTCCAGCGCACAGTTAAAAAAGCCGGACGGCCAGGAACCCGATGGCCGGATTCCGCGCGATGTTTCTGACCCTAAAACCGTGGAATTTACAATTTCTTCAAACGGTTCGGTGGAAAAAGTAAGCGGCTTGGATTCGCTCTCTCCCGAGCAGCAGCAAGCCTGGCGTGAATGGGTGGCGCGCTTCGCGCTGGCGTGGACGCTTCCGGTCAACGGCGCGAAACTTGGCGAGAAATGGAAGTCCGAACAGCCGGAACCGGCGAGCGCGCCGATTGCGTCCCTGGTCTGGGAGCGGGAATCGCAATACGTACAAAACGAGCCGTGCCGGGCCAGCCAGCTTTCGCTCATGGGCGAAGTCTCATCTGGGACCGGCGTTTCCGATACCTGCGCGGTGCTGTTGACGACGGCATCGCTAAAGCAGAAGTCCTCCCCGAAGGATGCGACGCCAGACGATTTCAAGATCCATGATTTGAAGACCACGGGCACGGCGCGAGGTTCCAACGAAATCATCACCTATATTTCATTGACCACCGGCTTGGTGGTCCGCGCCACCGAAAACGCCAGCCAGCTGATGGATGTCACCGTGGCAAAGTCCGATGGCTCAAACCGCGTGCGTTACAACGTCGACGCCAACAGCCACTCGGAAGTGCTCCTGGTATTCGCGGCCCCGGTTATTCGCCCCTGATGCGGCGGCTGGAGTCAGCGCCAAAGCTCCGAGCAATCTCACTGCAACGATAGTTAAAATACTCCGCCCGGGATCAGATCGCGCCTGACGCGGCTACTTCGCCTCTTTCGGCTCCTTCGGCGGGCAATTCGCGTCGAAGGCCGCCTGCATCTGCCTCAATTTGAGCACTCCATAGAACACGGTAATCGCCATGATGAGAACCAGCGTCCCAGCGAACCCCTTTTCCATCCCATAGTCGCCTTCGCGGTAGGCGATATAGCTGGCGATGATCAGGCAGAGAATGAGCAAGTTAATGACCCAGTTCACCGCCTTCGGCACGACAAAATGTACGGTGCCAAACCCGGCCAACTGGTAGAGCAGGAACGGCAGGATCGCTACCGCCGGCAGAAGTTCGGAGGCACCCAGCGCGACCGCGGCGGTGCCGGGGGCCACGTCGTGCACAAGCCTGCTGTGCGCCAATTCATGGAACAGCGATGGTATCGCGCACAAGAAAGACACCACGCAGAGTAACTCGAGCACCAGCGCCCCGCTCCACACGCCAACCTTGGACGACTGATCGGCGCCCTTGTCAGTTGATTCCGAGGCGATAAAGAGTCCGCCGACGATGGCCGACGCGCTGGACAACATCAGCAGCTCTACTGTGATGCCAAAGCTTGTCGGCTCGCCTGCTTTGATGAGCAGCAGGCCCATGAAACCCGGGGTGTAAAACATCACGCGCACCAGCCGCGCCCAAACGCGCGCGTCACGCTCCGGCGGCAGGATGGGGAGCGGACGTCCGTCGGCTCCGGTGGTTGGTCTGGCTTTAGACATAGAGGTTTCCTCAAATTGCGAGAATCTGGCAGCCGTCGCATAATCTACCACGGCCCTGCCGCCGCGAACGAGAACGGCCCGTCCTCGATGCGATGAAAAGGCCCGTAAATTGCGGTTTTAGCTCGATCCGGCGAAGCCCGCTCACTGTTACTTTTGACAGTGGAACGCCCTCTGAATGAGCACTAGTTTTTCAATGTGCTAATCACCGAACCGCGGCTGGAGTGATCTCTCGCCATCTCAAGGAGGCCCAGTGTCTCGTTCCCTCATCGTTATGCCTGACGATTCGTCCAAGCCGATTCTGGACGCCATCAACGGCGCGACAAAGTCGCTGCGCGTCAAAATGTTCCTTTTCTCGGATCCCTCTCTTCTGAAGGCCGTGATCGCCGCCCAGCATCGCGGCGTGCAGGTGCGCATCATGCTGAACCCTGCCCGCCGCAGCGGTGAATCGGAAAACAAGGAGTCTCACAAAAAGCTGGTGGCTGCGGGTGTCAAAGTCATCGACAGCAACCCCGAGTACGACGTCACCCACGAAAAGTCCATGGTAGTGGATGACGAGACCGCATTTGTGAAATCTCTGAACTGGGAAACGAAGAACCTTACTGAAACTCGCGATTACGCCATCGTCACTTCTCATGCCCACGAAGTTGCCGAAATCATCGAATGCTTCGAGGCCGACTGGAATCGAAAGCCCTTTCGAGGGACCGAGAATTCGCATCTCATCTGGTGCTGCGGCAACGGTCGCGAGCGCATTGCCGAATTTATCGACGGCGCCAAGGAATCCATCTTTCTGCAGAACGAGCGCTATCAGGATGCCGTTATTATTGAACGCCTGGTCCGCGCGGCAAACCGTGGTGTGAAAGTTCACATCATGGCCCGTCCTCCGCACAAACTGAAAAAGGAAAAATTGGTGGAAGCTGTCGGCGGGATGCGCATCATGGAGGATGTCGGCATCAAGATTCACAAATTGAAACACCTTAAACTCCACGCCAAGATGCTCCTGGCCGACCATGCCCGCGCCATCGTGGGCTCCATCAACCTGGCGCCCGGAAGCTTTGATACTCGCAGGGAACTGGCCATCGCGGTGGACGACAAACACGTCGTCAAACGCCTCTCGAAGATTGCAAAACACGACTGGAAACACTCGCACCCGCTCGATTTGACGGACGAAGGCCTTCTCAATGAGCTCAAGGAGCATAAGATGAAGGGGGCTGAAAGATTGGCCCTTGGGAGCGACGATAAAAAAAAGAAAAAGCACAAGAAGGACAAAAAAGGCAAAAAGAAATAGGACCGAGGCGAATCTTCGCCGCAATACTTCTCCCGTTTACCCTTCCTTGCTGAGTCCACATCACAGCGCGCTGCTGTTCTGTCGGCGTTCCGTCAGTGCCTTCGGCGGAAACGGCCTGCTCCTTGATTCGAGAGCCAAACGCCAAAGCTTGCATGCCGGAGTATAATGGGGGTTTCGGCAGCCCCTGTCAGGGCTGCAGGAGACCGGTCCCATGAAATTCAAGCTCCATAGCAACTACCAGCCGCGGGGCGATCAGCCGGCGGCGATTGAACAGCTCTATCGCGGCCTGGAAGCGGGCGCGAACCATCAGGTCCTGCTGGGCGTGACGGGCTCGGGCAAAACCTTCACCATGGCGAAGTTGATCGAGCAGGCCAACCGTCCCGCGCTGGTGCTGGCGCACAATAAGACGCTGGCGGCGCAGCTGTACCATGAGTTCAAGGGGTTTTTCCCGGAGAATGCCGTCGAATATTTCGTCAGCTACTACGATTTCTACCAGCCGGAAGCTTACGTTCCCTCCGCGGATATTTACATCGACAAAGAAGCGACCATTAACGACGAGCTGGACAAGCTGCGCATGAGTGCGACGCGATCGCTTTTCGAACGGCGCGACGTCGTGATCGTCGCGTCCGTTTCCTGCATTTACGGCATCGGCTCGCCCGAAGCCTATTACGGAATGCTGATCACCCTGGTGAAAGGGCAGCAGACTTCGCGTGAGGCGCTTCTGCGCCGCTTGGTGGACGTTCAATATGAGCGATCGGAAGATTTGCGCCGCGGTACATTTCGCGTGCGCGGCGACATGATCGAGATCTACCCACCGTATCAGGACGAAGGCTTCCGCCTGGAGATGTGGGGCGAGCAGATCGATTCCATCCGACAGATCGATCCCCTGACCGGCGAAGTGAAATCAGGCCAGGAAGATTTGCCTCAGGTAACGATCTTTCCAAAAACGCACTATGTGATGCCGCAGGAACAACGCGACCGCGCCATCGTAACGATCCAGGAAGAGCTGTGGTGGTGGAAGAAGGAGCTGGAGAAGCAGGGAAAATTCGTCGAAGCCCAGCGCGTCGTGCAACGCACGATGTTTGACATCGAAATGATGCGTACCATCGGCTATTGCCACGGCGTCGAGAATTATTCGCGCCACTTAAGCGGACGGCTGCCAGGCGAAGCGCCCCCGACGCTGCTGGACTACGTGCCGCAGGATTTCTTGATGTTCATCGACGAATCGCACCAGACCGTCGGGCAAGTGCGCGGCATGTTCAACGGCGACCGCGCGCGCAAGCAAACGCTGGTGGATTACGGCTTTCGAATGCCCTCGGCGCTGGACAACCGGCCGCTTACCTTTGAAGAATTTGAACACCGCATGAATCAGGTAGTGTACGTCTCCGCCACGCCGGGGCCGTACGAGCTGACGCGCGCGGGCGGCGAAGTCGTCGAGCAGGTAATTCGTCCCACGGGATTGGTCGATCCTCAGGTCGAGATCCGCCCGGTGAAGGGGCAAGTAGACGATCTGCTGGAAGAAATTCGCGTGCGTGCGGAGAAAAACGAGCGCGTGCTGGTGACCACGCTGACCAAACGAATGGCCGAGGATCTGTCCGAATATTTTTCGGAGATTGGCGTGAAATGCCGTTACCTGCATTCGGAAGTGGAAACGCTCGACCGCATCAAAATTCTGCGTGATTTGCGCCGTGGGGAATTCGACGTGCTGATCGGCATCAACTTGCTGCGCGAAGGATTGGATTTGCCGGAAGTATCGCTGGTCGCCGTTCTGGACGCGGATAAAGAAGGATTCTTGCGCAGTACCACGTCGTTGATTCAAACCATCGGCCGCTGCGCGCGCAATGTCGAGGGCCGGGCAATCTTATATGCGGATCGCCGGACCGATTCCATGAATCAGGCCATCGACGAAACCAACCGCCGGCGTGCGAAACAGGTGGCCTACAACACGGAAAATAACATTACGCCGATGTCCATCATCAAGTCCGTGGATATGGACCTGGCGAGAATTGTCGAAGCGGATTACGTGACCGTGCCGATCGATGACGCCGGGCTGGATGCCGCCGCGGCCAATATCAAGAGCGAAGTGCAGCTCGCGGAAGTCTTACAGCAGCTCGAGACCCAAATGCGCGAAGCCGCCAAAAAGTTTGAATTCGAGAAGGCAGCTCAACTGCGCGATCGCATCCGTTCGCTGAAGCAGAAGGATTTATCCGGGCTGTTTTCCACCGCATCTGCCACTGCAGCTTCTGACTCTGCGAGCTAGACGCTGCCCCGCTTCAATTCTTCGAGTGGATAAAATGTGCCGCGCCAGACGATGCCGCCTTGCTTCAACGTGACGAACGTCGAGCGCAGCAGCATGTAACTCAACAGGATGGCGCCGAGTGTGTGGGTGAGCGAATAGAGTGGCGAGACGCGCATGGTCACCGCGACGCCGGTGTGGAAGCAGAGAATCAGCGCGAGCGCCGCGGCCGCGAAGATTCGAATCCAGCCGTGGCCGAGCAAGACGCCAAAAAAGGGCGCCACATTGAGAAGCAGCAGGCCGGTGATTCCCAGCGCGACAACCCCAAGGTTGTACCCGGCGCCGGCGAAAAAGTTCTTGGTCACCCCGCGGACAAGATTGCCGACCCCCGCGTGCCAGCGAACGGCCACGCTATCCTGCGCGATTCCCACTCCTGAACGAAAGCCCGATTGCTTGATGATTTTTCCCAGTTTCATGTCATCGATCACTTCCATCGCCAGCCGGCGGTGCGTTCCGCTGGCTTCATAGGCCGAGCGCCTGACCAGCTGAAAAGCGCCCACTCCCACGTAAAAACGAGAATGTGGATTGCTGACGCGGTAAGGATCGCTGGCAATGTGGAAGAGAAAAGCGAAAAATGTGATGAGCACTTTTTCCCAGAAACCGATCATTTCCACGTCGCCAAAAAGCGAGAGGTGGTCCAGGTTGCGCTGTTTCACCAGCGCAATCGCGCGGCGAATGGAATCGGGCTTGAAGCGCACATCCGCATCGGTGAAGAGCAGCCAATCGCCGGTGGATGATTCGAACGCCTTTTGCAACGCGTGAGGTTTGCCCAGCCAGCCCTGCGGCAGGTCCGTAACATGCACGACACGCAGCCGCGGATGCGCGGCAGCAAATTCGTCGAGTATCTGCCCCGTCGCGTCGTTCGAACGGTCATCCACCGCGATGACTTCGAGGTTCGGATAGTCAATTTCCATCAGCGTTGCGAGCGCGCCGGGAAGCTTTTCTTCCTCGTCGCGCGCCGCAAAAAGAAGCGAAATGCGCGGACACTCCGCATCGGCGGCCGGCGCGAAATCCCTCAGCCAGGGAAGCCGGAAAGCGCCGTAAGCAACGCGGAGGCCGTGGGTAAGCCAGAAAAATGCGATGAAACCAAAGACGAGGAGTCCGAAAAGATGCATGGAAATTGGTGCTGGCGCTGACCTCAGGTTATGCTAACACGAGATGGAAAATAGCTTGGCTATCATCGGGGCGGGACGTGTTGGGAGCGCACTGGGGCGCTGCTTGCGCGACCTGGGATGGAAGATTGGCGCGGTTGTCACGCGGAACGAGGCCAGCGCGCGGCGCGCCGTCCGCTTCATCGGCGCGGGAAAACCGCACGCCGGCATGACGCGGCTGATACTCGTCTCGCGCGTGATCCTGATCGCCACACCCGACGATGAGATTGCCGCTGTGGCGCAGGACCTGGCGCGCATTGGCGCCGAGGAACTTCGCGCAAAAGTTGTGCTGCATACCAGCGGCGCGCTGGACGCCCTCGTTTTGGATCCTGTGAAAGCCTGCGGCGCGGCGGTCGGATCCATCCATCCGTTGCAATCGTTCAGCGGCGTGGCCGTGCCCTCGCTGGAGGGCAGAATGTTTGCAGTGGAAGGCGACGCGCAGGCGGTTAGCATGGCACGTCAAATCGCGCGTTCGCTCGGTGGATCGCCCGTGAAAATTCCGAACGGCAAAAAAGTTTTGTATCACGCCGCCGCGACGATGGCGGCGGCCAATGTCCTGGCTGTGGAAGAAGCCGCGGCACAATTGCTGATTTCCCTCGGCATGAAACGCAGCCAGGCCACCCGAGCGCTACTGACATTGACACGGCAGGTGTTGGAAAATATGGAACATCTCGGGCCGCGGGCGGCGTGGACCGGGCCTCTCTCTCGCGGAGATTTCAGGGTTATAAAAGCGCATCTGGATGCTTTGCAGGATTTCCCGGAAGAATTTGCCCAAGCGCATGAAGTGCTGATTCGCTTGGCTGCGCGGCTGCTTTCGCAGGATGCCGGCGCGATGCTGGCCGAATTGAAAAAAATCACCGCAGCGAAGAAATCGAGGGTTATAGGGGGCAACGCGTGAAACCACTGCAAGTGGGAATCGAAAGCACAACTCTTTCGAACGGATTGAAAGTAGTGATCGCGCCGGACACCACTGCGCCGGTGGTGACCGTGGGCGTGTACTACAAAATCGGATTCCGGCTGGAGCCGCAAGGGCGCAGCGGATTCGCTCACCTGTTCGAGCACATGATGTTTCAAGGCTCGGCTAATGCGCCGAAGATGCAGCACATCAAGCTGATCAACTCGAGCGGCGGCACGCTGAACGGTTCGACTTCCTACGACGTAACCAATTATTACGAAGCCGTGCCGTCGAATGCGCTCGAGCGCGTGCTGTGGCTGGAGGCCGACCGCATGCGCGCTCTGAAAGTGGACGACGAGAATCTGAAAAATCAGCGCGACGTCGTGAAGGAAGAAGTTCGCGTCAACGTGATGAACCAGCCATACGGCGGTTTTCCCTGGCTGGATATGCCTCCCGTGGCGTTCCGCAACTGGGCCAACGCGCACAATTTCTATGGCGATTTTGCGGATCTCGACGCCGCGGATCTGAAAGACGTGCAGGCGTTTTTCAAGACCTACTACGTCCCGAATAACGCCGTGTTGCTGGTGCTCGGAGATGTGAAAGCGGAGGAGGGAATTACCCTCGCGAAAAAATATTTCGCGGATATTCCGGCGGGAGGGGCCCCGCCGTTCGCGGATCCCAGCGAGCCAGAGCAATCCGAAGAGCGCCGCGGCAACGTGGGGGAAAAATTCGGGACGCTGCCGGCGATGGCCATCGGCTACGTGCTCCCGGCGCGTCGGACGGCTGACTGGTGCGCCACGGCCCTGCTGGATCAAGCGCTGCACGGTGGCAGAGCGGGGCGGATGCATCGCGAGCTGGTGCTCGAAAAACAAATCGCCGTGGAGGCCGACGGCGGCATCGACGACATTTTCGGCTACAACGGTCCGAGTCAATTGACCACGCGTATCATGCACAAGCCGGAGTATTCGAGCGAGGCCACGCTGGCGGCGTTCGATGCGGTGATTCACGAGGTGCAGGAGCGCGGCATCAGCGCGGATGAATTGGAGCAACTGAAAGTGAAGTGGCGCTCGGATTATTACGCGACACTCGAAGGCGGCCGCGGCGGCGCCATGCCGAAGTATGGGTTGATGCATCTGCTGGCGTGCTTCACGCTTTTCGATAACGAGCCGCAATTGGTCAACACCATTCTCGATGGATTTCTTGCCGTAACACGGGAACAGATTCAGGCGGCGGCGCAAAAATATTTGCGAAAAGAAAAGCGCGCGATTGTCTTCCGCACTCCGGTGAAGGCCAGCAAAAAGGAGGCTGCGTGATGGCGACGCGCACGGTGGAAGTAGCGAGAGGCGTCCCGGGACTTTCCGCGGAGCGCGCCGTGACATGGCCAAAGCGCACCAAGGCGCGGCTTTCGAATGGCCTCGAAGTGATTCTCGCCGAGGCGCATTCGATCCCTAAATTTCATGGCGAACTCTTTTTCCGCTCGGGCAACGCGGCGGTTGCCGATCGCGCGCCGGGCCTCGCGGAAATGACCGCCACCGTCGTTCGAACGGGAACTGCGAAACGCGCGAGCCGCCAGATCGAAGAAGATCTGCGCCGCATCGGCGCCGACCTTGCTTCCCATGCGGGTGCCGACACCAGCGCGATTTCGTTCGCGGGGCTCTCGGAATTCGCGGAGCCGCTCCTGGGAATGGTGAACGAACTGGCGCGCGAAGCTTCGTTTCCCGAACCTGAGTTCGAGCGCGAGCGTCGCCAGAAACTCGAGGAAGTAAAATTGGAGCGCACGCAGCCGGGATTCCTGGCAAACGAACGATTGCGAAAAGTTTTGTTCGGCGCGCATCCCTATGCGCTGGTTTCTCCGAGCGAAGAACAAGTGGCCGCTTACAAGCGCGAAGATTTGCAAAAGGTGTATCGCGATTCCTACACGCCGGAAAATGGATTGCTCTTGGTCGTAGGCGATTTCGATTCGAAAGAGATGATGAAGGGCGTCGAAAAAGTGTTTGGCGCATGGGCCGGAAAAAAACCGGAATCGACAACGCTTCCAGCGCCAGCGAATCCGCGCGGCCGGCGCGTTTATCTGGTGCACGTGCCGGGTGCAGTGCAGACGCAAATCGTTGCAGGGTGCCACGCCATTACGCGAAAGCATCCGGACTGGGTGAAGCTGGGGCTAACGAATAGTTTGTATGGCGGAGCGTTCAACTCGCGGCTGGTCATGAATATTCGCGAGGACAAGGGCTACACGTACAGTCCGCGGAGCGGCGTGCATGCGTTGCGGCAGCACGGATATTTTTCGGTTTCAGCGGCGGTGCGCAACGACGTTGTGGCGGCTTCGCTCACCGAAATCTTTTACGAGATGGACAAGCTGCGAGCCGTGGCGGTGCCGACAGCGGAACTTGCCGACGCGCAAAATTATTTGAGCGGCGTTTTTTCCATGGGCCTTGCGACGCAGGATGGCTTGCTCTCGCAATTCTCCACCGTGGCGCTCAACGAATTGCCGGACGATTATCTCGAAACGTATCGCCAGAAAGTTCGTGCACTCACGCCGGAAGATTTACTTACAACGGCGCGAAAGTATCTGGATTCGGCAAACATGCAAATCGTTGTGGTCGGCGACCGCGCGCAAATTGAATCGCAGGCTGCGCTTTTCGGCGACCTCGAAATCTACGACGCGCAAGGAAGCGTATTGACGTAGCAAGAACCTTGGGCATCGTGGTTGCGTCGAAGGTGGTAGCATGGGCCGTGTATCCACCGAGCTCTCGCTACGCCATCGGCTTGGGCGGTCTGATAGTTCTTGATCGCGCAACAACACAGCACCATATCTTGCGAAGCCTCGCCGCGTTTTGCCTGCTTACCGGGTTTGCTCTGAACGACGTCCTCTTTTTTGTCCACTTGTGGAATAAGAACCGAGCCATTAAGGCCATTCACGGAAGGCCTGACGGAGTCCTTTGGACGCGGATTGTGGCCGTAGTGCTTTGGCTTTGCGTCCTTCCACTCGTTTGCTTGTGGGTTTATGATTACCTCCATCGATCAAGATGACTTCAGAAGTAAATATTCGTGTTATTGATTTAAGTACGTCAGAGTAGGATAATACACCAGCCATGACGCTGCAGCCTCACGTCCTGAGGGCCATCGTTTCTCTTTGCTCAATGTTTTTCTTGTTTGCAGCAGCATCCTCAGCCAAGAAAAAACCGCCGGCGCAACCGATCAACATCAATACGGCGAATTCGGAAGAGTTGCAACTGGTGCCGGGGATCGGGCCAGTGACGGCCGGCAAGATTGTGCAGATGCGCAAGTCGTATGGCGCGTTCAAGAGCGTGGACGATTTGCTGGCGATTCGGGGATTCGGGGAGAAGCGCCTCGACAAAATGCGCAAGTATTTGACTGTCGGGAGGGTTGGGGCAAAACCGGTTCCACCAGCGGCGCCACCTGCAACGAAGCCGCCCCCTGCCGCAGACCCGCCGCTGTAGACGCCAAAAGAAAAAGTCGATTCCTCGCTACGCTCGGAATGACAAATGGGCGTGGACGGAGTGTGCAGATTCATAGCGTTTGGTGTGTTGGTTTGGGTTGCTCGATGCGGAGGGGGACTTGGTCGGCGATGCGGATGCCGTAGCCCTCGAGGGCTACGACTTTTTTGGGGTGGTTGGTGAGGACGCGGATGTCCTTGAGGCCGAGGTCGATGAGGATTTGCGCGCCGATGCCGCTTTCGTGTTGAACCATGCGCTGGCGGGCGGGCTCGCGGTCGAGCTGGCCGCGTTGATGAAAATGAATTTGCGGAAGCGCGCCGGGCTCCGCGGCGGTTTCGACGCTGAAGCCGCGTCCCGTGTGATGGAGATAGAGGAAGACGCCGCGATTTTCCTTGGCAATGGCGGCGAGCGAACGCGAAACGAGTTCGCTGCAATCGCATGCGGTGGAACCGAAAACATCTCCGGTAAGGCAGTGCGAATGGACGCGGACGAGCGCGGGCTCCGCGCCTTCCAGTTCGCCGCGGACCAGCGCGATGTGCTGATCATGATCCACATCGCTGGCGTAGGCGATCATGCGGAAATCGCCAAAGCGCGTGGGCAGGATGGCTTCGGCGACGCGGCGGACGTAGCGTTCGTGCTGCATGCGATAGCGAATGAGGTCGGCCACGGTCAGCATCTTGATGTTGTGCTGGCGGCAGAATTCGAGGAGCTGCGGCACGCGGGACATAGTGCCGTCTTCGTTCATGATTTCGCAGATGACGCCAGAGGCATCGAGACCGGCGATGCGCGAGAGGTCGACGCTGGCTTCGGTCTGGCCGGCGCGAACAAGGACGCCGCCATTACGCGCGCGAAGCGGGAACATGTGGCCGGGACGGGCGAGGTCCTGCGGCTTGGTCTTGGGATCGATGGCGGTAAGGATGGTGATGGCGCGGTCGGAGGCGCTAATGCCAGTGGTGACGCCGAGGCGGGCGTCAATGGCTTCACAGAAGGCGGTGCCGTGGACGGAAGTGTTGATGGGGGACATAAGCGGGAGGTGCAGCTCGTCGCAACGCTGCTCGGTGAGGGTGAGGCAGATCAAGCCGCGGCCGTGCCTGGCCATGAAGTTGATGGCGTCGGGGGTGATCTTCTCGGCGGCCATGGTGAGATCGCCTTCGTTTTCGCGATCCTCGTCGTCGACAAGGACGACCATGCGGCCCTGCCGAATCTCTTCAACGGCTTCCTCGACGGTGGCGAACGGTGGTTTGGCGTCAGACACGGAGCGACTCCTGGCGATAGTCTACCGAATTTGATGAAACTAAAGCGATTAAAGTCGCAGCGGCGGATCGGCGGCGATGGAGTTCAATCAATCCTTCAGGAGTTTTCTTATGGTACCCCCCATCCACCCGGTATTTTTGAGAAAGAGTGTGGAAGCGGCTGATTGCAAAAGAGATGTGAAACGCTCTTGGTGCAAAGAGCGACAAGAGAGTGAGAGTTGCGCCGTCGGAACGTCGGGAGGATAGAAAGCTGCTTGGGGGTTGGAAGGTTGCAGGTTTGAAGGCTGGGATCCTAGGCGGCTGAAGGCATATGGGCAGTTCTGGCCCCCCCTCGTTTTTTGTAAGTGTTGCATCTAAAGGAGTTAAGAATATCGTAAGTCTTTTGTTTGCAACACTTGCGGGGAGGTCCAAAAGTGTTGCCGCTAAAGGACTTGGAGGGCAGATATGGTTGCAGTCTGGAAGGCTCGCAGGTCGGAAGGTTGACGACACAGAGGTTCCGAGAGGGGAAGGCAGGGCGGAACAAACGGGGCGGTGGCTGAGTATCACGACTGATTATAGATTAGATTATTTATAATGTCAAGTATTACTTTAGATAGAATGTTTCATCGGCGACCAATGGCTTCGAATGGCCGCGTAAGGGCAAGAAAACAGAGGGGTAGGGTTGACTGAGGGGTTGCTTTGGCGGTGGGGTGAAACACCGGGGCACCTGCCCGCGTTATATCTCCAAGAAAGGCTCATGTCCTATTCGCCCATACTGATTGTCCATATTTGCGCGGGGAGCCTGGGGTTGGTGTCCGGGACCGCGGCAATGATTTTCCGTAAAGGTTCCCCCCGGCATGTGCGGGCGGGAAAGATCTTTGTGGCCTCGATGCTCACCATGGGCGCCTTCGCGGTGTACCTTGCAATCACGAGGCATCAACCCAATAACATCGGCGGCGGGATTTTGACTGTCTATTTGATCGGAACGGCATGGCTGACGGCCAGGCGCAGAGACGGGGAAACGAGCCGTTTTGATTGGGTGGTGCTGCTGATTCCGCTGGCGCTTGGTATCCTCACCTGGATGATTGGCATTAGAGTGGTGCGCAGCGGAGCGAGCTCACAAGACGGAGTTCCTGTCGGAATGACCTTTTTCATGGGTTCGGTGATGCTGCTGGCAGCCGCGGGGGACGTTCGCATGCTGTTGCGCGGCGGTGTTACTGGAGCGAAGCGCATCGCTCGGCATCTCTGGCGCATGTGCTTTGGGCTGTTCATTGCGGCAGGGTCTTTTTTCATGGGGCCCTCAAACCGTCCACTGAGATTGCTTTCGACGGTGGGCGTCGGAAAATATCTACCGGCGGCTCTTTTCAGCATAAGCTTGTATTTAGTTCTCACCGTGCTTCCGCTGATTTTGCTGGTTTTCTGGGTGGTGCGAGTGCGCTTCACAAATGCATACAGGAAAATAGAAGTTAGAAACTAGAAAATAGAAATTAGAAAAGCGACAAGAGCAAAGACCGCACCCTTGCAAAACCCGCGAGGATGGGCCACCAGCCGCCATCAAACGTAGTAATTAGGATTGGCCCTTCGTCAAAATTCCGAGGGGGTGCACGGAACTGCCAAGCTCATTCATCGGTATCCTCATATTCAGCCTGACGACCCTTGCAGCAAGTCCTTGAAGGGGCGAAAAGAATCCACCCACTGTCCGACGAACTCCTGCCAGTGCTTCCGCGTCATGAACGCCCCAGAAATCTACCAGTCGCCTGGTCTTGTGGTTGTAAGCGAATTTTTGACCGCAATCCAAGCAAGTGATGGAGGTTACCCGGCCATAGACAGATCGGCGTCCGGGTAGGTTGGATAGGATTGGCTGGCGCAGTGTTATCGGAGGACCCTTGTGCCAATGGTGACAGACAAAAACAAGGCGAAGCAGGGTCCGTAGAAAGAGCGGGGCCCTGAGGACCAAACTCCACCACGGCTCCGCACGGAACAGAGACCTTTCTGCTTTGAACAGACTTCTCGATGCCGAGCGATACAGAACGATTGACCCTTCGATTCTATATACTCGGGCCACTTTTTTCTGCGGTTGAGGTTGCATGTGAGCACCTCAACAGGATGCTAGACGCGGCGAGGATTCGCGTCTGTTCGGTTGTGAACACGGAGGGTGCAGATTCTCTGCTGGTCGCGATACTGGCTTGCCGCCCAGGCTGGCTCCGGAAGAAGACTTATAACGTGTAAACGCAGTTTCCGTACCTGTCAGATTTGAGACCGCTTCTCCGCCGCGGTCTTTCGGCTCAAATTGAGCGAAGCATAGGGGATAAAGACTTTGGGGATGATGGATGTGAATTGGGGGCGTAGGAAGAGATTCGAGGAAGAGTCAAAACCCCCAGGTGCAGGCCCGGCACTTGGGGCACCCGGCGTTTGCAGTCACGAGCGTCAGCTTGTGGCGCAACGGCGGGTGAAGCAGCTCAAATCATTACAATATATGCGGCCGCCATTCGTCTACAGAAATGGATGGATGAGGCGCCGAGGATCACGGGGATGACCGAGCAAGACCGTCAAATCTCCGAGATTGTCGCGCAAGAACGATCCCGGTTGCGCAATTTCATCCGCCGACGTGTGCCCGATCCCGCCGACGCCGAGGACATCGTGCAGGAGGTGTTCTACGAACTGGTAGAAGCCAATCGCCTGCTGATGCCGATCGAGCACGTGACCGGCTGGCTTTTTCGCGTCGCGCGCAACCGCATTACGGACCTTTTCCGCAAGAAGAAGCCGGAGAGCTTGAGCGACGCGGCGGCCGAGGGCGAAGGCGGCGAGGTGCTCGAAGATCTGTTGCCATCGCCCGATGCCGGTCCGGAAGCGCTGTACTTCCGCAACGTGCTTTTGGATGAACTGGAACTTGCCCTGGACGAGCTGCCTGAGGAGCAGCGCGAGGTGTTTGTTGCGCACGAGCTGGAAGGACGCAGCTTCAGGGAGATGGCCGCCGAGAACGGCGTGGGCGTGAATACGCTGCTCTCGCGGAAGCGCTATGCGGTGCTGCATCTGCGCGAACGATTGCAAAGGATTCACGACGAATTCGCGAAGAAATGAAAAGCGGAAATGAGGAACACAACATGAGAAAAAAGAAATGGATCGCGATTATCTTTCTGGCCCCACTGGGGATCGCGCTTTTCATCTGGATTGGCGGCGAACTGGTGATGCATCTTTGGAACTGGCTGCTGCCGACGCTGTTCGGATGGCGGCAAATTACCTTCTGGCAAGCTTTCGGACTGCTGGCGCTCTGCCGGATTCTGTTCGGAGGCGTTAGTGGCCGTGGCTCTCAGCGCTCCGGTATGCGGCGGCGAATCAGAGAGCGCATGGACGAGCGCTGGGAGCGGATGACGCCCGAGGAGCGCGAGAAGTTCCGCCAGAGTTGGCGCTATCGTTGCGGCGGCTTTGAAGCGCCAACCAGCGAACCCAAGGGGCAATGAAGGCATCTCGATAGGTCACCCAACGCTTGCGCGCTGGGCAAACGTATGTCGCGCCTGCGGCGCTTGGGGAAAAGTCAATTAGCGGATGAGGGAGCCAAGAAAGTGGTAGAGGACAGCGCCGAAGAGGGCGGCGCCGGGGATGGTGAGGACCCAAGCGAAGACGATGCGACGGGTGACGCCCCAGCGGACGGCGGATAGACGACGCGTCGCTCCGACGCCGACGATAGCGCCTGTGATGGTGTGCGTGGTACTGACGGGAATACCAAAGATCGCTGTGCCGACGAGGGTGAGGCCGCCGGCGGTTTCGGCAGCGAAGCCACCGAAGGGAGTGAGCTTGGTGATCCGCTGGCCCATGGTCTTGATGATGCGCCAGCCGCCAGCCATGGTGCCGCCGGCCATAGCCAGATGACAGCAGATGATTACCCAGAACGGCACGGCGAAGGATTTCAGAAGTCCGCCGGCGACCAACGCTGTGGTGATGATGCCCATGCCTTTCTGGGCGTCGTTGGTGCCGTGGCCGAAGCTGTAGCCGGCGGCGGACAAGAGCTGCAGGCGGCGAAACCACTTATCCACTTTTTGCGGGCGCTGCTTGCGAACGATCCAACTGGTTACGAAGGTGACGGTCATCCCGAGGACCATGCCGATTACCGGCGAGAGAAAAATAAAAAGGACGGGCTTGAGCCAGCCGCCAAGGATGAGCGCACGAAATCCGGCTTTGGCCACGGCCGCGCCGCCGAAGCCGCCAATGAGAGCGTGCGACGAACTGGTGGGCAGGCCAAGAATGAGAGTGATGAGATTCCAGGTGATGGCGCCAAGCAGACCAGCGAGGAGTACCTGCTGGTTTACCATTTCAATGTGTACCATGCCTTTTCCGATGGTGCCGGCAACAGCGGTGCCGAAGAAGAACGCGGCGATGAAGTTCCAGAAGGCCGCCCAGACGACGGCGCGGAAGGGAGTGAGGACGCGCGTGGAGACGACCGTGGCGATGGAATTGGCAGCGTCGTGCCAGCCGTTCGAGAATTCGAACGTGAGCGTGAGGGTGATGACGAGGAGCAGGAGGGAGAAGCCGGTCATTGCGGATCAGGCGCTCTTGACGATGACGCCTTCGATGACGTTGGCGACGTCTTCGCACTTGTCTACGGCGGTTTCGATGACTTCGAAGATCTCTTTCCATTTGATGATCTGGACGGAGTCTTTTTCTTCGTCGAAGAGTTGGGCGATGAGCGTGCGGCAGAGGCGATCACTTTCGTTTTCGTAGCGGTTGATCTCGATGCAGTGCCTGAGGGCTTTGTCGGGAGTCTCGAGGGCACGGATGGCGGCCTCGACTTCGGCCGTGGCGGAGACAAGTACTTTTACCAGATCGATGGTGCCGACGCGGATGGAGTCCACGCGATAGAGGACGAAACGGCTGGCGGCGGCGTCGATCAGATCGATGACGTCGTCGAGGCGGTTCGAGAGCTCGTAAATGTCTTCGCGGTCGAACGGGGTGATGAAGGTTTGATTGAGCTTGGTGATGAGAGCGTGGGTGATCTCATCGCCTTCGTGCTCGATGGCCTTGACGATCTGGACCTGCTCGGGCACGCCGGTGTAATGCGTGAGCATTTTGTGCAGGGCATCGGCGCCCGCATGGATGTTGGCCGCCTGTTTGGCAAAGAGATCAAAAAAGCCCTCTTCGCGCGGCAAGAACCGCTGCAATAGTCCTGGCATGGTGACTCTCCCCTGAAGAGTCGATGTCTTGAGGCCTACGGACGATATCAGAGGGGGGAGAGGGGAGGCAAGGGAGGGCGTGGCGGGCCATGAGCATGCGTGCCTGCCAGGTGTGCCGAGTGGGACCGGGAATTCATCTAAGAACTGAGCGCCGGAAAGTCCGCCGTATTCAGGGTGCAGGTATCCGGCTCGGGAGATTTGCATGGTCCCATTTTCAGTGCTTGATCTGGCGCCGATTGCGGCGGGGGCGACGGCGGAGGATGCGTTTCGCAACTCGCTGGAGCTGGCGCAGCATGCGGAGCAATGGGAGTACAAGCGTTTCTGGCTGGCGGAGCACCACAACATGCCGGGGATCGCGAGCGCGGCGACGGCTGTGGTAATCGGGCACGTGGCTGGCGGCACGAAGACGATTCGCGTGGGAGCGGGCGGAGTGATGCTGCCGAATCATGCGCCGCTGGTGATCGCGGAGCAGTTTGGGACGCTGGCTTCGTTGTATCCGGGGCGAATCGATCTCGGGCTGGGGCGCGCGCCGGGAACGGATGTGGCGACCGCGCGGGCGTTGCGGCGCGGCAGCAAGTCCACGGACGAAGAATTTCCGAGCGATGTGAAGGAATTGCAATCGTATTTCGAGCCCGCTGAACCGGGGCAGCAAATCCGCGCGGTACCGGGAGCCGGGCTGCGGGTGCCGATCTGGCTGCTAGGATCGAGCTTATTCAGCGCGCAACTGGCGGCGATGATGGGATTGCCGTTTGCGTTTGCGTCGCATTTTGCGCCGGCGGACTTGATGCAGGCGCTTGCGCTCTACCGGAGGCGGTTCACACCATCGAAAGAGCTGGAGCGGCCTTACGCGATGGTGGGCGCGAACGTCATCTCCGCCGATACAGACGCGGAAGCGCGGCGGCTCTTCACTTCGCACCAGCAAGCTTTCACGTTGCTACGGCGAGGAATGCCGGGACAAATTCCGGCACCGATCGACGACATCGAGAAGTATTGGACGCCCGCTGAGAAGTCCATGGCGAGCCAGTCGCTAGCGTGTTCGTTTGTGGGCTCATCGATGACCGTGGAACGGGGGTTGAGTGAATTCATCGAGGTGACGAAGCCGGATGAGTTGATGGTAACGGGGATTATTTACGATCAGAGGGCGCGGTTGCGGTCATTCGAGATTGCCGCGGAAGTGCGGGACCGCATGGGGTCGGGCGCGGACAAAGTGATCATACAGGCCACGGGCAAGGCTTAATCCCAGGGGTATTTAAAGCAAACAAATCAGAGCGGGAAAGAAAAAGGGCGTCCTGGTTCGCACCGAGGACGCCCTTTTAGGATTGAGGTTGTGGGCGAGCTGGAAAAATTAGTACATGCCGCCCATGCCGCCTGCACCGGGAGCGCCGCCGCCGGCTGCCGCTGCCTTGTTCTCTTCCTTGATGTCGGCGATGAGAGCTTCGGTGGTGAGCATTAAGCCCGCGATGGAAGCTGCGTTTTGCAGCGCGAGGCGGGTGACTTTGGCCGGGTCGATTACGCCCATCTTAACCATGTCGCCGTACTCGCCGGTTTCGGCGTTGAAGCCGAAGTTTTCGTCCTTGGAATCGCGAACCTTACCGATCACAACGGCGCCTTCGTGGCCGGCGTTGAGAGCGATCTGGCGGGAAGGCTCTTCGAGAGCGCGCTTCACGATGCCTGCGCCAACGGCTTCGTCATCGTGGAGCTTGAGCTTCTCGACTGCGGAGATGCAACGGAGCAGGGCCGAACCCCCGCCGGGGACGATACCTTCCTCGACAGCCGCACGGGTAGCGTGCATTGCGTCTTCCACACGCGCCTTCTTTTCCTTCAGCTCGGTTTCGGTGGCTGCGCCGACTTTGATGACGGCGACGCCGCCGACCAGCTTGGCAAGGCGCTCCTGGAGCTTTTCCTTGTCGTAATCGCTGGTGGTGTTTTCGACCTGCGAGCGGATCTGCTTGACACGGCCTTCAATGTCCGCGGACTTGCCGGCGCCTTCGATGATCGTGGTGTTGTCCTTGTCGATGGTGACCTTCTTGGCGCGGCCGAGGTCCTCAAGCTTCACGTTCTCGAGCTTGATGCCGAGGTCTTCGGTGATGGCTTTGCCGCCGGTGAGGGTGGCGATATCTTCGAGCATCGCTTTGCGGCGATCGCCAAAGCCGGGGGCCTTGACGGCGGAGCACTGGAGGGTGCCGCGCAGCTTGTTGACCACGAGGGTCGCTAGGGCTTCGCCTTCGACGTCCTCAGCGACGATCAAGAGGGGCTTGCCCATCTTGGCGGTCTGCTCGAGGAGAGGAAGAAGATCCTTCATGGAGCTGATTTTCTTTTCGTGGATCAAAATGCGGACGTCTTCGAGCACGCATTCCATGCGATCCGGGTCAGTGATGAAGTAGGGGGAGAGGTAGCCGCGGTCAAACTGCATGCCTTCGACTACTTCGAGGGTGGTCTCCATCGTCTTGGATTCCTCGACGGTGATGACGCCATCCTTGCCGACCTTCTTCATGGCTTCGGCGATGATGCCGCCGATCTGCTTGTCATTGTTGGCAGAAATGGTGCCGACTTGCGCGATCATCTCGCCCTTGACGTCTTTGTGGAGCTTCTTGATCTCTTCGACGGCCACTTCGACGGCCTTTTCGATGCCGCGCTTGAGAGCGGTGGGGCTGGCGCCTGCGGCGACAGTCTTGACGCCTTCGCGGAAGATGGCCTGTGCGAGCACGGTCGCGGTGGTCGTGCCGTCGCCGGCAACGTCGGAAGTCTTGGAAGCGACTTCCCGGACCATCTGCGCGCCCATGTTCTCGAGGGGATCGCGGAGTTCGATTTCCTTGGCAACGGTCACGCCGTCCTTGGTGATGATGGGCGCGCCGAACTTCTTTTCAATCACCGCATTGCGACCCTTGGGGCCGAGGGTGATTTTCACTGCGTCGGCAAGAGCGTTCACGCCGCGCAAAATCGCCTGGCGGGACGCTTCACCTGTTACTATCTGCTTCGCCATACTGGTAATTCCTCCTGATATTCTTCGTTCGTTCTAAGCTGAACCTTTGGTGAACTTCGCCCCGACTTGGTCGGGGGCATTGCGGGCCGGGCTAAAGCCCGGCGCCTACACTTAAATACCGAAACTACCTCTTTGCTGCTTTTGCGGCGCCGCCGAGCTTGGCGAGGATCTCTTCTTCCCGGAGGATGAGGAGCTCTTCGTCGTCGATCTTGATTTCGGTGCCGCCGTACTTGCCGAACAGGACGCGGTCGCCAACCTTGACGTCGAGGGGATGAAGCTCACCCTTCTCGCGCTTGCCAGGGCCGACGGCGATAACTTCGCCTTCCTGCTGCTTTTCTTTGGCGGAGTCCGGAATGATGATGCCGCCCTTGATGCTTTCCTTCTCTTCAATGCGCTTCACAACGACGCGGTCGTGGAGCGGGGTCAGATTCACTGCCATCTTGAAAAACCTCCGTAGGTGAACTTGCGGTTTAAAGTGTGGTGGCGAGAAAAAGGGGAATTAGCACTCCTCGCCACCGACTGCTAATATAGCAGAAAAGGCTGGCATGTCAAGGAATTGCCGGGCTTGGGGCAGGATTCCTGTGGATTTTCGCTCAAAATAAAGTGTTTATTTATAATAGCTTAGATGGTGCAAGAAAAATGTGACACTTGGGGATTGTCCTGCTCTGGAGTCAAGGGTAAAATCCGGCACTCTGGAGGCCCATGGGATCGCTGCTCTACATCCGGCTGATTGGCTACACAGCAGGGACGCTGCTGCAGCTTTTCTGGATGGTGGTGATTCTTGGCTATCGCAGACAGCGCAATTTTGAACGTGTTTTCTTCTTTCTGTGCCTCGCGCTGTTCCTCTTTTACGGTGGATCGCTTCTCGCACTGAACTCGCAGATTTATTATGCGGTGCCTCCGCCCGCGCTCAATGGATTTGCAATTGCAATTATATCCGCCGGTCTGTGCATGCTGCCCGCGCTGCTGCTGCATCTGCACATGGAATATGCGGAGACGCGGGGGCTGCTCAAGAACAAACGGTGGAAAGTGGCGGTGCTGCTGCTCGTTTATGCGGCCATTTTGTATGTCGGGTTTACGCGCGTTCCGGCCCTCGTCGAGGACCACCATTTTAATTTCCTGGAGCCTGTCAGGGCGTTGGGGCAAGGCTTTGCGATGGTGCTGGCGATTTCTCTGGCGTGGAGCGGAGTGTGGGAAAGCCGCTTTGCGGGCGCGTCCCCGGACAAAGCGCAGCGTTATTTTCACTGGACACTACTGGTATTCTTCGCGGCGTCGTTCCTGGCGGTCGCGGGCTTGCATTTGATGCCGTTGCATCCGCAAGCGGGGACAGTGGAGGGATTTGCAACCGCTTTTGCGCTGCTGCCGATCTTGCCGTTCAGCGTGCTCATCTTTCTTGTCTACCGGCACAACTTTTTGCAGATCGGGCGGCAAAATAATCTCTTGTACGCGATTTCGGCCACTTTTCTCGCATTACTTTACCTCAGCCTTGTTCGCCGTCTCAGCATTCGGCTCGAGCCTGTACTCCCTCCGGAAGCGACCGCGGCCATTCTGTTGTTCGTACTGGTGATTTTCATTGAGCCGTTGCAGCGAGCTCTTGGGCGGCGGCTGCAGGCAACGGTACAAAAAGAAATGGAAGTGGCGCATCGCCTGGCATCAGAAATCCAGCAGGAAGCGCGGAAGGGCGACATGCCGCAGTTGGCGGAGTTCATCGAGCGCCGCCTCAAGGAGCAGTTTGAATTTGACGAGGTGGGGCTGATGTTGTGGCACCCGGAGAGCGGAAAAGAGGAGCGAATTCCCGCGCGCAAGGAATTTCGAGAAGGCTTTTCGATCCTGCAGGGAAACAACACCATCGGCTCGCTGCTGGTCGAACCGCACGGCGCGGCCATCTCCGGAGAGACGCGCGGGGCGCTGGAGTTTTTGTGCGAACAGTTGCCGGGGGCGCTGGATTTGTGCCGGATGATTGAGGAGAAGCTGCAGCTGGAGAGGGAATTGGCGGAGCGCGAGCGGCTGGCGCTGGTGGGGCAGATGGCGGCAAGCATTTCGCACAATTTGAAGAATCCGTTGGGATCGATGAAGACGATTTTGCAAGTGCAGCTGGAGAATCCGGAATTGCCGGACTCCATGCGGGCGGAGACGAAGATGGTGCTGGAGGAAATTGGTCGGCTGTCCGGGAAGCTGAACCAGTTGTTGCAATTCAGCCGGCCGGCGGTGCGTGGGGGCGGCGTGGCGGGAAGTTGCGACGGCCGCGTGGTAGTGGGGGAAGTGGCGGGTGTGTTGTCGCATGAGGCGGAGCGGCGCGGAGTGAAGCTGCGGCTTCGAGTTTCGAAGGAAAACGCGCGCGTGGCAGTGAGCGCGGAGGCGCTGAACGATATCGTTTCGAATCTGGTGGTGAATGCGCTCGAGGCGGCGACTCGCGGGGGACAGGTGAGCGTGAGCGCGGCGCCGCAAGATGGCGTTTGCGTTCTCACCGTGGAGGATGACGGGCCCGGGATTCCGGCGGCGCTGCGGGAGAAGATCCTGCGGCCGTTTTTCACGACGAAATCACAGGGAACGGGATTGGGGTTGGCGATCGTGGCGCGGCGCGTGGCGGAGTTTGGAGGGAAAGTAGATTGGGAAAGTCCGATTGGGGAGGGGCGGGGGACGCGATTTCACGTGACGCTGCCGTTGGATGAAGTAAGGAAGTAAGGACGTAATGAAGTAAAGAGAATTAAAGAAAAGAGAAGCATGAAGACTATTTTAATTGTGGATGATGAGCCGGCGGCGAGATACGGGCTGCGGCGAGCGCTGGAGGCGAAGTACCGGATTGCGGAGGCGGATTCGGCGGAGGCGGCGCGGGAAGCGATGCCGCGGGAGCAGCCGGACCTGGTGTTGCTGGACGTGGTTCTGCCCGGGCAGGATGGGCTTTCGTTTTTGCGCTGGATGCGTGAGCAGGGCAGCGAGATCCCCGTGTTGATGGTTTCGGCGTTGGATACGGCGAAAACGGCGGTGGAGGCTTTGCAGTTGGGCGCGGCGGATTATCTGGTGAAGGGATTCGAATTGGAGGAACTACGGCAGCGCGTTTCGAATCTGCTGAAGCTGGCCACTCTCGAAAAAGAAAACGATTCGCTGCGGCGCAGACTCACTACCGAAGGGCAGTTTGGGCAGATGATCGGGCGCTCGGCGGAAATGCGGCGCGCGTTCGAAATGGCGGACCGCGTAGCGCCGACGGATTCTACCGTGCTGATTCTCGGGGAGAGCGGCACGGGGAAGGATTTGCTGGCGCAAGAAATACATGCGCGGTCGCCGCGAGCTGGAAAGGCTTACGTAGCGGTGAATTGCGCGGCCCTGCCGGAAACGCTGATCGAGTCGGAGCTGTTTGGTTATGAGCGCGGTGCGTTCACCGGCGCGTCTCAGCAGAAGAAGGGGAAGTTTGAACTGGCTTCGGGCGGGACGATTTTCCTGGACGAAATTGGGGATATGAATCCGGTGACGCAAGCGAAAGTGCTGCGTGTGCTGGAGAACCGGACGATTGAGCGGCTGGGCGGGACGCAATCGATCGCGGTGGATGTGCGAGTGATCAGCGCGACGCACCGGAACCTGAGTGCGGAAATTCGCGCGGGAAAATTTCGCGAGGATTTATTTTACAGGCTGCGCGTGGTGACCATCGAGTTGCCGCCGCTCCGCGCTCATAAGGAGGATATCCCGCTGCTGGCCGAGACTTTTTTGCAGATGCATGCGGCGCGGCTGGGACGGGGAGCGCGGTTGAAGCGTGAAGCGATGGCAGTGATCGAGAAGTTCGATTGGCCGGGAAATGTGCGCGAATTGAAGAACGCGCTGGAGCGAAGCCTGGTGCTCTGCCGCGGCGAGGAGATTGGCGTTGATGATTTGCCGGCGGAAGTGGTTCACGGCGAGGCGAATCCGCACAAACCGAGTGGCGGCGGTCCGGACAATGGTCTTAGCGAACGGGATTTCCGCGAAGCGAAGAGGAAGTTCGAGGTGGCTTACTTAACGCGGCAATTGGCGGAGCATCGCTGGAATGTTTCGCGCACGGCGGTGACGATCGGGCTGCACCGTCAGAGCTTGCAAGAGAAATTGCGGGAGTTGGGGATTCGGCGGCCGGGCAGGGAGCCGCTGGAAGACGAATAGGAATGGACACAGAGAGCAGGGAGATTTGCGGATACGTCCTGGCGGGTGGCGGGAGCTCGCGATTCGGGCGGGACAAGGCGCTGGTGGAGCTTGGAGGACTGCCAATGCTGGGGCGCATGATTGCGTTGCTGCAGAACGTGGCCAGGAACGTAATAGTTGTAGGCGCGCCGGAGAAGTACGCTCAATTCGAAAGAGAAATGGTTGTTGACCAGTGGCCTGGCGAAGGGCCGCTGGGAGGAATTATCACGGCGCTTGAAAATTCCCAGAAAAGCGCGGCGCACACCGAATGGAATGTGATCCTGAGTTGCGACATGCCGTTTTTGACGAACGAGTGGATGGCCTTTCTTGCCGAGCGAGCAGTGAATAGCGAGGCCCAGGTCGTGCTTGCTCATTCGGCACATGGGCCAGAGCCTTTGTGCGCGTGCTGGCGAACCGATGCGGCGGAGACATTACGGGCGGCGTTCGAAAGCGGCGTTCGAAAAGTGACTGCCGGCGTCGCACTCCTGCGCTCGGAAGTGCTTGACGAGCCGGTCTGGAAACGGTTTGATAGCGCAGGACGGCTGTTCTGGAACATGAATACGGCGGCGGATTATGAAGAAATGCGCCGCGTTTGGGAAACGGAGCGCGAGTGAGCGAGGCCGCCAAAAATAGCGCCGAGACTGCAAATTTTTTCGAGTTTCGAAATGTGTGCAAGGCGTTTGACGACCGCCCGGTGCTGAAAGACGTGAGCTTCACGGTGAAGCGCGGAGAAACCTGCGTGATCATGGGCCGCAGCGGCGTGGGGAAATCGGTTTCGCTGAAGCACATCATGGGATTCCTGCAAGCGGATTCGGGGCAGATTCTGGTCGACGGCGTTGACGTGACGCATTTCAGCGAAGCGCAATTCGAACAGGTGCGGCGCAAAGTGACGATGGTGTTCCAGTCGGGAGCGCTTTTCGATTCGCTGACGGTGAGAGACAACATCGCGTTCCCGCTGGACGGGCAGCCGGGCCTCACATACGACGACCTCGAGGCTTACGTCGCGAAAATCGCCAATATGCTCGAGGTGGATCATGTACTGGATAAATTGCCGAGCGAGCTTTCCACCGGAATGAAGCGCGCAGTGGCCATCGGCCGGGCGCTGGCGCAGAATCCCGAGGCCATCCTGTTCGACGAACCAACGACGATGGTGGATCCGATCATGGCGGGACATGCGGGCGATTTGATCCTGCGATTGAAGAAAGCATTTCACAAAACGTCCATCGTGGTGACTCACGATACGCACCTGGCGAAAAAGCTGGCGGACGTGGTCATATTTCTTCAGGAGGGAGAAGTGACCTTCTTTGGGCCGTGGGCCGGTTTCGAAAGTTCGAATGATCCATTCCTCAAGAATTTCCGCATGCAGGACGAATTGATTCCCGCGCTGGACGTGACCCTGTGAGCCAGGCCGCGAACGGCTCATCCGATCCAATCAAGCAATTGCGCAAGGAAATGGGCTTCTGGGACGTCCTGTTTTTCAACATCGCCACGGTGTTGGGGCCGCGCTGGATTGCGGCGGCGGCGCACAACGGGACGCCGTCAATTAGCCTCTGGGTGCTGGCGGCGGTTTTTTTCTTTGTGCCGTCCGCAATGGTGATCAACGAACTCTCGTCGCGCTTTCCCGAGGAGGGCGGGCTCTACGTGTGGGCCAAGGAAGCTTTCGGTGATTTTCATGGTTTCGTCGCCGGATGGACCTACTGGGTCTATACGATTTTTTATTTCCCCGGGCTACTGCTGGCCAGCGCGGCGATGAGCGGGTATCTTGCGGGCTCTGGCGGAGCGGCGCTGGCGCAAGACAGGACTTTTCTGCTGGTTGGGTCTTTCGTGCTGCTCTTTGTGGCCGTGATTTTGAACATCATCGGACTCAACGTTGGAAAGTGGCTGCAAAATGCCGGGGGCGTTTCTACTTACATTCCTTTGATGATTCTTGTCCTCATCGGCGCGACGCTATGGTTGCAACACGGCTCTGTAACGCAGTTCACGTGGGCGAACATGATGCCGCACTGGAGCTGGGACACGGTAAATTTCTGGTCGCAGATCGCTTTTGCGTTTACGGGGCTCGAATTGGTCTCGGCGATGAGCGCGGAGATTCGCGATCCGCGGCGCACGCTGCCGCGCGCGGTGCTAACTTCGGGCGCGATGATTGCGGTGATCTACATCCTTGGAACACTTGCGGTGCTCTCGATGATTCCTGCCGCGGATGTTGATCCAAAAAGCGGCGTGTTTCAGGCGATTACCCACGGTTCGACGGCGTTGCGGATCGGGTTCGTTGGCGTCATGGCTGCGATGCTGGTTTCCGTGGGAAATGCCGGCGGGGTGGGAAGCACGGTGGCGGGCATTGCGCGCGTGCCGTTCGTTGTGGGCATCGACCGCTACTTGCCGGCGGCATTTGGAAAAATTCATCCACGCTGGAAAACACCGTATGTTTCGATCATCGTGCAGGCGGTGGCGTCCGGCGCGGTGCTGCTCATCAGCCAAATCAGCGAGACCATGCGAGGCGCGTATCAGGTTTTGGTGGACATCACCATCCTGATCTATTTCATACCGTTTCTATACATGTTCGCGGCGGTGATCAAGCTCGCGAAACGCAAAGACCGGAAAGAGAATGAACACGCCGTGCTGATTCCCGGAGGCATGACGGGTGTGTGGCTGATCGGCGGGCTGGGATTCCTGGTGGTGCTGGTCTGTATGACTGTTTCGATGGTGCCGCCGGGAGATTCTTCAAACAAGGTTCTGTTTGAGGCGAAGCTATTCGTCGGAACGGTGGCGGCGATCTTGCTAGGATTAGTCTTGTACTGGCGGGGAGCGCGCGAAAAACGCGGTGCCTGAGCTTGATGCTAGAAGCCCTGCTCGATGAGGTCACCCACCGTTAAGTTTGAAAGTGAAGTCGAACGCCGCGTTTCCAGATAGCGCTCCGCATATTTTCCCAGGACATCGCCTTCGAGGTTTACTGCGTCGCCGGGCTTGCGATCGCGGATGTTGGTGTGCTCGTAGGTGTAGGGGATGACGGCGACTTCGGCGATGTTATTTTGCCAGCGCGCGACGGTCAGGCTGATGCCGTCAATGGTGATGGAGCCTTTGGCCACGACGTAACGCGCGAATTCTTCTGGAACCTGCACGCCGAACCACCAGTTCTCTCCTTCCGGCGTGAGATGCGCCACGCGACCGATGGTGTCCACGTGACCGAGGACGAAGTGTCCGCCGAATTCTTTGCCCGCGGTGAGCGGCTGTTCGAGATTGACGCGTGCGCCGTGCTTCAGGCTGGCACTGTCCGCGCCGAAGGAAGTTTTGCGGATGGTTTCCCCGGAGAGATCGGCGGAGAAGCGGGAATGGTGGAGATCGACGATGGTAAGGCAGCAGCCGTTGACGGCGATGCTGTTCGAAACGACCAGCGATGGCGCGACGGATGGTGCGTGAATGCTCACGCGGCCACCGTCGGGCTTGAGGTCGAGGGCCTCGATCGTGCCGAGATGTTCGATGATTCCGGTGAACATTTTTAAGCGGTGGCGTTGGCCGGTTGCGCGATTTCCTGCAAGGCTTCCGTGAAAATGGCGAGCGCCTGATCAATCTGCTGGCGGGTGATGATCAAGGGCGGCTGGAAACGCACGACATTGCCGCTGACTCCGCCTACGCCGATCAACATGCCTTTGCGGAGGCAAGCGTCGCGAATGGCTTCAGCTTCTGCGGTGGCGGGCGTTTTCTCGGCGTCTTTCACGAGCTCGACGCCGATCATCAAGCCCAGGCCGCGAACTTCCCCGATCAGGGAGTTTTTCTTCTGTAGCTCACGCAATTTTGCCATGGCGTAATTACCGGTTTCCGTGGCGCGAGCCGGCAGATTTTCTTTTTCCATAAATTCGATGTTGGCGAGCGCGGCAGCGCAAGAGACCGGATTGCCGCCGAAAGTGGAGAGGTGGTCGCCGGGTTTGTAGGCGGCGGCGATTTCCGCGCTGGCGGTAAACGAGCTGAGCGGGAAACCGTCGGCGATGCCCTTGGCGGTGACAAGAATATCCGGCTCGACGCCGTAGTGTTCGATGGCGAACATTTTTCCGGTGCGCGCGAAGCCTGACTGCACTTCATCGGCGATGAAAAGAATGCCGTAGTGGTCGAGAACTTTTTTCACTTCCTTGAAATAGCTAAAGGGCGGAACAATGATGCCGCCTTCGCCCAGGACGGGTTCGGCGATGAATGCGGCGACGTCATTCGAAGTGGCGAATTTCACGATGTCATCGATGGCGCGGGCGCATTGGCGCGCACACTCTTCGGGATCGCTGGGCCAGAGCGAGTGATACGCGTACGGCGCTGGCGCGAAGGAAACTCCGGCGGCGTACGGGCCGCCCTTCTTTTTGCGCGCGTAATTGCCGGTGACGCTCAGCGCGCCCCAACTGCGGCCGTGGAAGCTGGTCTGCAGGGAGATGAATTCATGTTTGCCGGTGTAGAGCCGTGCGAGTTTCAAAGCCCCTTCGATGGCTTCCGCGCCGCCGTTGCCGAAGAAAGTCTTCGTGAGCTTTTTTCCTGGCGCGATGTGCGCGATTTTCTCGGCGAGGTCGGCGACCGGCTGAACGTGGTAGAGGTAGGAGGAACAGTGAACCAGCTTGTCCATCTGCGCCTTGGCTGCGGCGATCACCTGCTGATTGCAATGGCCGGCGCTCACCACGGAGATTCCCGCGAAGCAGTCGAGATACTCGCGGCCGTGGACGTCCGTAACGGTCACGCCACTGGCGCGGTCGATCACGATCGGGGCAACGGACTTCAGGAAGCCGGTCATCACATAGTCTTTGTATTTCTGGATGGTGTCAGCCATTTGAAAACTTTCAGGCCAAAGGCCCGGTCAGAGTTTAGCGCGAAGTTCGAATTGATTATACCCGCGTTACCAGAGGAATGCTTCGCGCGCCCGCGCTTTCCGCGCGCTAGCGTATGGACTTCAGTAAGAGGACGAAGAAGATACGGTTCTCGCGGGAGATCTTGGGCGTTCTTCGCCGGGCGAAATTTCTGACAACTTTTGGAGGTAATACCTGGCGGCAGTATCGTTCCCCAATGCTTCCGCGGCGCGTGCGGCGCCGTAGAGAGCGTTGAACCGGTTGGGCGACGTATTGAGAACAGCCTCGTATGCAGTCAGTGCATCCTGCAGCTGTTTTTCCAGCAAAAACAATTCCGCGAGCACTTCCCTGGCGGGCGTGACGGCTCCCGGAGTCACGGAATTCTTGTCCATGCCCTCTTCCAGTTCCACCGCGGAACGCATTCGGGCCAGAGCTTTGGCTTGCTTGCCAGATTCTTCCGCGATCCAAGCGGCCACTTCGCGGCGTTGCACTTCAATCTGATCCGACCAATAAGCGTTTGCTTGCTTCAAAGCCACGTCGCGGAGCGCCTCGAGCTTCTGCTCCGCCCGAGCGGCAAGATTAAGATTTCCCGACCGCGCGCTCCCTTCTCCGATGGCGGCCCAGGTAATTGCCTCAGCCCAGGGCACCGCCCCTTCTCTCGGTTTCAGAGCGCTGGCCTCATCCCAATTGGCAAGTTCAACGGTTGCGCGGGCGGGAATCGCAGCGAGGGCATAGTCCCCGACTTGTGAGAGCCCGGCAACTGGCGGCAGCCCATTCATTTCAGCCAGCACGGCTTGCGCCTGCTTGATCTGTCCGCTTTGCAGATAAGCATATTCAAGGTAATCCATGGCATGGAGCCGCTGGTCGCGCGCCTCGCCGTCCGCGGAGCCGACTTCCGCAGTGGCGGCCAGCCGCGCCGATTTCACGTTCGAGTGAATGGATTCCGCCCACGATCCAACCCGGGTGAAAATATGGGATGGCATGTGATTGGCGTGTGCTGACACAGGCGCAATCTGCGCGTACAGGCGCGCGGCTGGCACACCCTTTTCTGCGAGCACTGGGTTGTCGTAACAATGGATGATGTAATGAGCGACACCGGGATGGTGAGGTTGCTTCTGGAAAATCGGTTCGAGGATTTTGCCACACAGGCGCTGGTTCGCGAAGGTCTTGTCCGTCTTCGGAGCAGTTATATACAGCGCCAAAGCATGAAAAATCGCAGCCTCGCTGTCCTCCGGATACGCGGCCTGCAGATCGGCCATTTTCTTTTCGAATGCCTGCGAGTG
Source organism: Acidobacteriota bacterium (assembly GCA_013289585.1). Lineage (GTDB taxonomy): Bacteria > Acidobacteriota > Terriglobia > Acidiferrales > UBA7541 > Acidiferrum. The sequence continues at coordinate 76,046 of JABCZR010000015.1, read as the reverse complement.
TGCGGCAACATCCTTTCCATCTTGCGCATAGTACGCGGCCAGGGCTTCCAGGTAGGATTTTTCGCGGGCGGTAGTCTTAGCATTCGTGGCGACGATTTCCAGGGCCCGCTTTAGCGCGAGCCTGCCTGCGGCGGTGTCTCCGTTGTCCCACAAGCCGTGGTAGTGAGACATCGCCACGCCCCATTGCGCCATGGCGCAGGGCGGATCCATGGCCGAGACTTTGTTAAATGCTTGTCTCGCCTGGTCGTACTGAAAGGAGTGCAGCAGGGCAACGGCCTGGTTGAAGCTGGACTCCACCGGTTTCGAGCAGGAAGTTGGGAATTGGACCGAGCCGATTTCTTCGGCGGAAAGTTCGTGGTGGTGTTCCTGGGCTGCCAGTCCTGGCCACCCCATCAGGAAAAACCCCGCCAGCAGGATCGTGTAACTTCTCACGGGCCTCCGCCTGCACAATCCGTTTAGACTCGCTGGAAAGTGAAACGAGGGGTTCTCGAGAAAGTATGGCGAGGGCCAACTGTAAAGTCAACGCGGATAATTGCTGCCCAATCGGGCTTCGAGGGCAAAGTCGGGCCCAAAGGTATGGATCTGGACATTTTGCATGGGCAGATGGATGAGCTTGGGCGCGTGAGCGAAGGCGACGCGGCTTTCGCCGGCGATTTTGGGGGCGTAGAAGAGAAACAGTTTGTGGACAACGCCTGCAGCGAGCGCGGCGCCGTTGAGATTACTGCCGGCTTCGAGGAGGACGCTGAGGATTTCGCGGCAACCGAGTTCCGCGAGGACGGCAAGCAAGTCGACACGGCCGCTTCTTGCTTTTGCATGTACAACTTCGACGCCGGCCTTTTGCAATTTGCGCACCTTGGCAGAATGGAGCGGCGCCGCTGTAAAGACCAGCAGATCGTCGTCCGAGGTCTTGACGATGCGGGAGCCTGGCGGAAGGCGTAGTTTCGAATCGAGAATAACGCGAAGCAGGCGCTTGCGGCGTGGGAGTCCACTGCGATCGGTCAGCAGCGGATCGTCGGCGAGAATGGTGCCGATGCCCGTGAGTAGGGCGTCGGAAGCGTGGCGCATGCGTTGAACTTCCGCGCGGGATTCCTCCGATGAGATCCAATCGCGGCGTTTGCGCTTGCCGGAGCGTTCCTTTGGAAGCGCAAGCTGGCCGTCGAGGGTCAACGCAGACTTCAGCGTGACGAAGGGCTTCTTCGTTCGAATCCAGCAGACGAAGGGCTCGTTGAGGCGGCGAGCCTCTTCTTCTCCAACCCCCGTGAACACTTCGATCCCCGCCGCACCCAGGCGCTCGAAGCCGCGGCCGGCGTTGACGGGATTGGGATCCTCCATTGCCGCGACGACGCGCTGCACGCCCGCGGCAATGATCGCTTCGGTGCATGGGCCCGTGCGGCCGGTGTGGTTGCAGGGCTCGAGCGTGACGTAGAGCGTTGCGCCGCGCGCCTTCTCACCCGCGGATTTCAGCGCGACAATTTCCGCGTGATCGCGCCACTCATATTGATGAAAGCCTTCGCCGACAATCTGCCCTTCCCGCACGATGACGCAACCCACCATTGGGTTGGGGCTGGCCAGGCCGGCGCCTTTGCGGGCCAGGGCCAGCGCGTGTTGCATGAAGCGGATGGCGTGTGCGTCCACGGTTCAGTCGAAAAGGGAATTCGCGTACGTTTCAGCGTCGAAGGGCACCATATCGTTGATCTGTTCGCCAGTGCCCACGAAGCGGATCGGCAGTCCCAGCTCGCGCGAGATGGCGACCACGATGCCGCCCTTGGCGGTGCCGTCGAGCTTGGTCAGGATGATGCCGGTGACGGCGACGGTGGAAGTGAATTCGCGTGCTTGCGCGAGGCCATTTTGCCCGGTGGTGGCGTCGAGAACCAGCAAGACATCGTGCGGCGCGCCGGGAATCACTTTGGCGGCAGTGCGCTTCATTTTTTCGAGTTCGGCCATGAGATTGGATTTGGTGTGCAGGCGTCCGGCGGTATCGACGATGACGACGTCTGCTGCGCGCGCCTTGGCCGCGGCCATGGCGTCGTAAACCACGGCGGCGGGATCGGCGCCGGATTTCTGTTTGATGACCTCGATGCCGTTGCGCTGCGCCCAGATCTCCAGTTGCTCGACCGCGGCCGCGCGAAACGTGTCCGCGGCGCAGAGCACCACGCTGCGGCCTTCCTGGCGAAGGCGGTTGGCGAGTTTACCGATGCTGGTGGTTTTGCCCGCGCCGTTTACACCGACGATGAAAATCACGCGCGTGCCGCCGCCATTCTGCGAAGTGGCGATGCCACTAGCCGCCGCCACATCCGGCCGGACCGGCGCGTTCAGGATTCGAATGATATGCGATTTGATTTCGCGCTTGAGCTGCGCGGCATCGGAGAGCGCGTTGCGGTCCATCTTTTCGCGCACGGCATCCAGAATCTCGCGCGTCGGCTTCACGCCCAGGTCGGCGGAGAGCAGTGCGGTCTCCAGATCCTTGAGGATCGAAGGATCGATCTTGCGCTCGCCGAGAAAAATGGTGTCAACGGTCTCGGAAAGCGCTGCCTTGGTCTTGCTGACGGACTTCTTCAGCCGCTCAAGTAGCGTCGGCTCCGGCTCATTCTTACCAAAAAGTGAAATCATCAGGTCGCGCGCTTTGATTCCAGCGCAACACAAAATTGTAACAGAAGCTCCGTACACGGGCTTTGAGCGAATTACCGGAACTCCAATTTTGGGCTGGTTCTAATTGGTTAGGAAGGCAACCTTTTCTATTCCGGCGAGGCGTATCTTGTCCAAAACAGCTGGTATCTCTCCGTATTTGGCTCGGGCGTCAACCGCGATATAAACCTTATTCTCCGCCCCGTTCCGAACTCCTTCCCGGATTTTATTGGGCAGATCTTCAAGGGCGATGCGGTGTTCGCGAAAGTAGATATTGCCGTCACGCGTTATCATAACCTGAAGAGCGTCTTCTTTTAGAGCACCCGGCATTCGAGTTGAATAGCGAGCGCCGACCAGGTCCGCGCTCGGCCCCTTGCCGTCCACTACACTCAATGGCATTAACAGAAAAAGCAGAACAAACATGACACCCACAAATCCCCACATGTCTATCCTGCAAAGAAGCTCATTTTTTCTGTTCAATGCAGATAGGTTGAATTTGGCTTTTGTGGATGTCATTTCCGAGCCTTCGTGTCTTACTCTGCCGGATGGCTACCAATTTAGACGTGGACTTCGACGGCGCTGAGGCGGAGCTTTCCGGCGGTGACCGCGGATTCGAGCGCGGTCACAACCACGGCATCGAATTTTGAGCCGGTCAGCGCCCGGATGCGGTCCATCGCAAACTCCAGCTCCATCGCCGACTGGTAGGGACGATTGGTGGTCATGGCATCGAGCGTATCGGCAACGCCAATGATGCGCGCCATCAGCGGAATTTGATTGCCTTGCAAGCCGTATGGATAGCCGCGCCCATCCATGTGTTCGTGATGCAGCTCGATGCCCGGCAGCATTTCCTTTAGTTGCGAAACCGGACGCATGATGTTCGCGCCTTTGACGGTGTGCTGCTTCATCAGTCCGAACTCTTCCGGCGTCAACGAGCCGGGCTTTTTCAGCACGCGGTCTTCGACGCCGATTTTTCCGACGTCATGCAGCAGCGCCGAAATGCGCAGCTTGTCCAGCTCTTCCGAACTGAGCCCAAGTTCCTGCCCAATGAGCATGGAGTATTTCGCCACGCGGCCGGAGTGACCGCGCGTGTAGGGATCCTTTTCGTCGATGGCCGCGGCGAGCATTCGAATGGAGCCGATAAACAGCTCGCGGTTTTCCTCTGCCGCTTCCTTCAGGCGCTCGATGTACTCTTCGATATCGCCAGCCATTTTGTTAAAATTTTCGGCCAGCTCGCTGATTTCCGACGCGCCACGCACCGCCGAACGCTGATGAAATTCGCCGCGGCTGATGGCCCGCGTGGAAGCCGCCAGGCCGCGAATCGGCCCGCTGATGCCCACGGCAAAAAAGTACCCGACAATAATGGCCGCCAGAATCACGACCGTGACGAACGCCAGCGCCTGGCGATTGAGCTCGGTAACACCGGTGTCCGTTTGCGCCTGATCAAGACGCCGCTCCGCGATGACTGCCCAATTCACTTCCGGGAAAGTGCTGTACGTTCCGATCATTTCGACCGGGCGCTTCTTGCCTTTCTCGGAAAAGCGCATGGTTTCCGTGTTGCGCAATTCCTGCGGCAGCGCCATCACCTGCGCGACGAGCGCATTGCTGCTGGCGTCTGCCCCCGGCACAAAATTTTTCGTGTCGGGATGCACAACGATATGGCCGCTATGGTCCACCAGGAAAACGGTGCGTTCCCTCACGCTGGCTTCCTGTAAACGATGAAGAATCGAATCAAGGGAAACGACCGCCGCCAGCATGCCGGTAAAGTTTTCGTTCACATCCTTCAGGGGAATCGCGACGACGAAGGCCGGCCGGTTCTCCGGTGCCAGCGCCAGAGGATCACTGCGAAACTTGGCTACCTGCGATTGCTGCGACTGCATGCACGTGACGAACGCGCGCTGCAGCGCTTTGGCTACGAACGGATCCTGCTCCGCGCGGAAATTTCCCTGCGACGCGCTGGTGCCCTTGCCGGTCTTGCCCACCGCCGTCATATAAATGAAAGTATTTCGGTTGCTCTCGACGAAGTTTTCCAGCAGCCGCGTCACTTTGGGCTCGGCGACGGGATCCTCGACGTTATCGGTGAGGCCTGTCAGCACCAGGATCTGCCGCTCGCTGATGAGCTGCTGCGTCAGGTTGGATTCGAATAGCTGGATTTCCTGCGCCAGGGAACGCGTCAGGTCGGTCTGTTGGACGCGCTCGGTATCCACCAGCTTGTCCTGGCTGAGCATCAGCACCTGGCGGTGATACAGTCCGATGGGCAGCGCACTGACCAGCAAAAGCGCGCCCAGAACGAGCCACAAGATGCGCACGCGGCCATTGCGCACCTGGTCCCACTTGGATTGACCGTTGGAAGACATACCCAATGTCCATTCTAGGGGATGGCGGAGAGTGGAAGGGGCTGGGCGGAGGAGGGAGTCGCGCAACTACAACTGGGACTTTAGTACTAGCGGCGGAGGTTGTGGGCCGAAGTCAGGGATTGGAGATCAGGGATTAGAGATCAGAGAACAGAGATCAGAAAACCAGGATGAGCGCGACAGCGGATTGCGTTCATTCTCGCTTCAGGGGCCGCTCCATGATGTCTCGGATGGCTTCTTTGGGGGATTTGCCTGCGTGGAGAATGGCATCCACCTGTTCGGTGATGGGAAGTTCAAGGTGGTTCTCTTGCGCTAACGCCAGCAGGGGCGCCGCGGTGTCCACGCCTTCGGCGACCATGCGCATGTTCGCGCGAATCTCCTGAAGCTTTCGGCCTTTGCCGAGCTCGACTCCGACGTACCGGTTGCGGCTGAGAGATCCGGTGCAGGTGAGCACGAGGTCGCCCAGGCCAGCGAGCCCGCTGAGCGTTTCCGGCCGCGCGCCCAGGGCCACGGCCAGGCGCTTCATCTCGGCCAGGCCGCGCGTAATCAGCGCCGCGAGAGCATTCGAACCCAATCCCAACCCCTGGCACGCGCCGGCTGCGATGGCCATTACGTTCTTCATTGCGCCGGCCAGCTCCACGCCGAGGACATCGTCATTGGTGTACAGCCGGAGCGAAGGCGCGGCGAACTCAGCCTGCAGATCGGCCGCCAGCGCGGCATTCTGCGAAGCCAAGACCACCGCGGTCGGCTCGCCGCGCGCCGCTTCCACCGCGAAGGATGGACCGGAGAGCACCGCGATGCGCTGAGAAATCGCCGCTGAGGTTGGCCCGAGGATTTGCTCGACGACTTTGCTCATTCGCAGATGAGTGGCTGGCTCCAGCCCCTTCGTTGCGCTGACGATCTTCATCTCCTGTGAAACGTGTGGCCGCGCTTGCGTGTAGACGCTCCGCGCGTGAGCCGAGGGCATCGCTCCGATCAGGATGGTCGCGCGGGAGAGAACTTCCTGGATGTTATTTGTGACCACAATGCTACCGGGCAAAACGTGCTGCGGCAAATACGTCTTGTTTTCACGCCCGCTCTGCAGAGAGGCAGCCAGCGCCGCGTCGTGAGCCCACAGTGCAATCTCGTGCTTCCGCTCGCTGCGCGAGAGAACAATCGCCAGCGCCGTGCCCCAACTTCCTGTGCCCAGGATGGCGATTTTCGTCATTCCGCATCCTTCTTTTTGCTGAAGGAGAATTTCGGTTCCTGGCCGTTGACGAGACGCTGCAGATTGGCGTCATGTTTGTAAACGATCAGCATGGCCACGGCCAGCGCGCCAAAGGTGATCACCGGCGGCGGCGCATGGTGCGGCGCCCAGAGAAAATAGAGCAGCATGGGCATCGCGGCCGCCGCTGAGATGGAGCCGAGCGAAACGTAGCGCCAGAAGCCGACCACCAGAATAAAAAGGATGAGCCCGGCGAGAAACGCCAGCGGGCTCAGCGCGAGATACACACCCGCGGCGGTAGCCACTCCTTTGCCGCCCTTGAATTTCAGCCAGATGGGAAAGCAATGGCCGATGAGCGCGGCGAGGCCCGCGATGATCATCCACATGGCGCTGCCATTCGAATAGCGTTCCGCGAGCAGCACCGCCGCCGCGCCTTTCGCTCCATCAAGAAGAAGCGTGAGAATTCCCGCCAGCGGGCCAGCCACACGCGCGACGTTGGTTGCGCCGATGTTGCCACTGCCTTCTGCGCGCACGTCACCGCTGCCGAAGATCTTCCCGAGAATCAAGCCAAAGGGAATCGACCCCAAGAGATACGCGGAGACAGGAATCAGAACGATCGTCATCGGGATTGAGGACATCCGGCGCTAGGCCTCCGCCACAGAGAAGGAAAAACTTTCGAGCGTAGTGTACTCCGCGCCAGAGGGTTTTAGCTTGCTTTCGATCAGATGAAATTGGCTGGTGCGGAGCGAGCCGAAGTCGCGCGCCGCATTTACCTGTATCGCGGCGCCAAGTTTTTCCGGCAGCCGCGGCGGCTGGAAGCGCGCCAGCGTCAAATGTGGCAGAAAAGGCCGTTGCTCGCGCGGGATGCCCAGTTTCTGCGTGGCATTGTCGATATCCGACGCGAGTATCTTGAGATTCGGCGAAGCATTCATGCCGGCCCAGAAAACGCGAGGCGATTTTTCATTTGGAAAGAAGCCCACGCCGCGGAATTCGATCGTCACCTCCCGGTCGGCACGCACGGCGGCCAGCCCCGTGCGAATGGCGGCAAATTTCTCCGGCACCACTTCGCCGATGAATTTCAGCGTCACGTGCAGGTTTTCCGGCCGCACCCAGCGCGGCTGTGGCCCGAGCGCGCGAAGTGGCTTTACAAATTCAACGAGATTTTCTCGAACGGTGGAAGGAATCTGCAGCGCAACGAAGAGCCGCACGCTTTACGACCTGTTCGAACCGCGCGACGGTGGCTCTCCGCCGTTGTAGAGAAAATGAATGCGCACCATGTCCAGCGCGAGCTGCGCGGCGTACCAGCGGACGGCTTCACGGTCGCCAGGGAAACGCGCGCCGCGCTCCTTCACGCCACCGGCATGAGAAACCGCCACGTGTACGGTGCCCACGGGTTTTTCTTCGCTTCCGCCGCCCGGGCCGGCGATGCCCGTGATGCCTACGCCGAGCGTGCTGCCCACGCGGCGGCGAATACCGTCGGCCAGCGCGATGGCCACTTCGCTGCTCACCGCGCCTTTTGTCTTGATAATCTCCGTAGGCACGTCGGCCCACGCGGTCTTCAATTCGTTGCTGTAGCAGACCACTCCGCCAAGAAAATACGATGAGCTTCCGGCAATGCTGGTGAGCCGCTGCGCCAGCAGGCCGCCGGTACAGCTTTCGGCGGCGGAAATGGTGGCGCCGTTCATCGTCAAGATCCGCGCGACAACTTCTTCCAGCGGAGAACCATCCAGAGAAAAAATGCGGTCCGTCAGCGCCAATTGGAAGCTCTGCACGATTTCGTCCAGCGTTTTTTGCGCGTGCGCCCCGTCGTCGGTCCAGATGCGCAGATGAATCTGAATCTCGCCAGGAGCCGCAAGAATCGTCGTGTTCACGTCGGCGTAGCGTGTGTAAATCGGCTTGATGCGCTGCTCCAGCGCGGATTCGCCCATGCCCGCCACGCGCAGCTCGCGGTGAAACATTCGAACGCTGGATGCGAAGCGCTGCAGCCGCGGCAAAACCTGCTCGTAGAACATCGGCTTCAATTCGCGAGGCGGCCCGGGAAGCAGCGCGATCTTGTGGCCGCTGTCTTCGATCCACAGACCCGGTGCCGAGCCACGCGGATTTTCCAGGACTTCCGCGCCTTCCGGCACCATCGCCTGGCGCACATTCACCGCGGGCATTTCGCGCCCCAACTGCCGGAAGCGCCCCTCGATGTATTGGAGGATTTCTTTGTTGAGCTGCAGCTTGCGGCCGAGAAGGTCGGCTACGGTCTCGCGCGTCAAATCGTCTTCCGTCGGCCCGAGTCCGCCCGACGCGATGACCAGTTCGACGTGCTCCAGCGCTTCATGAAACGTCGCGCTCAAATCGTCGCGGTTGTCCCCCACAACCGATTTGCGCACCACCTCGATGCCCAGCTTGTTCAACTCTTCCGTAAGAAAGAGCGAGTTGGTGTCCACGCGGTCCGGAGTCAGCAGTTCCGAACCGACGGCGATGATTTCCGCTTTCACTTTAGGGAAGTCTCGCGAAACCGGAGATTTTATTCCACTCTTCTGCCGTTTTTACGATACGCGCAAATTCTTCGAAGTTTCCTTCAAGGAACGCCGTCGCAAAGTGTTCCAGATCGTAGGCCAGGCTCTCGAACGCCGCCACGGGATCGTCCGAAAAGCCAGGATATTTATTTCCGCCTTTGTCTCCAAGCAGGACACGCATATAGGCAGTGTGATCCAAGGAAGCTTTGTCAAAGTGGTAGGTCACCAGTCCAAGCGAGGAACGGTAATGAAGCTCCAGTTTTCGATTCCCGTTTACGTAAGCCCCGCTGGCGTACTCACCGCCGCTGCTTGGGCCGGAGGTACCCTCCTGGAAAGAAAACCCGTGCTGCGCTAACACGGGATCGATGGCGTGACGCGCTTCGCGAAAGATATCAATGGGTTGTTTTTTCATGACTCATCCAAGCAGCGGCAAGCCGCGAACATCCCAATCCAGCGTGAAGAGCGCGCCTGTCGGGGGCATTCCCGGCGGCGAGATGGCCAAAATGGCCCGACCCGAGGGCAGCATCGCGAGGCCGATCAAGCTGGAGCCGCTGAGCACCACTTCGGCGTGGGCCTGAGGCGTAATCCGCACGATGCCGCGGCGGCCACCGTAGGAAGCAGCGACGTAAAGATTTCCGTCGCGGTCAAAGGCCATTCCCTGCGGGCGTCCGAGCCCCCGGAAAAAAACACTGACGTCCCCGCCTTGCGTGATGCGATGCACGCGGTCGAAACTCGAAGTTGTCGGGCCGGTGACGTAGAGATCGCCGCTCGGATGAAACGCCAGATGATACGCGGCGATGGAGGGTTCGAGCGTCGCAAACACAAAAGTCTCGCGGTCCGGGCTGATTTTGAAAACGGTGCCGCTGCGGTCGCCGACGTAAAGATTTCCCGCGCGGTCGAAGGCGATCCCCGTGGCCACGCCCATTCCTTCCATCCATTGTTCGGCGCGGCCATCGGGCGTAACGCGATGAATGGTGCCGTCGTTGCGGCAGGAAACGAAAAGATTTCCCGCGCGATCCAGCGCCAGCCCGCTGGGATTCATCAGCGAAGTGATAAACGGCTTCACGCTGTAATTCGCCGTGATTTTGTAGAGGGAAACAGGAACGCGCTGGCCTCGCTGTCCGGAGAACGTAACGAAGATGTTGCCGTCGTGATCGACCACGGGATTCGCGACCGGATGAAGGTTGTCTGCGATCGGCAGTCCGATGTGCACTGGATGCGGCTGGCTTTCCTGGCCGGCGGCGGCCACGCGCACGATGCCCCCGTTTGCTCCTTCCGGAACGCGCGCGATCAGGCGATTCTCGCTGGCGAGCGCCAGGCTCGCTTCCGCTTCGCCAAACAGCACTACCGGGCGCGCTTGCCCGCGTGTGACAAACCCGCGGCCGTGAATCGCCATCTCGCCGCCGGGAATTGCCGCGGGGGGCGTGACTCTCTCAATGTGCGGAATGCCGTTTTTTTCTGCCGGAGAGCCGAAGCCGAATTTCATACCAGCCCAAAGTGTAGCGCGACACGCAGCAGAATTGCAGCGTAGAAGCCCGCCATCCAGTCGTCCGCCATGATCCCCCAGCCGTGTGGCAACCGTTCGAGCTGGTGCACCGGCCAGGGCTTCCAGATGTCGAACACGCGAAAAAGTATAAAACCGAGCAGCAGGTATTTCCAGTTCACCAGGCTAAGCGCGAAGAAAATCGCGAACAGCGAGAAATCCATGTGCGTGGTGAGGTGCGGCAGCGCGATGGGGATCAGGGGCAGCAGAAGAGTGAGGTGCTGGCCCGCAACTTCATCGATAACCACGAATTGCGGATCTTTGATTCCGGAGTAGATCGCCGCACGATAGGAGCTCCACACTCCAATCGCGCCGAGCAGCACAAAAAGCCCCAGGGCACAGAACACCGGCAAGGCCAGAACGGAGTTGTGAATGTCACTTCCCGGGACCAGAAAATGCTGATCGTTCAACACGGCGTCGTAATTGGGATGAAGCGAGAGCAAGCCGCCAGGCGACGCCGGCCGCAGAAAGAAAACTGCCGAGAGAAACGCGGTCGCGACTCCGACGAGCGAGCCAAATGTGCCTGGAGCTTTTGGAAGGTACCCCACACCCAGAACCGTGGCGATTGCCAGCGCCAGCCGCGGCTTCTCGCGCGGCGTTTGGGGGGCGGATGCGGTATCAGTGGTCGGCGTCATTCGAATGGTCCGAATCGCTGTTCAAATCCAGGACGATGGTGTTGGGCTCGCCCTCCTGGACGTCCTCTTCCGTGAAGATGGGTTCGGAAACCACATATTTCTCGCTGGCCCAATTACCGAGGTCCCGTTCGCGGCATCGCTCGCTACAGAAAGGAAAATCCGTGTGGATCGCGGAATCCGTTTCGGTTTTGCAGATAGGACATTTGTGTTTCATGGTGCGTTTCTTTTCTTCTCTGCGAACTTGGTGTTCTCTGCGATCTCTGCGTAAACACATTCTTCACAGAGTGCTCAGAGAACGCCGAGTCTGCATGAGCCGATTAAAAACACGATTCGGAAGAAGAGTATAGCTCAGGCGAGGACGCGGAGGGGTGCTCCGGTGGCAATGCGATGGAGTTTTTCGACCGGCGGCATCGGCACGGAGCCTGCGCCATCTCGCGCGGCAGGCCGGGGCAGAATTTTGACGACCCGGCCGATCAGGTCGTAGGCATCCGTCTTGGTAATCTCCACGCGGGCGACGTCGCCGGCCTCCGCGACTTCTCCGTTGGGCAATTCGATGTCCGTCAGGTACAGTTTGCCATCGATGTCGGGCGCCATGCCCTCCAGCCGCGCTTCCCAGACGAGCGGATTGTCTTTCGAAGGGCCTTCGACCAGCGCCGTGAACGTATGTTTGGAGTGCGGCAGCCGCGCTGCCGCTTTTCCTTCCACCTTAGTCGCGCCCGGCCCTTCGCGCGGATACTTCGCACGCAAATTCTCCCGCGAGATCTTCTTCTGAATGGCCATCAGGCGGTTGCGCCGGTCGCGGATCGTTTCCGCATCCACTTTTTCGTCCAGCGCGTAACTTCCGGCGTTGTCCACGTCGGAATATTCAAACACGCCCATCCAATCCAGATTCGCCGCTTTCACGAAATCGCAAAGTTCCTCGAAATCGCTTTCGGTTTCGCCCGGGAAACCTACGATGAAAGAGGTGCGAAGCGAAACGCCGGGAATCGTCATCCGTATGCGCTCCAGCAATTTCAGAAACGCATCCCCGTTCGAACCGCGCTTCATGCGCGCGAGAACGTTGCGGCTGGCGTGCTGCAATGGCATGTCCATGTACTTCGCGAGCCGCGGATGCGCGCCGATGGTGTCCAGCAATTTCTGCGTGACACGGTTGGGATACGCGTAAAGAAAACGCACCCAAAGCAGATCATCCACTTGCGCGAGTTTTTCCAGAAGTTGCGCCAGTCCATCGCGCAAGCCCAGGTCTTCGCCGTACGAAGTCGTGTCCTGGCCGATCAGGGTTATTTCGCGCGCGCCGGATCTCGCAAGATTTTCTGCCTCTCGCACCACCGATTCGAACCGCCGGCTGCGAAATACTCCGCGAAGCTGCGGGATAATGCAAAACGTGCAGGGATGATCGCAGCCCTCCGCAATTTTGATGTAGGCGGCGTGCTTCGGTGTGGTGATGATGCGTGGCGTCAGGTCGTGATAAAGAAACGCCGGTGGCTGCGCGGGAAGAACGCGCAAATCGCCTTCGACCGCTTCCATAATGCGCTCGACCTCGCCCGTTCCGATGACCGCGTCCACTTCGGGAACCTGTTCGAGGATCTGCGATCGAAACCGCTCGACCAGGCAGCCGGCGACAATCAGTTTTTTCGCCGAGCCGAATTTCTTGTGCTCCGCCATCTCCAGGATGGCGTCCACCGATTCTTTCTGCGCCGCCTCGATAAAACTGCACGTGTTAACGACCAGAATCTCGGCTTCGTCGGCACGCGGCGTGAGCTCATAGCCTTCGCGCGCAAGAATACCCATCATCACCTCGCTGTCCACGAGGTTCTTCGGGCATCCCAGGCTGACGAATCCGACCTTAGTCATAAAGCAGTGAATTTGAGCCTTTGCGCAATTCTCAATTGTAACATGAGCGGACGAAGCCAGCTGGTATCGAGGATTCAGCGGGACCGCAGGACCAATCGAATCTGGTCGAGCAATAGACGGAGGCGGGTGGTATCGCAGGGGGCGCCGCCGAAGCGAGCGTGAGCATAAATTTGCGTGAATTCGCGGACAGGCGAAACGAGATTTGGCGCATGTACCGTCGCGGCGAACTCGAAAGGCGTTTGTGATTCGAAACGCATCAACCCGCGGCGCGCCATCGTCCGCAACAGTTCGGCGTACAGCCGCGAAGCAAGCTGAGGATTGTTCCGCGCGGAGCGCGCGGACCGCAATTGCAAAAACAGGCGAAGGCGCCGGAGGAGCGCGGGGATCAGGTTGAAGCGCAACGCCACCAGCAGCACGACAAGAGTTAATGGAAGGAGGAAGCCCGCCGCGCCGTGCTCATATTGCCACGACTTCATCCATCGCTTGGCGGCACGCTGCTTTTGGGCGAACCAGTGGCGCGCCGTTTCGCTCCAATTTCGCGAGGTTTGCTGCACGTTCTGCGCCAGGACCAATTGGTGGGCGAAGTCGTAGCCGACCACCCATTCGCTCCAGGTGATTTCCAGCCAATCCGCGTACTGCCCGAGGCGCGTGATGATACTGGCCGAATTTTCAGGAGCCGCCGGTGTGGGATCGAAAACCTGCCATTCATTTCCGGGGAAATAGACTTCCACCCAGCTGTGAGCGTCACTCGCGCGGACGATGTAATCGCCGCCGAGGTCGTTGTATTCGCCGGGGAGGAAACCGTTGACTTCGCGCGATGGTACGCCGATGGTGCGCAACATGATGGTCATCGCCGAAGCGAAATATTCGCAGTGGCCGGCGTGCGTTTCGAACAGAAAATGCGCTAGCGGGTCATCGCCGGGCTGGCCGGTCAGCGTCAGCGTGTAGGTGAACCGGTCGCGAAGATAGCTTTCGATCATCAGGGCTTTATCGAAAGGGGTTTTTGCGTTGCGCGTGATTTGTTTGGCGAGTTCCGGGATGCGTGGATCGAGCTGCGCAGGAAGCTGCAGATAGGTTTCAACGACGTCCGGTGAATAGTCCGTCGGAGCCGCGCGGAGCTTCGAGGCGTTGAGCGGGGTCAGCCGAGAGAAGCCGGCATATCGGATGGCGCTGTAGTTGTGGAAAGGATTTAGCAGAGTGCCGGTGAAATCACGAAAGATGTAAGAGCGGCGCATGGCGGCGAAAGAATTCCCGCCCTCGCCGGTGAAGTTTCCTTGGAGCTTTATGACTTTGCCGGGAACAAAGATCGCGTCGGTGGCCAGCGGTTCCAGAAATATGGTGAAAAGAATTCCCGGCGCAGGTGCTTCCGTTTTTTGCGGCTGATCCGCGGTGTCGATCCAGCCATCTTCTCTGGGGCGCAGCTCCCGAGGCCGGTGATCGAGCGTCGTCCAGCGCCGTCCATCGAAAGTGGTGAGCGCAATGCCGCGCCAGCGGAGGCGGTCGTAGCCGATGGGCCTGCCGGTCTGCACGCGCATGACAACTTCCGAATTTTTCTTGATCTCGCCGATTTGGCCGAGCTCGACATTTTCGCTGAAGCCGGTCATCAGCGAGGGGCTGAAGCTGGTGCGTCCCAGGTAGCCGGCGTTGAAGCGCGGAAAAAAGAAAAATAGGACGATTCCGAGTGCGATCGCACCCAGGGCCACGGAAAGTGCGGCGAGACTCAACGCGCGCGTGAGTTTGCGGTCGCGCTCTGGTTGCGCCGTGAGTGCGGGAACGACCGCGCCCACCGCGCCGCGGCGTAATTCCATGCCGGCAAACGTAGCCACTCCAAACAGCAGATAAGTGAAAAAGAAAATGAGGAACGTGGTGTCCACGGTGAGCACTGCAGCGGCCAGGATCCCCGCGAAAGAAAGCATGGTGAGAAACGTTGCGTCGCGATCGCTGACGGCGCTGTAAAAGCGGATCAGCGTGACATAGATCAGAAAATGCACCGCGGCCACCAGCGCGGCATAGAGCGGCGGATTCGCGGAGTTGCCTACCAGTGAGCGCGAAAGAAACACAACGTCCACAGGGAAGAAAACCAGATAGGCCAGAACGCTCCAGGTGGCGGCGCGGGAAGAGAGTTCGGCGGGACGGCCATGCCACCACCGGTAGCCCTTAAGGAGCGCGGCCAGCGGCGCAACAATGATGGTGACAATATCGAGCTTTCCGGTGCTGACCAGAGTGAGGATGGAGCTCAGAATCAGCAGCGAAAGCGAGGTGCGAAAGAATCGCTCGGCAGGCAAAGCGGAAATGCGCGGGGTTGCAAGCGAGGCGGCCATGGCGGACTTTTAATCGTAACACTTGCGAGGCTTGGCAGGTGGCGGCTGGGCGAAAGGATAACTCTCAGCGCGTTTTTGGGGCGGCAGTAAACGACCTCAGGGCCGCGTGAGCGGTTTTTCGCGTGAGATTCGAGACGGGCAAGCTGGAAATATCACGCAGCGGAACGCGCTTCGCGCCAGTGATGCGAGGGAGTTTTTTTACTTGGACGAGGAATGGGGCGACGGTGATCGCGCGGTAGGTTACGGCATGACGGACATTATCGGCCGGCACAAATTTCCATTTGCCGTTTTTTGCGTCGGGCAAGATTCCCCGAAGACATCGTCGCAGTTCCGCGACGGGATCCCCGTCGACAGAAATGGTGGGGAAGTGCCACATCCTGGAAACGAGTGTGGGAATATGATCGACCGTAGCCTGTTCGTCCTTGCCATGCGGCGGTGGAAGCAGAAAAGTCTGGCCATCTGCATCTGCAAACACGGCGGCCGCGAGAGCGACTTCTACGGTGGCTCGCTTCTTGCGTTTCTCGGGCAAGCTTTCGACTATGCCGAGCTTGCGGCCTTCGCAAAATTGCGCGACGGGGCAGATCAAGCATTGCGGCGATTTCGGTGTGCACCGCGTGGCACCAAGTTCCATCATGGCCTGGTTCCAATCGCCGGGTGATTGAGGATCGAGATATTTGTCAGCAGATTTTTGCAGCTCTTGCCACCGGCGCGATTCACGCAGGTCGCCGCGAATCGCTCCGAGGCGCGCGAGGACCCGCGCAACGTTTCCGTCCAGGACCGCAAGTTCTTCTCCGAAAGCGATGCTTAGAATTGCTGCTGCCGTGTAGTTGCCGATTCCCGGCAAAGCGAGTGCGTCATCCACGCGTGTGGGAAACTGGCCTGCATGTTTGGTGACAATCTGTTTTGCAGCCTTCTGCAAATTGCGCGCGCGGCTGTAGTAGCCCAACCCGGACCACAAGCGCAGCACTTCTTCTTCCGGTGCGGCTGCCAGCACATGAACATCGGGGAAGCGATTTACAAATCGTTCGTAGTAGGGAATCACCGCGGCAACGCGCGTCTGTTGCAGCATGATTTCCGATAGCCAGATACGGTAGGGATCTCGCGTGCGGCGCCACGGCAGATCGCGCCGGAATTGCCGGAACCATCCAAGGAGTTGTTTTCTAAACTTGCCGAGCTGGCGCTTGTTCAGCATGCTGCGGAGATATTCTCGCACAGCTGAGCAGGACAGACATTCTTGTCTGTCCGGGTAGTGAAAATTTTTCGGACGAAGAGGACAGGCAGGAATGCCTGTCCTACTTGGAATCCTCGAGGAACACGACGTAGGAAGAACTCCAGACGGCGGCAGGAATGGAGCCGCGGGGCTGGCTGGTGACGATAATTTTGAAAAGATCAGGAGACGCTGCAAGATCGGCCATGAGCGATTGACGGGGGTCGGGTGGCAGTGGCTGTTCGAGCGCGAGGTAGCGGAGGACGGAGAAAATAATTTCCTCGGCTGGAGCGAGGGGAGTTTCCATGGTGGCGCCCCGGAATTGCAGCAGCGATTTGCTTTCGTAGAAATGCCAGGCCAGGCTGGCGCAGATGGTCACCGCGCGCTCGAAGCGGTCATTCGTCGCGCCGGCTTCGGGCTGGGGGCCGGCGGTTTTGTTCGCCGAAAGATGCGGGTCGAGAACCAGCAGGATGCGGCAATCATCCTCGCGCGCGAATTCGCGGACCATTAATGAACCGTAGCGTGCGGAAGCTTTCCAGTGCACGTGGCGCGCGCTGTCCGTGGGAACGTAATCGCGCAGCGCATAGAGATCCTGGCCGCGGCCTTTCGCCAGACTTTCCAGCGCTCCTTGAATGCCCGGCAGGATTTCCAGATATTCCTCGCTCGGCCCTACCGATGGATAGACCAGTGCTTCGGTTTTCAAATTCACGTGACGCGATTTCTGCAGGAATCCGAATGGAAAGCGGGTGACGATGCGGAAAGCTTCCTGGCGGTACACGCCGCGGCGCGGAAAAATCATGGGCACGCTTTGCTGCACGTGGTCGCGCTTGGGGAGATAAGGAAAATAAACCGGCGTATCGAGCATGGCCGCGGCAGGAGCGCCCTTGATTTTTGCGGCTTCCACTCGCAAGGAGAAGGAAGGCAGCGTTAATTTTTGATTGTCCAGTTCCACCATGGCGCGTACAGGTTGAGCGGCGAAGATGTGCTCGGGCAGTTCGAGGCGCATTTCGATGCCGGAGAGCGTGATGGAAGAAAGAATTCCTGACATTAGAATCACGGCAATCAGGCTGGCAAGAATCAGGAAGAGGAGATTGTTGCCGGTGTTGAGCGCCGGGAGCGCGACGAGCAGAATTCCGGCCATGTAGATCCAGCCATCGCGCGTGACGCGGTATTCCATTTTGTAGCCGATCCAGCGGAGCGGCGTGCGCTTTGCCAGCACCGGAACGAGCGTGACGCCTACCCAGCCGGCGACGGCCAGCGCGATGAGCGCGGAAGTACTCGCGAGCCAGACCTGGCCGAGCTCCGCAGCCGCGCCGGAATAGAGCGCGAGAAGAAGCGCGGCGGAGAGTGCCACGATGGAGAGAAGGAATGCGCGGACACCGGGGCGGTCGGCCTTGGCCCAGAGTTGCGCGACAGTGGATTGCACGCTCAAAGCAACAAAATCACAAAGGAACTGGGACGGATTCGACGATTTCGCGCAGCACGGATTCCGTGGCTTCCGATTTCTTCTGCAGCGAGGCGTGGCGCGAGCTGGCGACGACACGATGCGAAAAAACGGAGACGGCCAGATGCTTGAAATCGTCCGGCAGGCAATAATCGCGGCCATCGAGGAAGGCGCGGGCCTGGGCGGCGCGCTGGAGCATCAGGGTGCCGCGAGGGCTGACGCCGAGAGTGAGCTGCTCGGTGGTGCGCGTGCGATTGACGATTTCGAGAGCGTAGTCGTGAAGGCTGGAGTCCACTTTTACGTGCGCGACCGTGTCTTGCATGGCCAGGACTTCGCTGACGTCGGCCAGCGGCTCGAGCGCGTCGAGAGGGTTGTCGCCTACGCGCTTGCGCAGGATTTCTTTTTCGGTTTCGTGCGAGGGGTAGCCCATCTTGATGCGCATCAGGAAACGATCGAGTTGCGATTCGGGTAGAGGATAGGTTCCGTGATGTTCGACGGGGTTTTGCGTGGCAATGACGAGAAAGGGTTGTGGAAGCGTCAGTGTTTTGCCGTCTACGGTGACTTGCGCTTCGTTCATGGCTTCGAGCAGCGCGGATTGCGTGCGCGGCGTGGTCCGATTGATTTCATCGGCGAGAACAACGTTGGCAAAAATCGGGCCGGGGCGGAATTCAAATTCGCGGGATTCTGGATTATAGACGCTGACGCCGAGAACGTCGCTGGGGAGCAAATCGGAAGTGAATTGGATGCGCTGAAAGCTGCAATGAAATGATTTCGCGAGCGCTTGCGCCAGTGTGGTCTTGCCAACACCGGGGACATCTTCGATAAGCAAGTGGCCGCGCGCAAGGAGAGTGATCAGCGCGAGCTGGATGGCGTCTTCCTTGCCGTAGATGGCGCGGGCAATGGAGCGCTGGAGCTGCGAGACGATTTGAGAGGTGGCCGTCGGCACTGGTTGAAAACCCGGGTCCTTCCTGATACAAATGATGATTACGGGCGACTAGCTCAGTTGGTTAGAGCGCTCCCCTCACACGGGAGAGGTCAAAGGTTCAAGTCCTTTGTCGCCCACCATCTTTTGATTCCGCGCCAAGAGACATTCTAGCTAAAATCGAAGCATGTCAACCTTCCTTCGTACAATTGAGTTTCTAGGTTTGAGCCTTTGGCTGGGGAGCGATGTGTTCCTGAGCTTTGTGGTGGCGCCGGGGGCGTTTCGGATTTTGGCGAGCCGGGACCAGGCGGGGGCTATGGTGGGGTACGGGTTGTGGTGGATGCACATGATCGGGGTGGTCTGCGGGATTGCGATCTTGGTGGCGCGATTGTTGCGGACTCGCTCGGTTTCCAATCTTGCGGGACCGGCGGCGCTATGCGTCTTGCTGATGATTGGGTTGACGGTGGTGTCCCAGCATGCGGTGAGTCCGAAGATGGCGGCGCTGCGGGTGCAGATGGGCTCGATCCAGGCGACAGCGGCGGATAGTCCGCTGCTCGCGGAGTTCAGCCGATTGCACCGGATTTCGGTTTCGCTCGAGAGTGGCGTTTTGTTGGCGGGAATTGCGGCTATGTATTTGATGGTGAAGGAATTAGGTGTAAGCAGGTGAGATTGCGTTGGGTTGATTTCTCTACCCCCCCCCCTTTTTGTAAGTGTTCATTCTAAAGGACTTATAGTTTCCGTAAGTCCTTTGTTATCTGCAGCTCCGGGATGGCTTGGAAGTGTGCATTCTAAAGGACTTACATTGCACCAAAAATGTGCAAGTGCTGTTTGCACGCTATGTGTTGTTCTCTAGCGAGAAAAAGGCTTCGGCGTGCGCGGATGGAGTGGCGAGGAAAGAAAAGCGGCAGCAAGACTGCCGCACTCCAATGAGATGTTTACCTGAGTGACAGATTAGTGAAATAGAATAGGGATGTCAAGGGAAACTAGTGCGCCTGTGGGAATACGCGACGGGCGAGGGGGAGGATCCGTCCACCCGAGAAGGCGGACCTTACACGGAAAGTACGAGGAAAGGACTGAGGCAGGGTAGGGCGGCGCGCCCCTACGTGGCCTTGCGGCGGTGGGGAGGGTGGAGGGGGCGTTTAGATTTGCGTTTGCGGGAAATGGCTTTGAGGGACTTGCGTTTGCGGGATTTGGCGGGGCGGATTTTGTTGGTGGTGGCGTATCCGGCGCGTTCGAAGGCGCGCCACATATACCAACTGGCGACGGTGCGGTAGGGGCGCCAGCGTTCGCCGAAGGCGAGGAGTTCCTTGGGCTTGGGCATATGTTTCTTGCCGTAGGCGACGGACCAGCCTTTCTTCACGCCGAGGTCGTGTATGGGGAGGACGTCGGGGCGGCCGAGGCGGAAGATCAGGAACATTTCGACGGTCCAGGCACCGATGCCGCGGACGGAGACAAGGCGCTTAACGAGTTCTTCGTCGGAGAGCTTTTCGGCTTCTTCGAACGTGGGGACGATGCCTTCGATGGTTTTCCTGGCGAGATCCTTCATGGCAAGGACTTTTGCGCCGGAGAGCCCCGCTTTGCGCAGGGCGGGCTTGCGCAGCTTTAGCATTTCTTCGGGTGTAGGTGCGCGGCCGTGGTTGCAGAGGGCTTTGACACGGCCGAAGATGGTGGCGGCGGCTTTACCGGAGATGGATTGGTAGGCGATGGATTCGAGAAGGACTTCGTAAGGAGATTGGGTGTCGGCGACGTCGATTTGGAACGGGAGAGTTTCTGCGATCAGGCGTTTCAGGCATTCGTCTCGTTCGGCGAGGTACTTGGTGGCCTCTGCAAGGTCAAAGGAGAGGATGGTGGATGTTTCGGTCACAGGGACTCCATTCCGGAAACGGCGAAATAGACTAGCAGTTTCCGGCGGGGCAAGTTCGCAAATTTGCAGTGAGCAGTGGGAGGCAATGCCTCAACTCCCAGGTAGTATTTTTTTCGCGGTCCCAATCAACAAATAGAAACGCCGAGTCAGCACCCGAGCACTAATATACGACAGCCGGGAACTCTACAGCCCCACCTGGGGAATCAGCAAACGAAGGCAATTTCAGCAATCCGGGATTCTTGGGTGCTAAGAAGTGAGATCCCCAGGCACGTTTCCTTTGGCAAGTACCGTGCTACTTCGCAGGCTGCTTTTTGTGCAATCGGCAGCATTATCAACCTTGCTCTCCCTCGCAGCCTTCGTTCCAATTCCAGCTCGCGCGCAGCTTACCACTGATGATCGTTTGGCCGAGCCTGGTTGGTGGCCCAGGCAAACGAGCCACTCCCTGGAAGACTACGCAGGCTCGAGCGCCTGCGAGAGATGCCACACGGCGCAAGCCGCCGAAGGAGAGACCACGCCCATGGCGCGGACTCTCATCCACGCCGAGGATGCCGGAGTTCTCCACTCTCACGCCCAATTGAATTTCCATAACGGCAAATATATTTACAAGATCACCATGAACGCCGGCAAACCCGAGCTGTCCGTTACTGACGGTACGCGCACCCTCACCGCTCCCCTGCTCTGGGCCTTCGGCACCGGCGAAGTCGGGCAATCATACTTACTTCAGAGAAATGGAAATTACTTTGAAAGCCGCGTTTCTTATTTCAGGGCTTTAGACAATCTCCACTTCACTCCAGCGCGCTCTCTCCTTTTGCCGTACGATCTCGAAGAAGCCATGGCGCGTCCCGTCGATACGGGTGAAATCAGACGCTGCTTCTCTTGCCACAGTACCGCTTCGGTGATCGCAGGCAAATTCGAGCCGGGTAAACTAGCCGCCGGCATCAAGTGCGAAGCTTGCCACGGCCCCGGCGCAGAGCACACTGTCGCCATGCAAGCCAGCATTCTTCAACAAGGTTTCGGAGACGAGCAAGCAGCGAATTTAATCTTCGACCCCGGCAAACTCGACCCGGTTGATTCGGTGGATTTTTGCGGCGCATGCCATGGCTCGCGGTGGGACACCATGCTCGCGGGCATCAGTGGCGTTCCCAGTGTTCGCCTGCAGCCGTATCGCCTGCAAAACAGCAAATGTTGGGGCAGCGGAGACCCGAGAATAACATGCGTTGCTTGTCATGACCCGCACGTTTTACTGGTGCAAGATATTTCTGCCTATGACGAGAAGTGCCTCAACTGTCACCTCGCAAACCCCGGCGCGAAGCCTGTAAGCGATCATCCTGGTGCGGCGTGTCCCATAAGCACTAAGAACTGCGTGAGCTGTCACATGCCAAAGATTGAAGTTCCGGAGATGCACCGAGCTTTTGTCGACCACCAAATTCGCATCGTCCGTCCAGGCGATCACCTGCCTAATTGACTCCGGAGTGGAAGTTGAGCCTGCAGCAGTGAAACGGGCTTTTGATCCAATATTCCCGACATGCAGTTCGTGCAGAAAGAGACGAATATCTTTGTGAAAGTAAGTGTGCGGACGTCGATCGAATCCCCAGGGAGAATAACGCGGATAATCGACCAACATACAATCGGTGCATCCGACAACCACGGATATGACCGTGTGGTAGGATAGCTGGTTTATGCAGACAGGAATTATTGGATTGCCGCAGGTTGGAAAGACGACGCTGTTTCGGATCTTGACGAAAGCGCATGTGGAGGGGAAGGCGGGGGCGTCGACGACGCACGTGGGTGTGGCGAAGGTGCCGGAGCCACGTTTGGTGGAGCTGGCGAAGCTCTATAACCCGAAAAAGATCACATATGCGACGGTGAATTATGTGGATTTGGGCGGGATGCAGAAGGAGCGCATGCGGGATGCGCTGGCGCAATTGCGCGAAGTAGACGTGATTGCGCACGTGATTCGCGTGTTTGACGATCCTTCGGTGCCGCATTCGGAGGGGAGCATTGATCCGTTGCGCGACGCAACGAATCTGGATCTGGAGCTGATGCTTTCCGACCACGATCAGATTACGCGGCGGCTGGAGCGGCTCGAGAAAGATTTGAAAAAGAAGAGCGAGCCGGCGCTGCTTCTGGAAAAGAATACTTTGGAGAAGTGCAAAGCACATGTGGAGGCGGAAAAAGCGCTGCGCGAGCTCGAGTTGAACCCGGAGGAGAGAAAATCGATCGGGGGATTTTTGTTTTTGTCTGCGCGTCCAGTTTTGTATGTGCTGAATCTGGGGGATGACGAAGCGGACAAGCTGGACACGGCGGTGGAGCGGCACAACTTGAGCTCGTTGCAAGGGCGGCCGAATGCGGCGGTGGTGGCGATTTGCGGGCGGCTGGAGGCGGAACTTTCGGAAATGGATGAGAAGGAAGCAGCGGAGTTGCTGGCTTCGTATGGATTGAAAGAGCCGGGGCTGAACCGGTTGATTCGCGCGACGTATGACTTGCTGGGGTTGATCCAGTTCTTTACGGCGGGAGAGCCGGAAGTGCGGGCGTGGACGATTCGAAAGGGAGCGACGGCGGTGAAGGCGGCAGGAGCGATTCACAGCGACATCGAGCGTGGATTTATACGGGCGGAAGTGCTGCGGTGGAATGAATTGCTGACTGCGGGGAGTTTGACGGCGGCGAGAGAGAAGGCGCAGGTGCGGTTGGAGGGGAAAGAATATATTGTGCAAGAAGGCGATGTGATTTTGTTTAGGCATAGCGGATAAATAAGCCAACAGTTGACAGCCGACAGCTTACTGCGTGAGGAGGACACGAGATAACCATGCAGCACTTCACTAAACTGCTCGTATGGCAGAGAAGCCGCAAGCTTGTCCTTGGTATCTACGGCGCAAGCGTCGGATTTCCGCGCTCCGAGCAATTCGGGCTGACGTCGCAGCTACGGCGTGCTGCGCTTTCCGTCCCCACTAATATTGCCGAAGGATCAAAGCGGCAAAGTCAGTCCGACTTTGCGCGGTTTCTGAATATCGCCGAAGGCTCTCTTGCTGAGACCGAATATCTTCTGATGGTGAGCCGAGACCTGGGCTACATCGAACTCTCTGCCGCTTCTCGGTATTTGAAAGAAGTCTCTGAGATTCTTCGAATGTTGTCAGGCCTTCGAATCAAGATTGCGCACACCTCGTAGCGCGATGTCCTTCTTACTGTTGGCTGTGAACTGTCGGCTGTGAACTTCTTCCATGGGGCATGACTTAACATTTCGGACGGCGCTGGCGGCGGGGCTGGGGCTTATCGCGGCGGCGGGAAATTTGGTAGGCGGGTACTTTGTCGTTCGAAAGGAGTGGCCACGGAAATTTTTGCAATATTTTCTGGCGCTGGGCGCGGGGTACATGCTGGCAGTCGCGTTTGTTGAGGTGATTCCAGAGTCGGTGCGACTTTCGGGGGAGGGCGCGCTGCTCTATGTCCTAATCGGATATTTTCTGGTGCACTTGTTCGAACACACGCTTGCTCCGCACTTTCATTTTGGAGAAGAGACGCACGTTGAGGAGATGAGCCATCATCATGCGCGGACCAGCGTGCTGGTGGGGATGACGATTCACACGTTTTTTGATGGCGTGGCGATCGCGGCGGGGTTCCTGGTTTCGACGTGGCTGGGAGCGGTGATGTTTTTCGCGGTGTTTCTGCACAAGCTGCCGGAAGGATTCACGGTGGCTTCGGTGGTGCTGGCGAGCGGGCAGGGAAAGCGCAACGCGATTCTGGCGGCGGGGTTATTAGGAGCGGCGACGGTTGCGGGCGTGTTGCTGACGAGCTCGCTCCAGGGGCAATTGAAGTACGCGCTCCCCCTTTCAGGCGGAGTCACGTTATATGTGGCGGCGACGGATTTACTACCCGAAGTGAACCGGGAGCCAAATTGGCGGATGGCGCTTCTGGTTTTTGTAGGCGTTGTTAGCTTGTTGATAATGGAGCGTTTATTCCGCGTTTAGATTCGCCGCAGTTTCGCCCTCGAGTACTCCTACCACTTGCAACTTTCTGAGAACACGAGTGTTTGATACAGTGTGGCGACTATGGCCAGGTCGGACGTCCAACTGATGCTGGACGTGAAGGCGGGCGACGAACAGTCGTTCGCACTTCTCCTGCATCGCTATCGGAGTCCGCTGGTCAATTTTCTGTACCGGATGGTTCGGAACCGGGAACAGGCGGAAGACCTGGCACAGGAAGTTTTCTTGCGCGTGTACCGCGCGCGGGAAGATTACGTGCCAAGCGCGAAGTTCACAACATGGCTCTTCCGGATCGCGACAAACTTGGCGTTGAATTCGGTGCGGGACAACCGTTATCAGCGCATGGAAATCTCACTGGATGCGCCGGTCACCGTGGATGCCGAGGATGGCGATGAGCGGGCTCTGGACATTGCCGAAAAGAGCCCGAACATTGAGCAGCACCTGGTGGAGGATGCGAGGCGCAAGATGATCCGGCATGCCATTGATAAGCTGCCGGAGAAGCAACGCGCGGCGGTGCTGCTGCACAAGTATCAAGAGTTGGATTACGGAGAGATTTCGAAAATTTTGGAATGCTCGGAGAGCGCGCTGAAATCGCTGCTCTTCCGAGCGTACGAAACGCTGCGGGTGGAACTAGCCCCTCTCGTGGCGGCGCAGGGGCGGTAGGATTACCGGTCTAAAGACCGGCCACTACAGTCGCTGGCGCGGCAAGGAAAGTGGTGGAGTTAGGCCAGAAGGGAAGGAAGTCATGAGTTGCAGCCGGATGGAAGGGAAGATTCTGGGATTCGTGGACGGGCGCCTGAAAGAAGGCGAACGGCTGGAGATGGAGAAGCATCTCCTGGCGTGCGGGGCGTGCCAATTGCGCGTGAACGAATTTCGCTCGCTGAATGTGTTGCTGGACGAGCTGCCGATGATCGAGCCATCGGGGGCGTTTGATATCCGTGTGCGCGCGCGCGTAGCGGCGGAGCCGGCGAAGCAGAGCTGGTGGGCATGGATGACGCCGTCGCCGCGAGCGGCGCTGGCAGCGTCGATGCTGCTGCTGGCGACGGTGTGGATCGGATCGCAAAAATTGGACAATTCACTGAGTGCCGGGGACATCGACAACATCAACCAGAATTTGCCGGTGCTGGAAAACTTCGACGTGATATCGGATTTCGGGCCGTTGAGCGACCTGCCACAGCCGGTGCAGCCGGACGAACCGGGTGACCCGAATCAGAGTCAACAACTGTAAAGGGAAATGAAACGGAAACTCCAATTCGCGGGATGGCTTATAGCGCTGGGGATGAGCGCGGCAGTGGCTGTGCCATGCTATGCGCAGGCGCAGCGCGCGCATTGGGGACAGAGTCACCCGGAGAATCGGCCGCCAAAGCCGTCGAATCAGCAACATCAGCCACAACCGCATCAGCCGCAGCAGCATCAACCGCCGCAACACCAGCCACAGCAATATCAGCCGCAGGGGCAATCGCACGCGAATGGGAATTCGAACCGCCCGCCGCAATCAAATGCGAATCACGGGGGGACGGAGGCGCGGCCGTACAACAATCCGAGCCGTCCGCCGTCAGCGTTCACTCCGCCGCCGCCGAAGCGATTTGATAATTTGAATCCGCAAGAGCAGCAGAAGATTTTGGAAAACAACAGGCGCTATCAAAGCCTCAGTCCTGCTCAAAAACAGGAGTTCAAGGACCGCGCGCAGGCATGGAACAAGCTGACGCCGGCGCAACAGAGTCACATTCGAAACGATGTACTGCCAAAGTGGAAGCAGATGCCGCAGGACCGCAGGCAGGCGATTCGGCAGCGGTTACAGGTGCTGCAGAACATGCCGGAGTCGGCGCGGAATCAG
This sequence comes from Acidobacteriota bacterium, assembly GCA_013289585.1. Lineage (GTDB taxonomy): Bacteria > Acidobacteriota > Terriglobia > Acidiferrales > UBA7541 > Acidiferrum. The sequence goes on along the minus strand of JABCZR010000015.1, from coordinate 49,755 downwards.
CGGCTGAACGATCCGAATTTTACGCGCGGAATGAGCGATGAAGACAAAGCGACGTTGCGGGATTTGAGCCATCTCCACGTTGGGGGAGCGCCGGATCCGCCGAACGAATAGCGACTTTTTTTTTCAAGAGACAATCTGGTTCGTTCCCCACTTTCGACCGCATTGACAACACCTCTCCTCTCACGGCATGGTGACTAGTCCCGGTTCTCCGCATCCAACGGGTGGAGGAAGAACATTTTGAAGAGTGACCGCACAGCGGTCAGCCCCGCCGAGCCCACGCGCCTTCCCGCCGTTTCCACGCGCTTCCGCGCGATGCAGCACCGCAATTTCCAACTGTTCATCGCAGGACAACTCATTTCGCTAATCGGAACGTGGATGCAGAACATGGCGCAGCTGTGGCTGGTCTACCAGCTGACGCACTCTGCGGCGCTGCTCGGTGTGTTTGGATTTGCGAGCCAGGTGCCGATGTTGTTTCTTTCTTCGTTTGGCGGGTACGTGGGGGACCGATTTGACCGCCATCGTGGCGTAATCGTTACGCAGACCATTACGATGATCCTGGCGTTCGTCCTGGCGGGGCTAACGTGGACACATTGGATTGGAAAATGGCAATTGATCGGCATCGCGTTCCTGGTGGGCATCGTCAACGCGTTCGATGTGCCAATCCGGCAGGCGTTTTTTGTGCAGATGGTGGGGAAGGAAGATCTGCCAAATGCGATTGCGCTGAATTCGTCGATTTTCAATGGAGCGCGGGCGGTGGGCCCGGCAATTGCAGGAATAGCGATTGCCTACCTGGGGGCAGGCTGGTGCTTCTTTATCAACGGATTGAGTTTTGTAGCGGTCATCGTGGCGCTGCTGATGATGCGGATAGAACCAAGAGTGATCAAGCCAAGCACGGATTCGCCGCTGCGGAGTTTTGTGCAGGGCTTTCGATTTGCCATGAGCGATCTGCCGATACGGTCGGCGCTGTTATTGCTCAGCGCCCTGAGCCTCTTTGGTTTGCAGTATTCCGTGTTCATGCCGGTTTACGCGCAGGACGTCTTGAAGTCGGACGCGCGGACGCTCGGGTTCCTGATGAGCTCGGCGGGGGTGGGCGCAGTACTCGGCGCGCTGCAGTTCGCCGCACGCACACACTACAGAGGGCTGGCACGATGGATCGCCGCGACGTCATTGACGTGTTCGGTGTGCCTGATTATTTTTTCGCAGGCGAAGGTTTTCTGGCTGTGCAGTGTGACGCTTTTTGTGGTGGGGTTTGCCGCGACATCGCAAATGGCGGCGACAAATACTTTGATCCAAAATCGGGTGCCGGATGAATTACGCAGCCGGGTAATCGCGGTGTACGCGACGATGTTTATGGGTGTGCAGCCTATCGGCTCGCTGATCGCGAGCGGTGTGGTGAAGCACCTCGGGCCGCAGACTACACTGACGGTGTTCGGGTCGCTGGTGCTAGTGGGCAGCCTGATTTTCATCGGCACGGTGGTGATGAGGCTGGATAAAACGCAAACAGCTGCGGCGGATTAGGAGGGGTTCGGGCGGTACAGCCAATTGGGCTTCACGAAAATCTCCGCACGGGGTGCGCTGTTCATCCCTGCGAGGATGGCGTCGACTTTGGGACGGAGAGGAGCGAGAGAACATACGGGATCGGTAGCGGCGGCATCACCTGCCAGCAACAACGCCTGGCAGCGGCAGCCGCCGAAATCCTGGTCCCGGCGGTCGCAGGTTTTACATGGCTCCTGCATCCACGCTTCGCCCCGGAATTTTTGAAATGCGGGAGAGTGCTCCCAGATTTCGCGCAGACTTTTATCTCTTACATTTTCGAACGCGAGGCCGGGGATAACTTGAGCGGCGTGGCAGGGAAGTGCGTCACCGCTAGGAGTGATGAGCAGGAGCTTGCGTCCCCAGCCGCCCATGCACGGTTTGGGGTATTTGGCGTAGTAGTCCGGGACGACGAATTGGATGCGGATTTTCCCCTTCAGTCTTTCCTGTGCGCGCTTCAAAATTTCCACGGAATGATTTAGCTGCTCGCGAGTGGGCAAGAGGTTTTCGCGATTGGCGAAGGCCCAGCCGTAATATTGCACATTTGCAAATTCGACGCGCGTGGCGTTGGAAGATTCGGCAATGGCAAGCATTTCCTCGAGCTGATCGATATTGCGGCGATGAATAACGAAGTTCAGTGTGACAGCGATGCGATGTTGTTTCAGCCATTCGAGGACGCGAAGTTTTTGTTCGTGGGAGCGGGCGCCGGAGATTTCATTGGCGATTTCTTCGCGAGCGCCTTGGAAGCTGAGTTGGACATGATCGAGGCCGGCTTCGACGAGAGCGGCGAGTTTTGCTTCGTCCATGGGCAAGCCGGAGGTGATCAGGTTGACGTAGAGACCAGCTGCGCGGGCGGCGCGGACGAGTTCGAGGATGTCGGTGCGGGCGAGAGGTTCGCCACCGGTGAAGTCGGCTTGGAGGACTCCGGCTTGGGCGGCTTCCTTGAAAACGCGCGACCAAGTTTCGGTGGAGAGTTCGTTGGCGCGAGATTGCATTTCGAGAGGGTTGGAGCAGTAGACGCAATGCAATGGGCAGCGGTGGGTGAGTTCTGCAATGAGGGCTAGCGGGTTGGAGAGTTCAGTGGTCATTCTCGTTTTGACGGTGTGGTCGCCGGAAAAGCGGGAGCTGCGCTCCCGCACTCCAAAGACTATGTGAAATCGAGGGCGCGCTGCTCGTGCAGAAGAGCAAGATAGCCCAGGATGTCGGATTCCACTTTTTGCGGCACGGCCTTCGAATAGATTTTCTGCAAATCGGTAATGATTTGCTGGACGGTGTGCTTGCCGTCGCAGCGTTCCACGATTTCGAGGCTGGGGCCATTGAGGCGTAAGGCGCGTTCGGGCATGAGGAGCGTGCGCGGCTGTTGTGATTTGTCGTTGAGGCGGCAGCCGGGGGCGAGGCGCGGAAAACTTGTGAGGTCGGGGGGCATCGATGGTCCCTAGGATTCCTTTGCCGGTTGAAATGCGCCGGGCGGGGGCCAGCCGGGATTGACGTAGGCGAAATAGAGGGCGTCGAGCTGGGCCCACAGAATGTCGCACTTGGCGCGCAAAGCGGCGTGAGCGAGGTCCTGCTGCTCGCGCGTGTGCGCATGGCTTACCACCCAGGCAAGGGCGAACTCGGAGTCTTCGGTGGCTTGCGTGAGGCGGCCGGTGAAATAGTCGAGGCCGCCGGAGAGCCAGGGATAGTGTTCGCGAAGGCGATCCATGCGAAGGGTGATGAGTTTCTTTGAAAAAAGTTCGGTGAGTGAGGAAGCCACGGCTTCGAGATGGGGGCGCGTAGAAACGAAATCGACGTAAGCCTGCACGGCAAAACGCGTCGCCGGGAGAATACTGTCGCCGCGAAGCGCGATATCGCGCGAAAGGTCGGTGGCCTCGACGAGCCGCAGCCATTTTTCAATGCCGCCTGGCTTTGCGCCATCGCCGTCGTGGTCGAGGATGCGTTTGCGCCACGCGACGCGGAAAGCGGGATCATCGCTGCGCGCGAGAATGGCGGCGTCTTTGATGGGGATGCGGCTCTGGTAGTAGTAACGATTCAAAGCCCAAGCCTGCAGCTGCCCGCGGGTGAGCTTTCCTTCGTGCATCAGCAGGTGAAAAGGATGCTTGTGATGGTAGCGCTCCTCGCCGATGGCGTGAAAGCCGGCGATAAACGCGGCTTCGGATAGCGGGGGATTCTCGGCGACGTGATTCACGGATGGAGTCATAGCTCGAAATCCATACCATCATAGGCGATTTCCCATCCGGCTTCACGCACAGTGCGGTGTTCCGGACTGTCTTCGTTCAACACCGGATTGGTATTGTTGAGATGGATGAGCACGTGGTGGGTTTTTCCGGGGCGGAAAGGTTGACGAAGCAGGCCGCGGTCACCCCAGAGGGGAACGTGTCCCATCTCCCGCGCGGTCCTGCGGCTGCGCCTGGCAGAAATCAATTCATCATCTTTCCAGAAGGTGCCGTCCAGGAGTGCCAGGTCGCTTTCATCGACGGAGCGGCGCCACTCCTCTCCAATTCCGGGCAAGGCCGGGGCATAGAAAAGCCGCTTTTCCTTGTGAATCAATTGAAGCCCGATGACTGCTTCCTCCGGAGGAAGGCTGTGGCGGAGCGATTCGCTCACATAGTCCGGAAAGTTACCGAGCAGCGGTATGGCTTTATAGAAAAGGCCGTCTTTCTTTCCCAGCGAGGAAGGCGGGACCAGCGGCATGAGCCGATCCAGGGGCATGACGTCCCAGATCGCCGGCGGATTCGAACGCGCGAGGACACGGAAGAGCGTGTTTTCCTCCGTGAGGATGCGGCGCACGGATACCGTAGAGAAAATGCGCAGGGGCTGAAATTCGCGAAGGTGAAGCAAGCCCATCACGGAATCGACATCGGCACTGGTGAGGAGGATGGAAGCGACCGGGGAACCAAGCGCCGCGGAACGTGGAGTAAGTTCGGGTGTTGCGTTGATCTGTTGGCGGAGATCGGGCGAGGCGTTAAGAAGGAACCATTTCGAAGGGTCCGGCGAAACCGCAACCTGTGCCTGGGTGCGCGGACGCGCCTTCAGTGTACCGAGGCGCAACGCGCTACAGTTCGCGCAACTACAATTCCATTGAGGGAAACCGCCCCCGGCTGCGGAGCCGAGGACTTTAACGCGCATTCGGTTTTCTGGCGACCGCAGAGCGGTCGACTCTCAGATTAGAGTTCGGCGTTAGCGTAGGAACTGACTTCGCAGTTCAAATCAATTTCTTCGTGCTGAGGGGTGGTCCATTCCATGAGTTGGCTCCTTGTGGAAAAAGCTCTCTATGACCCGCATAGAATAACACGACCTGCGCCGGGGGAGAAGAGTTTAACGGGATGAGGGAGTTCCAAATAGGTACAGGAAAGCAGGAGCGAGACGCGCGAGATGGCACCGAAATTCTTTAAGAAGTGCACCACAAAGCCTAGCCTTGTTCGGAAATCGTGAGCACAAGCGGTGGTAGGGAAATCCCACCAATCTCGGCTGGCAGGAATCCACAACTATTTTCTAAAAAATGCATGATTCCTCTTGACAAGGATGCAAAGGGGCCTATGATGTGGCAAGAAGTGGTAGGAAGTGGGCAGAAGTAGAGAGTTGTAGCGGGCACTGGGGCAAAGTAGACAGACAGCATAAGTTGTGGTGAAAGTGGGCATTTTGGCCATATTAGACCACATATTCGTGTGCGATCCGGGGCAAATAAGGGTCGCGTCGAGCAAATCGTATGAACCTGCGGGGCAACTGTCCAGCGAAGGTAGACGAGAAGGGCCGGTTGAAGATACCCGCCGTGTTTCTCGATGCACTAAAAGAGTATGGCAACCAATTCTACATTACCAGCCCGACAGGCGAATCGGCGCGCATTTATCCGATGAAGGTTTGGATGGAGATTGAGGACAAGCTGGCAAAGGTATCGAGCCAGAACCGGGCGAAGAGAAAATTTCTGATGAGAACGAGCTACTACGGGCAGACGGTGGAGTTGGATGGACAGGGCAGAGTGCTGGTGCCCCCGGTGTTGCGTGAATCGGCGCAGATGAGGGGAGAAGTGGACGTGTTCGGCAACCTTGATTACCTCGAGGTCATGAACCATACGCGCGTGCTGGACGACATGAAGAATTCGCCCTATACCGAAGAAGACGACAAGGCTTTGGAAGACCTGGGAATTTAAGGTTTTGCAAGATTGAGCGCGCCGCACACGCCGGTGCTGTTGGATGAGGTGCTGGAATGGCTGCAAATAAAGCCGGAAGGAACGTACATCGACGCCACGCTGGGAGCCGGCGGGCACTCGGCGGCAATCGCGGAAAAGCTGACTTCCGGACGGTTGATCAGCCTGGACCGGGACGCACAGGCGTTAGAACTGGCGCGGGAGCGGTTGAAGGATTTCGGGGAGAAGGTGACGCTGGTGCAGTCGCCGTTCTCGAGGATTGCGGAGGTCGCGCAAGAGTTGGGGATTCCGCCGGTGGACGGGGTCTTGGCCGACTTGGGAGTTTCGAGCATGCAGCTTGATCAAGCCGCGCGGGGATTTTCGTTTCGCGAGGCTGCTGCCTTAGATATGCGGATGGACACTGCCAACGACGAATTGACGGCAGACGAGATTGTGAATCGCTGGTCGGAGAATGAAATTGCCGACCTGCTCTACCGGGAAGCGGATGAGCACGATTCCAGAAGAATCGCCAAGGCGATCGTGAGAGCGCGGCCCATTCGGGATACCGCGCACTTGGCAACGATTGTGGCAGGGGCCCGAAAGCAATGGGGAAGGCAGAGACTGCATCCCGCAACAAAAACGTTTCTGGCGCTGCGGATAGCGGTGAATCGAGAGATGGAGGAACTCGGGCAGTTTCTTTCTCGGACCCCCGCCACAATGAATTCGGGCAGCCGCTGGGTGGTGTTGAGCTACCACTCGCGGGAAGACCGCCTGGTGAAGCATGCGTTTCAAGAGGGAGAGCGAGCAGGAACGCTCCGCGTGCTGACGAAACACGTGATCCAGCCCAGTGAGGAAGAGATGTCGGGCAACCCGCGTTCGCGAAGCGCGAAGCTGCGGTGTGCGGAAAGAATGCCGGTCGAATAACGGCGGGCAGGGTAGCGATATGGCACGGAAGAAAAAAGCAGCAGCGATGTTGGAATTTCAGACGGTCAAGCGCATCGACAACTCGCGCCTGATGCGCCACGTCGAGCCGGTGAAGATGCGCAATCTCTACCGCACGGTGGCGCTGAGCGGCATCGTTGCGATGTGTTTCATGCTCTACATCTACCAGCATTTTCGCTGCATTGACCTGAGCTTTCAGCTCGAAGACGTCAAGGGCAAGCAAGCCGAAGCAGCCTCGCTGAATTCTTCGCTGAAGCTGGAGATTGCCGGGCTGCGGAATCCGATGCGCATCGACGTGATCGCCCGGAAGCAGCTGGGCTTGACGGAACCGTTGCCAGAACAAATGCGGGAATACGACGCGCCGTCTGGCGCGGAAGTGGCCGCAGCGCGCTACATCCGGCCTAACCGCGCGCAGTAGCTTCGTTCCGCCCGGGTTTATCGCCCGAGAATTTGCTGTCAATTTTATGACTCAGTACCCGGAGCGATCCTCGATCTGATTCGCCATGCAACAGAACCGTCTCCACGCCGCTTCGGGTGATCGCGCTCCTGCCAGCAGTGAGCGTAGACGCATGGCTGCGAAACGCATCTTGATTGTCGGACTATTGGCGACGATCTGGATGACCGCGGTTCTTGGCCGTCTGGGCTACCTGCAACTTCTCCGACATAGCGATTACATGGCACGCGCGCAGCGGCAGCAGAAGCGCGTCATCGAGATCACTCCAAAGCGCGGGTCGATCTTCGATCGCAATATGCATCCCCTGGCAATGAGCATTCCTGTGGATTCAGCGTTCGCCGTGCCTTCGGAACTTGCCGACGAACAGCTCGCGGCGCGGCTGCTTTCCGGAGTGCTGGGAATCCCGCGGGACGTGCTGGAACAGCGGCTGGAATCGTCGCGCACGTTTGTGTGGATTTCACGCAAGCTCCCTCCGGAAAAAAGGGAAGCGGTGGAAGCTCTGAATCTGAAAGGCGTGTATTTCCAGAAGGAAAATCAGCGGTTTTATCCGAAGCGCGATCTCGCTTCCCACGTACTCGGCTTTGTGGACATGGACGAAAAGGGCCTGGGCGGCATCGAGTACGAACTGGACAGCCAGATTCGCGGTAAGAGCGAAAAGATCATCGTGATGGCCGACGCGCGGCAACGCTGGTTCGACGGCGGGGAGGCGCAGCGGGAGCGTGGCGCGAATGTGGTGCTCACGCTGGATGAGAAAGTCCAATACATCGCCGAGCGTGAGCTTGCCGTGGCGATCGCCAGGACGCATGCCATCGCTGGAACGGCGATCGTGATGAATCCCAGCACCGGGGAAATCCTTGGGCTGGCGAATTGGCCGAAGTTCAATCCGAACGCGGCGAACGATGCGCCGGCGGAATCGCGGATGAACCGCGGCATCAGCGCGCTGTATGAACCGGGATCGACTTTCAAATTGATCACGCTGGCAGCGGCGTTTGACCAGGGAATTACGCGGCCTACGGAAGTCTTCGATTGCGAGAATGGCGCCGTTTATATTGCCGGGCACCGCATTCGCGACCACAAGCCGTTCGGCCTCTTGAGTGTAGCGGACATTCTGGCGCAATCCAGCGACGTGGGCGCCATCAAGATTGCCCTGCGGCTGGGCGCGCCGAAATTCTACGATTACATTCGCACATTCGGTTTTGGCCAACCCACAGGCGTGGACATGCCGGGCGAGAGCAAGGGACTGCTGCGGCGGCTGGAAAACTGGACGCCAGTGTCGATCGGGTCCATCTCGATGGGCCAGGAAGTTGGCGTTACGCCGATTCAGCTGATCAGCGCCGTCTCAGCGATTGCCAACGGCGGAATGCTTTATAAGCCGCATGTGATTGCAGAGCTGCGGCGGGGCGAGCAGGTCTTGCCAGCGGAGGGTCCGCTCGCTCCGGCGGAGCCCAGACGAGTGATTCGGCCGGAGACGGCGGCGACACTGCGGCGTTTGATGGAAGGTGTAGTGCTGAATGGGACGGGAAAACTAGCACACCTCGATGGCTGGACCGCGGCCGGCAAAACCGGTTCGGCACAAAAAATAGATCCGGCGACAGGGCGATATTCGCCGACGCATTTCATTGCGTCTTTTACGGGGTTTGCGCCCATCAGCAATCCTGCGGTGGCCATCCTGGTGTCTCTGGATTCCCCGGTCGGACTGCATGAAGGCGGGATGGTAGCGGCGCCGGTCTTCAAGCGCATCGCCGAGCAGGTGCTGCCATATCTGGATGTGCCGCGGGACGTGCCGGTGGGTTCGCAGCTGATGCAGGCTTCGTACAAGAGTCGTGACGTTTCCGATAGTGCGGCGCTGGAAGATTTTACGCCGGCGGATTTTTCGGGGTTGCCCGATCAGCCTCCCGCGGAGACTTCGGTGCCCAATTCGAAAGAGAGCAAGAGCGCGCCGCCTGCGGTGACAGTGGCTGTGGACGAAGGTGGGGATATTGAGGTCCCGGATTTTTCCGGCAAGACGATGCGCGAGGTAACTGAGGCTTGCATCCACCTGGGATTGGACCCTGTTCTCGTTGGCAGTGGTCTTGCAACGAATCAGACGCCTGCGGTCGGGGCGAAACTCCGGCGGGGCGCAAAGATCACCGTGCAGTTCGGAGCACCGGCATCAAAGATAGAGAAGCCGAAGCAGAGGGTCAGGCCTTAGGATGAAAATTGGATTGAGCCAAGAAGAAGACCAGGCACGGGACGCCACCACGAACGAAGCCGCCAACCCAGGGAATCCGTCTGCTCACCGAGACAGGGCAGCCATTCGAAGAAAATTGAGCGAATTATTGGAAGGCACAGAAACCGCCGTGGCCGCCGGCGTGGGTGATCTGGAAATCCTGCAGGTGGCTTGCGATTCGCGCAAAGTGCTGCCGGGGGCGTTCTTTTTCGCGCTGCATGGCGCCAAGGCGGACGGAAACGCGTTCATCCAGGATGCGGTGAAGCGCGGAGCCGTGGCCATTGCAAGTGCTGAGCCTGTACCTAGCGCGGCGCCGAAAGGTGTGACGTGGATTCAGGTGCGCGACGCGCGCAAAGCGCTGGCGATTACGTCCGCGAATTTCTTTGGGAAGCCTGCAAATGCGTTGCAGCTCGTTGCGGTGACCGGAACGAACGGGAAAACGACGACAACGTCTGTGATCGATGCAATCGTGAAGGCTTCCGGCGCGCAGACAGGTTTGTTCGGGACTATCGCGTATCACACGCCGCTTGGTGATTATCCCGCGTCGAACACCACCCCCGAGTCCGTGGACCTGCAGGGGTTTTTCGCGGAGATCCGCGACGCAGGCGGGAAGTACGCCGTTCTCGAAGCAAGCTCGCACTCCTTGGCGATGGATCGCGTTTGGGGCTGCCATTTTCAAGCCGCAGTGTTCACAAACTTGACTCGCGAACACATGGATTACCATAAGACGTTTGAAGATTATTTTGCAGCAAAGAGAAAACTTTTTGAAGGCACGGGAGCGGGTGTTCCGGAAGTGGCGGTGCTGAATACCGACGATGAGTTCGGGAAACGGCTGGCGGGACTCCCGAAGAACACCGTAACTTATGGGTTGGAATCGCCTGCCGACATCACCACGAAGAAATTCCAGCTGGCGTTCGACGGTTTAACGTTCACGGCGCAAACGCCAAATGGGAAAGTGCAGGTGGAGTCTGCGCTGGTGGGGCGCATCAACGTCTACAACCTGCTGGCCGCGATTGGCGCGGCGCAAGCGCTTGGCCTTTCGAACGAAGTGATCGAAAAGGGTATTCGAAACCTACAGAGCGTTTCCGGGCGCTTCGAACGGATTGATCTCGGGCAGCCGTTTCTGGTGATTGTGGATTACGCCCACACGGACGATGCGCTGGAAAATCTGATTCGAACGGCGCGCGAGTTGAATCCTAAAGGGCGAGTCATCACGCTCTTCGGGTGCGGCGGCGAAAAAGATCGCACGAAACGGCCGGTCATGGGTGAAGTAACTGGAAGGCTGAGCGACCTGACGATTCTTTCCAGCGACAATCCACGCAGCGAGGATCCGCTGAAAATCATCAGCGACGTCATCGTCGGCTTGCAGAAAACCGCGGGGAAATATTTGATCGAACCGGACCGCGAAAAAGCCATCGGGCTGGCGATGGATGAAGCGCGCGCGGGAGACATCGTGCTTTTGGCCGGAAAGGGTCACGAGAATTATCAGATTTTGGCGGACCGCACTTTCGAATTTGACGATCGCATCGAGGCGCGCCGCGCGCTTCGCCAGCGTGGATTTTCCGAGCCGCCAGGCGGCCAGGCAAAAGGAGAGCCGCCGGGCGGTTCGGACAACGGGTTTGGCACTTAGCGCGCTTGAATAGAAGCTGTTACGAGGGCGCTAGTGCCATTGGTCACCTCTCGAAAGGAGGAACCCTCAAAACGGTGAGAACACAACCTGGCGTGGTTGGTGCGGTTAAGAAGAACCCTTTGAGGAACTTATGCGGTGGACGATTGCACAAGTGGCTGGCGCTCTGGGTACTCGGCCGGGAACGAAACTCGACCCCCTGGCCCGGGTGGCCGGCGTCTCGATTGATTCTCGCACGGTACGTGCCGGAGAACTGTTCATCGCCATCCACGGACCGCGTCACGATGGACACGATCATGTGGGCATTGCGCTGGAGCGTGGAGCGATCGCGGCAGTGGTGGCGCAAGGGCGTCTTTCGAAGTACCCGGGCGAAGTCAGCAGCCGCTGCATCGCCGTGGCAGACACCTTCGAGGCACTCAAGCAACTCGCGCGTGCGGTGCGCGAAGCCTGGGGCGGGAAAATTGCCGGGGTCACAGGTTCTGTCGGTAAGACCACCACGAAGGAGATCCTGGCGGCATTGCTGGGCTCGAAGCTGCGGGTATTGAAGTCGGAAGGGAACCTGAATAACGAGTACGGGCTGCCGCTGACGCTGTTCCGGCTGGAAGAAACGCATCAAGCAGCGGTGCTGGAGATGGGCATGTCGCGGCGCGGTGAGCTGGCGCGGCTGGCGGCGATTGCCAAGCCGGATGTTGGAGTGGTGACGCGCGTTGCGCCGGCGCATTTGGAGTTTTTTTCGTCGGTGGATGAGATTGCGCTTGCGAAACGCGAGCTGATCGAAGGATTGAATGGGCATGATTCGACGGCAGTGCTGAACGCGGATGATCCACGCGTGGCGGCGTTTGGCTCGTTCGCACCTGGACGTGTCCTGACGTATGGAATTGAAAAGCAGGCATTCTTCATGGCGCAGGAGATTGAAGACCGCGGGGCGTTTGGCTCGTCGTTTGACTACGTCAGTCCGGAAGGTCGTGTGCGGCTGGAGTTGACGGTGCCGGGGTATCACGCGATTGCCAACGCTTTGGCGGCGTTGGCGGCGGCGAGCGTTTGGAATATTGGAGCAGCGGAAGCGCAAAGCGTGTTCCGCTCGCTGCGCGCGCCCGCGATGCGCGGTGAACTTTTGCGGTTTTCGAATGGAGCGGCGCTGATCAACGATAGCTACAATTCGAGTCCCGCGGCGCTGCAGGCGATGACGGAGCTGCTGGCGGCCACACCAAGTTTTCGGCGTCGCATCCTCGTTGCGGGTGAAATGCGCGAGCTCGGCACAGCATCCCGCGAATTGCACCGGGAAGCGGGAAAATTTGCCGCGAAGACGGGCAAAATCGATTCGATAATCGCGGTGGCTGGCGATGCCGCGGAAATCGTGGAAGGCGCGGTGGCCTCCGGCTTTCCGCGGGCGCAGGCTAAATTCTTCGCGACACCCGAAGAGGCAGCTGAGTATTTGAAAGACCTTCTGGTCTCAGGGGATTTGCTACTGGTGAAAGGCTCACGCGGCGTGAAGATGGAGCGCATCGTCGAAGTGCTCATCGTGAGGCACGCCGTCCCGGGCGAAAAATCAGACCAGGAGGTAAAGCACTGAGATGCTGTACTACCTCCTCTACCACGTCTTGCAGAAGTATTTCAGCCCGCTGAACGTATTCCGCTACATCACGGTCAGGACCGTGTACGCCAGCCTAACGGCGATGTTTCTTGCGCTGGTGTTCGGGCCGTGGCTCATTCGCCGCTTACGCGAATTGCAGATTGGACAGTTCATCCGCGAAGAAGGGCCACAAGAGCACAAGAAGAAGGCGGGCACGCCCACCATGGGCGGCGTGCTGATCGTTCTTTCGACAGCTGTACCGGTGCTGCTCTGGGCGGATCTGACCAATCCGTTTATTTTGCTGTCGCTCTTAGCACTGTTCGGTTTTGCGGTCATCGGATTCATTGATGACTACGCCAAAGTTTCGCAGCAGCGCAACCTGGGGCTTACGGCTAAGAAAAAAATCTACTTCCAGGTTTTCGTCAGCTTGATCGTCGGCGTGGTGCTTTTGGTTTTGGCCACGTACAGCGCCTACTCGACGCAGTTCGTCTTTCCTTTTTTTAAACGTTTCCGTCCGGATCTGGTAGTGCACTCGCTCCTGGATCAATCCCACTTTTCCGGGCATCTCTGGCCGCTGGCGTTTGTGCCGTTTCTCGTGGCGACCGCAATCGTCATTGTGGGCTCTTCGAATGCGGTAAATCTGACGGACGGCCTCGATGGCTTGGCCATCGGTTGCACGGTGATTGCAGCCGGGGCGCTGACTGTTTTGACTTACGTGAGCAGCAACTACCGCTGGGCAACTTATCTGGAGATTCAGTACATCCCGCGTGTCGGCGAACTCACTGTATTTTGCGGCGCACTTGTCGGAGCTTCGCTGGGGTTTCTCTGGTACAACGCGCATCCCGCGGAAATTTTCATGGGCGACGTGGGTTCGTTGTCGCTCGGCGGAACGCTGGGCACCATTGCGGTGATCATTAAGCAGGAGATTCTGCTCTTTTTCGTGGGCGGTATTTTCGTGATTGAAGCGCTTTCCGTGATTTTGCAAGTTGGTTCCTTCAAGTTGCGCGGCAAGCGCATCTTTCGAATGGCGCCCATCCATCATCATTTTGAGTTGATGGGTTGGAGCGAATCGAAAGTGATCGTGCGGTTCTGGATTGTCGCGCTGGTGTTCGCGCTGTTTGCGCTGACAACTTTGAAATTGCGGTAGCTAGGCATTTGGTTGAGAGGGTTTTGCGAGACCGATGGCGAATGCATTCGAATTGCGAGGCAAGCGCGTGCTGGTCGTAGGACTGGCCAGGACGGGTGTAGCCACTTCGCTTTTTTGCTCCGCGTGCGGCGCAAGCGTGACCGCCACGGATGCGCGGACGGAAAACGCAATTGGCGAAGTGCTTTCCCAGTTGCGGACCGCGGGAGTTCATCTTGAATTGGGTGGCCACCGGGAAGAAACAGTTCTGGAACAGGATTTGATCATTCCGAGTCCTGGTGTGCCCGCGGACGCGCCGCTGTTGAAAGCTGCGCGCGCGAAAGGCATCACAATCTGGAGTGAAATCGAACTGGCGGATCGGTTCTTGAATGGTCGCCTGATCGGTATCACCGGTTCGAATGGAAAGACCACCACCACTTCGCTGATCGAACACATTTTGAGGAGCGCCGGAATCTCCACAATTCTTGCGGGAAACATCGGCACGCCTCTGATTTCGCGAGTAGAAGAGACAAACGACGCGAGCGTCACGGTGGTAGAGCTGAGCAGCTTCCAGCTCGAGCTGATCGACAGCTTTCGGCCAAACATCAGTGTGTTTCTGAATCTCACGCCGGACCATCTCGACCGCCATCACACGCTGGAAGAATATGGCGCGGCCAAGGCGCGGATTTTCGAGAATCAAACGGAAGCGGACAGCGCCGTGCTGAATGCGGATGATCCGGCGACCACAAAATATGCGCCGGCAAAGCCACAGGTGTTCTGGTTCAGCAGGAAGCAGCGCGTAGCGCAAGGCGCATTCGTTCGCGAAAATGAGATTGTTTTTCGGCGCGACGGAAATGAAGAAACCCTGCTGAAGCTTCAGGATATTTCGATGGCTGGTGCCCACAACGTGGAAAATGTCCTGGCCGCAGTAGCGGCTACGCGGCTCGCCGGGGCGGACGCCTCGGCCATCGCCAAAGGGGTGCGCTCGTTTTCAGGCGTGGAGCACCGGCTGGAGTTTGTCGCGGAGATTGGCGGCGTGCGCTACTACAACGATTCGAAAGCCACCAACGTGGATGCCACGCTGAAGGCACTGGATTCTTTTCCCGGGAGGATCCTCGTGGTCCTTGGCGGGAAAGACAAAGGCAGCGACTACACTGCGCTGCAAAAGCTGTTGCGCGAAAAAGCCATTCTCGCGCTGCTGATTGGCGCGGCGGCGGAGAAAATTGAAAAACAAATCGCCGGGAGCGTGGCCATCGAGCGCGCCGGAACTATCGAGCGCGCGGTGGAGATCGCTTCACACGCGGCGCGTCCTGGGGATGTTGTGCTCTTCGCGCCCGCCTGCGCCAGCTTCGACCAGTTTGAAAACTACGAGCACCGTGGACGGGTCTTCAAAGATTTGGTGCATCAGTTAGAGCGGCATGCCGCAAGTACAAGTTCAGGGGGAAGGTGAGCAGACGTGCCGAGACGACTCGAAAACGACCGATGGCTGTTTGGAGTGACCCTGGCGCTATGTTTGTTCGGCGCGGTGATGATTCTCAGCGCTTCCGCGGTCACCGCGGAACAACAATACGGCCATTCCTACATTTTTCTGGCGCGGCAGGCGGCGTGGCTGTTGCTCGGCCTTACGGGAATGTTCGTGCTGATGCGCACCGACTATCGCAAGCTGCGCGAACCTGGGGTCATCTACCCAGTCGTCTGCGTGGTTCTGCTCATGCTCGTCGGGACTTTTTTCCTGGATAAATCTCACGCCACGCACCGCTGGATCAAGATTGGTCCCGTCAACATCCAGCCTTCGGAACTCGCAAAGCTCGCCGTGATTCTCTATCTGGCGTGGTTCCTCGACCTCAAGCGCCGCGGCAAAGCCGGAATGGAATTTTGCAAAGAGGATTTCATGCAAACCATTCTTCCCGCGGCGGGACCAATCCTGATCTGTGTGGCTTTGGTGCTCCTGCAGCCAGACTTGGGTACCGCCATCGAAATCGTCCTCGTTGCGACAGCAGTTCTTTACGTCGCCGGCCTTTCCTGGAAGTGGATCGCTGCCGGCGCTGTGGCCGCGATGCCCGTTCTTTATCTCTTGATTACTCACGTCGCCTATCGCCAAGCACGGCTGATGGCGTTTCTCCATCCGGATTCCGATCCGCAAGGAGCGGGATTTCAATTGTTGCAGTCGCTCATCGCCGTGGGCTCGGGAGGATTCACCGGCGTTGGCCTGATGGAGAGCAAACAAAAACTTTTCTACCTTCCTGAGGCGCACACGGATTTTATATATGCCGTGATTTGCGAAGAACTGGGGTTCATCGGCGCGATGGTCATCATCGCGCTGTTTGTGGTCTACGGCTGGAGGGGAATGCGCGCCGCGTTTTCCGCGCCGGATGGTTTCGGAAGGCTGCTGGCGCTGGGGATTACCGCGATGGTGATGAGCCAGGCGCTCATTAATTTCGCAGTGGTGCTCGGCATGGTTCCCACAAAAGGAATCCCGCTACCGTTCATCAGCTACGGCGGATCGAGTTTGCTGGCGATGCTGCTGGCAACCGGCGTGCTCCTGAATATTTCGCAGCAAGCGGCGGAAGCGTGAGGAGCGGGCGCCCCACGTGAAATTGCTGATTGCAGGCGGTGGAACGGGCGGTCACGTTTTTCCGGCGCTGGCGATCGCTCAGGAATGGCTTTCGAGAGGGAACGAGAGGGAAGTGGTGCTGGTGGGAACGGAGCGCGGAATCGAAATGAAGCTGGTGCCGCAAGCGGGACTGCCGCTGGAAACGCTGCGCGTGGCCGGCTTGAAAGGTAAAGGCGGAGCAACGCTGCTCAGGAATTTGGCAATGCTCGCTCCGGCGATGCTGGATGCGCAGCGCGTTCTTGGGAAGCACAAGCCCATTGCAGCATTCGGAGTCGGCGGCTACGCCGCAGGCCCGATGCTGCTCGCGGCTTGGCTGGGCCGCGTGCCAAACGTCATTTTTGAACCGAACGCCGAGCCCGGCTTCACCAACAAAGTGCTGGCGCGAATTTCCGCGCGGATCGCGACCGGGTATGCAGTTTCTGCACAGGTGTGGGGAAAAAAAGCCATTGTTACCGGCTGCCCGGTGCGCCCGGAGTTTTTCTCCATCGCTCCGCGAAAGATGGGGATGCCTTTCCGGCTGTTGATCACCGGCGGCAGCCAAGGCGCGCTGCCGGTCAACCGCGCATTCGTTGACGCCATGGACCGCCTCGCCACGCGAAAAAATGAACTGGCCATCGTGCATCAGACGGGCGAACGCGATTACAATGCTGTGCGCACCGCATACGCGCGGCGCGAAATCCATGCGGAGGTCGTGCCCTTCCTGACCAACATGCCGGAGCGTTTTGCTTGGGCCGACGTGATTGTTTGCCGCGCAGGAGCCATCACCGCGGCGGAAATCGCCGCCGCGGGCCGCGCGGCCATCTTTATTCCTTTTGGAAGAGCCACCGACAGCCATCAGCTGCGCAACGCGCAGGAAATGTCGCGCGCGGGCGCCGGCCGGCTGATTTCCGAGTCGGAACTCACCCCTGATAAACTGACCAATGAAATTTTCTCTCTCCTCGACCAACCCCAGGAGATCGAAAAGCTGGCAACCGCTGCGCGCGGGCTCGCCCGGCCGCACGCTGCGCGGGATATTGTCAATTTGATTGAGGAGGCCGCGAACGTGCAGGGAAATCGGCAGAGGACAAGTTCATGATGGTCTCCTTCCGCAATTTTCAGCGCATTCACCTGGTGGGCATCGGCGGTATCGGCATGAGCGGTATCGCCGAAGTGTTGCTGACGCTCGGCTATTCGGTCTCTGGCTCGGACGTCAAGCTCTCCACCATTACAGAACGGCTGCAGAATCTCGGCGCGACCATCTTCGAGGGCCACAAAGCCGCGAACGCAGACGGAGCGCACGTGGTGGTCACTTCCTCTGCGGTGAAGGCAGACAACCCAGAAGTCGTCGAAGCGCACAAGTGTAAAATTCCGGTGATCCCGCGCGCGGAGATGCTTGCCGAGCTGATGCGTTTGAAATACGGCATCGCTGTCGCGGGCGCGCATGGCAAGACCACCACGACTTCCATGGTTGCTTCGGTGCTTGCGGCCGCGCATCTCGATCCAACTTTTGTCATCGGCGGACGCGTCAACCAGGCAGGAACGACGGCGCGGCTTGGCAAAGGCGAATATTTTGTAGTGGAAGCCGACGAGAGTGACCGCAGCTTTTTGATGCTCGCGCCGGTTGTTGCGGTCGTGACGACCATCGATCGCGAGCACCTGGATCAATATTCTTCGCTCCAGGACATTCAGGATGCGTTCATCCAGTTCGTGAATCGTGTTCCGTTTTACGGCGCGGCGATTCTGTGCATCGATGAGCCCAATGTGCAGGCGATTATTCCTGACGTGAAGCGGCCCATCATCACATACGGCACTTCGAGCCAGGCCGACCTGGTGATTAGCGATGTAAAACTCGAAGGCCTTGGCAGCGAATTCCGTCTTACCTACAAGGGCGATGACCTCGGCCTTTTTCGCTTGGCGCATCCTCCTGGCATGCACAATGTCCGGAACGCAGCGGCCGCGGCGGCGGTGGCGCTGTATCTGAACGTTGCGTCGGACCTGATTCGGGAAGGACTGGTCAAGTTTGCCGGAGTGGGCCGACGCTTCGACGTTAAAGGCGTGGTCAACGAGATTACTGTCGTTGACGATTACGGGCATCACCCGGTTGAGATCCGCGCCACTCTCGAAGCGGCGCGGGTATGCAAGTTCAATCGCCTTCTGGTGCTCTTTCAGCCGCACCGTTATAGCCGCACGCAGCATTTGTGGGATGAATTCTGCCGCGCGTTCAACCAGGCGGATATTCTCGTATTGACCGACATCTACGCCGCAAGCGAAGCGCCTATCCCGGGCGTGACCAGCGAAGCGCTAGCCCAGGCTATTCGCGAAGCCGGCCACAAAAACGTTCACTATTTTCGTTCCATGCAGGACGGCATCGGATTTCTGTTGAAGCAGGCGCACCCCGGCGACGCCATTTTGACCATTGGTGCGGGGAGCATCAGCCGTGCCAGCAACGAGCTGATGGTTTTGCTCGGAACGGAGCATCCGACGACTCATGCGCATTAGCGATCCTCAAATCGTCGCCAGGCTCACGAAGCTCGCCGTCGAGCTGCAACCGGGCATTTCCCTGGCCGATCAGACGTCTCTTGGCATCGGTGGTACCGCTGATCTGCTCCGCATCAAGAAGCACGAGAGCATCCCCCATCTCATGAAGCTTCTCGATTCGAATCACATCCCGCACAAGTTCCTGGGCGGCGGTTCCAACTTGCTTGTCGGCGACGGCGAATTGCCTTGGGTGATGCTGCAACTGGTTGGTCCCGAACCGGACGTCGTCCTGGAAGGCAATCTTGCGCACGTGGACGCCGCCGCGGACCTCGGCCGCACGGTCACTTTTTGCGCGAAGAACGATTTGGGGGGAATGGAAGGGCTGATCGGAGTTCCCGGCACCGTCGGCGGCGCCCTTCGAATGAACGCCGGCGCGTACGGTATGCAGATCGGCAGCTACGTTCGCGAAGTAAAACTCTACCGGGCAGCCGAACGCAAGATCGAATTCCTCCGCGGCCATCAAATTTCTTTCGAATACCGACACACTTCGTTTGCGCCCGATGATATGATGCTTTCGGTGACGCTGGAACTACCCTCCAAGCCGTTCAAGGAAATTCTCCAAGGGATTCGTATCTGCAACGAAAAACGGCGCGCAAGTCAGCCGCTTGGCCAGAAAAGCGCCGGCTGCATCTTCAAAAATCCTGCCGGTGCGTCCGCCGGCCGAATGATTGATGAGCTCGGACTCAAAGGCCACGCCGTTGGCGATGCGCAAGTCAGCGACCGCCATGCCAATTTCTTCGTAAATGCAGGAAAGGCTTCAGCCAAGGACATGTTGGCGCTGATTGCCGATGTGCGTGGGCGCGTGCAGAAGGCCTTTGGCGTCGAGCTGGAGAACGAGGTGGTCGTTTGGAACGCGTAAAGGCTTTGCAAAGGAACGCGGCGGCAGCGGAGGCCGATGCCTACCGGCCGGAGCTGATTGCCGACGATGAGCCGCGTTACTTGCGCCGGCAAAAACCGGTCGAAATCCGCCGAAAAAAATTCACCGGGCGCGGATGGCCGTTCTATCGCCGGGTGCTGGTGCTGAGTGCGATGGGGATCGCGGGATTGACTGTGGCCGTCTATGGAACGCGGTTCCTGCTCTATTCGCCAACCATGCTGTTGACGAAGCCGGAACAGATTGAGCTGAACGGAAATCACATCGTCGCTCGCGAAGCAGTGTTGCAGCAGTTCGTGCATGACCGCTCCGGGAGCGTGCTGCAAGTTCCGCTGGACACTCGCCGTAGCGAGATCGAACAGATTCCCTGGGTGGAATCCGCCAGCGTGCTGCGGATCCTGCCGAACCGTATTCGCGTGGAATTGACCGAGCGCACGCCCATCGCATTTGTGCGAAATGGAAATGAACTGGCGGTCATTGATGTCCACGGTGTAATTCTCGACCGCCCACAAGGCGAGGAGTTGCGGTTTCCGGTCGTCAGCGGCGTTTCGGATGAATTGGCTCGCGACCAGCGCGAAAAGCGCATGCAGATTTATCAGGAATTCATGAAAGCTGTCGAACTGGTGCGCGCGGGCTCTGCAAATTGCGTCAGCGAGATCGATCTTTCGAATCCCAAGGATCTGCGTGCCGTAATGACTGGCCTTGCGGGTCCCACCGATTCGCAGGCCGTCACCGTTCACTTCGGCTCCGGAGAATTCGCCGGGAAGTACAAGATGCTGGTGGACAATTTCTCGCAATGGCAGGCCAACACTGGTCGCGTGCAATCCATCGATTTGCAATATTTGCGGCAAGTGATCGTGAATCCCGAACCTGGCTCGGGCACGATCGCCAGAAAATCAAAATAGATTCATCGCAGGAGCGGCGGCTTGGCGAAGAAAGACAAATACCTGGTTGGGCTGGATATCGGCAGCACAAAAACCTGCGTGCTCATCGCGGAAGTCGAAGGCGAGCTGGTGAAGTTTCTCGCGCTTGGCGCGGCTGAATCCAAGGGACTGCGCAAGGGCCTGATCGTCAATCTCGATGCTACTGTCAGCTCGATTCGCCGCGCCGTGGAGGAAGCGGAGAGCGTTGCCAACGTTCCCGTCGAAGAGGCCTTGATTGGTGTGGCCGGAAGCCACGTTCGCGGCGTCAACAGCCGTGGCGGCATCACGCTGGGCCATCGTCCGCGGGACATCGAACGCGATGATGTGCGCCGCGCCGTGGATGCCGCGCGCAATATCACCCTTCCCGAAGACCGCGAAGTGCTGCACGTTCTCCCTCACGAATTTATGGTGGACGCGCAGACCGGCATTCGCGACGCCATCGGCATGGTCGGACATCGGCTGGAAGTCAACGTTCATCTCGTAACTTCCTCCGTCGCCGCCACGCAGAATCTTGTCACGGCGGCGAACAAGGCCGGTATCCTCATCAGCGATACTGTTCTTGAGCCCCTCGCTTCTGCGGAATCTTGCCTCACCCAGGACGAGCGCGATCTCGGCTGCTGCCTCCTGGACATCGGCGGCGGCACAACGGAATTGATTGTTTACGGCAGCGGTGTGGTCCGTCATTCGAGCGCCGTGGGAATTGGCGGCGACCACTTCACAAATGATCTGGCCGTCGGTCTGCGCACACCGATTCCCGAAGCCGAGAGGACAAAACGTCGACACGGTTGTGCCGCCTCCGCTTTCATCAAGAAGGAAGAGGGCGCCATCGAAATTGCCAGCGTGGGCGACCGTCCGCCGCGCAACATTTTCGCGCACATGCTCACGGACATTATCGAGCCCCGCGCCATGGAATTGCTTTCACTGATCCGTGACGATTTGCAGCGTGCCGGCCTGGACGGTCAAATTCCCGCAGGATTTATTTTGGCGGGCGGCGCCGCACGATTGCGCGGCTTGGACGAACTCACCGAGCAGGCGTTCCATCTGCCGGTGCGCATTGCGGAACCAAAGGGCTTGGCTGAGCTGCCGGAACAGGTAGCGCAGCCGGAATATGCAACGGTAGTCGGTCTTGTATTGTACGGCGCGCGGGCGCGGCGCAGTTCGCCGCAGCGTGCTGGAAATCTTGTATCCAAATTGAAGGCCATGTTCGCCGGCGCCTCGTGACCCTGCCCGAGAGCCGCTGGCGAAACTGGAGAAGTCTGGGGGAGATATGACAGCAAGAGAAGCAGGAATTCGCATGAGCTTCAGCGAGGAGCTGCAGCCAGCGAAGATTAAAGTCATCGGTGTGGGCGGGGGCGGGTGCAACGCGGTCAACCGCATGATTCGCGCCAAGCTCGAAGGCGTGGAATTCATCACGGCAAACACCGACTTGCAGGCGTTGAAGCTTTCGCAAGCGCCTGTGAAATTGCAGCTCGGCGCAAAGCTGACCAAGGGGCTCGGTGCGGGCGCAAATCCCGAGGTCGGCCGCAAGGCGGCGCTCGAGGACACGGAAAAAATTATTGAAGCGCTCGAAGGCTCGGACATGATTTTCATCACGTCCGGCCTCGGCGGCGGCACGGGAAGCGGAGCGGCGCCGGTAGTGGCTTCGCTCGCCAGCGAACTGGGCGCGCTCAGCGTCGCCGTCGTGACCAAGCCGTTTGCGTTCGAAGGCAAGCGTCGCATGATGCAAGCCGAGCAGGCGCTTCAGGAGCTCATCGGCGCCGTGGATACCGTCATCGTCATCCCCAACGAGCGCCTGATGGAAACTGTCGAACGCGGCACCAGCTTCTTTGACGCGTTCCGCATTGCCGATGACATCCTTCGCCAAGCCGTGCAGGGCATTTCGGACATCATCACCGTGCCCGGCATTATCAACCGTGATTTTGCCGACGTGAAAGCCATCATGCACGGACAGGGTTATGCGGTCATGGGCACCGCTGTAGCGACAGGCACGAACCGTGCCGTCGATGCCGCCAATCGCGCCATCGCCAGCCCGCTCCTCGAAGACAATTCCATTCAGGGCGCGCAGGGAATTCTCATCAACATTTCCGGCAGCTCCAGCCTGACGCTCCATGAAGTTCACGAAGCGTCGAGCGTTATCCAGAAAGCCGCGCACGAGAATGCCAACATTATTTTCGGCGCCGTCCAGGACGACAACATGAAGGACACCATCAAGATCACCGTGATCGCCGCCGGATTCAAGGACGCCAACAAAAAGAACATGCATCAGAAGCCGTCATTTCTGCCCAAGACGTGGAAAGCCGGGCGAGACATCCCGGAGGCGCCGGTGCAGCAGGCTCCGCCGAACATCGTTCACCAGGTCCAGCAGAATGTCCGTGAAGTAAACCACGACGTTCCCGCGGACGATCTGGACGTCCCGACCTTCCTCCGCCGCCAGGCGCAAAAGGCCTAGTTCACAGCAGTAATGAGTCGATCTTTTAGGGGCGCAGCATGCTGCGCCCTTTTTTTGAATTTCCCACTGTGCCGCTACTGCAAGCGCGACATTGCCTCGGCCAGTTTTCGGACTTCGGTTTCGAATCTTTTATAATTCCGGCTTCCATACGGAAGCGTAGAGCCCAGGCCCGAGTGAAATTCTCGCGCGCGGGTTTCCTCCACTATCTCGACGATGTTCGCTGCGTTGATTCCCGCCCCGGGAACGATGACGATGCGGTTTCCAGCCGAGGCCACGAGTCTCTCGAGGACTGCCGCTCCTTCGCGAGCTCCTGCGGCGCCACCTGACGTCAGGATGCGCGCCGCTCCCGTTCGAATCACATTTTCGAGCGCTCGAGGCAAATCGGGGCATTCATCGAACGCGCGGTGAAATGTAGTGGGCAGTGGCCGTGCCAATTCGACTAGCTCTCGCGTCCGGTCAACATTGATATGGTGATTCGAATCGAGGATGCCAAGCGCTACGCCGTTCATCCCGAATTCTTTCGCGGTCTCGATTTCCACTTGCATTGTGGCGAATTCGCCTGCGGAATAAACGAAATCGCCGGCGCGCGGCCGAATCATCGTGAAAATGGGAATGCGGATCCGGGAGCGCGCCACGCTCATAAGTTCGGCACTCGGAGTGACGCCACCAGCAGACAAGTTGCCGCAAAGCTCAATGCGATCCGCCCCGCCGCGTTCCGCAGCCAGCGCCGCTTCCACCGATTCCACGCTGATTTCCAGCCGGAATTTCTCTCGCACGTTCAGAACCCGTGTCCGATGCTGATATGCGTGAGCGTGCTCTGCTTCCAGTTCCAGAAGATGCCCAGTAGCGCCGCGATGTTCCAGCCCCACAGAAACAGCCGCATTTCCGCCGTGCTGTAAGGGCGATTTTTCCAAAGCGCTGCCGCATCCAGCACAAACCAGATCATGCCGATGGCAAGAAATCCCGCAATCATCAGGTCATGAAAATAAAAAGTGACCAGCCCCGCTTCGATGCACAAGAAACCGGCGATCAACAATTTGGCGGGAACTCTGCCGATGAGCGTGGCCGTCGTCTGTCGGCCGCTCATGCGGTCCGGTTCGATGTCCATCACTTCGCCGAATACATGCGAATGCATGGCAAACAGCGCACCAAATAAAAATGTCTGCCAGGGCAGCTGCGGCACTTTGTTGAGCCAGCTGCTCAGCACGAAAACTAGCAGGTAGCTCGCCTGAATCAAAACGTCAAACGGAGGGCGCCCTTTCCAGCCGAACCGTGGCACGTTATAAAGACCGACGGCCAGCAGCAGGACAGAGTACCACCACAAGATGCGCGGCCCGAACAGGACGTAAAACGCCACCACAAAGGGAAGTTGCACCGCCGCGAGCTGCCATTTCAGGGAAGCGAGCTGTTCGCGAGCGCCCCGCGAGCCAAACAAAAATGTCCCTTTCCGCGGGTTCAACAAATCCGTCTCGGCGTCCACGATGTCGTTCGCGCCGTAGAGCAGGAGCCCGAGGGGGAAGAGCACAAAGAATAGTCCGAGCCACAGCGTGGCCGAATGAAAAAAGTTCTCGTGG
The DNA here is from genome assembly GCA_013289585.1 of Acidobacteriota bacterium. GTDB lineage: Bacteria > Acidobacteriota > Terriglobia > Acidiferrales > UBA7541 > Acidiferrum. Next base: position 25,220 of record JABCZR010000015.1, on the reverse strand, counting down.
GCGAGCGGCATCAGGTAGAACATCGCCGTGGTCGACCATAATCCAGGCCGCGAGACCTGAATCAGAAAGGCCAAACCCGAAACCCGCTCCCGTGGTTTTTCTTCTTTTGGTACCGCTAGAGTGGCCTCCGCCATTGGCCCAACTATACAAGGCTCCGGGGCATTCCTCGATTTTCAAATCATCACCGTGTGCCGAATCGTTTCAGAGCTTTCAAATTGTTTTGAGGACCAGCAAACGCGGGAAGAAATGCGTATTTGTTAAGCGAGGCCGAAGGAGGCAAATGCGGTGACGGACGCGCAACCTAGCGCGACGCCCAGAACCACGCCCGCAAGAACATCGCTCAGATAATGCATCCCGAGCACGATACGCGACACTGCAATACTCAGCGCGAGAAAAAAGAGCACGGCTTCGAGCGAGGGATAGAAGTAGCTGATCACCAGCGCGATGGAAAACGCCGTCATCGTGTGACCCGACGGGAAAGAAAATTTGTCAGGCGGCAGGATTTTCGACCAGCAGTGCGGCTCGATCTGGCAAGGCCGCGGCCGCTGGCTAAGCCGCTTCAGCGCCTTGAAAACGAAGATCCCCACGACTGCTGCACTTCCCGCGGCGCCAACCGCCGAAAAGCGGTGCGGGCCCCCGTAGAAAAACAGCATGATCCCCAGCCCATACCAGATCCAGCCGTCCCCCAAGCGCGTTGCCGCGATCATCCAGATACGAATCCAGCGCGGGGCGCGCCACCGGTTCATCCGCCGCATCAACCGTTGATCGCGGCGTTCGATGTATCCCCAGAGGCCACGTGCGACTGCCATCGCCTTACCTCATAAACACGGCCGGAAACAAACAAGCAAACTCAATAAGGGAAATGCACAAGTACGCAAACAAAATCTCCCGAATACTCGCCATCCGCGCGCGCATAGCCTTTTGCTTCGTTCGAAAGCTCGGATAAGACGCCGCCATCGACATTTTCATCATCCCGCCAGGTGCGCTTCGAAATTCGAATCCATGTCCCAGAGCATGCGCCTGCGTTTTTCGCTGTTTTCCATCAACGCCGACCATTTCTTGCAAAAGCGAATTTCGTTCAGCCAATGGCTGGCGGTGAACGCCGGCACCAGCAGCGCCAGCGGAGAAAGCGCCATCGTCCACGGCTTGTCGCAGAAAAGGGAATAAACGATGCTGAATACGTCCAGCGTGAGCTTGCCGCAGCTCCCATGCGCGCCATGTACACGGCCGCGTCCCGCGCGCAGCGCCGCGAAAAATTCATCCATCGTCCGCGCATCGGGTACTTCCGTGTACGTGAGCCCGACGCCGGCGATTGTGTGAGAGTCGCTTCCGGCAATCGCGATTTTGCCCAATCGGTCCGCGAACTTTGCGGCACTGTCGTTCGCCTTCGGCCACATCTGTCCATTGCGTGTTTCGAACGCCGGGACGTAGGACTCAAACCACCGGAAGTCTTCTGCTTCGCGCCGTCCCGTCAGCCCCGAGAAAACGTGGTTCGCACTGAAGAACAGTTTGCGCTCGGTGAGGTACATCAGCAGGGAGACGAAATCATTCCTGCGGCGCTGGATCTCCACGTGGTCGCGTTCGGCCATGCCGTAAACGCCGATATGTGCTTCTGTCCCGCTCGGCATTCGAACGGTAACCTCTTCGCTCAGGAAGAAATCCGGGTGCTGCCGGAGAGCTTCTGCGGCATCGATGGAGTCGTGGTCGGTCAGGGTAACCATGGACATCCCCAACCGTTTCAACCGGTCATAGACTTCACTGGGATCGTTGTAGGATTCCCGGCAAATACGGTCCAGTCCGGGAACGTTAAACATGCCAGAGGCGACGGAGTGAACATGTAGGTCGCAGCGCATGGTGCAATTTTGGACCGCCGATATGAACAGCCTGTGAAGAGGTGACGAAATCTCCGTAAATGTGTCCATGGAACTTATTGAACACAAGGGGGTTACAATGTTATCCACATGGCATGGAGCGTGCTCCTCTCAGAATTCCAAAATCTGTGCCAAACTCAGCCCAATGAAGAAGATTCATGTCGTGTTCCACGACGGCGGTGGGGGACACCGCAATGCTGCCCTAGCTCTCCAGACCATCATTTCCCAACAAAACCGCGGCTGGCAGGTCGAACTCGTTCAATTCCAGGACCTTACCGATCGCCTGGACGTCCTTCGCAAACTGACCGGCATCCGCATCCAGCAGCAATACAACATCATGTTGCAGAATGGCTGGACCCTGGGCAGCACCTATCTCCTCAGGATGCTGCAGATGACCATTCGCCTCTTGCACAGGCCGCTGGTCCGCCTTCTAGAGAAATTCTGGCACGAGAAACCGGCAGACCTCCTTGTTTGCGTCATTCCTCATTTCAACCGGCAGATCTGTGAAAGCTGGAACAAGGTCTATCTCGGCCGGCCTTTTGTCACTCTTATAACCGACCTCGCCGATTTTCCTCCAAGGTTCTGGATCGAGCCCATCCGCGAACAGTTCGTCATCGCCGGAACAGAGAAAGCCGCCGAGCAAGCTCGCTCTTTGGGCCACGATGATGCCCACATCTTACGCACCTCGGGCATGATTCTGCGGCCCGATTTCTATGTTTCCGATAATTCCGACCCCATGGCTCTGCGAAAGGAAATGGGCTTGCGGACGGATTTGCCGACGGCCATCGTGCTTTTCGGCGGCCATGGCTCAAAGGTGATGTACGACATTACGGAACGTTTGGACGCTGCGGATTCACCGGTACAACTCATCCTGATCTGTGGCCGCAATGAAGAGCTTGCCGCCAAGCTGCGCGCTCGCCGGTGGAAAATGCCCGTGCATGTTATGGGATTCACGAAGGAAGTGCACAGATTTATGCGCGCTGCCGACTTCCTGATCGGCAAGCCCGGCCCCGGAAGCGTCGCGGAAGCGATGGTGCGGAAACTTCCCGTTTTGATCGAATGTAATGCCTGGACGCTTCCGCAGGAGCGCTATAACGCCGAATGGGTGATCGAGAAGGGCGTCGGCATCGTCCTGGACAGTTTCCGCGATGTTGCCGCAGGTGTCCGCCGGATTCTTGATCCCGCGACTCTTGCCGAGTTTCGAAAGAATCTCGCCGCGCAAGACAATCGCGCGATTTTTGAAATCCCTGAAATTCTCGCAAGACTCTTGGGTGAGACCCAGAATGAATCACAGCCAGCGGCGCAAGCAACTGTCTCAGCCGACGCACACTAGTCTGCTCAACCCCCGAGCTTACAACTTACAATTGGAAACTGTTCTTAGAGCTGAGCATGCTCGGCGCGTCCGGGACGTGAGAATCGAGGCCCGGCGTGGGAATCCTGAGCAGGCGTCTGCATATGCGGCTTGGCACACGTCTTTGACCACCACCGCGGCGAAAGCCGCTTCGTATCGCACATTTTGACGCATCCCGCTCGCCGGTGGGATTCCTCGCAGTGGCAATAACACCCTGCTGTTCTAATGCGATGGATCAGAGCAGGCGTATCCGCCAGCACGGGAATGGAGCCAGCCAGGAGTGTTATTCCCAGACAGTACAACTTGACCCGGGACATTCGGCGAGCAGCGGCAGTGAACAGGACCCGTCTCATGACGCCATTCTGAGGAGAATCCCAAAAAAAACCGATAGCGCCCCAGAGCCGTGACTCCTGTTACCCGGGTCCTGGAACTAATTCGGATGAGTTTCCCAGCAAGCTGGCGCCTGGTCACTCATCCTCGTCACTCGCGATTCGTTCCAATTCGGACCGAGTGGACGGATTTGGTGCAAGCGACAACTCCGCCAAGGAAGCGATATTCAACATAAAACGTCACTTACGCGCGCTTCCCACCAAGAGCGCATTGGCGCAACCCGTGCAATAAGGGGTACGGTAGGCGCGTTTCATATGACGAGATGCGGAAAGCTGCAAGCGAGCGGGAAGGGGCTTGCTTGCTACTTTCTGTAGATCGTTCCCACCTGCCTCTGAGAGGGAAGCTAGGATGGATGACCCCACGCGCTGGTGTGAAAACGACGCCAGCAACGGAACGCGCCTTCAGGGGCTCCCGGTCCCAAGCGGGAGCCCCGCTCTTTTTATCGTCCCTATCTCTTCAAGCCTGACCTAATCACTCAAACTGCCTGATTGATTTTGCGCGTCACAGCGATACGCGCCTGCGCCAGCACATGCTCCACTTGCGTCTCGCGCAAACGCGACGCGTCATATTCGAATGTCAGCTGGTTCTTCGCTTCATCGACCCGAAATCGCCGCAGGCCATAGGTGTTTGCGAATTCGCCCAGATAACGCAACTGGTCTTCCGTCAGGGGAGACTGCAATTCGTAGGTCATTTCGACTAAGGTCATGGCGATATTATAGCAGCCGCTGCAAAATCCGAGACATAGCCGGATGTAACCTCAGTTCATCTAATATGGTGTCATGTCGGATTCCTCTCCCACACCGAAACCGGAAGCCCCTGGCTTGCCCATTCTGGCCTCCGTGCCCAAGGTAATGGACCCCGTCTGCGGAATGAGCGTGGATCCGGAGAAATCCGCCGGAAGAGTCGAGCATGGCGGAAAGCCGTATTACTTCTGTTCTCCTCGCTGCGCCGAACGATTCAAAAGAGAACCTGCAAAGTTCCTCGCCACTTCAGGAGCGACAGGGATGGAACCCCAATCCGCTAAGTCTGTGCACGATGAGACTCATCGCGCTCACCCTGCAGCGCCAACGGCGGCGGCATCGAAAACTGCGCGCTACACCTGCCCAATGCATCCGCAAGTCGTTCAAATCGGCCCCGGCCATTGCCCCATCTGCGGCATGGCGCTGGAGCCCATGGATGTTTTCGCAGAGGTGGAAGCCGATCCGGAGTACGACTCCATGCGCTTGCGCTTTTGGGTAAGCGCGGCGCTGTCGCTGCCGCTATTGCTGTTATCCATGCTGGGTGAATCGCTCGGTTTGCATCTCGCACCAAATGTTTTAAACGGAATCGAACTTTTGCTTGCCACGCCGGTCGTGCTTTGGGGCGGCTGGCCCTTCTTCAAACGCTTCTGGGCTTCCTTGGTGAATCGCAGTCCGAACATGTTCACGCTGATTGGCCTGGGCACTGGTGCGGCTTACCTAAATAGTCTCGCCGCCACGCTCTTCCCGCAATTGTTCCCGCCTTCTTTTCGGGACGCGCACGGAGCGGTTCCCGTTTATTTCGAAGCCGCCGCGGTAATTACCACGCTGGTGCTTCTCGGTCAGGTTCTCGAATTGCGCGCCCGTCAGCAAACGAGCGGTGCCATTCGTTCGCTGCTGAATCTCGCGCCTCAGCAGGCTCATCTCCTTGCGGCTGATGCCACCGAGAGAGATGTCCTGCTCGATCAAGTAAAAGCCGGAGACCGCTTGCGCGTTCGTCCCGGCGAGCGTGTGCCCGTGGACGGCGTCATCCGCGACGGCGCCAGCGCAGTCGACGAATCGATGGTGACCGGCGAACCCATGCCCGTCGAAAAAACTGCGGGTGACAAAGTCACCGGCGGCACACTGAATGCTAGCGGCAGTTTCATCATGGAAGCAGAACGCGTGGGTAACGAAACCATGCTCGCGCAAATCGTCAAACTCGTCAGCGAAGCCCAGCGCAGCCGCGCGCCCATGCAGCGCCTTGCCGACAAAGTTGCCGGCTATTTCGTTCCCGCCGTGATCGCCGCCGCGATCCTCGCGTTTCTCGGCTGGGCCCTTTTCGGCCCCGAGCCGCGCCTCGCTCACGGTCTCGTCGCCGCTGTAGCAGTTCTGATCATCGCCTGCCCCTGCGCACTCGGCCTCGCCACGCCCATGTCCATCATGGTTGCTGTTGGCCGCGGCGCCCACGTCGGCGTCCTCGTCCGCAACGCCGAAGCCCTCGAAACCCTGGCCAAAGTCGACACCCTCGTCGTCGACAAAACCGGCACTCTTACGGAAGGCAAACCGATGGTGATGGACGTGGGTGTCTTCGAGGGGGGCGCCTTCTCGAAGGAAAAATTGCTCTGGCTGGCCGGAAGTTTGGAAAGTGCAAGCGAGCATCCGTTGGCCCGCGCCATCGTGGAAGCCACAAAGGAAAAGGGAGTTCAGTTGGCAGAGGTGTCAGAATTCCACGCGAGTCCCGGCGGCGGAGTGGAAGGGCGCATTCTTGGCAATAAGATCACCGTGGGAACCTCGAAGTTCTTGCAAGAGCAAGGCGTGCATGCGGGGCCGGGAGCGAATCGTCTTAGCATGGGACTCGGAGTGGATGGGACCGCCGAAGTCTCCACTGTTTTCGTTGCCGTAGACGAAGAATTAGCAGGCGCAATCGCATTAGCCGACTTTATGAAGGAGTCCACGCCAGAAGCCATCCGCGCGCTCCAGAATGAAGGCCTGCGCATTGTGATCCTCACCGGAGACCGGAAAGACGCGGCGAAGGTAATCGCGGAAAAACTGGGGATTGGTGAGGTCGAAGGAGAAGTTCTACCGCAGCAAAAGGCCGAGAAAGTCCAGAGGTTGAAATCGGAAGGCCGCATCGTCGCCATGGCCGGCGACGGCATCAACGACGCCCCCGCACTCGCCGCCGCTGACGTCGGCATCGCCATGGGCACCGGCACCGATGTCGCCATCGAAAACGCCGGCATCACCCTAGTAAAGGGCGACCTGCGCGGGATCGTTCGCGCCCGCAAACTCAGCCGCGCCACCATTCGAAACATCAAGCAGAATCTCTGGTTCGCTTTTCTTTACAACGCGATCGGCGTTCCCATCGCTGCCGGCCTTCTCTATCCTGCCTTTGGCTTGTTGCTCAGCCCTATGCTCGCCAGCGCTGCCATGAGTTTCAGTTCCGTCTCCGTCATCGCCAACGCTCTGCGCCTCCGCAAAGTCTCTCTCTAAACGATCTCCGGTTGCAGAGAGCTATTTCTTTTCCACTGGCTCCAGCAGCCAGATCTCGTCTGAAATATGTTGCCCGTTCGTGGTCACCAGCCATTTCCCATCGCGCGAAATGTCGAACGGATAATTCGTCCCGAGAAAATGGAAATTCGGCAGCGTCCGTGTCGCGCCGGTTTTCAATTCCAACACCTGAATCTGCTCATTTCCGTCGGGGCCGACAATCTGAAATCCAATCCGCCCTCCGTCCGGCCACCACACCGCCCACCCGCCGTTTTCCGTCAAGCGCCGCAGACCGCCTCCGTCGGGATGCACAATCCAAACCCCGCTGGAAAATCCGCGATTGGGGCTGAAGCTGATCCACTTTCCATCGGGCGACCACCGTGGCACCGTTCCAGGCGCTTCCAGCACTTGCCGAGGCTCTCCGCTCCCATCCGTCGCGGCGATGTAGAGATGCGTGATTTTATTCTCCGTTCGAGTAAACACAACCCATCGGCCGTCGGGAGAAACATCGCCGTAGGCATCGCTGCCAACATTCGGCGCTGTCGCTGGTTTTGCCGGCCCGCCTTTGCTCGGCACGCTCCAAATACTCAGCGGTTCCGTTGCCCAGGTGTTGAAATACATCGCGGCGCCGTCCGGTGTGAAACGCGGGTAAACTTCGGGCAGCTTACCGGACGTCACCTGCCGCGCCGCGCCTCCGCTCGTCGGCAGAATCCAGATATGCCAGGAGCCGTCCGGTTGATCGCGCGAATAGGCGATCTCCTTCCCGTCCGGTGAAAACGCCGGCGCCCACAGCCGCGAAGCATCGGTCAAGAGCGTTCGCATGGTGCCATCTGCCAAGGACGACACGATAAGCGCGTTCCGCGATCGAGAGTTCAGAAACGCGATTGTTCCGTTGCGCGCCACGCTCGGGGAAGTGTCCGGGCCGGGACCGGTCGTCAATTGCATGGGAGCTTTATCCTCTAACGGTTGCCACCACAGATTCGAAGCGCCCCCGCGGTTCGAACGATGCACCACTCCCAATCCATCAGGCGTAAAGACCGGCATATCGCTGACAATCCCTTGCCCATCTTTCGTCAGCCGCGTTGCCGTGCCTCCCGTCGACGGCACCGTCCAGATTTCACGATTCATACCCCCTCGGCTCCGCGAAACGGCCAGGAGCCTGCCATCCGGCGACCACGATAAACTCCCAAAGAAAGGGAACACGTCATCGCTCTTCAATACCACATGCAAGTCCGAGCCATCAGCCGCGGACGTTGCCACCGCTTCCGCCTCACCTTGTTTTTGCAGAATGAATGCCAGCCGGCTGCCGTCAAGCGACCACGCAGGAAACGTTGCCCCGGAAACGAGTGGCACAACGTCGCCTCCCAGTGCCGGCACCAGGCAGAGTTCCGCTTGTGGCGCATTGCCGGCTCGCCGTACGAAAACAATCTTCTCCCCATCCGGAGAAAATTGCGGATCTTCTTTTTGGGAATTATCGTTGGTAAGCCGCACGTGCTCGCCGCCCGCTACCCGGCTCACGTAGAGATCGTCTCGGCCCCCGCTATCCTGAATGTAGGCCACCATTTTGCCGTCCGGCGAAAGTGCCGGGCCACTCAGATCGCCTTCCGAGGAAAGGAACAGTCGCAGTTTCCCGCCAATCATCGGCCCGCTTGTCGATTTGTTGGCGCGGCTATAAATGAGCAGGACCACCGCGGCCACCGCGAGCACACTCACTGCCGCCAGCAGATACGAGGTCACTGGTTTCCTCGTGGCCGGAAGTTCCACGCGTTGCGTGACCCCGGTATCCGACTGCAACGCTTCCATCGCCGCGCTCACTTCACTCGCCCGCTGGTAGCGCTTCTCCGGCTCCTTCGCCAGGCATCGCATGATCACCGCGCGCAATCCCGGTGCCACGTGGATTGGTAACGCCGCAGGCGGCTCCCGCATGATGGCTGTGCTCAATTCAAAGCTTGTACCTCCATGAAAGGGAAGCGTGCCGGCAGCCAATTCATACAGCACGACTCCCAATGACCAGATGTCCGTTCGCACGTCCGAAGGTTTGCCGCTCAGGAGCTCTGGAGCCATATACGCCAGCGTGCCGGCGATTTGGCCCGTCTCCAGATTCGTCGTGCGCGTAACGCCTTCGAACGTGGAATCTTTAATGCTCATGGCCAGTCCGAAGTCCAGGACTTTCAGTTGGCCTGCAGGGGTCACGCGGATGTTCGGCGACTTCAAGTCGCGGTGGAGAATTCCCTGTGTGTGGGCGTGATCCAGCGCGTCGGCAATCTGCGCCCCGAAATCCAGCACCGACTCCGTCGTCAGTCCTTCCTCAGGAATACGCCGGCTCAGCGTTTCGCCTGGAACGTATTCCATCGCGATATACGGCTGGCCGTCGACTTCACCAACCTCATAAATCGTGCAGATGTTCGGATGGTTGAGAGCGGAGGCCGCGCGCGCCTCGCGAACCAGCCGCGAACGTGCTTCTTCATTCGTGAGGGAGCCTACGGTGGGCAATTTCAGGGCGACGTCGCGGTTGAGTTTCTCGTCATGGGCCCGGAAAACTACCCCCATGCCGCCGGCCCCGGCCTTCTCCAAAATGAGATAGTGCGCGAATGTCTTGCCAACCATATTGAGAAGGCACCTGTGAACGGCATCATAGGCCGCTCCCCGGAATTCCGTCAAACCTGTTGCGCGCGTGCTGTTCGCAATAGGATCGGGAACCGTGCGGGGAGTGGCGAAGGACGGGAATGATTTATCGTGGTACTTCTCGGACGCCCTGAACCTGTCAGGGTTGTCCGAGGACTGCGTCAAAGTACGCAAGCATTTCCGGAGAATCCCACTGCTGGAAACCGATCACTTTTCGCGCGATCTTGCCCTGGCGATCAATGACATAGGTTTCCGGGTACATCGACGTGCCATAGGTTTGCGCAATAGGAGAATGATTATCTTTGGTACCTGGATCGCGGTATGTGGGGAAGACTACGCCTTGGTCGCGCAGGAATTTTTCGTAAGCCGCCGAATCTTCGTCGGCGGCGACGCCCAGAACAACTCCGTTCCGCGAGGCAATGTATTTCTGCAAATGGTTGAGCGCGGGAGTCTCCTCGACGCATGGCGGGCACCACGTGGCCCAGAAATTCAGCACCACAACTCTGCCTTTGTAATCGGAAAGATGTCCCGGCTTGCCGGAGACTTCCAGCGGGAAGTCCCACGCGTTCTTCCCGGCAATCGAAGCCTCACCTTGGCGGTAGCTTGGCATCGCGAACAGCAGCAACACGCCCAGCGCGGCCAGAACCACGACCCACACCCCAATTTTTCGGACAATTCCCATGAAATGCTATACTAGCGTATCCGCTCTGGATACGGAAACCAGCCCCTCACTTTCCGCAAAACATGTCCACCGAATCCTCCATCGCCGCTGCCACATCTCCTGCCAGCATCAGCGCCATTGTCCCCGCGCGAAACGAAGAGCTGTCTATCGCTGCTTGTATCGAATCGCTAGCCCGCCAGCCGGAGATCGCCGAGATCCTCGTTGTCAATGACCAGTCCACCGATAAAACCGCGGAAATCGTTCGCGGACTTAAGCGCGTCCTTCCCAATCTCCGTCTGTTGGAGACCAATGGCGTTCCGCCAGGCTGGGTTGGCAAAAACAATGCGGTTGCACTCGGCGCGCGCGAAGCTTCGCAACCCTGGCTGCTCTTCACCGATGCCGACGCGGAGCACCTGCCCGGCGCCGCCGCCAAAGCTTTGCAGATCGCCCAGGAAACCAGCGCCGCTCTAGTCTCCTTTTCGCCGGAACAAATCACCGAAAAGTGGTACGAGAAATCTCTAATCCCTTTCATTTACTGCCGCCTGGCCAGAAAATTCACCTACGCGGCCGTGAATGACCCTGCCTCTCCCGATGCCGCGGCCAACGGCCAATTCCTGTTGATTCGCCGCGACACCTATGACGCTATCGGAGGGCACGCGAGCGTCGCCGCGGAAGTCCTCGAAGACGTCGCCCTCGCGCGCCGCGTCAAATCGGCCGGCTGCCGCCTGGCGTTTAGCTCTGGAAAAGACATCGTCCGCGTACGCATGTACCGCTCTTTGGCTTCCATGTGGGAAGGCTGGACAAAAAACCTATATCCGCTTATGGGTGGCACACCGGTCGCCACCTTCCGCGAATTCGAATCCACATTCCCGTGGATTCCCCTTCTCGTCATCCTCTTGGGAGTCAGATATCCCATTCTGATGTTTGCGGGAGTCATGCTTCTCATTTTCCGCCAGATCAATTATGGCTCTGAGCTGACTCGTAACCTGTTTCCGTTTTCCTTCATCCAGTATTACGTGCCTGCTGTAGTGCTTTATGCGGGTGTGCTTTGGGCCTCTTACCGGCATCACGTCAGAGGCAAGGTAGAATGGAAGGGCCGTGAATATACGGTGCAAGCCTCGGGCACGCTGAAAAAGCTGGATTCCGGGAGACTTAACGCAGACAAGACGCCATGGTCCTGATCACACGAAAAATCGAGTTCTCCGCTTCGCATCTCTATCACAACCCGAGTTTTTCGGCCGAGGAGAACCGTCGCATCTTTGGGAAGTGCAACAATCCCCACGGCCATGGTCATAACTACACTCTGGAAGTTTCCGTAGCGGGAGAACCTGACCCGGTAACCGGTATGGTGCTGGACCTGAAAGAGCTGAAAGAGATTCTCGAGCGCGAAGTGATGCAGCGCATGGACCATCGCCACTTGAACTATGAAGTCCCCGAACTTTCCAGGCAGATCCCCACCTGCGAAAATATCGCCAGGGTCATCTGGCAGCTGCTCGATCCAAAAATCACCCACGGTAAATTGCACCGCGTGCGTCTCTACGAATCGCCGGACCTCTTCGCCGACTGCTACCGCAACGGCGCCGTCGCAGCAGGGAAGTCATGAACGCTCCACTCAAACTCGAGCTTGGCCGCCGCTACCGTTTTTCGGCGTCACATCGCTTGCACACCGCGCATCTAACGGAAGAGGAGAATTACCGCGTCTTCGGCAAGTGCAACAATCCCTACGGCCATGGCCATAATTACGTCGTGGAAGTCAGCGTGTCGGGCAAAGTCGACCCGGCCACCGGCATGATCGCCAATCTTGCCGATCTCGACGCCTTCGTCCAGCATCATGTCCTCGAAGACTTCGATCACAAGTCGCTCAACGAGGATGTTCCGGCGTTTCGCGATAAAGTGCCCACGACGGAAAATGTCTGCATTGAGATTTTCCAGCGCCTGAAAAAATTTCCCCTGGCCACGCTCGAACGCGTCCGTGTTGAAGAAACCGGGAAAAACAGTTTCGAATATGCCGGGGAAAATCCAGAAGGGAATCGGCCTTGACTAAACCAACGGAAGAACTCCTGCTGAATGAGAACAAAGAGCTCGATGCGCGCAGAATTGCTTGCCACGTCCGCGAAATCATCAAGTTAATCGGCGAAGATCCCAATCGCGAAGGTCTCCGCAAGACTCCCGAGCGCTTCGAAAAAGCCTTCAAATTTCTGACCAGCGGCTATCACCAGAACATGGACGTCCTGCTCAACGGCGCAACTTTCAGCGTCGCCTACGACGAGATGGTCATCGTTAAGGACATCGAGTTCTTCAGCCTTTGCGAACATCACCTGCTCCCCTTTTTCGGCAAGGCCCACGTCGCTTACCTCCCCAACAAGCGCGTGCTCGGCCTCAGCAAAATCGCCCGCCTGGTGAACATGTTCGCGCGCCGCCTCCAAATTCAGGAGCGCATGACCAGCCAGATTGCGGAAGCCATCCAGGAAAAAATCAGCCCCGAAGGCGTCGGCGTAATCATCGAAGCTCGCCATCTCTGCATGCAGATGCGCGGCGTAGAAAAACAGCACGGCCAGGCCGTCACCAGCGCCATGCTCGGCGGTTTCCGTCACAACAAGCAGACCCGCGACGAATTCCTGGCCTTAATCCGCACCCGAAAAAGCTAACCGTAGGACAGACATTCCTGTCTGTCCGCTGCACCATAAAGAGCCAAACCTCTTACAGCCATTCCTGTCTGTCCTCTTCTTCCCAAATGCCCACACGCCAAAATCCATTTTGGCGCTAGCCTGCTTCTCGCGCGCGCGTTACCCTCTCCCAAGAACCCAGCATGACCGTCAACCAAGCACCCGTTTTCCTCGAAGAGGCCACGCCTCAAATACCCTCTGCCTCAACCGCACGCACACATCGCGTTACTGTCGTCCTCTCCTTCATCTCCATCTACTTGATCTGGGGTTCCACCTATCTCGCAATCCGTTATGCCGTGGAAACCATTCCTCCGCTTTATACCGCCGGGCTCCGCCATCTGACCGCGGGCATCATCCTCTTATTCTGGTGCCTTGCTAAACGGCTTCGCCCCACCTGGGCGCAAGTCCGCGCCAGCATTCTCATCGGCGCTTTCTTTTTCCTCGGTGGCCACGGTTCCTTGCACTGGGCGGAACTGAAAGTACCCTCCGGTCTTGCTTCTCTTCTCATCGCTTGCGAACCCATCCTGGTCTTCCTGCTTTTTGCCGCCGCCGCAAAAAAGTGGCGATCCAACGCAACGCTCCTCGCCGGAATCGTTCTGGGTTTCGCTGGTGTCGGCCTCCTCATGGGCAGAAGCGCTCTCACTGCTGGACCGGGAGTGTTCGTCGGCTCGCTCGCGATTCTCTTTGGCGCGCTTTCTTGGTCCGTTGGGATCGTCTATTCCCGCCGGTCGCATCTCTCCGGCCATCCCTTGCTCTTAACAACGCTCTCCCTGCTGGCTGGCTCTATTCAATTGCTTCTGGTGGGCACCATTGCAGGCGAATATCGTGGATTCTCTCTTACCTCCGTTTCGCGGCGCTCGTGGCTCTCGCTCGCTTACCTCATCCTCTTCGGCTCGGTCGTCGCCTTTACCGCCTATAACTGGCTCCTCGAGCATTACTCGCCGACACTCGTCGCCACTCACACGTACGTAAATCCCATCGTTGCCGTATTTCTCGGCTGGCTCTTCGCCCGCGAAGCCGTCACTCTCAGCGTCATTCTTTCCACCGCCATGGTCATCGGAGCTGTCATGCTCGTCGATCGCGGAACCTCTCTCCTAAAAAAGGAAGCCTGATCGCACAAGAATGGGCCACGGCGCTTTGTAAAAAAAAGAGCGCCGATTTTTCAACCGGCGCCCTTCCGTGTTTCTCCGTTGGGTTTCTCGGTTCTACATCTTCGAGATATCCACCGTTGCCCGCGTCGTCTCCCAATCCATCCGAAGCGCGCAGCCTCCCGACGACTTATCGAACGCGATGGTGAAATTTTCCACCGCCGACGGCAGCGTCGAAGCCTTCATATCGACTCGCACCAGGTCCTGGTCCGCACCCGGGTACGGAATACCCCATTCGCCAGTCTTCTTGCTGATGACCAAGGTCCACTTATCCTTGTTTGGAATCGCAAAAATCGTATAACTGCCAGCGGGCACATGCTTGCCCCCAACCATCAGATCCGTGGTGGTCACAAACGTGGTCGCTTCATTGGCTCCGGCCCGCCAGACCTCGCCGTAAGGTACCAGCCCGCCGTAAATCTTGCGCCCTTTCGCCCGCGGGCTCGAGTAATCCACCGAAATGCTCTTGCCATCGGCCAGCGCGCACGAGGCTTTCTCCGCCGGACTCGGCTTCGCTCCTTTGTCCATCTGCGCCGACCCCAAAACCGCCATCAACCCCAGCGTTATACATGCCATTGCCAGAACCGCGAATAATCTCCTCATTCTTCTTTCCTCCTTTTAAAGGTACGCCCAAACATTCAATCTAATTTCCCCGCCGAGTGCAACACCCAAACCCTTCCTCTCATCAGACGTCTGGGACGGCCACTCGTTTCCTTCCGCCGCCATCTCGGAACTTGCGCAACACGGAGAAAACGGCTAATCCTAGCCTGTAACAAGCGCGGATCCCCCCTGTCCAAGGCGCATTTCCGGAGGTGCCCATGACCGAATCCAGACGTTGCTTGCTCAAGACCTTTGTCGCCATCGTGGGCGTCTTCGTCGCGCCACCTGCTCTCTCCAGCCTTCTTGCGCAGAATGCAACCGCCCCGAGGGCGAGAGTTTACCCCAACGGGCGCGACCCCAATGCTCCCCCGGACTTGGACGAGCCCTCCCACCTGGATCCCAAGGCCCTCCAGCAAGCGAACCGGCTCGAACTCAAAAAACAGGTGGCTTCGCTTTCTGAAATGGTCTCGGAGCTCAAGGAACAGGTTGACAAGATGGATTCGAACGCCACTCTATCCCTCTCCGTGGTGAAAAAGGCGCAGCAAATTCAGAAGTTGGCCAGGCAAATCCAAGGGCTCGCGAAGAGCTAGTCGCGGAATTGCCGCAACTCTCTGGGTTCCATGCGAATGCGCGCCACGACCAGCGCGCCGCCCCGCATTTACGTCTCTTTACACTTTTGTCTCGGTTGTGTTAGCCTGAATGAGTCGAAGAGAAGAGGAAAAATTCAGGGGATGACGGAGAGGGGCACTTGAGCGCACCGAAATCAGTGTTGATCGAACAATTCCGCAGAGATGTAAAAGACACTGGATCACCGGAAGTTCAAATCGCTCTTTTGAGCGAACGGATCAGCTATCTGAACACGCACCTCAAGTCCCACGTGAAAGACCATGCTTCCCGGCGCGGTTTGATCTTGATGGTCAACAAGCGCCGCCGTTTGCTGGACTATCTCAACCGTCGCGACCCGGATCGGTACCGCGAGATTGTTGAACGTCTTAGCCTGCGCAAGTAATCGCCCTCGATTTTCATTTCAACCGGGGCGGTATCCACTGCGTTCTCAAAAACTGGCATATTCCACACGGAGTCTGTCGTCAGGCATCCGGCTGATTTAGTGCCGGAGTTTCTCGGGGTGTAGTCCGTCGCGTCTAGTCCGTCACTAAGTTTTCTCGCCTCCTTTCTTCCTCATGGATGACCGCATCGCGGCCTATGTACCAGAAATGCTCCGCCCCAGTGCCGAGCCAAAGGAAATCATTGCTTATGTCTGAAAACACAATTACACCCGCACCTCATCAGGTGACCGTCGAAGTGGGAGGACGCCCTCTCATCCTCGAAACTGGAAAAATCGCCAAGCAGGCCAATGGCGCCATCACTGCGCGTTACGGCGACACCATCGTCTTGACCACCGCTTGCATGGCCTCGCAAATGAACGACCGCGACTTCTTGCCTCTCACCGTGGACTACCGCGAAAACACCTACTCCGCTGGAAAAATTCCCGGTGGCTTCTTCAAGCGCGAAGGCCGACCGTCGGAAAAAGAAGTCCTCACCTCTCGTTTGATTGACCGCCCCATGCGCCCGCTTTTCCCCGAATCCTGGCGCAATGAAACCCAAATCGTCTCCATGGTGCTCTCCGCGGACAGCGAAAATGACCCCGACGTCATCGCCGTTACCAGCGCCTCCGCTGCGGCCTACTGTTCCGATCTTCCATTTGAGAAGCCCATCGCTTGCGTTCGCGTCGGCTTGCTTGACGGCCAGTTGGTCATCAACCCCACCGTTGCCGACCAGAAGAAAAGCTTGATGAACATCATCATCGCTGGCACCGAAGAAGCCATTGTCATGGTGGAATCCGGCGCGCTGGAAGTCTCCGAAGAAGCTGTCGCGGACGCCCTCGAATTCGGCCACGCGCAGATCAAGAAAATCGTCGCCGCCATCAAGGAACTCCACGCCCAGATCAAACCCAAGAAAGTTGTCGTTCCTCCGCTGCCGTTCGATGAAGCCATCTACAAGGATCTGCAGAAAAAATATGGCGACCGCCTCCATGACGCGGTCAACACCGAAAAGCATCCCAAAAAAGAAAGCTACCATCTCATTGACGCTCTGAAAGACGAGATCATCAAGGCCATTCCCGAAGAGCCCAAAAAAGAAATGGACGAGAAGCGCACGCTCACCAAGCGCGCCTTTGAACGCCTCCGCGAGAGCATTTTTCGCGATGACGTTCTCAACAAGCGCCGCCGTCCCGATGGCCGCGCTTTCGACAAGATCCGTCTGATCACCTGCGAAGTCGGCTTGCTGCCTCGCGTTCACGGCTCCGCCCTCTTCACCCGCGGCGAAACGCAGGCGCTCGCCACTCTCACTCTCGGCACCAAGGAAGACATGCAGCGCCTCGATCTGCTCTTCGCGCAGGACCAGTTCAAGCGCTTTATGCTGCACTACAACTTCCCGCCCTTTAGCGTTGGCGAAGTGAAATTCCTTCGCGGCCCCGGCCGCCGCGAAATCGGCCACGGCGCACTCGCCGAGCGCGCTCTGGCGAATCTGCTTCCCGCCGAAGAGGAGTTTCCGTACGCCATGCGCCTCGTCTCCGACATCCTGGAGTCCAACGGTTCCTCTTCGATGGCCACTGTGTGCGGCGGTTCGCTCGCCCTCATGGACGCCGGCGTGCCTCTCAAGGCCCCTTGCGCGGGCATTGCCATGGGCCTCGTCGTTGGCGAGGATCACAAATACTCCATCCTCACGGACATCGCCGGCGCGGAAGATCACTACGGCGACATGGACTTCAAGGTCGCAGGCACTCGCAACGGCATCACCGCGTTGCAGATGGACATCAAGGTCCTTGGCATCAGCATCCAGATGATGCGTGAAGCACTCGCGCAGGCCAAGAAAGCCCGTCTTGAAATTCTCGACACCATGGAAAAAACGCTCAGCGAAGGCCGCAAGGAAATCTCTGCCTACGCTCCGCGCCTCTTCAAGTTGAAGATCCCGCAGGACAAGATCCGCGACCTCATCGGTCCAGGCGGCAAGAAAATCCGCTCCATCATCGAAGCCACCGGCGTCAAAATCGACGTCCTCGAAGACGGCACCGTGCACATCTTCTCCACCAGCGGAGCCGGCGGCGACGCGGCCTTGCAGATGGTCCGCGACGTCACTGCCAGCGCCGAAATCGGCAAAACCTATCTCGGCAAGGTAGTTCGCCTCGCGGAATTCGGCGCCTTCGTCGAACTTTTCCCCGGCACCGACGGCCTCCTGCACATCAGCGAAATCTCCGAGCATCGTATCCGCGACGTTCGCGACGAACTCAAACTCGGCGACCAGGTCCTCGTCAAGGTTCTCTCCATCGAGGGCAACAAGGTCCGCCTCTCCCGTAAAGCGCTCATCAAGGAAGCTCGCGACAAGCAACAGAAGGCCGCCGCCAGCGGTGGCGGCACCTCCTCCGGTAGCAGCGAAGGCAACGGCGGCGACTCCGGCTCCCACGAATAACCATCCGATTCAGTGATTACACGAATTGCTATGGGGCGGACTTCAGTCCGCCCTTTCTTTTTTCTCCCGATTCCTTTGTAGGGGCGCAGCATAGCTGCGCCCTTCCGTGTGTTAGCGCATCTAGCCTGCCAAGGCCAACTATTGACATGAGTCTCCAGTAGGTGTACGTTTGGATGGTTCGAACTGTACATTAAAAAATATGACGAAAACCAATTCAATCCGCGGCATAGTGGTCTCCGCTCTCCAGGCGCGCTCTAACTTTGCGGAACTCCTTCGTCGTGTCGAGCAAGAGCGTCAATCGATGGTGATTGAAAAACGCGGCACTCCCCGGGCCGTCTTGCTCAGTATTCGGGATTACATCCGCCTCGCTTCACCTGAACCTAAGGTTTTGCAAGCGATTGGCGTGGAATCCCGTCGCAAGGGAACCGACGCGCTCACTTCCGCTCAAATCGATCGAATCATCAAGGCCGCGCGTTCCAAGAAACTACGTCGTTGATGCTCGCTCTCCGGCTGGTTCTGGACACCAACGTCCTCGTTTCCGCGGCCCTGAAGCCGGATGGTTTGCAGCGCACTGTGCTCCTTTTGGCGCTGGCCAAGCCCGCACGGCTGTATGTATCCGCTCCGGTTCTCGCGGAATATAAGACTGTCCTTTCTCGGACGGAACTCCAAATTCGCAAAGGCTTGCGGCATCGCTTCCTTCAGCTCATCAATAGCCACGCCCATCTGGTTCGGCCCGTCCGGCGTCTCTCGATCACCTCAGACCCGGATGACAATATTTTCTTGGAATGCGCCGACTCCGCCCGCGCAGATTACCTGGTAACGGGGAACCAGCGCCACTTTCCGCGATTCTGGAAACAAACGAAGGTCATCACCTCTCGTGAGTTTCTCGACCTCGTTGCTCCCCACTTGCTTTCCTAAACGAAAGAGGCCCCCTATCCAATCGGGGGCCTCTCTCCGAACTCTTCTCTGTGCTCTCTGTGCTGATTCTTTCTTTTTCTTTACCTCTTTACATCCCTACTTCATTACCTCTGCCTTCTCACAATGCACCGCATCCAGCGCCCCCCAAAGCGCATCCAGCGCCTCATTCGTGGTCTTTAGAATCTCTTCCTCATCGCCGCTGGCATGTTCTTCCAGCCACCCGCGCCACGCCGCGCGATGCACCTTGTCCGCTTCCTCATGCACTGTGAAGTACGCCAATCCTTCCGCCTTGGTCACCCCGTAGTAGTTCTTCAAACCATCAATCTTTGTCGTGGCAATCTCCGGCACCTGCGCCTCGTAAGCATAGAGCGCCGCCACTGCTTCCGCCACCGGCCGGTCCCCGCAAATCTCCCGGAATTTCTGCACCACCGTCTGCGTTCCCGGCAGGGAAGGGCAGCAGGTAATATCATCCTCGCCCACTCCCACGGCCGCCGCAAAATCTCTCCACAACTTTGGATGCGAACCTGCCGGGTCCTCTTCCTCCGCCAGGTTCTCCCGGATCAATCCCTGCAGCGGGCCTTCCGTCCGCGCCGCCAGCACCCTCAGGTGTTTGGGAAACGCCTCCACATGCCGGTAGTACTGAGCCGCATACAACTGCAGCGCCTCCCGTCTCAACTTCCCCGTCTGCCAATCCTGATAAAACGGGTGCTTCAGCAAATTCTTCTCCGCAATTGCCTCATCGATCCGCGCCAGCAATTCCGTGTTAACCATGGTCGTTCTCCTCGGCACCAGCGCCGCCCAATCTGCGGGCGGCACCCATCCAAAATGGTGTCGCGCATTGTAGCAAACTTTCTCGTTGATTGCTGAAGCACGTTTTTTTGCGGGCGGGGTAGGGTGTCCGCTAGCCGAGCGCCTTTTCCGCCATCGCCCGGTCTCGGACCTTGCTTTCGAACGCCTCGGCGATCTGCCGGATCAGCGTGTCGCGCGAAAATGGTTTCTGCAGCACGAATGCCTTCTCCAGAATCTCCCTGCTACAGGTGTCCTGCTCCAGGTACCCGGACATATACACAATCTTCAAGCTCGGGAAATCGGCTTTCAGCTTCTTTGCCAGCTCCGTCCCATGCATCTTGGGCATCACCACGTCCGTCAGCAGCAGCTGAATCGAGCCACCCAGCCGGTTCGAAACTTCCAGTGCCTCCACGCCGTCCTTGGCTGTCAGCACGCTGTAGCCGGACATCTGCAGGAACTCGCACGCCAGCGATCGCACCTCATCCTCGTCTTCTACGACCAGTATGGTTTCCGTTCCGCGCCTCGAGCTTCCCGTCGCGCGCTCGCGCAAATCCTCTTCCTCTTTTCCGACGGCTTGCGGCAGGTAAACCTCAAACCGCGCGCCCTTCCCCGGCGAAGATTCCACCCAGATAAATCCGCCGCTCTGCCTTACAACGCCATACACCGTGGCCAGACCCAGCCCGGTACCTTTGCCCTGTTCTTTGGTCGTAAAAAATGGCTCGAAGATCCGTGACATGGTTACAGCGTCCATTCCATGCCCGGTGTCCGTAACTACCAGCTGCACATACTTGCCCGGTCGCAGCGGCGGCCGCGCATGCGCGTGTTTTTCATCCACCTTCATTCTTTGCGTCTCAATCGTCAGTTTCCCGCCGTGTGGCATGGCGTCGCTCGCATTCACCGTTAGATTCAACAGTACCTGCTCGAGCTGTCCTGGGTCCGCCTTCACCCGCCCCAGCGAATCGCCCAGCCGGAAGCTGAATTCGATGTCCTCGCGCACCAGCCGCCGCAGCATTTTGCTCATGTCCGCGACCAGGGCGCTCAGGTCGAGGATTTTCGGCTGCAGCACCTGCATGCGGCTGAACGCCAGCAGTTGCCGCGTTAGCGAAGCCGCCCGGTCCGCCGTTTTCATGATCTGCCGCGTGCTGCCGTAAAAAACGTCCGTTGGCTTCATCCGGTCGACTAGCAATTCGCCATGCCCCTTGATCACCGTCAGAAGATTGTTGAAGTCGTGTGCCACTCCGCCTGCCAGCCGTCCCAGCGCTTCCATCTTCTGCGCCTGCCGCAGCTGTTCTTCCAGCTGCTCGCGCTGTGCCTCGTTTCGCTGCAGCGTCCCTCGCATGCCATCAAACGCGCGCGTCACCTCCGCTAGTTCATCTCCTCCACGCGCTTCGATGGGGTACGCGAAGTCGCCCTCTTGCAGCGCATGCACTCCTTCCAGGAGCACCGCCAGTGGACGCGTAAACGTATCCGAGATCAAATACACCAGCGTCCCTCCGGCCAGCACCGCCACCAGCCCAAGCCCGAGAAGCAGGTGGTTCAGCCCCGCCAGGTAGGCTTCCGCCTCCTTGTACGACTTGAGGATGACCAGGTTTGTCGTGGGGAGCGAACCGGGACTGAGGTCCACCGAACTCACGAAGAATTTCTCTTTCTCGATGTACAACTCTTGCCCGCCGGGGTCGTCCTGGAGCTGGTTCAGTACCTCTCGCTCCCGCAGCGGAGAAAGCGTGCTCACCACCGCCTCTTTGCCAAACCGGATGAGAATCTGGCTCGATGAAATTCGGCCCAGATCGCTGGCGGCCCGCGAGTCCATGGATCTGCCCACCACCACCGTACCCAGCAGGTTCCCTTTTATCGGCGACCCATCGTAAAACCGCTGCAGCACTACCTGATAGGCATTCTTGTCGTTGATCCACCATGCCGTGTTATTTCCGCTGCTCAGCGAGCGGCGAAGCATCACCTCTGCGGTCGCCGTCGGGAATGTGCTTCCAGTCGAGTGCAAGGAAACGATATGGCCCTTCTTGTCCGCCAGGGCCAGCATGTTGCAGTCATCTGATTTCCACGGGTCCGCACTCGCATCCTCGATCGCCGTGGTGTCCCCGTTTCTCATATACGCCACCGAGGCCAGTAAATCCGCCGTCTTGCTCAGGGCCATCTGGTGCTGGTGTTCCATCACTTGAAACATCAGCGTGGCGTTGCGCGCATCCTGTTCCACCTGGTGTTGCATCTGCACTTCCGCGCTTCGCCGCACCACCAGCAGCGTCGCGCAGGTAAGTCCCGCGGAGAGCATCACAAATGACACTAAGAGCTTGGTGCGCAGTCTCAGATTGGTGACACTTGTAGGCAGTGCCTGCGGAAAGAAGCCGCTCAAGAAGGCCATGCCCCTCAGCAATGTCAATCTCATGAGGGCGGCAGGTTAGCAGTCCTAGGCTTGGGAGCTGAATGGGCGAGCAGTACTACCACATAAGTACTTTAGACTCACCAAGAAAGGATCGATTTACTTGGGAAAATGAGAAAAGGCGCTAATCTGCGGCTTTACACCGTTAAGGCAAAGTCAGCGCCGGTGCGAATCACTAGTGGCATCACGACCGCTCCTTGAAGTCACCGTGGTACGTGAGTCCTTCGGTAAGTTTTCCAAAGCCAAGTGGCGCAGTCAACCTGTAGGACAGGTAATATGCCCCGCCGCCGATCACCAGATTCTTTGCAGTGACCACAGTACGGGTTGACTCCATTGCGAAAGCATAAACGGGGGACATTGAGCAGTCCAGTTGGACCGGACTCAGTCTGGCGTAAAAGTCACTTCGACGATTAACGCCGTATCGGAAACTTGAATCTCATTGTCCGGTAACGCGACTTACCAGGAGTTGAGATTCTCTGCGGCTCACCGTCGAGTTGGATCAGCCTTCAGGGATGATACCTTCTCCATGGCAGCAGGCACGCGGAGGCCCGATGTTGCTCGTTTGGCGTGGGCGCGGCATTCTAATTTTTCTCATCACTTTTTGCTGCCTGCTCGCTATGGACTTGATAACCCGAATTACGTTTCACGACCCAAAATACTACGAACTTCATGGATGGCCGAAGCTCGCCGGTTTCTGGATCGCTGCGGCGCTGGTCTACGCATTGCGCCCGTGGTTAGCGACGGGACGAATGCACGGTCTATTTGACAAAGACACCGAGCGGGATGTATCGGTCGCCGGAACGCTTTTCTACATTCCCGTGTATTACTGGCCGATGACGCTTCTGGCGCTGGGACTGCTCTTCTACTTCATCTGAGATTAGAAGCTGTTCGCCTGATAGGATGCTGGTTCCTGTCCCTGACTAACGCGGTTGCCGGCCAAGTGCAGATCCGCCAAAATCCACTTCTCCGGTTAGGCGTGCCAGTTCAACCGGTCGATGCAACACCATCCAATGCGTTTATTCGACAATACTTCGCCGGGCGAAGTGACCTGTTTGGCCGCCCTGGGGCAAAACCTAGCCGGGGTAGCGTCCCGGGTGATCTAACGCTGGTGTGCGATTTAGTCTTTTTTTTCAACGCAAGTCGGGTTCGACTTGAGTGTTGCGTCGACCCATTGAGACCACCGATTTTTTTGTTTGTGTAGGCGTATCATCGCCATATGACTGCATTTCTCGAATCGAAGACCTTTCGGGTTTGGTTCGCCGCAACGCTCCTGATGTGCGCCATCCCTTGCGGCGAAGCCCTGAGCGCACAGGAATCACAGCACTCAATTGCAGCAGCGGACACCTATTGGATCGGCGTCGGAGATCAGATTAAGGTTGATGTCTGGCAGCACCCAGAGCTAACCAAGACAGTCGTTGTCAATCGCAAAGGAAACATTACTCTGCAAGCGGTTCATGTTGTAAAAGTTTCCTGTTTGTCAGCAATGGATTTGGCTAGCCTCGTCCGCCACAAACTCGAACGTAAAATTCCCAACCCTCAGGTCACAGTTACTGTGGTTGGCATTAGCAACCCACTAGCGCCGTTATCACAACCCTCACGGCCACTCTTACCTCAGCATCAAGATTCGCCCTCGCCTGAGCTTCGACGGGATTGCTGTGTTGCGCGGGAAGCTCCTAAGCCTACGTCACCCTCTGAAATTCCTGCATCCAGACTACCTAATGCCTGGTAAACGACTTACCAGGCCATTGAAAGCGGTCAGGTTTGAAAGGGGCCATGTTGCGTAGGTGCGGAATCAAGTGTATTTTGTGATTGGCCAGAAAGCCAAAAAAAGAGAAAACTTTGGCTGAATAGGTGAGTTCATGAAACGTCGCGATTTTCTGCGCTCCGCAAGTTTTGTGTCAGCAGCTATTGCGTTTCCCAAGCCAGTTCGTCTGTTCGCGGGGGCAGCTCCAGACGCGTGGCGCACATTCGAAGTGACGACTCGCGTCCAAGTATTGAAGCCTTCCGGGGCGACACGCGTTTGGCTGCCTGCCGCTCTCCTCAATCCAACGCCTTTCCAGAAGACACTGGCGAACAACTTCACCGCTGAGGGCGGTTCCGTGAAGATGATCGAGAGCAAGGCCGACTCGCTTGGGATCGTCGCGGCGGAATTTCCGGCCGGCGTCAAGCCAATCCTAACGGTCACGAGCCGGATCACGACGAAGAACATCATGGTCGACCTGTCTGTGCCTGGTAAGGCAACGAAAGAAGATCGCGCCGAGTTGGAGCACTTTCTGCGGCCGACGAAGCTGATGCCGACCGACGGCATCGTGAAAACAACGGCGACGGAGATCACGAGTGGCGCGAAGACAGATGTCGAGAAGGCGCGCCTGATCTACGAGTGGATTGTGGAGAAAACATTTCGGAACCCCAAGACGCGTGGTTGCGGCCTCGGCGACATCCGCTTCATGCTGGAGACCCAGGATTTGGGCGGCAAGTGCGCCGACCTGAATGCGCTGTTTGCCGGGCTCGCGCGTGCGGCGGGTCTTCCGGCACGCGACGTGTACGGCATAAGGGTCGCCAAGTCAGACCTGGGGTATAAGAGCCTTGGCCCTTCGACGGAGGTCGTGACGAAGGCGCAGCATTGCCGTGCGGAGGTATATCTGGGCGGCTTCGGCTGGGTGCCCGTTGATCCTGCGGATGTACGGAAAGTAGTGTTGGAAGAACCGCCGGGGAATCTTCCCTTGGACGACGACGTGGTGAAAAAAGCCCGTTTGCGGTTATTCGGATCATGGGAGATGAACTGGATGGCATACAATTTCGCGCACGATGTGGCGCTACCAGGATCGAACGGCGCACCAATTGGGTTTCTGATGTACCCCCAGGCGGAAACGGCCGACGGTCGACTCGACTGCCTCGATCCGGACGGTTTCAAATATGAGATCAAGTCGAGAGAGGTTGTAGCGGCAATAAGCTGACGAAGACAGGCAGGCGGAAAGTTGCCCCCGTATGTGGCTTCACTACCGCGTTGACCTAGAGCCTATTAACGCCGTATCTCTAACGACGCCGGCCTTTGCAAGAGTTTTTTTCTTTCCTGATCTGGGGGTTTGAGCACACCTCCCCGCCAGCGCATGATGCGGGTCCTTTCGGCTCTCT
>JABCZR010000014.1 GCA_013289585.1 Acidobacteriota bacterium | reverse complement strand
CAGTATTTTGCGGTGTCCTCCGGCGGTGGTAAGAATCCCAAGCTGAAGGTCGGCGGTGGCATCATTGCCTATGCTCTGCCTTAGGGCCCGATCTCTTTACCCCATCCTCCGGGATCATCGATGGTGATGCTCAAGAGGACAGGGCGGCGTCGTAGCAGCACAGCCGTAACGATTCGGTTGCTGAGCAGGCGGGTGTATCCATGATGACGGTCTCGAACGTCATCAATGGCACCGGCAAGGTCAGTGACCAGACTCGCGCTAGGGTGCGTCAGGCGATTCGCAACACCGGATATGTTCCAAACTATGAGGCACGCAGGCTGGCGAGCGGCTGCTGCAGCCGAATCGGTCTGCGGCTCGAAAGCTGACCACATTCCTGATTCGCCTTGGGCATCGGCGGATCGGGTTCATCAGCGGTCCGCCCACTCACGCCGACAGCCTGGAGCGGCGCGCCGGCTATCAGGACGCGTTGAGAAAAGGCGGGATTCCAGTGCAGATCGAACTCACCAGAGAGGGGGACTTCACCTTTGAGTCCAGGCGCGTTGCTGCCAAACAAATTCTCGATCTCCAGAATAGACCGACGGCGATCGTGGCCAGCAACGACGATATGGCGTCAGGCGTAGTGTGGTGGCGCAGCAGCGGAGGCTGGAGCTTCCCGGCGATCTCTCCGTGGCCGGATTTGATGACACGCCGACGGCGCTGAAGTCCTGGCCACCACTGACAGTGATCCGACAACCCATCGACAGGATGGTCGAGCACGGAGTTCGAGTCTCGTCGTCCCCGCCATTCTTTCTCAATCACTTACGACAAGCGAATGGTTCCCGCATTCAGTTTCCGGGATACACCGCTACATCAAATAAACGATCGGTCTGATGCGCTGAGATTCCACGCACACCCCCGCATCGACAGGATAATCGCCGCCGTCGTTTGCGCTACCGCAGCAATTGCCGGGAGGGCTGATTCTTGAAAAACGAAATCAATTGCCGTCCGTTGTTTTATTTCGCGTCCATCCAGGTGTCTGACCCCGCCAGCTTGACGGACACATTCGTAAAGAATATTCGCGCCGGCTTGCCGTCCGCCGTTCCGCGATGGTCCGTTGAGACTAGCAGGGGGCCAGCCTTCTTGTAGCCCGCCCAGGTGGTTGTGACGTTGCTCGGCTTTTTGGACCCGCCCCGATGATAGATGAATTGCTCGACTCGCCCATCCGACCCGACGTAAAGATCCCAGGTATCTCCCGGTGTGTAGCCGCCAACCTCCGCAGGATATTTCACGGACACTAGCGTCGCCGTGCCCTTGGCCAGGGGCAATTTTTGCTTTTCCTTGACGGTCACAACGGCGCTGGTATCCCAATAAACATGGAACGGGAAAACGAACCAATAATTGTCGTTGACGAAACCCGGCTCAATTTCGTTTTTTACGTTGTCAGGTGCGTTGTTGAGCTGAGACCGGTTATAGGTAACCTTCACCGGCTTGCCGTCCTTGTCTTTTGCTTCATAAGTGACTTGTCCGGTCTTAGGCTCCCAGGTCCACGTGCGTGAGAGGCTCACTTTCAAAGCAGGGAGCTCCAGGTTAAACGTATAGCGGGCCGCTTCTATTTGCCCATAGGAATCAAGGCCATAAGTCTTGGCAAGCTGCTCGACAATGGCTGGGCGAGTCTGTGCCTGGGAGGTGCCCGCAAGGAGCAGAACCGATAAAAATAGGCAACAGATCGTCATGGAACGGCACAACTTTGTCATCGAGGTCCTCCTCAGTGAATGTAACGAACTTCGTTTTGGGTGACGTACAAAGGTCCCTGGATCCGTGAATCGTATGTGGTGGTTGCCTTCACTCTACCTGGTCCGCTGAGCATGGCTGTGCGGCCGATCGTGTGATCCTACGCAAAGCGATAAAGGCAGCAGCTACTGCCACCGATCCGTATTCCAGCATCATAATCCAGCCAGGAACTAACCACGGCCGTCCCACGATGCGCAGGTGCCAGACATAATAAGTAGGAATAATGCTCAAAGTCCAGACCATGATCGGTACCGTGGAGGTCGACCTTATGAACGGCAGCAGCCATAGCAGATACCATGGATATACAACCGGCGCACATAATAGAGATGCGGCCATTGGCCACGCAATCGCATCCAAGGACCCTTCCGAGAACTTTCTTCTCATCCAGATGGCGGTAAAAAATCCGACGAGCACTGCCAGCCCAGCCACAAGCTGCGGGGCCACGACTCGCTCGAGCGTTGCAAAAACGGGATCATTAAAGCGGAATCTCTGAACGTAAGTGCCGAGCGAGCCGATCGGAATCCGGCCGTGGTTGAAAAATGGTATGTACAGAAGTCCGACGACGATTGCAGCCAGCGCGGCGTCGCGCATTCGAACGCGCTTCCAGTAGAGTGGCAGCAGCACGATCGGGAGAAATTTCACGGCAACAGCAAGCCCAAATGACATGGCCGCAAGAGCACGCCAGCGCCGGAAAAGCGCGGCAGCGGAGACAACGAGCAGCAGCACGCCGAGAATATCGACGTGACCGCTGCCCGCTACCTCAATCGCTAGCAGTGGGTTCCAAGCGTAAGCCAAAATCCAGTGCACTCCTTCACCACTCCGACGCAATAGATCGAGCAAAACGAGAACGATTCCCAAATCGCAAATTACAAATGCTACTTTCAGCGCAAAGATAGACTCGTGAATCGCTGTTACCCCGCGGAAGAAAAGCTGAGCGCCCGCTGGATATGGGCTCGGCACCTCTGGATTATTTAGCGTACGCGTCTCAGATGTGTGCAAGCCGGCAAGCGCAGGGTCGCTGGGAACGACGATATAAGGGTTATAGCCGAGCCGCTGCACGCGGCCATCCCAAACATATCGATGAACGTCGTCGTCTAGACCCGGTGGCATTCGCAAGAATTGAAAGTGCCACAGAGCAGACAGGGCGAGACCGACGACAATAACGCGCTTCGGAAATTCTGAGGCGGAGAAGAGCTCGCGGATAGCCAGGAGGTACGCGACGCTTGCCACAGCCAGCGGAATGAAAAATGACGGTTCACCGATGTGGCCGAAGTTGCGTGCGCAAATCGCCAGCGCCACAAGCAAGATGGCGCCGAGTCCATAGAGCCTGCGGGATGGCGTAAGCTTCACAGTTTCACGCGCCCGTCCGCAACTGTGCTACCGCCTGTCCCCACTGTTCAAGCCAGACCGCCGTTCGTGGCGCCCTGGCGGGGGCGAGGCGCAGTTCCGCGGCAAGCCGAGTTAAGTCGCCCTCCACGTCGATGTCGTAGAACGGATCGGTCAAATGTACAGAAAGCTGCAGCCCACGAGCGCGCGTCAAGAGCGTCTCAAGGGCACTCCCCGTTCCCATCGCATCACTGGCGAACAGATCTGAATGTGACGCCCTCGCACCAACGAGGTAATATCCGCCGTCGTGTGTGGGCCCCACAACCAGGTCGTGGACTTCGAGTGCGTCGAACGCGGCCTCCAGTACGGCCGCCGGCAAATGCGGACTGTCGCTGTTGAAAGCGATGACCCGCCGTTGGCCAGAAGTTGCAAAGTGGTTGAACACAGAGGCAAGACCCGCGGCGAGCCCTTGACCCGTCTGGGGCACGATGGGCACTGTTTTAGCCACTGCGCGCGCAAGGTCTTCCACGTCGGACGCGGGGCACATAATGGCAGTTTCCACATAACCGAGTTCCTGCGCGAGGGCTATCGTGTCGTTCAGAAGGCATCGGTATAATTCGGTGACCGCAGGCAACGAGAGACTGTGGGCCAACCTGGTCTTCACCGAGCCCAGTCTGGGCGCTTTGGCCATGATGACTAGCGTGCGATTCGTTAATGCCATTGAAAGGTGTCACCGTTTGTTCGCGGTTCCATAAGTATGGCCGCGTGGGATTTCAAGTGGACCGTGGCACGCTGTTCTTTCGTCCTCGGAAAAAGTAGAGCGCGATTCGACTGAGAATAAACCACGTCGCTCCGACGGTGCCTCGGAGTGTGCCGCTGATCTTCGATTTTCCGATCCGCGGGTGATAGCTTACCGGCACCTCGACGATGCGCAAACCCTGCGTGGCTCCCTTTAGGATTAATTCCACGGCCCATCCGTACGTGGTCTCTTCCAGTGCGACTGCGCGAAGGGTTTCGGCGCGAGCAGCGCGGAACGGTCCGAGGTCGGTGATCTTTACTCCGTACAGGTTCGTGATCAAGCTAGCCGCCAGCCAATTGCCAAACAGCGCGTGCCAGGGAAGCGCGCCGGGCGTGCGTGGACCAGCGAGACGCGAACCAATGGTGATGTCAGCGCGCCCCTCGGCAATCGGAGCGAGGAGAAGCGGAAGCTCAGCAGGCCGATCGCTGTAGTCGCCGTCCAGGAATACGACAACATCGGGCGTGCTGGTGCCAGCGAGCCCAGTCAGACAGGCCTGCCCGTAACCACGTCGCGGCTCGGTCATGACTCGCGCACCCATACGCGCCGCAATTTCAGGTGTCCCGTCTGTCGAGTTGTTGTCGACGACGATGACCTCGGTGACGAGATCGCCGGGAAGATCACCGATTACACGTCCGATGGCCTGCGCCTCATTACGCGTAGGAATGATCACTGAGACTCGCACTCCGCTCCCGTTTGCTTACCATAAGAAACCGGTTGGCCGTTTGCGCGCCAGGAAGGCATCAATACCCCACGTGCGTCCCGCACGCCCGATGGCCAACGCAAGCGAGGCCATGACGGGAACCAGCAGCTCCCAAATCCATGCCACTCCCCATTCCGAAACCCACAGGCTGCCAAGATATGCAAATGCAATGAATGCGGCCGGACGCGTAAAAAGGCCGAGTACCAGCAGCACTCCCAGTGAAATTTCCGCCAGTCCCTGAAGGGGGGCAGCCATGGATGCGTGGCTCGCCGCGAGTGCCATAACACTCTTCCACACAGTGGGGGCGTGACCTTTCTCAATGTAGTTATTAATGAGACCGGCGTAACCTGACGGCGTGTATAGACCTTTACCCAGATTCTCGAAGAAAACCCAGACCAACATCGCGCCAATGGTCAACCGCATGATGACCAACCCGATGCGCGCGTGCGGCTGTGGAGCTTCCTGGGAGTTGTTGGGTGATACCGTTGGGCTTGTCGTCATGATTTTCCTCTCCGCATATCAGAATCTTTTTTTCCGTGCTGCGCTTTTCTTATCGCTTCTCGGCAGGCAAAGCGCAAATCTAATCGCGGGCGATCACGATGGTGGTACACGCGCTTTCGCTCTTGGGCAGTTCGCGCGCCGGAGCCATGCGTACTTCCAGCTTCTCGGTTATTCCCCGGACGATCGGACAATACGAGTCCGGCTCGCGCAGGGCGTTTTGCAAGCGGCGGCGTCCCGCACACCCCCCGTGGCAAGACGCCAGATATGAGCACGAACGGCAAGCCTCTGGCGCGGTACGCGCCTCAACGAAAGGCGAAGTTTCTACGACTTCCGAACCGCGCGAGATCAGCAACGAAAGCGGCTCGCCGACGCCAGGCCAATAAACGCACGGCTGTGTGGTGGCGCGAGGCGTGACACGCACGGTACTGGCTCCGCAGCCGCCCGATCTTGCCGGCATACCCGCCATGGCGCGAACCAGCGGCTCCCCAATGGCAATCACGTCGGTTTCCGCAAACAATGCGCGAAAGCCTTCCCAATATTCCTCATACGTCAGAGCGTACAGGTCGGAGCGTACCGCTTGATAAACGTTGATACGAAGCGGCGCCCCGTAGCGCTTGGCAACGCGCGCCACGTGGGCCAGCCCTAAATAGTTGGCCTTCATCATTACCGCAATGAAAGTGACGGGAACCCCGAGTCGCACGCAACGCTCCGCCTGCTGGTGAATCAGCGCCCAATTGCCAGAGCCGCGCTGGGCATCCTGTTTCGCTTCGGTGGAATAATCCAGGGAAAACTCGATATCGTGAAAAGCACGCAACTCCTCGTCGCTGAGCACCGCAACGCTGTGCCCATTCGAAGTGATGGTGAGCTTCACTGGCAGGGTACGAAGGAACGCAAGGATTTCGCGGAACTCCGGGTGCATTCCATTTTCACCCGTGCCGAGATTCACGGAACGAACTGGGAGGCTGGCCATCACGGAGCGCACTTGCTCGAGGCTCAAGCGGTCAACCCGGGCTGGATCGCGGTAGCAGAACGAGCAGGAGAGATTGCATTCGTTGGTCAAACCCAGTCCGAGGGCGAAGCCCTGCGATGGGGCCGGAAGGACTAACCCTTGGTGCAAAGCCGCTTCTGCGGAATGTTGACTCATTCCCGTAAACCATTCCTTCCGCGGACGTGGGTCTTTCCGGCAGTTACGTGCCTATCGCGGGCGATGACCGAAAATCGCGTTTGCGCTTCCAAAACGAACGGACGAGCGGCGTCGTTAGCGCTGCGTTTGAACCGTGTTGTGCGTGGTATACGCATCTCAAGTGACCACGGAACGACGGAAGACGGAGAGATTGTACCGAATCAAGAGGGATGTGTCTGCTCACCCGTTACGGCGCGCCGGAGGAGGTTTAGATCGCCGCGGCAGGGACTACCGAGGGATAGTGCCCGATGGATGAAAATCTTCATCGAGAACCGGGCGAAAAGTTTGAACCATCCTGGTGTAGAGCTTGCTCAGACAGATTGCGAGGTCTCATCCGAGGTGCGCGTATTTTGGCAGTGTTTGCGGAATCGTTGTGGGGATGGGCTCAGCGATTCCCAAATGTCCAGGTCACCCCGGAGCTGGTGCCGTAGTCGCTTCCGGAGAAACCGGGGGGCGGACGATTGTCCCAGTTACCGTAGAAGGAGATATTCCATTTGAGATTGCTCCACAGTTTAACGTAGTAAGAAGCGTTGAGATTGAAATGGACCCGGCCGGGCTCTGAGACCGCAGGAAGGAGATAAGCGCCAAGCGAAAGAGTCGTCCTGTTAAAGTAGAAAAGTCTTATCTGACTACCGACTAGTCCGGAAGCGACATTCTGAGTCGTGGCGGGCAAAATTTTCTGCTGGTAGTTAATTCGCTGCCAAGCTAGCCCGCCAAACAAACTGATCGAAGCATGGTTATTGTTCACCAGGTACCGCCCGATTCCGCCTCCAATACTGGTCTGGAGCCGAATGCCCTGCTCCGAACTCTGCAGGAAATCGGCAAGCCCTGTGTAGTACCAATTGTTCCAGCGCAGCAGGCGTTGCCCGAGCAGGGTGACCTCATTTCGCGTCGCCGGTGTGTCGCGCGTGCTGGTAGACAAAGTTGAATTATAGCTGACGCCGGCGGACCATCGCTCTTGAGGATAGCTGATGGAAGAACTTAAATTGTATTGCGTGGACTGATTGCCTTTGCTGTAGGTCGTGCCCATGCCGATATCGCCGTTGAAGCGATGCCAAAAATTGTCGGAGGTTTGATCCATTTTGATGATCTGACTCTTGTCGAGCTCGACCTTGCTGTCAGGAAGCTCAAGGACTTCTATCTGAATGGGGCGTCCTTCCGGAGTCTCGGGAGTGGAGAGCGTACCCGAGTGGACCACGCCATCTTGAGTCTTGACCATGAATAGCTGGTTGCTCTCGACATGGTCTACCTTGGCCCAATCCACGGAGAGGGTGGTGAGGATGTAGTCGACGCTGATGTATAGAGTATCCCCGTTAAGGCCCTTAATCTCGCACGTGACGCGGTCACCATTCTTCATGATAATGACGTCGCTTTTTTCGCGCGCAAGCAGCGGCGTGGCCAGAAAAAGTGCGCAACATAAAACAATGGTCTTCGCGTTCATACCTGGTCCTCTCAGCGCGGAAATGCTTTTCCAGCATATAGACGTCAGGCGAAGTGCGCCACGGGTTTGGGCGGTCCCGCTGGATTCTCCAAATTTTGTCATACAGGTATTCGCCGACTCATTTGCTTATGGATAGGCAAATCCACAGCGTTTGATAAGTGACACAGCGATTAAGACGAGAGTGAGTCCCCGACCTGCTGCAATCCAGAGCGCGGCCCTGCCAACTTTTCCGAGGCGCCTGCCGATGGCTGGGTTTGATCAGCGCAAGCATTACCCTGCGGTTTGTGCTTTCGAACTGCCGCCCGTTTGCAGGCGCGCTTTTCTGCTGGCAACTTCCCCCTGTTGGCGGGCGCGATTAATGCTCCCCACCGGCAAGCTGTCCGGGGTGGAGTTTCCGGTGACATCGAAATAAGTTGCCTCGCCGGCATCCAGCAAAATCTGCGAATTCGCCAGGAGCGTGAGCCGGGCGACCGAGTGGAAAGGAGCTTCCGCCTCGTTCCACTCGACACTCGCGTTTTCGGTCCAGAAGCCGTAACCGCCGAAGCGGCCGCCCAAAGTTGCGATCATTCCTTCAGCGCCGCCGTCTGGAATCGTTACTTCGGCGGTGATGGTGTAGTCTTTGTCCAAAATACTGGGGGCGTTACCGACGGGAATGCCGGCATTCTCACCCGAGTAGGAGAAAACAGTTTGCCCTGCGGTCGCGCTCGGCCGCGGCGTAAGCAAGCGCGGGAGGATTGAGTTATCCAAGGGGAGGACGTTGTATTTCGCGGCCTCTGTCAGGAATAGGGATTGCAATTCCTTCAATTTTTGCGGCTGCTGCGCCGCGAGGTTGTTATATTGCGAGTAGTCTTCGCTGAGATTGTAGAGTTCCCACTTGTAGTCGTTAACCTCTGGCAGCTTCGCCGTTCCCAACATCCAAGGTGGGACGGGCGGAGTCGTGCAAGCATACCAACCGTCGTGATATATGCCGCGGTTGGCAAACATCTCGAAATACTGCGTGTCGCGCTTCGACGGCGCATTGGCATTAGCCTTGTCAAACGTGTAGGCCATGCTCACTCCTTCGATCGGCCTCTGGTTGATCCCGTTGACCTGCTCGGGCGCCTTGATGCCAGCGGCTTCGAGGATCGTCGGAACGATGTCAATCATGTGGTGAAACTGGGTGCGAATGCCGCCCACATCATTGATGTGGCCGGGCCAGGAAATCACCATGCCCTGCCGCGTTCCGCCGAAATGAGACGCTACCTGCTTGGTCCATTTAAAGGGTGTATCAAACGCCCACGACCACGCCACCGACATATGCGGGTAGGTTTTGTCCGAGCCCCAGTTTTCATAATGCAATAACTGCAACGGTTCGGGGACGTCAAGAATGCCGTTGTAGGCGGTCATTTGATTGAACGTGCCGACCAGGGTGCCTTCGGCGCTTGTGCCGTTGTCGCCGCTTATGTAGATGATGAGCGTGTTGTCGAGCTTACCGATGTCCGCCACGTTTTGAATAACGCGGCCGATCTCATCGTCGGTGTAAGCCACGTAGCCGGCAAATACCTCCGCCTCGCGCGCGTAGAGCTTCTTTTGCACCTCGGAAAGCGAATTCCACTTCGGCAACTCGTCCGGCCACGGGGTAAGTTGCGCATTAGCGGGGATGACACCGAGCCGTTTCTGGCTGTCAAAGATTTCATCCCGCAATTTTTCCCAGCCCATGTCGAACTTGCCTTTGAACTTCTCAATCCATTCCTTCTTCGGCTGGTGTGGTGAGTGCGTGCCGCCGGGAACGTAATAGAGGAAGAACGGCTTGTCCGGCGCGGCCGCATTCAAATCGTTCATGTACCGGATGGCATCGTCCGCCATGTCGGTGATGAGGTTGTAATCCTTCCTTCCAACCCACGGGAATACTTGCGTATGATCTCGGAACAAATAGGGCGTCCACTGGTCGGTTTCGCCCCCCCCCCATGAACCCATAGAAATACTGGAATCCCATACCCGAAGGCCATTGCTCGAAGGGGCCAGCTGTACTGCTGTATTGGAAGCTCGGTGTATTGTGGTTCTTGCCGAACCACGACGTTGCGTAGCCGTTCTCTTTGAGGATTTCGCCGATGGTGGCGTTCTCGGGACCGATGACGGAGTCGTAGCCCGGGAAGCCGGTAGACATTTCGCCGATGACGCCGAAGCCAACCGAGTGGTGGTTGCGGCCGGTGATGAGCGCCGCTCGCGTCGGCGAGCATAGAGCCGTGGAGTGAAACTGCGTATAGCGCAATCCCGCTTTAGCGATGCGGTCCATGGCCGGCGTCGGGATGACGCCACCAAACGTGCCAGATACCCCGTAGCCTTGGTCGTCGGTCATGATAAGGAGCACGTTGGGCGCGCCCTTTGGCGGCACTACGCGCGGCGGCCACCAAGGCTTGGAGTTCTTAGCATCTTCCTTGATCACTCCACCGAATTTCGGGGGCGGAGGCGGGAGTTGCTTCCCATCGAGAGAGGTCGTGGCGCTGGGTGAACCCGGCGTACCCGTGACCTGCTGGGCCTTTGCGCTCGCCGCTGCGAATCCCAGAACTAACAGAGACGGTGCAACAACAAGAGCCACTTTCCCGGTCCAATTCATGAACGTCCTCCTCTTACTTCCCTGGCAGAGAAATGATGCGGCGGATACCCTCGATGAATAGCGCGCGGATACTGCGCCTAGCAGCGGCGCGCCGTAATTGTCAAAAGTGACAGCCTGGCCAGCGGCTCCGCGGGCAATACCAAAGTCATTTCTTTTCGATGGAAAAGTAGAGATAGAGGGCCAGGCCGAGGGAATTCACCTGCTGGTTGGGGCTCTTGCCGGTGTTGTTGTCGTGCTCGTAGTAAGTGTTGAACTCAAAGTGTTTGCGGATGGGAAATAGGCAACCCGCATAGAGAGAGGTGGTACTCCATTTGTTGTACTGACTCTCGTAAAAAGGCTCGACAGCGACGTACGGAATGAAGTGGTAGGAATGGATGGAAAAAGTCCGTTCGAGCGTCAATTTGTTGCGATAGCGCCAAGTGAATTTGCTATTTTTCCAGTCCAGGTCCGCGCGGTTGCGATCCGAGACACGGAGCCCCGCTTTCAAAGGAGAGTTGAACGTGGCAATTGTCTCCATCCGATTTTCGGAGGGAGCATTTGGCGCGGTGATGTAACGATATCCAGCTTCCAGGACGAAGGCTCTCGATTTCGAATCGTCCAGATCGAAAGTCTTCACAGTCTTGAGCTTGAGCAATGGTTTCAGATAAAGCTGAATGCTCGGACCGACCGAGAACTGCGTCGGATCACCGCCCTCGCGATCGTCCTTGGCCTGGAGATAGACACGGAAAGCGGAATTCAGTTTGAGATGCGCGTCAATTTCCGGCAGGAACTCCGTGGACGATGTCTGTGCGCGAGCAGGCAGGCATGCGAGTAAGAAAAGAGATGCCAATCCCCAGAAGGTCTTGCGAGTTCGCGTTTTCATTCACCACACTGAATTGCACAAGGAAGACGAAGTTTCGGAGGGCGGCCCTGGCGAGCCGCCCGCCGTGAAGTGGTTCCTGCTAATTGCTTGGGCCTTTGGCCGCCGCTTCCGCCTCGGCCATCCTCTTCGCCATCTCTGCTTTAATGGCGTCGAGGTTGAAGCTCGCGCCTCGCTGCATCGGCGGGAATTCGAGGAAGGTCTGGATTTCCTTGCCCATAACCTGCTGGACGAACACGAAGCGCCAGAATTGGTACTTGAACCAATCGAAGTATTGCTGCGCCCCATCCTTCGTCCCGTTGCTGGGCCAACCCGTGCGTTCGAAGGGATCGAGACGCAAGTTGGTGATATAGGGCACGTCGGGATGAGTTTTCTCACCCAGCCAGCCCTGCGGTTGGTCGATGAAGCGAAACTTATAATCGTCGATGCGCACCGCGCCAACCGTGCTTTCGCCGAGGTAGAAGATTTCATGACGCGCCGACGGGCCTTTGCCCGTGATTGCGGCCATCTGGTTATAACCGTCCAGGTGGTTCTTGTAGGTTCGGTCACCGATCGTTTTGCCCTTCAATAACTCTTCGGTGATGTTCGGATTGCCGGCTGCGGCGACGAAGGTGGGGAGCCAGTCCATGCCGGAGAAGATGCCGTTCTGCACAGAGTCCGCCGGCACATGACCGGGCCAGCGAAGAATTGCGGGCACGCGGAAACCGCCCTCGAGCACTGTTCCCTTGGACTGGGCAAATGGCGTCTGACCGCCATCGGGCCAGGTGAAAACTTCGGTGCCATTGTCGGTGGTGAAGACAACGATGGTGTTGTCGTCCTCGCCGATCGCCTTCAGTTTAGCCATCACGAGGCCAACGTCGTCGTCCAGTTGCGCCATACCGGCTTCTTCCTCCGACCAGCCATTCACGGAGTTGCGCAGCGCTTCATACTTCGGGGACAGGTGAGTGACTATATGCATGCGGGTCGGGTTGAGCCAGACGAAGAACGGTTTGTTGTCCTTCTTGGCCTTGTCGATGAAATTCAGAGAGAGGTCGCGGATTTCGTCATCCACGGTCTCCATGCGCTTGGGATAGAGCGGGCCGGCGTCCTCAATCTTCTGTTTCCCTATCACGCCCCAACGGGGCATCACTGTTGGGTCAGCCTTGTCCGTGGACCAGCAATGAACCATGTTGCGCGGGCCGACGACATTCAGCAGATCCTGCGGATAGTTTGGATGCGCCGGGTCTTCCATGGCATCGAGGTGATACAAATAGCCAAAGAATTCATCGAAGCCGTGAACGCACGGCAGAAATTCGTTGAGATCTCCGAGGTGATTCTTGCCGAACTGGCCGGTGGCATAGCCCATCGACTTGAGTATCGTGGCAATGGTAACCGCTTCCGCGGGTATGCCGATTTTGGCGCCGGCTTGACCGACGGTGGTCATGCCCGTACGGATGGGAAGCTCCCCGGTGATGAAATTCGCGCGACCCGCCGTACAGCTCGCCTCCGCGTAATAATCCGTGAACAGCATGCCTTCCTTGGCAAGTTTGTCGAGGTTCGGCGTCTTGCCGGCCATCAAGCCGCGGTGGTAAGCGCCGATGTTCCACATGCCGATGTCATCGCCCATGATGACAAGGATATTGGGTTTCTTCTCTTGCGCTGAGGCCGGCCACGAAGCTACCAGTCCCAAAACCAGGAGAAGCACAGCAGAGACCAGAGCAGCTTTACCGATGCACTTCATGAACGTCCTCCTCTTCGATATTTCATTTGGCAAACAAAATCGGTGCGAGGCTTTGTTCCCCGGCGCAGTTCGGCGCATCTCTGCACTGCTCCGACCAGCCAAGCCACTACTTCTGTTTCGGCGGGTAATTCTGCAGGAGTTTGGCAACGGCCTTGTTCAACTTCTGCATGTCCTTTTGCTGATTTCCGCTGGGGTTCAAAGTCTGGGCCGCATTGCCCGTCCAAATCAGTTGTTTTGAAGTCGGATCATAAAAATCAACTACTAACGTACCGTTGGATATCGTGGAGCTAGTGGCTGATCCCATCCCGCCCATCAGCCTTCCTCCGCCCCAGGCATTCCACTGCCGTTCCTGATCTACCGAGCATTGATAGCCCACATAGAGATCCGCGGTGCCACTTGTAGACAGGGTGAGTCCTTTTCCGGCGAGCGTATTGTTCACCGCCTCCTTGATCTCCTGACTGACGATCTGATTCGGGTGCACATTGGACGGGATATCCACCCACATGTAGGTGTGATATTGCGAGAAATTGGTACCAGGCATGAAGTTGTAATGCACTTGCTGGGCGACGAGAACGCCGCCGGCAACCAGTACAAGGCCAACCATCGCGAGCAGTCGAACAACGGTGTTTTTTGTCCTGAGAAACATTTCCATCCTCCTTTGCAACGATCAATTTGTTTTTTTTCAAATGGACCACAATTAAATCAAGTTCACTTAAGCTCGAAGTTCGCGCCGAATATGACGCCGGATAGAGTTGCGTTATAGATAAAGGCGGTCTGCCCCGGCGGCCGATAGTTCACGTCCAAGTATCGGTAGCCCGCCAGCAGCGTCCATCTCTTGCAGAGCCTATAGCCCAACAGCCCTGCGACTTGATAATCCAGTCTCGCGCTGCCGCCACCCGCGTCCCCCAGAATGATCATCACAGCCTTGGGAGTAAGTTGAGTCTCGATCTTTGCCCCGCCGAGCCCGTCCACCCAGTTCGCAGAGGCAGAAAAGCCATTTCCGATTGGGTTGGGCTCCAGCTTCAAGTTGTTGCTCACATGCCAGTAGCGGATGCCAAAGAGAGCGTCAACTTTGACTCTCTTGCCGTCGATGAACCGAAACCCGAACTTGGGCGTGAAGATGCTTTGTGTCGCCCGGAATTCGACCGAATTAACGCCTATCGCTTCGCCAATAGGGAGTCCTTTGTTGTCCGAGAGCTTCATCCACATGAAGTCGATGGGCACGACCAAGCGCTTATGGCGAAGCTCGGCCGCACCCATAAAACCAATATCAAAGTGCGAGAGAAGGTCGCCGGCACTAGCGTGAAAGCCGGCCTCGTGACCAAGCGCACCAACGGTACCGTGTGCCCCCGCAAACCAAAGGTAAGGTGCGATGCCTACATGCCAGCCATCGTCGGAGGAGTCTTGATCAGCTGTTTGCGTTGCAGATTTTGCCGGGTCCTGAGACTGGCCAGAAACGACAGGGGAGAGAAGCATCAACGCGAACGCCAAACTGAGAATAGTTGCCAAAACATAAGATTTGCAGCACAGACTCATGACGGAAGCCCCTTTGATCGTGGTAGTCCTTACGCCAAACAAGCTTGGCAAAGCTAGTCCCTATTCAGCAGGCATTCCACTGTCAAAAGTGACAGACCTTGGACTCGGTTTAATCCAGGCATACAGGTCACTACCCCCTGAACTCGCCTTCCGCTGCTACGGCGTGTCTTGCTGCGATGAGAAACGGGATACGAAAACACGACCGGCGATTGCTTCCTTCATAGCCGGAATCAAGTCCGTGTCCATGGACACTTTCACGACGTAACCTAGTCCTCCCGCTGAAAGGCACGTTTCCAGGATGTCCGTGTCCTCATGAACAGTCAGAAAGACGATCCTGGCTTTGCAGCCGCGCCGGTGAAGCTCCCTCGCAACCTCTATTCCACTCGTGCAGGGCATCGAGATGTCCAAGACGGCCAAGTCAGGTTCGAGCGCCAAAACTGCTTCGAGTGCTGCCCGCCCATCTGACACCATTGCGACGACCTCGAATGTTTCCCGCAGCAGCTCGGAAACGGCGCTCAAGACGGGCGTCAGATCATCCGCTACCAGAACACGCTTGAGAGTCATGGAGAGTTCATCCGAGAGCCGTTTCTCAGGTCCGGTCGTTAATGTCGAGTTGAGGCGCAAATGGAACCCGCGGCGAAATCTCCAGCCCCAAGGTCAATTCAGCAGCCCCGGAACCGGAACCCTGCAACCACATTGCTCGCGTTTTCAGCGGGTGGGTATTGGTAGAAAGTACAAGTAGGCGAGAATAGTTGCAGGAGCTAGATCGAGATGATCCGGTGCTTAATGGCATACTGGACCAAGTCGGCGTTGGTCTTAAGTTGCAAGAGTTCCATAACGGCATATTTGTGCGCCGCAACCGTGCGCGGCGTGATACTGAGAGCGGAGGCTACCTCCTTCATGGAGCGCCCTTCCGCCAGGAGCTGGATGACCTCCCGTTGCCGTGGGGTGGGCTCGGGAGCGTGGTCGCGGACGTTCGGACTTCGAAGGGCAATATTGTCCAGTCCGTCCGCAATGCTGGGAGTCACATAGGTGCGGCCCTTGAGGACCAATTCAATGGCATCGGTCAACTCCAGCGCCGCGGCCTGCTTCACGAGATAAGCCGAAGCACCTGCCCGGAAGGCCTCGCCCACAAGGTAAGGATCCTCATTCATAGTCATGAAGATAAGCTTCACTCTGGGCATCGAGTGTTTGACCTGCCGGGCGGCGTCCAACCCGTTTAGCTGCG
This sequence comes from Acidobacteriota bacterium, assembly GCA_013289585.1. Classification (GTDB taxonomy): domain Bacteria; phylum Acidobacteriota; class Terriglobia; order Acidiferrales; family UBA7541; genus Acidiferrum. The sequence goes on along the minus strand of JABCZR010000014.1, from coordinate 129,282 downwards.
GCATGGCGATGTCCACCACGATAATGTCAGGTTGCAGTTTGGCCGCCGCTTCCATAAGCGAACGTCCGTCGCCGACCATGCCGACGACCTCGCACCGCGGTTCCAGAACACCTTTCAAAGCGTCCAGCAACATCTGGTGGTCATCCGCCAGTAGTACTCGTGGGCGTCTCAAGGTGCTATCTCCCCATAGCCTGTGTTCTCAGGTGCGCGCCCGGGACGACGGCAGCCGACGGGACCTCGGCGAGAATCTCGGTCCCTTGCAAGAGTTCTGATTTCACTGAAAGCCGCCCCCCCACTAGCCGCAGCCTCTCGCGCATCCCAACTAAACCGATTCCGGCGTCTGGGTTGCTAATTTCAGGGTCAAAACCTCGCCCCTCGTCGGTAATGCGCAGACTGATGCCAACCTGGTTCGAGCCAAGTTCGACATGTGCGCTTGAAGCCTGACTATGTTTGACAACGTTACCCAGGGCTTCCTGGGTGACTCGAAAAAGGCACAGTTCCACGTCTTTCTGAATGTTTCGAGGGAATCCGGACGAGCTGAAGAAAACCTCGATCTTGTACTTTTCGCGAATTTCCCTGCAAAGGCCGTTAAGTGCCGGCACAAGACCGACGAGTTCTAATTTGCTGGAATGGAGTTGATGAGAGAGTGTATGAATGTCTGTGGACATTTCCTTGGTGCCTTTAAGCATTCGCAGGATGCTGGAACGATTCTCGACGTCTGACTCAGGCAGGTGTTTCCAAAGTTGGCCTAGACCAATCCCAAGAAGGGCCAAGCGCTGGCTGAAATCGTCGTGAAGCTCCCTGGCAATGCGGGCGCGCTCTTCCTCCTGGGCGCGAATAAGGCGGCCGCTCAAACTGTGCAGAGATTCTTCGGACAGCTTTCGCTCCGTAATGTCGAGGCACGTGCCGATATAGCCGCAAAAGGTTCCATCCTGTTCAAAACGGGGCACGCCATAGTCAACGATCCAGCGATATTCACCGTCGAAGCGGGACAGGCGGTACTCCATTTCGAACTCGGCGCGGGCGTCAAACGAAGCGCAGTAAATATCGAGACAACGTTGCACGTCCTCTGGATGTACACCCGAGACCCAGCCTTCCCCAAGCTCCTCTTCCATGGACCGGCCGGTGAAGCTTAACCAACCTTGGTTAAAAAAAGTGCAAAGCTTGTCGGTCCCAGCCATCCAAATGAGCACCGGAGCCGTGTTTGCAACCAGGCGAAAGCGCTCCTCGCTCTCGCCCAAAACCTGCTCTGCCCGCTTCCGATCGGTAATATCACGCGCAATTTTAGAAGCGCCCACAACCACTCCCGATGAATCTCGCAAAGGGGAGATGGTCAGGGACACATTCAGTCGTTTTCCGCCCTTCGTAACGCGCATCGTTTCATAGTGCTCTATGCTCTCCCCGGCCCTCAGGCGTCTCAGGATAGACTTCTCTTCATCAACCAATTCATTGGGAATCAAAATTGTAATTACACGCCCCACCATTTCTGCTTCCGGGTAACCGAAGATGCGTTCGGCGCCTGCGTTCCAGGTCTGGATGACACCGTTCAAATCCTTGGAGATGATGGCATCATCGGAAGATTCCACAATGGCCGCGTGCCGGAAGCGGGCTTCCTGCGCGCGTTTGCGCATCACGGCATTCGAAAAGATTTCTGCAACTAACTTGAGCTGCTCGACCAGATCTTGCGTCCACCTCACGCGACGCGTTGTACTGACAAATGAGATACCACCGAAGAAGTCTTCACCGGCCTTCAACGGAACCATTGCCAGCGAAACGGCCCCAACCCTCTGGAGATGCTCCCTTTCCGCGGAGGCCTCCTCGGGGAGCGCCTCGAGGTCAGAGACAAGTATCATTTCGCCGCGCATAAGAAGCTTCGTCCACCAACGAAAGCGGTTAGTGTTCGCGACCGCAGAAACGGGCTGGATCCCCTGGCCATGCCAGGAAAGCGTCACTTTCAATTCCGCGCCGCCGCGGGAATACTCAAAGAATGTAATTCGATCAATCTTGAGAGACTCTGCAATCGAGCCAAGACTCTTTTCGATTTTTGCGTCGACTTGCTCTGTGGGCAGACTAATGAACGTGGTCGAGAGGTCGGAGAGCATCTTCTCGAACGTCATCCGGTCAATCAGAGAATGTTCAAACTTTATCCTGTTTGCGCGCTGCCGCAGCAACCCCGCAATCAGGATCGTCTCTATGACGCATACCAGAATCGCAACGAGGATGTACCACTTGTAGGTCTGCCAAACAGTGAGCTGGCGATTCATAACAGTACTTCCTTCGGGAAGCGCCGACTCGGGGATTCCCCATCGCCGAAGCTGACGCCAATCGAAGAGGTACACATTCTGAGTCAGAATATCCTGGGGGTGCTCGCCCGCCAGCATGCGGAGACCGAGTTTGCCGCCCTCCTTACCGACTTCTGCAAAGCTGACCACGTATCCTCCAACGGCACCGGTTCCAATATGCGTGTCGGCCAGGGAGTACACTGGGGCCCCGGATGCAGCGGCAACTATCGGAATCACTTCCGCAGAAATAAGCGGCTTCCCTTTCTCGTCCCGCTGGATACCCACAAAAAGTACAATAGTCTCTGTTCCTAGCGTGGAAACCCTCTTGCAAATCTCCGGCACCGCCAGGTCTGTCAAATAAATGCTTTCCATGTCACCAGCGGTGGTAGAAATCATGGTGCGAATTCGGCTTAAGTAATCACCTTTTATATGAGAGTCGTTTCCAATTACCGCCACGCGACGGGCACCCGGCTGAAGTCGACGAGCTACCTCCAAAGTTTTTTGCGGCTCCAGACTAAAGAACACGCTTGCGGAACTTGTTGCGGATGTCTCCGAGCTTGGCAGTTTTCGGCGAGGATCAGCATTCAGGAAAACGAGAGGCACACCGGGAAACAGATCTGTCGGGACGTCGCCAACACTTATGATGAGGTTCAAATTGGAATTCGCGTATTTTTTCTTGATCCATGCTATTTGCTCCGCCTGAATCGCGGGATCCCGGAAATGGTCTCGGTCCAGGTGTTCGCTAAAGATCAAAATCCTTCCTGGCCAACCATTGCGCAAGGTGGCACGGATGTTTTCGTCAATCAGCTTGAAAACCGGCCAACTGATGTCTTCCTCCATCAGAATCAGTACCCGTTTCGGCTCATTGGATTGAGCTGTAGCGATGGGCGCCAGGCTCAAGGCGAGAAGAACGGCGCCGGCCAACACGGCGGTCCAACCTGAAGTGCGCACACGCCAACGCGCGCTTCCGAATTGGTAGGACAATCGGGGGTGCAGTAACCAGCATGGAGGAGCTTCGAACGACATTCGTGGGAAGGTAATTTCTACCCTATCTTCTCCCATCCGCACCAGGTATTTGCTTCCGAAACGATTTCAGAGATGCGCTCTAAAGTTATACCGGTAACAGTTGTCATCAGGGAAACAACTAGGCCTCACCGGGCGCGACTCTACGGTGCGTGTGTTAGGAGTGTATAGTGAGCAAGACTCAACGAAAAACTGGCAAAAGTACTAGTCGGCGTATCAGGGGTTTTCTTCGCATAAGAGGGCACTTTAAGATCAGATTCCAGCACTTCGCGCGACACGGTGACCGACATGCTGGACTTTCTCGCAACTGCCCGGATCATCCGGCACCGATTGGTAGAACTTACAGTGGACGCCCTCAGGATTAACCCGCATCCTTCCAGTCTCAATCGGTGACTCGTCTCCTCCAGGGGGGTATAGCCTCATCACCCGAGGGGTGAACGATCCGCTTGATTGGCGAGTAGGCGGGACGGATATGAGTTCCATCGAAATCAGTTTGATTACCTTCGCTTTCGTGTTTGGTGGCGCAATGCTGGGTATCCTGTTGCGCGCCAATCTGCCAGAGCAACATCTGGCTACCGAATCGAAGGACGCGGTGAAGATCGGGATGGGGCTGGTCGCAACGATGGTAGCGCTTGTGCTGGGCCTCCTGATTGCCTCCGCTAAGTCTTCGTACGACACGCAAAACAGCGAGCTGACAGAAATGTCCAGCAAAATCGTCCTGCTCGACCGCGTCCTGGCCCACTATGGGCCGGAGGCGAAAGCCGCCCGGGAACAACTGCGAAGCCTTGTGGTACGCGTTATCGAGCAAATGTGGTCGAAGGACAGTACTGGCCATTCACAATTGGAACCGTCCACGACTGGCGGCGAGGCTCTCTACGATAGGCTGGAAGCGCTGAAACCAATGGATGACTCCCAACGTTCAACCCAGTCTCAAGCCATGAACATCGCAATCGCCATCGGCCAAACGCGGTGGTTAATGTACGAGCAGAGAATGAATACGATTTCCATGCCGTTGCTAGCCCTGCTGATTTTCTGGCTCACCGCACTATTCGTCAGCTTCGGGCTCTATGCTCCGCGGAACACGACGGTTGTCGCCGCTTTATTCGTTTCCTCGCTCTCTGTTTCCGGCGCCATCCTTTTAATCCTGGAGATGTATACGCCCTACCAAGGAATCATTCGAATCTCCGACGCTCCGATTCGTGCCGCGCTGGCACATCTCGGGCAGTGACGAGGCAAATCCAGCGAACCGAATGAGGATCGCGCTCCCTTCGCTCTACCAGTTTCGAAATCGGGTGGCGCAAGTTACCTGAGCTGTTAGTTTTGACAGTTTTTGCGCCACCGAACGAGAGGCATGCTTCCAGTGGGCTCGTATGCTCAGACGCCCAGACCGTAGTGCACGGACAGCGATTGAAATGGAGCCCGATGGAAAGTAGTCTTCTATCTGGATGTGGGCGCGCCTTCGTCTCAACAGTTCCGCCCATCCTCACTCGCATCCGATGGAAACCCATAGTCGCGAATGAGGCAACGGCGTCAGATTCACAAAGGTGACTAACAACGGAAAGTACTGCGCGAGGGCCCTTATGTTTTGCAAACCTGCAAAGTGCAAGAAGCTTGTTTTTCCCGCGCTATTGCTGCTTGCCAGCCTGCCTTACCTGAACTCTCTGAATCCTCTTTCTCAGACTGTAATCGCGGCTTCGAATGCACCTGCAGGTGCGGGTGTTGCGTTCGGCCCGACAGTCCCCAACAAGCAGCCTGCTCCCGGCGCATCGCCCAAGGGCATGATTTGGATTCCCGGCGGCGAGTTTTCGATGGGCGCGCAGGATCCGCCGGACATGGGCACTGTCGGGATGCAGGCTACAAGAGACTCTCGGCCGATCCACAGGGTCTACGTGGATGGTTTTTTCATGGACAAAACCGATGTTACCAATGCGCAATTCGCAGCGTTTGTGAAGGGAACAGGCTACATAACCGTTGCCGAGAAAACTCCTCGTGCCGAAGACTATCCCGGTGCGCCGCCGGAAAATCTAGTCGCAGGCGCGGTGGTGTTTTCTCCTCCCGATCATGCCGTCCCGCTGGATGATCATTTTCAATGGTGGAGTTACGTAAAAGGAGCGAACTGGCGCCATCCTACCGGCCCGAAAAGCTCCATCAAGGGAAACGAAAATTATCCGGTGGTCCAAGTTGCCTATGAAGACGCCGAAGCTTATGCGAACTGGGCCGGCAAACGCCTGCCCACGGAAGCGGAATGGGAGTTCGCGGCGCGTGGCGGACTTGCCGGAAAGCCGTTTGTATGGGGAGAGAAGTTCAAACCGAATGGAAAATGGATGGCCAACACTCATCAGGGGCATTTTCCGGATCATGACGCAGGCAGCGACGGGTTCGTTGGCTTAGCTCCCGTTGCCCAATTCGCCCCCAACGGATACGGACTCTACGATATGGCGGGAAATGTCTGGCAGTGGGTAGCGGACTGGTATCGGCCTGACTACTACACCCAGCTCGTGAATGCCGGAGGAGTGGCGCGCAATCCGAAAGGCCCTGACGTTCCCTTCGACCCTTCCGAGCCCTCCGAAAAGAAGAAAGTCCACCGCGGAGGCTCTTTCCTCTGCACCGATCAATATTGCTCTCGCTATATGGTAGGAACGCGTGGCAAAGGCGAAGTCAGCACGGGAACGAATCACCTGGGTTTTCGTTGTGTCACGACTACGCCCGCGCGGACAGTCGCACCGTCTTCTGCATCTACAAAATAATCCCCAGGGTCAAGACGAGGGCGTCGATCGTACGCGCGATGCCCCTTGCGACGCCCCTCATCCGGGGTTAGTAACCGCCGAGTTTCTGGTAATGGGAATTGGTGGTGGTTACCACCAGCTGCTTGGCGGTGGCATTGAGGATCGACTGCTGATCGTAGCTGGTGCCATCGGGAAGCATGGCCATTTGAACCTGCAAAGTCACTACGTCCTTCGGATTATCCATATAAGTGTTGATGTTCAAGGAGATGATCCTTTTCGCGCCGGGGTCGAAGGTGAGAGTCATTTCATCGCCGGGCTGAGCATAATCCCTGAAGACCAGGTTCAAGAGGCCTCCCGCGGGGTTTATGGAAACTTTTCCGGCCTGATAGGCCTGCTCCATGTTTTGCGGATTTGGCGGCACGTACATGCTGAGGACAGACCTCACCCCCTGCATATAATCCTGCATCTCTTCTTTCTTCTTCTCGATGACTCTTTGCTTCAATCTCCCGCCACTGGGCTGTTGTGGGGGAGGACCGATGGGATTCTTCTGAACTTGGCCGTCAGGGCCGTACTGGCACAATTTCTCAGAAGGGGGCTTCGGATCTCCCTTGAGCGTAAGCTGCGTTGTTTCAATCCATTGGTACTGATGGAGCCTTTGCTTATTTTCCGCCGCGGCTTGTTTCACGGCTGCAAGTTTTTGCAGCATTTCAGGATTTTGGGCCGGCACCGTAGCGCTCATCGAAAGTGCCACGGCCCCGAGTACCACCAGGCGCTTGCCCAGCGGAGCAAATCTACTTATCATGGAAATCTTCCCACCACTGTTTGCGAGACTACGATTCATTAGACCTCTCCTTGGCTGCTTTGAAAACTCTTAGCTTAAGTGCTCATCGCCTGAACCCGCCTCCACCCCCCGAGCGACCGCACCGCCGTCCCAACCACCACTGGACCTTTGCTGCTGAGTTCTCTACCGATTGCTTGGATGAGGAATCAACAAAACATGACATCAGCGACACTCTGATGCTGCGCCCGAACTCAAGCAACGTAACTACCAAAGGCGACCGAATTCCGGCATTGTCAAAACTACCAATCTCATGACAAAGGGCAATCGGATTCATGAGGAAACAAATGGTGCGACATATGGATCTGCTTGCCAATAGTGCAGTCTTCGCGGTAGCGCCACAGCGGTTCTTGCGCGCGGAAGCATCGTGCACGGGGGACGACCATGGCCTTTTCCGCGCTGCCAGCCGCGCACTCGCGGCAGGGCGACGTTTATTAGAGCAGGCTAAGCCCGGATCAAGCCTGCGTGCGGGATCAATGTTTATGGCAGGTATCGCAGGCGGTTTTTGCGTGATTCAATTCATGGCAATTCAGGCAGCTGTACATCGTCGTGACGCTGGTGACCTCAGACATGCTGTCCATTTGCGAAACCTGGCCATGGCACGTCTCACACTTCACTCCTGCTTGCAGATGGGCGCGGTGATTCCAGGCAACTCCGGGAAGGACGGTGTAAACCCGAACCCAAGGAATCGGCTGCTTGGACTTTGCATATTCAGCGAGCTTTTGGATGGAGGGCGTGTCCTTTGCAATCGTGACGTGGCACTCCATACATTTGCTCGTGGCTGGGAATGTCATCAGTTTGCCCGGTTCCGGATTTGTGTGGCAATTTTTGCATTCCAGGCCGAATGACAGATGCTTCTTGTGACTATAGGGGATCGGCTGAGTCGGCGGCGTGTGCTCAGAGGGATTGTCCGGCACCATGTGTTTCGTCGTTTGCGACGGCGGCGCATTCTGAGCCGAAAGGCCGGCCCTAAGAGAAAGCAGTGATACCAGACAAATCACGGCCACGACAAGAACGCGGTCTTTGTTTCTTCTCATCCCAAGGCCACCTCGCGAATCAATTTTTGCTGCGCTTCCCCGCTCCGATCAGGATTTCTTGCTTACTACTTCCTCGATGCTCGTACCGAAGTCCTTCAGCATGACTGTCGCCGCATTCCTTCCGGGCCCTCCGGTGACGGAACCTCCGGGATGCGTCGTTGCACCGGTCTGATACAGACCAGCGATAGGCATGCGGTGCTGCGCCCACCCTGGCATGGGACGCATCGGACCGCTTTGCGCGGCGTTCTGCGCTCCGGCGTGCGCGCTGCCGTGCCAGAAGTGCGGATTCATGCGCTCGAGATCGAGGGGACTCTCGACGAATCGCGCGAGGATCTTGTCGTCCGTCAAGTTTGGTGCGAACCGCCGCAAGTAGTTGAGATTGGCATCGGACACTTCGTTTTTGATCTTGTCCCAATGCGCGGGGCCCTCTTTCAGTTCGTACGGCTGCCAGCCCAGAACTTTTAAAGTGTGCATGCCCTTGGGAGCGCGAGTCGGGTCGGCAATACTGCAGCAAATGATTTGCAGCGGCGGGTTCTCCAGATTGACCACACCGCGAGCATCGTCGTAGGCAAAACGCAACGCCCGGTCGGGTGATGCGAGAACGCCGGACTCCACCGGTGACAGCGTTCCTCCAGCCACTGCATATTTTGGTGGTTCCGTTGTGGCATAGTGCGTCACGAACATGGCGTTCTCCGCCTGCCAGGTGTCCACACCGTCGATGAAGTCCTGGCCCCAGATTTCGCGCGGCGCCATGTCTACCAAATGTTTAATGTGGATGGTAGACAGCACGGCCTTTTCCGCGCGGTAAGAACTTCCGTCAGTGCATTCAACACCGGTACATTTTCCATTTTCGACGATCAAGCGTTGCACCCATTTATTGGTGAGGAGCACGCCGCCGTGAGATTCAATGGATCGTGCTAAGGCTTGGGTTAAAGCTCCCGATCCTCCCTTGGGGATGGGGCGGCCGGAGTGCTGCTGGCGCGCGGTGGCGTAGGCCAACCGTCCCGTGACGGGAGCATCCGGCGGTTCTGCTGAAAGGTGGGACATGTACAGCATGAAAGTGCGGCAGTGGTCTTCCTCAAAAGTGTCCTGGATGATTTCCCAAGCGGACATGGCAATGCGGCGTTGCCATAACTTACCTCTCGGTTGTTGAGCCAATTGATCGTTCAGCGGCTTGGCGAAACCAATCGGAGCGAAGCTTGTTCCCAACAGGATGGGCTTGATGGCATCGAATTCTGCCAGCATTTTGCGGTACGCCGCGGCATCTTTCTTCGAGAATTTCGCGAATTCCTCGCATGTGCGATCCAAATCGCGCCATTGCGTCAGGTAAGAGCCGTCAGGAAAAGGAATATGGAAGACTGGATCGGGGTCGACGTATTCGAGACCATAGTCCCCGAGCTTCAGCTCGTCGTTCTTGATCATGGGATTGTCTTGCAGAAATGTATGCGCGGTGGAACAGACGTCGTCCTTGAAACCCTTTAGCGTTAATTGCGCGGTCTTCACGCCGCCGCCGAGCATGGGGCGCCCTTCGAGGACCAAACAACGATAGCCGGCTTTGGAAAGATAGGCTGCGGTGACTAGACTGTTGTGTCCCGCGCCGGCAACGACAATGTCAAAACGATCCGACGGAGTAGCCTGCGGACCCAATGAAAAATGTTTAACGGCAAGCGGTGCGATGGCTGCCGCTTTCACAAATCCGCGTCTGGTGATTCTGCTCATTCGATTTCTCCTGCTCTTACATTCGAATCTTCTGGTGTTTCCGTCGTTCGAACGCAACCTGGCAATAAGCTATGCTTTCTTCTTCACCACTTCATCGATGCTGGTCCCGAAATCTTTGAGCATGACGGTGGCCGCATTTCGTCCGGGCCCGCCGGTTACCGATCCGCCGGGATGGGTGGTTGCTCCCGTCTGATACAAGCCCGGAATGGGCATGCGGTGTTGCGCCCAGCCTGGCATCGGACGCATGCCGCCGGATTGCGCGGGCCCCGACGCGCCGGCGTGGCAACTTCCGTGCCAGTTATGCGGATTCATGCGTTCGAGATCGAGCGGGCTTTCAATGGTGCGCGCCAGAGTCTTGCCGTCCGTCAAGTTGGGAGAAAAACGGCGGAGATAGTCTAGATTTGCGTCAGAGACTCTCTGCTTGATTAAGTCCCAGTGCAGCGGGCCTTCCTTCAACGAGTACGGCTGATAAGCCACCACTTTAATTGTGTGCATGCCCGCGGGCGCACGCGTGGGATCCGCAAGACTGCAGCAGATCACGTGCAACGGCGGATCTTCGAGGTTCACCACGCCACGGTCGTAGTCAAAACTCATGCGCAGAGCGCGATCGGAACTGGCCATCATTCCCGAATGGACAGGCGAAAGCGTACCGCCTTCAATCGCATACTTGGGAGGCTCGGAGGTCGCATAATTTGTTGCAAACAACGTGAGCCCAGCGCTCCACGTATCGACACCGTCGATAAAATCCTGTCCCCATAAATTCCGCGGGGCCATGTCCACAAGCTGCTTGATGTGAATCGTCGAGAGCACCGCTTTCTCAGCTCGGTAGGAACTGCCATCGGCGCATTCCACTCCGGTGCATCTGTTGTTCTCGACGATCAGTGCCGTGACCCATTTGTTCGGAAGGATGACGCCGCCGTGCGCCTGGATAAAGCGCGATAGTGCCTCGCTCAACGCACCCGATCCGCCCTTCGGAAGCGGCCGGCTTTCGCGCTGCTGATGGAGCGGGATGTAAGCGACGCGGCCGGTCATGGGATCCTGTACCGGCTGGAGCGAATAAGGGCATCCCATCATGAAGGCGCGGCAATGGTCATCTTCGAATGTTTCGCGCAGAATTTCCCACGCCGACATGGCCAGACGGCGCTGCCAAAGTTTGCCGTTTGGCAATTCCGCGAGGCGATCGTTGATCGGTTTGCCGAATCCGATGGGCGTGAACGTAACAGCATTCAGGATGGGCTTCACAGTCTCGTATTCGGTGATCATTTGACGGTACGCCTGCCCGTCTTTCTTGGAGAACTTGGCAAATTCCGCGCAGGTGCGGTCCAGATCGCGCCACTGGGTCAAGTAACTGCCGTCGGGAAACGGCATGTGAAAGACGGGATCGGGATAGATATATTCGAGTCCGCAATCGCCGAGCTTGAGTTCATCCTCACGCAACAAAGGATTGCCATGGATTCCGTTGTGAGCCGAGGAGCAAACGTCGTGGGTAAATCCACGAAGAGTTAATTCCGCGGATTTGACTCCGCCGCCCACGATAGGGCGGCCCTCGAGCACGAGGCAGCGATAGCCGGCTTTCGCCAGGTAGGCTGCAGCGATCAGGCTGTTGTGTCCGGCCCCCGCGACAACGATGTCAAATCGCTCAGACATTTCTATTCTAAGTGCCGTTCCACTTCTCACCTCATCATGAGCCCTGCGATGACGGCTCGATCGGCAACTGAATGCCCGTGCGCATTCACGTGCGCATTTTTGTCAAGCGAGGTTCTGCCGGAGCGTCTCGGCCGGGAGTTCCTTTTCCCAACGCGCGACAACCACGGTAGCAACACCGTTCCCGATCATGTTGACCGTCGCGCGGCACATGCTCATGAACCTGTCGATTCCAAGAATCAGGGCCATCCCCGCCACGGGGATCGTCGGAATGACCGTCATTGTAGCCACCAGAGCGATAAAGGAGGACCCTTGGACGCCGCTGGCCCCCTTCGAGGTAAGCACGGCCACTGCAAAGATCGTCAGTTGTTGCGACAGCGTAAGTGGCGTATTGGTGGCCTGTGCCACGAAAAGCGCCGCCAGGGTCATGTAGATACTCGTCCCGTCGGTATTGAACGTATAGCCGGTAGGCACGACCAATCCTACAAGCGCCTTGGAACATCCGAGCTTTTCCAGCTTGTCCATCAGCGTCGGCATGGCCGGCTCCGACGAGCTGATGGCCAGCACGAGGAGAATCTCCTCCTTGATGTAAGCAAGGAATCGCATGATCCCAAAACCCGCAAGGCGCGCGATCACGCCGAGCACGAGGAACACGAATAAAATCGAAGTGATGTAAAACGTGGCGATCAACTTGACCAAGGGCCCCAGCGAAGCCACTCCATATTTCCCGACGGTGAATGCCAGAGCGCCAAAAGCACCGATCGGTGCAAAGCGCATCATGATCTTTACGATGCCAAAGACCGCCGCCATCAACAAGCTCAGAAAATCCAGCATTGGTTTGCACTTCGGTCCGGCCATCGACAGTGCAAACCCAAACAGAATCGAGACAAGGAGAACCTGCAGAATATCGCCCTTGGCGAAAGCGTCCACCACGGTATTCGGGATGATGTGCATTAAGAAATCCGAAACGCTTTGCGCTTTCGCCTGCCCGGCGTAATCCGCCACAGCCTTCGCGTCCAGCGTGGCCACGTTTACGTTGAATCCGCTGCCCGGGTGCAGGAGGTTGCCAACCACGAGGCCGATGAGGAGCGCCAGCGTCGACACCGCCTCGAAATAAATCAATGCCTTTCCGCCGACTCGGCCGACCTTTTTCATGTCATCCATGCCGGCGATCCCGGTCACCACGGTGCAAAAGATGATCAGAGTGATGATCATGGTGATCAACCGGATGAACGCATCGCCCAACGGCTTCATGGCGATCGCTGTTGATGGGCTCAAATAGCCAAGCGCGATCGCCGCGCCAATGGCGAACAGGACTTGCAAGGACGGATCTGCGTAAAAAGCCTTCTTGCGCGGATTGGACGGCGTCATAGTAGGAGGCCGGGAGCTACGCGGCGCGAGAGGTGTTCTTTCCCCTTCCAAGAGTTTTCGATATCCGAACTTTTACAACACCTTCTCGGGCTCGCGAATGGCGTTCGCCAAATCGCTCAAGAATTCCGCGGCCTTCGCGCCATCCACGACGCGATGGTCGCTGGAAAGCGTCATCGTCATCACCGGGCGCACTCCTGGCTTCCCATCGACCGGGACAACACGATCCGAAATACTGCCAACTGCCAGAACCGCCGCCTGCGGCGGCGTGACGATCGCACTGAAAGCGTCGACTTTGTACATGCCCAGATTGCTGATCGTAAAAGTTCCACCAGCAATATCCGCCGGACGCAAACGGCCCGCCCGGGCTCGCTCCGTCAGTTCGCGCCGTTTGGCAGAGATTTCATCGAGGTTCGCAGCATTGGCCTTATGAATCACGGCAGCCACAACTCCATCTTTCACGGCCATCGCCACACTGATGTTGATCTCCGGATTCGCCTTGATTGACTCTCCTGTCCAGCTTGAATTCATGCGGGGATGCTTGACCAGGACTCGCGCGACCAGGGCAATCAACAAGTCCGTGAGAGTTAGCGGAGTTTCCTGCTTGGGTTCCGCCTCCAAGCCAAGCCGCTTTTGGGCAGCGAGCAGCTCGCTGGCATCGACGTCTCGTACGAGGAAAAAATGCGGCACGCTGGTCCAACTCTGTGTCGTGCGCTCGGCCATGAGCCGCGCTACTTGGCTGAGTAGTTCGACTGTCGGCTGAGTAGAGCTGCCCTTTGCAGCGGCAAAGGCCTGGACGTCCTCTGTGGTTATCGCTCCGTCGGGTCCCGAACCGCGCACTTGGCTAATGTCCACGCCGAGTTCCTTGGCAAGGCGTCTCGCCTTCGGAGATATCTGAGGAGCGGCGCCCGCTTGTTTTTCACTTACACGGACTGCCGCGGCAGAATGCTGGGCAGAAGCACTGGAAGCACGAGCGGTGGGTGCGGCCGCGAGGGACTTTGCAGGAGGTTGCTCACCGGGAGCGACGAGCCAGGCGATGGTTTCTCCCACCGGTATCACAGCACCTACACCAGCCGTTATTCCCGCGAGGATTCCGTCGCCGGGAGCTTCGACTTCAACCACCGCTTTGTCCGTCTCGATTTCAAGAAGGGGCTCGCCTTTGGCGACGCGCTCGCCTTCCTTTTTCCGCCAGGCGAGGAGTCTCCCAGTTTCTTGCGCCATTTCTAGCGCGGGCATTACAACGCTGATTGCCATAGTCGTTTGTCAGGAGCCGAGGACGAACACTTCAGTCCGTAGCTGCCACTCCTTCGGCTTTGGCGCTGGCTGCCACCATCTCCTTTACCTTTTTGGTTGGCGCCGCTTCGTTTTCGCGTGTCGTGGAGAGGGGCCCGTTGACAGTGAAATAGTGGGCGCCCGCCACCATGAGCTGCTCCGCGGGAAACCGCGTGATCACTTCGTGCCCGGTTTCGGTCACGACAATCTCTTCTTCGATGCGCGCGGCGCTCCACCCATCCGTCGAGGGCCAGAAAGTTTCCAGCGCAAAGACCATGCCTGGTTTGATTTCGTGCGAGTGCTCCAGCGAAACCATGCGGCTGATCACTGGTTTCTCCCAAATCGCTAGCCCAATACCGTGCCCGAATTGCAACGCGAACGCCGCTTCCTCGTCCGGGAAGCCGAATTCCTGCGCCTTTGGCCAAACCGAGGCGATTTCTGCAGTGGTGCGGCCCGGCTGCACCAGAGAAATGGCCGCATCCAGATACTCACGGCACCTCTTGTAAGCATCGATCATTGCCTGCGAGGCGTAGCCAATCGTGAAACAACGGTAGTAACAGGTGCGGTAGCCCATGTAGGAATGGAGAATGTCGTAGTAAACGGGATCGCCGGGGCGAAGAACGCGGTCGGAGAAAACGTGGGGGTGCGGATTGCAGCGCTCGCCGGATATTGCGTTGACGGCTTCGACATATTCAGAGCCGAGATCGTAGAGCACCTTGCTGGCGAGCCCGACGGCCTGGTTTTCACTCATGCCCGGTTTCATCGCGCGGTACAGTTCGTCGTAGGCGGCATCCACCATCATCGCGGAGTGATTGAGCAGCGAGATCTCATCCTGCGTCTTGATGACGCGGGCGTCGGACATGAGCTGCTGGCCATCGACGATGGTAATACCCTCTTTTTGCAATGCGAAAAGGATGGGCGGCTCAACGACGTCAATGCCAAGGGGCTGTTTGTGCAGCCCACGCATCTCGAGCTCAATTTTTATTTTGCGTGCAACGTTTTCCGCGCGCCCCATCTCCGGCGACATGGCACCACGCAAGAGCGGAATTCCCGAACGCGAACGCTCTCCCAGCCACGGGCAATTCTGTTGGTGGTGCCTTGCAGCGGAGCCGAAGTCCCAGAGAATCGGTTCATCATTCTGCGGCAAAAGCGTGAAGCGGCTGATCTTGTCCTGCGCCCAGGCACCAATGTGCGTGGAAGTCAGGTAGCGCACGTTATTCATATCGAAGCAGAGCAGCGCGCCCATTTCCGATTTGGCGAGTAGCGCCTTCGCCCGCGCCAACCGCTCGCGGCGCAAGCGGTCAAAATCGATGCGGTTTTCCCAATCCACCGCCATCGTTCCGTACGTCTTCAATCCCATGGCACGCCTCCTGTTCCGCGGCCTTTACTCCTTGCCACAAAGCGCCCGAGCTGCTTCAAATATGGTTTGATCCGTCGGTACCGTCACATCTTCTAAAGGTGGGGAAAAAGGGATCGGTACGTGCATCGCGCCCATGCGCTTCACGGGAGCTTCCAGGTTATAGAATGCGCCTTCCGCGATGACAGAAGCGATCTCCCCCGTGACACCGTAGCGGCCGTAGCCTTCATCGACAACCATAGCTCGCGAGGTCTTTTTTGCAGATTCGATCAGCGTCTTTTCATCCAGGGGCCACGTCGTGCGGGGATCGATCACTTCTGCGCTGATTCCAATTTTTTCCAGGAGCTCGGCCGCGCCGAGGGCAACTTGCACCATGCTACTGGTAGCAACAATGGTGATGTCCTCCCCTTGCCGCTTGATATCGGCGACACCGAAGGGGATCGTGTACTCCTCGACAGGCACCGGGCCCTTCAACTTGAACATCATTTTGTCTTCGAAAAAAACAACGGGATTCTCGTCGCGAATTGCGGTCTTCAGGAGTCCTTTGGCATCGTAGGGAGTCGAGGGCATAACCACCTTTAGCCCCGGAACGTGACTCAACCACGCATGGAGGGACTGCGAATGCTGCGCGGCAGAGCGGCGCGTGGCGCCGAGCGTCGTGCGCAAAACCATTGGAACCTTCCAGGTGCCGCCAGACATGTAATGCACCTTGGCGGCCTGGTTCACCATCTGGTCCATGGTCAGCGTCAAAAAATCGCCAAACATGATGTCCACGACCGGGCGCAAGCCGGTCATCGCAGCTCCAACCCCCATCCCCGTAAATCCAGCTTCGGAAATTGGCGTATCGAGCACCCGCTCTGCGCCGAACTCTTCCACGAGCCCGGCGAGAACCTTAAACGGCGTGCCTGCCTCGGCGACATCTTCGCCGAATATACAAACGCGCGAATCCCGGCGCATTTCTTCCGCGAGCGCTTCGCGCACGGCTTGAGCAAACGTCAGTTCGCGCTGGGCGGCTTCAGGCATAAACGTCTTGCTCAACCTCCTCGACACCCGGGTACGGAGCAGCAATGGCAAATTCGACCGCGGATTTCATTTCGGCGCGAACTTCGGTTTCGATGGCCGTGAGGCCAGCTGCATCCGCGAGTTTCTCGGAGATCAGCCATTCAGCCAGATTCTTAATCGGATCGCGCTTGGTCTTCCACTCCTGCTCTTCCTGCTTGGAGCGGTAATACTCGCGATTGATATCCCCCACGTGATGGCCAGTGTAGCGGTAGGTGTTGCATAGAAGGAACGCGGGGCCTTCTCCTTTGCGCGCGCGGTCAACTAATTTCTGCGCGATCGCATTTACCGCGCGCACATCCTGTCCATCGACCGCTTCCGCCTGCACGCCGAAAGCCGTTCCGCGCGCGAGAATATCCCCTGCAGTCGTTTCCGAATAATGCGTATATTCGGTGTAAAGATTATTTTCGCAGACATAAATCACTGGCAGCTTCCAGAGTGCTGCCAGATTCATTACTTCGTAAAGGACGCCCTGCCCTAGTGCGCCCTCACCAAAAAAACAGACCGCAACCTGTCCTGTGCGCAGACGTTTCGAAGAAAGTGCCGCCCCCGTGGCAATCCCCGTGCTTCCTCCTACGATGGCGTTCGCTCCAAGATTGCCGGTGGCTGGATCGGCGATGTGCATCGATCCGCCTTTTCCGCGGCAATAACCCGCTTCCTTTCCGAGCAGTTCTGCAAACATGCGGTCGGGTGACGCGCCTTTGGCCAGACAGTGTCCATGTCCGCGATGCGTGCTCGTAATATAGTCCGTGGGGTTTAGCGCTTCACAAATTCCAACCGCCACCGCCTCTTCGCCTACGTATAAGTGTGCGAGTCCCGGCATCAGCGCCCGCGTGTAGAGCTCATTCACCTGTTCTTCGAAGAGCCGGATCATCACCATTCGGCGGTACGTGCGGATCCACTTCTCGACCTGCGTATTCGATTTTGTATTGGATTTGTCGGTGACGGTCGTCATTGTTTGACCCCGGACATATGTGCCAGGACATCGAACACAACCGCGAAATCCTTTTCTACAAGCCCCATTCCCCGCGCAGCCGTTAAGAACTCGTTGCTGACGGCGGTCGTCGGCAAGGGAACGTCGAGTTGGCGGCCAAGTTCCAGCGCCAGCAACATGTCCTTCTGCATCATGTTCACGTTGAACCAGGCTTCGTCCGGCATTTTGAGAACGAAGGGGCCGCGATATTGAACCATTGGAGAAGCAATAACACTGTGAGTCAGCACGTCCACGGCAATCTCACGCGAGATTCCGCTCTTTTCCGCAAGCAAAACTCCCTCGCTGAAGGCCATCATCTGAACCGCCAGGCTCAAATTTGTAGCGATTTTCATGACCAGCGCTAAACCATTGTCGCCAACGTGCGTGACCTTAGGACCAATGTCGTACAACAACGGCTTCACGCGTTCGAATGTTTCTTTGCGGCCGCCCACCATCACCGAAAGCTTTCCCTCCTGCAGCGTGATGACGCTGCCGGAAACCGGCGAGTCCACCATGTCGCTGCCCTTCTCACGAACATTTGCCGCGATCTCGCGGCTGAACGAAGGGCTTACCGTGCTCATGTCCACAAAAACAGTGCCCGCTTTGATTCCCGCCAACATACCTTCAGGGCCATGCATAATCGCACCGAGGGCAGCTGAATTCGTGACCATAGAAAATGTGACGTCAGCAGCTGCGGCAACGGCGCGTGGCGAATCCGCCCATTTCATGCCTTTCTTGACAAGCCACTCCGCTTTAGCGCGTGTGCGGTTGTATCCGATGACGGTGTGCCCCTTGCCGAGCAAACGATTCACCATCTCGCTGCCCATCACGCCGAGACCGACAAACCCAAGATTGGCCATGAAACTTGCTCTCCTGTTTGCGAGAAACTTCTCGAGAGATCCTAGTCGGTGCGGCTGGGGGAACTCTTGGAGTCCTCCCGCACTTGACGCAAGTGCGCCTTCATCGCCTCACGAGCTCCGATTGGATCACGGTTCTCGATGGCCTCCAGGATCCGCCGGTGGTGATATTGGCCGCGTTCCGGACCGCCATCGGTCAAGAAGATTCGCATGCGTTGCTCGCGAAGCAGTCCAACAATGGAATCAATGAGCGAAAGTATCAGTGGGTTTGCGGCCGCTTCGGCCAATGCGAGATGAAAGTCCAGATCCGCTTCGATGAAGGATTCTGAGTCGTTGCGCGATTCATCCATCGCGACGATTTGCTCGCGCATGGAGGAAAGGTCTTGCTCGTCCACGCGGGCCGCCGCCAGAGCGGCGATCTCGGGCTCCAGAATCTCGCGTACCTCCGCCAGGTAACTCGATCCTTCCGGCTGTCCAATGCGAATCATGCGATCCAGAGACTGGCGGATGGCGTGAGAAGTGCCGTCCGTTATAAAGGTTCCGCGTCCTGGAAAAGCCTCCACGTGACCTTTTTCCCGAAGCGCTTTAACCGCTTCGCGGACAGCAGTGCGGCTAACGCCAAATTGCAGTGCAAGCTCTCGCTCAGGGGGAAGCTGATCCCCCGGTTTCATCGCTCCCTTGTGGATCGATTCCTCAACCTGCTCTACGATTTGCTCATACAACCGCGAAGAACGAACAGCCTTATACATGGCATGCACCCCACTTGAACGAGTCCTGGAACGGCCTAAGTCCTGTGCCTTCAATAAATCCGACCGAAATACAAGGCATGCGGGGGAGGCCGATTCCCGGCTTAGTTGTTGGACCACGCTACCACAACTGCCGAACCCCCGCAATATGGATTCTAGGCCTACTCGATCCACACAGTCTTGATATTGGTGAATTCACGGATCCCGTGGACTCCCAACTCCCTCCCATGCCCGGACCATTTAACTCCGCCAAAGGGGATCCGTGGATCGGACGCTACCATCCGGTTGATGAAAACCATTCCGGATTCCAGATCTCGAATGAAACGTTCCCGTTCCTTCGGATCATTCGTCCACGCGCTTGCTCCCAAGCCGAACCGGCAATCATTCGCGATTCCAATCGCGTCATCTAGGTCCTTCGCGCGAAATACGCTCGCCACCGGGCCGAACAACTCTTCTTTGTGGGCCGGGGAGCCGTTCGGGATATTCGTCAATACAGTTGGCGCATAAAAATTTCCAGGGCAATCCAAAGGCTTCCCTCCGGTCAATACACGTGCACCCGCTCGGATCGTCGCTTGAACATCTCGATCGAGGTCGGACACACCGTCCGCGGTCGAGAGCGGCCCGAGTTCGGTTTTTTCATCGAATGGATCGCCAACCTTGAGCGCTTCCATACGGCTCGCGAATTCGCGCTCGAATTTGTCAGCAATGGGTTCGGCAACAATAAAGCGCTTCGCGGCAATGCACGATTGTCCGTTGTTGAATATACGCGCTTTCACCGCCGTGGATACCGCCGACTCGAAATTCGCGCTCGGCATTACAATGAACGGATCACTTCCACCAAGCTCCAGAACGACTTTCTTAATTCTCTTTGCGGCTCCCACTCCTACCTCAACCCCCGCTCCTTCGCTCCCTGTTAGGGTTGCCGCCATTACCCGCGGATCGCCAAGAATCCTGTCCACCTTTTGTGAACCAACAAGCAGCGTCTGAAACGCTCCCTCGGGAAATCCGGCACGGTGAAATAGGTTCTCGATCATCAAAGCGCACTGCGGGACGATAGACGCGTGCTTGAGAAGACCGACATTCCCTGCCATCAATGCGGGCGCAGCGAATCGCAGGACCTGCCAGAATGGGAAATTCCAGGGCATTACGGCAAGGACCGGGCCTAGTGGCTGATAGCTAATGTAACTCCGGCTCGCGGTAGTCTCCACAATTTCATCAGCAAGATAGCGCTCCGCGTTTTCGGCATAATAACGGCAGACCCATGCGCATTTAAGTGCCTCATCGACGGCGGAACGAAACGTCTTGCCCATTTCGATCGTCATCATCCGGGCAAAAGATTCCTTTTCATTTTCCAGGATGGCCGCGGCCTTCAACATCAGTCGCGCACGCTCCGCAAAAGAAACTTTTCTGTAGCTGGAAAATCTATCGGCTGCCCTTTGCAATTTTTCGTCAAGCTGCGAGTCGGACAGAGGCTCAAAGGTCTTCACTAAGAGGCCTGTCGCCGGGTTGATTGTTGCAATCGCCATTTCTTCTCTCCTATGTATCAAGCGCCAGACGCCGAATTCCGTTCCTCACTCGCTTCATGCAGCAGTTGATAAATTCGGATCCTGCAAATTCGGCTGTGATCCAAGCGGGGACGACATGTGGTTCCGATTTTGGTCGGACCACTATACCCTAGAACTCACCGCGAAGAAATACTAACCGCAACTGTCTCTGCCTGATGGAAGAATATTCTTGACAGCTTTTCCTCATCGGTGGTACAGCGGTCCTACCTTCTTCCTGATGCAAGACCGTTTTTCCAGGAATGGAGGGCAGGGCGCTATCTCCACGGCTGGACATTTAGCAGCCGTACGCACTGTAGCCCTGCTGCAACAGAACCGCATCGAGCCCCAAGTGTACGCGGCTTAAGGAGTTTTCGCGGATGAAAGAGCGGAGTGGTGAGAAGAAGCCCAAACCCTTAATGAATCGACCGCAATCCACACTAAACAAGGCGCTTAACACAACGCGACGAGACTTTTTGCGCGCCGCCGCCGGGGCCGGTTTTGCGATCGCGGGTTCTTCCGTTGCGGCATGGGCAGACCATCATGGCCATCCCAGCCCAAACAGCATTTCCTACCTCGACCGCCGCATGTACATTCGGAACATGGAACTCTTGGCCCATTTCCTCCCGGGTCAGGTGCGCAACGGCAAGATGCAGCTGATGTCCATTGGGAACAGGAGATATATGTTTCAGCAAGGAGATGTGATCGACGTCAGCGACGTACGCAAGCCGCAACTACACAACAAAGGCGGATTTCAGGGTGGTCAGGTACAGGTGGCTTACAACAAAGACTTGAAGAAGTGGATTCTCATGACCGGGGCGCAGACACCTATCACGGATTCCACGCTTGAGGCGCCAATGGGCAAGTACGACGACCCCCATCTGGACGACAAGCGCAAGAACTTCAAAGGTTTGCGAGGCGTTCGGTTTTACGATGTAACGGATCCATCGAAAATCACAAAACTGTCGGAGTTCAGCACGGGCGCCACCGGGCAAGGCACTCACCGGAATTACTATGACGGGGGCAAGTACGCTTATCTGGACACTGCCCCCGACGAATCGTTCATCCATCAGCCGTCTTATTTCCGGCAGTTGGTCAATGGAAACATGATCGTCGATACCTCCGACCCGAGCAACGTCAAGGAGGTATCCATGTGGTGGGTCCCAGGCTCACGAAAGGGCGAAGAAGCCGAATACAATAAGTGGATCTGGTCCAAACTTGTTCCACCCAAAGTTGTCGCCGACCAAACGCCTTTCGCTGGACTGCACGGCCCGGTATATGTCCCCAAGAAACTGGAAGATGGAGGCAACCGGGGCTACGGCGCGTTCGGCTGCAACGGGTTCATCATTCTCGATCTCTCGGATCCAAAGCATCAGAAGGAGATTGGACGATTCGAACCTCCGCCGCAATATTCGGGAATGGGCATTGCGTTCCACACGATCTATTGCGGGATACTCGAGCGCGGATTTGTCCTAACCAACGGTGAAACCACAAACTCTGACTGTAACCAGATCTATCTGCCCAACTGGGTAATTGATATCCGCGACGAGGAACATCCAATCGCTGTGGCGCAGCTTCCCCGCCCAGTGCCTCCGCCCGAAGCGCCGTACCGCGATTTTTGTTTCAAGCGGGGCCGCTTCGGCGCGCACAACCCGCCGCATCTGAAAGCCCCTGGCAAACCACGCCAGGAATTTATCGCGTATTCTTATTTCATCGCGGGACTTCGCTGTTATGACATCGGCGATCTCTACAAACCTGAAGAGGTCGCCTACTTTATTCCTCCGCAGGGCGGCGACTTGAAGAAGTTTGGAAGCTACGACCGCACGGTGGACAATGTCTTCATCGAATGGGATCGCAATATCATTTGGACCGCAACCGACACGGGACTGTATGCCCTAAGCTGCCCCAATCTCGGAAAGCCCATTCTCGATCCGATGCCAGTCACCGAATGGTCGCTTGAGGGTCTGAATGTCGGCGCACCGTGATGGAATTCCGTTCGAGTAGAGGCACGGCTCACGCGCGAATCGCTGTGTCGCCGCAAACCACGGCAATCTAACGCCACTTTCTCAGGAGAATTTACGTGCGAATAAGATCTCTAGTTTGTTGCCTTGTCACTGTTGGCGTTCTCTATTCTTCCGGGCTTTCATCTGCGCAAACGCCAAGCCCGCAAAAAATCAAAGTCCTTACGCTGCTGGGCCGTCCCTTGCAGGTTGTCGTGGCCGAGTCGCACGGCCTATTCGCAAAATATGGCATCGAAGTGGAAACCGAAAACCTGCCGAATTCGGATATCTTGCGCACGAATCTGGCCTCTGGGAAGGGGGACCTTGCCTACCTTGCCGTGGACAACGCCGTCGCCATGGTCGAACTCACGCATCAGGACGTAATCATTGTGATGGGCGGCGAAGGCTCACAAAACGAACTCATCGCCCAGGCCGAAATCAAATCCATCAAAGACCTGCGCGGCAAAACACTGATCGTTGATGCGCCCAACACGGCTTACGCACTGCAGATGAAAAAGATATTGCAATTAAGGGGATTGGAGGCTGGGCGCGACTAT
This sequence comes from Acidobacteriota bacterium, assembly GCA_013289585.1. Taxonomy (GTDB): domain Bacteria; phylum Acidobacteriota; class Terriglobia; order Acidiferrales; family UBA7541; genus Acidiferrum. The sequence goes on along the minus strand of JABCZR010000014.1, from coordinate 106,283 downwards.
GAAATCAAGCCATTTGGCGCCACGCCATTGCGGCTGATCGGCATGAGGGAGAATAAAGAAAATGCAGGCTCAATGCTCGGTCCGCCGAGTTCGATCGTGGCTAAACATGAAGGCTTCGTCAGCCTCGGCTCAGTCCAAGAACTCATCGGCCCTTATCAAGCGGCTGGCTACTTCACAGAACGCGTTTGGGCAAGGGACCACAAAGATACATTGGAGAAGTACCTCGCAGCGATCGTTGAAGCGCAGCGCTGGCTGATGGCACCCGGCAACAAGCAGCAGGTCATCGAGCTCATGATAAAGGAATCGCATCTTGCTCCCGACGTGGCAGCCGAGAATTACGAACTCACAATGACCCGTCCTGGCGGATACGAGAAAGACGCGGCGCTAGAATTGGACGGCTTTAAAAACGTCCTGAAACTGCGTGCCGAAATCGAAGGACAATGGGGCGGCCATCCCCCTGCTCCTGACAAATATTACGATTCTTCGTATTACGCCGGGGCGCTTGCGAAGTCAAAGAGCGCCCAATGAGGAAAATGAAAATGGGTCATCGCATCCTTCTTCTGTTGCTCGCGGCCATCTCAGCCCTTGCCGCCACCAGCTCCGCACTTGCGCAAGCGCAGAAGGAACGCTCTCTCGATGAGATCAAAGCAGAGGCGATCAAGCGCGCGGAGAATGGCATGTATCCGCTGATCGGACTCGATCCCGCCGACGTGAAGGAAGCTTTTGCTGCGATAAAGACAAGCGATTACGACGAGTGGGCTGCGGCATTTAGTGCCGTCGCCGATCGCTACATGGCGCAGGCAAAAGCGGCCGAGAGCACGGATCCCGCAAAGGCAAGCGCACTCTACGTGAAGGCGTGGCGGCTTTATTCCTTTGGCCGCTGGCCCACGCCTGCATCGCCGGGCAAGAAACGTGCTTACGCCAAAGCGCTGGAGGCGTTTCTTGCCCACGCCCGCCTGCAGGACCCTCCCCTGGAAGTCGTCCGAATTCCTTTCGAAGGATCCGAGATCGTCGGTTATTTGCGGCTGCCTAAGAATGCGAAAGCTCCCGTTCCAATCGTGATTGCCATCAGCGGTCTCGACAGCAGGAAAGAAGATCTGTCTGAAAACTTCGGCGCGATCCTTCCTTACGGCATCGGCTTCATCGGTCTGGATTCGCCGGGTACCGGCCAGGCACCGATCAAAGCCAGCGAGAATGCGGAACGCATGTTTTCCCGCGTAATCGATTACCTTCAAACGCGGCCGGAAGTGGATAAGACAAGAATCGGCATGGATGGCCAGAGCTTCGGTGCATATTGGGCCACCAAACTGGCGATCCTGGAGTACGCTCGCCTGAAAGGTGTCGTCGCGCAATCACCGCCGGCGGATGCGACTTTTCAGAAAGACTTTGTACTCAATAAAACACTGGGAAACCGCGAATATCTGTTCGGCCTCGGTCCCGCACTAATGTCGATCTTTGAAGGCGCCAACTCGGTTGACGATCTGGCGGTGATCTTCCCGAAGATGTCGCTTGTTTCGCAGGGCTTACTCGGCAAGCCGACCGCGCCGATGCTGCTCATTGCGGGAGTCCTGGATACGCAGGTGCCGATTTCCGACACCTACCTGATTCTCAATAGCGGAGACGTCCCCAAGGAAGCGTGGATTAATCCGCAAGGCGGTCACTTGGGTCGGCAAGTGAAAATCTGGCCGGATCCGGTCATCTTCCGCTTGGTTATCATTCCCTGGCTCGTGCGCAATCTGGAAGTTCCGGCCAAATAAAGCGATACGCTATTCACCCCCGGCTACGCCATTTCGACGGGATGCGTCAGTACCTCGCGCATCTTCGTGGCGTCAAGTTCTCCTTGCCAGCGGCTGACCACGATTGTAGCCACTCCGTTGCCAACGACATTCGTCAATGCGCGGCATTCGCTCATGAACTTTTCAATCCCCACTAGAAGCGCAAGAGCTTGCACTGGAATGGCGGGAACGGCTGCCAGAATCGCCGCAAGCGTCACAAATCCAGTACCAGTCACACCCGATCCACCCTTGGATGCAATCAAAGCAAAAAGTAGAATGCCCACAATCTGGCTCAGCGTGAGGTGCGTGTTGGTCGCTTGAGCTAAGAAGAGCGCCGATAGCGTGAGATAGATGTTAGTGCCGTCCGTGTTGAAAACGTAGCCGGTCGGAAATACCAAACCCACAACGGCGGGCGAGGCTCCAAGGCCTTCCAGTTTCCGCATCATATCGGGTAGGACAGTTTCGGATGAACTGGTTCCCAGAACAATCAAAAGCTCGTCTTTGATGTAGGCAATGAATCGAAAAATGGAAAATCCCGCTCCGTAGGCGATCGCTCCGAGAATTACAACAACGAAAATCAGGCTCGTGAGATAAAACGTTCCAATCAGCTTCAGGAGATTCGAAAGCGAGGCCATCCCGTAACTGGCAACAGTGAAGGCCATTCCGCCAAAAGCACCCAAAGGGGCCGCCCGGACGATGATGCGAATAATTCCAAACACGACTTTGTTCGCGACTTCAATGGCGTGCAGAGCGCGGGCACCAAACTCGCCCATGCGAGCGATCGCAAATCCCGTCAGGATAGAAATCAGCAATACTTGAGGAACTTCGCCGCCTGCCAACGCATCAACAAAGGTACGCGGGATAAATCCCAGCAAGAAAGGGATAATGCCACTCTCTTTCGCGCGTCCTACGTAAACGGCGGCAGCTTTGGGGTCGAGCGTTGCCGGGTCAATATTTAGTCCAGCGCCCGGATGCAGAATTACCGCGACCACAATTCCGACTATCAGTGCGAGCGTGGAGACAACTTCGAAATAGATCAATGCCTTTATGCCGACTTTACCGACCTTCTTCAGATCGCTCATCGACGCTATCCCCTGCACGACCACGCAGAAAATGACCGGCGCGATCATCATTCGGATGAGCGCGACGAACCCATCGCCGAGCGGCTTGAGCGCAATACCAGCCTTCGGAAAAAAACGGCCGATGAGGACACCGATCGCAATGGCCACGAGCACCTGCACGTAGAGCACGGCATACCATGGCCTGCGTTGCCCTCCGGATTTCGCAGTGGTCACGCCCTATTCTCCCAGTTCGATCCGTCGCGCCGATTAAGCGCCAATGTCCACTGCAGTTCCCTGCTCAACAAACAAGATCCAGCGGTGATTCGTTCTGAATCAGCACCCTCTCCACATTGCGCCACGCGGAGTCCAAAAGAAATCTAGTGGATTGACGGGTGACACCGGCGATATGCGGTGTGAACAAGATCCGGCGCGCGGCATCTCCCCGGAGCGACAGGAGTGGGCTGCTCGAAGCAGGAGGCTCCATCGAATACACATCTACTGCCGCGCCGGCCAGGTGTCCGGACTCGAGAGCCTCCGCGAGCGCGGATTCATCCACGATTCCGCCGCGGGACGCCTGAATCAGCACGGCCCCCGCTTTCATCGCCGCAAGCTCACTCGCGCCAATGAGACCTTCGGTGGACGGTAGCAGCGGGACGTGCAATGTAACCACATCGGCGATTCTTATCAATTCAGCTAGCCGCAAAGATTTCGCACTGAGCGCTCTGGCAGCATCGGGATGGCCTGGCGCTGGATCGTAATAGCAGACCTGGCAGCCCCTAGTGTGAAACGCCGCCGCGACAGCCACGCCGATGACGCCGAATCCTACGATTCCGACTACCAAGCTATCGAGTCCTGCCAGATTGTCGGCAATCGTTCGCGCCCGAAATGCACTGTAGTTGCCGGCGCGAATCTCAGAATCGGCCCAGCTAAACCGCCGCAGAAGAACGGAGGCGGCCGTGACTACGTACTCCGCCACCGCGCCGTTGCTTCCACCGGATACATTCGCCACGGAGATACCAAGCCGTTTCATCGCCGACAAGTCGAGACGATCCAGACCTGCCCCGGTGACCTGAACGAACTTCACAGACGCCCCCTCGAAAAGAGGATCGGGAAGCTTTGGACCAACTGCTGGGATGATCAATGCGCGTGCAATCTTCATGAGCGCCGGCACGTCGGCGTCCTCTAGCGAGCGATACACCACTTTCAGCCCGGGGGGCGGCAACGCGCCGGCCCGCTCAAAATCAGCCTCCGGGCGCAAGCACACTACGTCGACGGTCATGATTTGCTTGAATTTCCAGAAGCGACACCCGGTTCCGCGGCGCCCTCTGCAATGTCACCAACAGGAAAAAAACACAAAGGCAGGAGCGGCTCACTGCCCGTGTTGCGCGTCACATGCTTTTCGCCGGGAGGGATCAGTAGTGTGTCCCCCGCCTTGAGCAAATATTCTCCACTGTCTGCAACCGTCGTGCCCTGCCCCGAAAGCACATAAATACATTCCTCGAAATTCGAATGCTGATGCGGGCTGCGCAGAGGTTCACCGGGCAGGGGGGTCGCAATTTCCACAAGCCGCAACGTAATTCCGCGCGCGCCCTTTTCTCCTGAGACGATTTCCAGCGATTTACGGCCGGGAAGTCCCAACTGCTTCGCTTCCGAGAGTGTGAACACCCGTGCCATCAGCGCGCCTTACTCAGTTGTTTTATTTCCGCGACTCCGCCCTGAATCTTATCGAGTTGCTCGAAAATCTCAGCCGACTGTTTGGCGATCGCCTCCGAAACCTGATTCACCATCCGGTGAGCCTTCTCCACCGTCGCGTGCTGCGGACTGCCGTACCACCCCGTCGGTGCGATGGAGCGCACGTCGGACAATACCGGCTGGTAACTTCGCGTGCGACGAAGAGCATCGATCTTCTGTCCGTGGGCATGGTCCGAGGAATAGTCAATGCGATCCAGATGCACGAGTTCCGGCCGATAAGCCAGAACGGCCAAGGCCTCGATCTCGCCGCCATGCGTAAGCCCGCCGCACTCTTTTCCAAATATATCCTCTGCTACAAAACACGCCTGCACCGTAAGCACCGTCATTCCATGCTCGCGATGTAGTAAATCCGCCGCAACGCCGAGGGGAGGAATATTAAGTTCATGCCAATTGAGGATGAGAAGATATTTCGCGCCGTGTCGCGCGGTGGACGCGCACGTTTCCGTGACCACGCGCATGTAAGTATCCGGAGTGAGAGTAATGGTTCCCTCAAACGGCATATGCAACGGCGTGACGCCCAGAGGCCCCCCGGGCAACACCAGCCCGTCCATGCGTTCCGCCACCGCATGCGCGATCACATTTGCCGCAAAAATATCGGTGCCAGTCGGCAGATGAGGGCCATGCTGCTCCACACTGCCCTGCGGCAGAATCACTAGTGGGTTCTTTTTTAATTGCGCCGCGATCTCCGGCTGCGTCAAATCAATGAAGTAGCGGCTAGGCAACATCGTGAATCCTCTCGGCGACGCGATCCTGAGCACTTTTCATAACATCCGCGATACGGACGTACTGCCCATTTTTCTCGATGGACCGCAAAGCCGCGTAAACGATGGCCACGGCAAAATTGCCGTTCGCCGCGCTCAATTCACCTGGCTTGCCCGTCCTGCAGCTCTCGGCGAACATCTCGAGTTCCGTTCGAAACATATCGCTTTCCGGAACTTTCAGCACTTCGCGTTTGGCGTATCCATCCTTGCCCCGCTGAATATACAGCGTCGACTTCTTGTGCAGTTGGTCAGGAGTGTCCCAAGTATCGAAATCGATTTCGTAGTGCATCAATCCTTTCGAACCAAACACGCGCACCGCGAAGATCCCCGGCGAAGTCCAGCACGATCCCACGTATCCCACTTTGCCATCCGCGAATTTGAGCAGCGTCATGGACTGATCGTCCACTTCCGCCCCCACCGGCGAGAGCTTGGACGCTATGGCACTGGCTTCCACGATCTCGCCGCCAAGATAATGCAGCACATCAAACTGGTGGATAGCGAGCTGCGACAACGGCCCGCCCGGAGCTTTATCTTTGTACCAGCGCCAGACCTTGGGAGTCAGCTCGAGTCCGCGATTGTTGGAAAAGTTGGCCTCGATGAACGCCACCCGGCCTAGTTCCCCACTCTCAATCACCGTTCGAATTGCCCTGAGCCCGGCCATCAACCGGGCACTATGTCCCACTGTGACTGTGATTCCGTATTTCTTTTCCAGCGCCGCAATTTCCAGACCTTCTTCCAGCGTGCTGGCAATCGGCTTCTCCGTGTACACATGCTTTTTCGCCTGAGCAACCTCGATTGCCACTGGCAAGTGCTGCTCGTTGGGAACGGTCAGAATCACCCCTTCGATACTCGGGTCGGAAAGCAGCGCTTTTAGATCCGGTGCGGCCGGCACGCCAAGTTCCTGTTCGAACGCCTGGCGTTTTTCCTCCGAGCGGCTGAACCCCGCAACGATCTTGATTTTTTCCGAGTGTGCGGCGGCGCGCGTCAACACCTTGGCCCAGCGGCCCAGCCCCACAATGCCTACCTTAACTGAATTTGCGTTCATACCTTCTCTCGATGTTCCCGATGTTCGACGCTCGGAAACGTGAACCAGCTTACTCGATTCTGGTGTTCATGCTGAACAACATCTGCCAGCGGCCATCTCGCTTCACCCACATGCGCGAGTTGAAATAAGCCTTCGCGTTTCTTCGCTGCTCGCGCGCGGTCATCAGTACCGTCTCGCCGAAATCAAACATGCTTGCGGAAATCAACGCCGGGGGCGCCGTATGCGCGCCGGTCTGTTTCTGTTTTTGAATTTGCGCGAGGCGGTCTGCTTTGGAGTACGCCCTGTCATGGTGAGTGTCGGTCGCTGTGAACTCTTCTGCGATCAGCGGCGCGTAAGCCGTGGGATCGTTGGCTGCCATGGCGCTCATTACTCCCTGCCACGAAGCGATTGCTGCTTTCTCCGAAGGCGTCTCTGGCTGGAACGGAATGCTCCTGCAAGGATTTTCGCAATCGCTTGCTTCCGCGGCGCTGCCGACGGGAGGCTCGGACTTCAAGGCTAGCGTGACCTCTTGATAGAGCAGCACTTTCCAGCCTGATTCGCGCTTTGCCCACACGCGTACCACTTGCACTCTCCCTCGATTCGCCTTCACCACCGCGGCTTCCCCGTAAGCACGCTCTTGCACATCCACGTCAGCGTTTGCGGGGGCGGGCAAATTCTCAAGGACCTGCGCCCTGGACAATCTCTCGCCATTCGAATCGATCCATGTAAACTCCGCATCGAGCAACCGATCCACCGCTGTTTTGTCCGCGCTAGCGAAAGCCTGAATTAGGGCGTGGTCGGCCTGCAGCACCGCTCGGCTATCATCGGCGGTTGCGATCGTTTCCCGAGCTGGCGCAATTGTTCCGCTCGAAAAACTAAGTGCACAGCTTAGGAGCAGGAAAAACGATCGAATCATGAGCCGCACTCAAAATTATTGTATTGAGACCACCGACCTACGAACCGTTCGAAGCGCTTTTTGCCGGAGCAGCTTGAATCGTCGTTTGATAGCTGATCGACATCACCCACTGGCCATTCTTTTTTACCCACAGGCGACTCACATGAACTGGCTTGCCAGTAAACGGCTGATGCAGGCAGGTCATCACCACGGCATCCCCAAAATCGAACATCTGCGCTGATACCAGCGGGGACGGCGCGGAACCGCGGCCCGTCTCTTTCTGCAAATTGAGCACGGCGATTCGGTCCGCTTTGCTGAACGGATGGTCATTGTTGGAACTGAGCATCACGAATTCATCCGCGATGTGCGGCGACCAGGCCGCCGCATCATGATTCGTAACTCCTGTCTCCAGCGCCTGCCACGAAGCGATGATGTTCTGTTCGGCCTCATTTTTCGGTTTGTAAGGAACTGTCTTGCACGGGTTTTCGCAATCCTTCACGCCGGAGCCTCCTCCGCTGGCGGCCTGCGGATTCAGAGCGACCTCTTGATAGACAAGCAATCGCCATCCCACGGGGCGCTTCACCCATAAGCGCAAGACATAGACCTTCTCACGGTTCGACATCACCGCCCCAACCTCACCGTAAGTGCGCTGCTTTACCTCCGCCCCGCTCTCGTTGCCCAGAGACAGTGCCGGAATAGACTTCAACACCTCTGCTCTCGTCTGCGTCTTGCCATCTGCGTCCGTCCACGTAAAATCTGCATCAACGAGTCTGCTTACCGTTGCTTTGTTTCCACTCGCAGCCGCCTGCACGAATTCATGGTCAGCCTGAAGGTACGACTTGTCCTCGACCGCCACGGCAACGCGCATCAGCAACAAGCCACTCAAGACCGCACGCAGCAAAACTCCGGCTGCTATCATCTTTGTGGTGAAGTTTTTCATCGTTTTCCTGCCCTCCCTGAAGTTCGTGGAGCTGGTTCGACATGAAAAAGGGGCCGGGCAACTGTCCGGCCCCCCTCATCGAAATCTGAGCCCGTAGTTAGAAAGTGAACTTCAAGCCCAACTGGATCGCGCGTGCACTGCCCGACCCAAGCACGGGGTTGACCGAGGCTCCGTCCGGTGTGGCGCAGCCGCAGCCGAAGATGCCACCTTGCGACGGATCGCTGGTCGCACCAGAGCCATAGCCACTCGTTCCACCCCACGGATTAGCAAAGTTCGGATGGTTGAATACGTTGAACATTTCCACGCGGAACTGCGCATTGAACCGCTCCTTGAACTTCCAGTTCTTGGAAACCGAGAAGTCCACGTTGTGGAAGCCGGTGTCACGGAAAACGTTGCGGCCCAGATTCCCGATTGTTCCAAAGGCTGGAGGAACCAGCACGGAGTTTCCCTGTACGAAGCATCCGCTGATCCCCAGCGTGCGCGGATCAGGAGCCTTGGCGGTGCATTGAGCCCACATCGAAGCCATCTGCGCGGGGGTAAACGGCGCCCAATTGGGGTTCACCGCGTCGGTCTGGCTGCAACTGGTGGGCCCTGTGCAGAATGGAATTCCTCTCGGTCCATCGGAATGAAAATCGGAAGGGTTCCCGAAGAAATCCCAGCGGTCAGCAAACTCGCCGGTCCCGCTGTAATCGTTGGACTGCTCGATTACTTGCCAAGGCTGTGAGCTTTGTAGGGTCACGATGGAATTGACCTGCCAGCCTTCCAGAAGCTGGCCCCACGATTTCTTTCCAGGAATCGAATACGTTAACGACAACGTGAAACGATTCCGAATGTCGAAATCGCTGCTTCCGTATTCCGCCCCGGGGTTTGTGCTGTTCTTGGGAAGGTACTGATTCCAGTTATACGACATATCGTCCAAAGCATGCGAGAAGGTGTATCCCAGGACGAATTCCAGGCCATGGAAGTTGCGTGCTGTCAACGTTGCCTGAAGGCCGTTATAGTTGGAGTCGTACAGATTCGAGTAGTAGTTGATGAATTGCAGGTACGGGAACTTGCCGTTGACGGTAAACGGACGCGCTGCCTGTTCGGCAGTGGTATCTGCCGCGCCGGCGGCGATCGCTGCCGGCGTCCAGCCCGCCCCGATTGCGGATTGGTTCAAGTCTTGAATACCTGCTAGCTTCGTCCCATGATTGCCGACATAGGCCACGTCCAGCGCCAGCTTATTCGAGAAGGCGTGCTGGATGCCGAGGGTCCAATTGGTTACATAAGGAGTTCTGTAATTGCGGTTCATAGCAAAGATGCTGCAAGGCCCGGGGTCGTTCCCGAGGCCGTCGCCGCACTGTACCAAACCGGTCGCATTGGAAGGGTAGATAGGCGCTCCGCCAACAGATGACCCATTCCAGTTGAGTTGCGCGGGACCCAGGCTAAGACCGCTGGCAACGATATTACCGATACCCGGGCAACCGGTCGGACAGCTGGCATCAAAAATTGTTGCACCGCTGGGAATGACGCCCAGTCCGAGGGTGACTGTGTTGGTCGTATTTTGTTGGGAAAGGAACGAGCTCATGGAAAGCAGATCGTAAATCAGGCTCGCCCCTGCCCTGACGACAGTGGTCCCCTTGCCGGTGACATCCCAGGCCACGCCAAACCGCGGAGAGAAGTTAGTATGATCGCCCTTGTAGATCGAGCCGATGTTTTTGCCAACCTGCTCGAGTCCGACGCTGGGTTCCCAGTTGCCAAGCTGGTTATTGGACTCTGACGGCACTCCTTGGTACTCGTAGCGCAATCCTAGATTCAAAGTGATTCTCTTCGTGACGCGCCAATCGTCCTGAACGAATCCCGCGTATAACCACTGGTTCAAATTCCGCACCGGAGATCCCGCAAGCAAAGAGGCAGTGCTTGGGAAGCCGGCGAGAAAGTCTTCCAATGACGTCGAGTTAATAGGGTGAGTGGGGTCAGCAGGGTTGGGAATACTGAATGCCAATCCGCCATTGAATCTGATTCTCCCCCGGCCGTCGCGGAACGTTCCCTGGTGGACTTTGTCGTCGCGAATCTCTCCGCCAAATTTGAAAGCATGCTTGCCGATTAACCGCGAAACCTGATCGATGACGTCATATACGTTGTCGGGTCCCACGATCTTCGGGAAGTTGTGAAAGCCTCCCATCTCGGAAAATCCCTTGACGATGATGTTCGGCAATCCTCCAAGGAGTGGATTCGTAACTCCCGTGTTGATGTTGTATACCGTGCTTGCGTTATCCGGGATGATTGACAGCGTATAGCGCGTGTAACCAAACCTGAGTTCGTTCACCCATTGCGGAGTCGGCGTCCAGGCCCAGTGGCCGGCCGCTGCCTGCGCGCGCGAATGAACGCTTGTCCGGAATTCCGGCCGCATCTCATTGGGCGCATCCATTCCGAGAAGTCCGTCGTTGCCAAAGAAATACGAACCGCTGATCGAGTGCCGGTCATTGAGGTGGTAGTCGACTTTTCCCAGCGCGTTTCTAGAAGTGTTTACATTTGGAAAACCACTCCCCACGGTCTTTGATTGCGAAGTGTTGGGCGTGACTCCATAAAATTGGGTTAGGTATTGGCTGAGAGGGCTTACTGCAATCCCCTTATTAGCCAGGTCTTTTGCGGCATCGACGGTGCTAATAGTGCAGTCGCCGGTGGTGAGCGTAGCGCAGCCGAATCCAGGAGGGTTTGGACCGGCCGTCACCGTTACAGTCGTCGGAAGGTTTTGCGTAAACGAATTCCCCACCGTGTACGTTTGCGCCTCATACGCGCCGAAGTAGAAAAGTTTGTCGCGGATAATATGCCCGCCCATGGAGCCGCCGTATTGCTCCAGTTCCACCGGCGTCTTTGGCGTGCCTACCGGGTCGAAGTAGTTGCGCGCATCAAACGAGTCGGAGCGCCCAAACGCATACGCGGACCCGTGAATATCGTTTGTTCCCGATTTCAAACCCACACTGGTGATCGCTCCCGGCTTCCAACCGTACTCCGCCTTCGGATTCACCTGCGTGTTGAACTCTTGAATGGCGTCGATCGGCAGCAGCGTCGCCGCATCCCCAAGGACCGCCGCCGCGTTCGTGACGCTCAACCCCATGAAAGCCTCATCGTTGCCCAAACCATCGACGATGTAGCTCGTGTCTTCAGGTCGAATTCCGTTGGTACTTTGCGTCCAGGGTCCGCCACCTGGGTAAACCATCGTTCCCGGTCGCAGCGTGAGCAGGTTCTGATAATTGCGGCCGTTCAGCGGCAGGTCATTGATGATTTCATTGCTGATGGTCCCACCGAGAGTTGTGGAGGTCGTGTCGATCAGGGGAACCTCTTCGGTGATAGTTATCGTTTCGGTGGTAGCGCCGGGATTCAGCACGGCGTCGATTCGTACATCCTTTCCGACTTCCACCAGAATATTCTGCCGCTCAAAAGTCTTGAAGCCTTTGAGCTCGATGCGCACAGTATATGTGCCGGGCTGGAGGCCCGGAGCGATGTACGCTCCATCAGAATCCGTCGTCAAATTCCGGGAGACACCTCTTTGCACGTCCGTGATGGTCACTGCCGCGTTGGCCACGTTCCCGCCAGTCTGGTCCGTGACGAAACCCAATATTCTTCCCAGATTGCCCTGCCCATAGGCCGCGAAGACACTGAGCACTACGGCGCAAATCGCCCCCAGAACTCGGGCGACTATCACGAAATTCTCGAGCCCAAGCGTGCTCTTCCCCTGCGTTTTCGACTGCATGAGGACCTCCCCCCACAAAATAGGTATAGCCGCTGTACCACCATATGAAGCTGGCTGTCAAGTGTTTCGTTGCTGCCACGCATCAAAATTACAAATAAAGGCTTACGACCGTCCACCGCCCCTCGCGGTCTAATGGTCCGACCTCTAGCTCTCTTTTGAAATCCTACTCTTCCTCACTTCTCCGGCACATGGAACTCGGACTCAAGCTGGTTATTTTGCCAGAAGCAGTACCGCCATCGTTACGTTCTTCTTAGGCAAAAGGATGAGCGGTTGGCGAAACAGATACCCTGGATTCCATCTCTTCAAGGCGCCGGTTTTTGGGCTCAACACCCCAGCACAACACCACCACTACCTCGATTATGAGCAGCCCAATCATCAGGCTGAGGACGCCCCCGATCCCATACTTTCGAAACAAACCCACGACCAAAAAGGGCGTGAGAATCGTCGCGCCACGCCCAAAGGTGTTGCAGATCCCCGAAGCTCGCAGCCGAACCTCGGTCGGAAACAGTTCCGGAATGTAGATCGCGAAAAGGATGGTGACCAAAACGTAGATTGGGATCATCAGCAGGAATCCCGCAATCAACAGCTCGACAGGATTCTTGATGAACGGATAAAAACTGCCGATCAGGATTGTTACCACGGAAGCGCCAATGATAGTTGGCTTGCGACCCCACAGGTCGGATGTAAACGCCCCGATAGCCGAGCCGATCGGCGCCCCGATGGACATCACCAGCGAGTATCCGAACGACGTGGCGATGCTGCGTCCCTCTTGAACGAAGAACGCCGGCAACCAAGTCACGAATCCGAAAATGAGTGTGTTGACGACGATCAGACTCACCGCCCCAACGATCATTCGCGGCAGCAGCAGAGGACTAAGCAGCGATCCGAGCCTCCGTGAGGGGTTGGTGATCGGCGCAGCGATTGGCGCGGGAAGTGGGCCATGCTCTAGTGCGACTTCGTTCTCAATGCCTGCCAGAATGCCCTCTGCTTCAGCCGTCCTCCCCATCGATTCCAGCCACCGCGGCGATTCCGGCAGCGCCTTGCGCAAATACCAAACGACCATCGCCCCCAGCCCACCAAGCGCAAACATCGTGCGCCAGCCAAACCTAGGGATCACCAGCGTGCCCACCAGTGCAGTGATCGGCAAGCCGCTCACAACAAAAACTGACATCCCGCCGAGCCATTTCCCGCGCAGCCGCGGCGGAATGAACTCCGTCATCGTCGAATAACCAACCACGTTTTCCGCCCCGAGTCCCACCCCCATGATGAATCGCAACAAAATCAGCACGCCGATCGACGGTGCAAAAGCCGCCGCCAGCGATGCCAGTCCAAATATCGCAAGATTCGCTTGATAGCTGAATCGGCGCCCGTACCGATCGCCGAGAAAACCCGTCAGAAATGACCCCAGCATCATTCCGATGAACGTCACAGACACAAACTGCGCGTTCTGCCCCATCGTGGAGAACCCGCTCTTGAGCATCGCGCCGAGAACCGTTGCAGCCACGTAAATATCGAAGCCATCGAAGAACATCCCGATTCCGATAAGCCACATAATCCGGCGATGGAACGAGGAAATCGGCAGCCGATCAAGCCGCGCGCCCGCGTTGATAATCACTGGCAATTCACTTTTTCCGGGAAAGAGCGGTAAGGCTGCCGACCGTCAACGCTTCCACGGCCAGCCGGCAGTTCTGATCGAAAGAGTTTTGCTGAGCAGTCTGGAAAAACTCCTTGCACCGCCGCGCTGCCTCCGGATCCAGGTCCAGTATGCGTTTTACGAGCGCGTCCCCTTCTCCCGCGAGGCGCTTGGCGGTCACAACCTGCGATACAAGTCCAATTTGCAAAGCTCGCTCCGGCGCGATGGGATCTCCGAGGAGCACCATCGGAAACGCGAACCGCGGCAAAGTGTACTCTCCCAGGTAGGCCATGATCACCGCGGGTGGCAACCCGGAGCGCATCTCCGGAAATCCCAAAGCCGCGTTCTCCGCCACAAGAACGAAATCGCACACAATCGCAAGGCCGAACCCGAATCCAAACGCATCGCCTTGGACCTCCGCAACACTGACTAGCGGGGACCCTCGCAGCACTCGCTTTAGCTCCATGACGCGCGCCGCTTCGCGGCGAATCGCTTCCACGTCTCGCCCTGCCCGCTCACGTCCGGTACAGAAAACTTTGCCGCGCGCCCGAATTCGCAGCACCCTGGCACTTGGTCGAGCGGCTTCCGCCCGAAGCACTTCCAGCATGGCGTCGAACATTTCCCCGGTGACTTCATTCCCGTACTCAGTGTTGTCCAGCGTGAAGTTCAGGACATCCCCGGCGCGCTCAATCGCCATCCCAACCAATGCAACGTCTCCGGATGTGTCGACTGTTTTCTTGGGTGACATGCCGCCACCGTATACAAGGAATGCAACGCAAGTCAATAGATGCGCCACGCCGTCGAATCATGGTTCTGCATTTGCGCTTTCGATCCTGCGGCGAAACGGCTCCCTCTACGGGAACTTTGCAGCCACGAAGCGGGGAATTAGGGATGGGGGCAGATTCTGTAGGCCCGGACGCCGTCTCTTTCCCCATCCGGCCGCATCTTTATCTAACAGAAGGGTTTTAGCGGGGGGAACGCCATGATCATCCAAAGAAAACCAATGATTCTCCTAACCTTTGTGTGTCTCCTGAGCACGACCGCCTTCAGGTCGCAAGCCTCAGTGAACTCCTCTCCCGCCCAAGACCAGGGATCTCCACCCAGCTCTGGTCAGAGGTCGCGGCCAAATGACGGACAGGGCCGGCCCCTATTTGGGAAAATCACCGCGCTCAGCAACGGTGCCATGCAACTAGCTATCCCTGACGGAACCACCGTCACTGTTCGAATCACTGACAAAACGGAGTTCCGCAAGGACCGGCAAACCGCGACGCTCGCTGACTTCAAGGTTGGCGACATCGTCTTTGTGCGCGGAGACGAAGCTGCCGATCACAGTGTCACGGCTCAAATGATCGGCGCGCGCGCCGCAGGCGGACCAGAGGGCGGAGGCAGAGGGCCCGGGGGCGGGGGCGGTGCTGGCTTCGGAGAGATGGGAAAGGATTTTGTTGCCGGCGAGGTAAAATCAATTGATGCGCCAAAGCTCACTGTCTTGCGGCCGGACAACGTGACCCAGACGCTGGAACTCAACGAAGATACTTCGCTCCACAAAGGCCGCGAAAGCATTACGATGGCTGATATACAACTAGGCGACCATGTCGTGGTGCGCGGCGCTTTGCAGAACAACATGTTTGTGCCGAAAAATGTGATCGTCGTCTCGCCCGAACAGTGGAAACGGATGCTGGACATGGCTGCCTCAAGGACCCCACCCGCTGGCGGCGCGCCTGCCTCCACACCCAAACAGAATCCTCCGCAGCCGTAGTTAGATTATGGAGCCCCAGTCTTGAAGTCGTTTGCTCGCGGCATCCTCATCCTCGCTTCTATCGCGATTCTCACGGCCCCGAGCCCTCGCGCACAGGATGTCGCGCCCCCTGTTCCGCCGCAGCAATCTGCACCAGCTTCCGCCGCTAACCCGACCTACGAAATCACTGGACTGGCCCGCAGCGGTAAGACTCCTCTGCCCGGCGCCACCGTCACCGCGGCAAACTCGTTGACAGGAAAAAAATTCACTACAGCTACCACTCTCGACGGTAAGTTCAGTCTGTCCGGCATTCCTCGCGGCAGGTACGTCGTGCGCGTCGAGTTCATGGGCTTTGCCCTGTTCACCAAGGAAGTCGTTTTGAATCCGGAGACTCCCTCCGCGAACGTGGATTCGGAATTGATTCTCGCCTCTCGCCAGCAAGAGCAATCCAACAATAACAACGCTGCCATCGCCGCCGCAGGTCGAGGCTTTCAAAGCCTGGCGGTCGACAGCGCACTTTCGTCTCTGGCGGGCGGAAGCTCGGGCTTCGGAGGCGCGGGTGCCGCGAGCGGCGGACAAGGCAGCGATCTCTCCAGCCTCCCTCTGAACGGCGCGGGAGCTGAGGGACCTACCGAATCCGTGAGCATCAGCGGAACGCAGGGGCGAACCCAGGATTTCGGTGGTGGGAGCCCCGAGGAATTGCAAGACCGCATCCAGGAATTTCGAGAACGCGCGCAAAGAGAAGGCGGCGGAGGTTTCGGTGGCGGCCAGGGTTTTGGCGGCCCGGGAGGCGGCACCATCGCCATCGGCAGAATGGGTCGCGGATTCAATATCAATCAACCACACGGCGTGCTCTATTTCTCTGACGACAATTCCGGCTTGGATGCCCGGCCATTCTCCCTTTCGGGACTCCCCTCTGCGAAAGAGAGTTACAACCAGTTGCGCTTTGGCGCCAACGTTGGCGGGCCGCTGAACATCCCGAAGATTTTCAATGGCGGCAACAAGTGGTTCTTTTTCCTGGGCTGGAACGGATCGCGCGGTAGCACTCCCTATGATGCATTCTCCACCGTGCCAACCATACCGGAGCGCGGCGGAGATTTTCGTGGCGCGACCTACAATGACGGTACGCCTGTGGCACTCTTCAATCCACAAACTGGTCAGCCATATCAATTCAATGGCGTTTCGAATGTCCTCGATCCAACTTTGATAAGCTCTTCTTCCGCTTACCTTCTGAAGTTCATCCCGCTGCCGAACATTCCTCCCAATACCTTGGGGCAAAACTTCCACTACATCACCACGGGGGATAGTAATTCCGACACCGCCATTGTGCGCCTGATTCACAATTTCGGCCCCGCTAGCCCTCCCGGCGCGGGCCCGTTCGGCGGTGGTGGAGGCGGTGGAGGTGGGGGTGGACGGCGTCGTTCGCAGAACAACATTAACTTTGGCCTGAACTGGTCGCGAAGTTCGAGCTCCATCGTCAATCCGTTTCCTTCACTGAACGGGGGCACGTCCACGCAAGGGCTGAACGCCTCCGCTGGCTGGACTTATGGCAAAGGCCGCGCCACAAATATTCTGCGTTTTAACTACAACCACAATCACGTCTCCACGACCAACCTCTATTCGAACGTGCAAGATGTAGCTGGTCCGGGCGGTGCAGGCATTGGCGGCATTTCGAACGACCCCTTTGACTGGGGATTGCCGGGAATCAGCTTCACCTCTTTTGGTGGTCTGAACGACCCCATGACGCGCCGTGAACTCGACCAGACCTACACCCTCTCCGACACCGTTTCCTGGAATCGTGGAAAGCACAACTTACGATTCGGTGGCGACTATCGGCGCATCCTTCAAAGTTTTCACGCTTCGCGAAATGCCGAGGGTAGTTTTGTTTTCACCGGGTTCGCAACTTCAGCCTACGACGCCAACGGAAATCCGCTGAAGGACACGGGGCTCGACTTTGCCGATTTCCTGCTCGGCTTCCCGCAGCAGACTTCCCTGCAATTCGGGGCTAGCTCTTATAACTTTCGCTCTAACGCCTACGACTTCTTCGTCCAGGACGATTGGAGATTCCGCCCCAATCTCTCCTTCAATCTTGGCCTGCGCTACGAGTACAACGGCCCGTACACCGAAGCTGGCGATCGCATCAGCAATCTTGATGTCTCGCCCGGCTTCACCAGCGCGCAGCCTGTTGTGCCCGTAGGAGCCCCCGTGCCTCCCGCCTCTGGTCCGTTTTTATTTTCTTCCATCCAGTCTCTCGTAAAGCCCGACCGCAACAATTTTGCGCCACGCGTCGGCATCGCCTGGAAGCCGCAGAAGCTAACAGTTGTCAGGGCTGGATATGGAATCAACTACAACCTCGCGCAGTACGGAATCGTCATCCAAAACTTTGCCTTTCAGCCGCCCTTCGCGGAAGCAACCACGAATGCCACAAACGTAAGCGGACTTGTCGGCGGCAGCCCGCTTACCCTCGCGAACGGCTTCCCTGCCGCCGCTGCGAGCACGGTGACCAACAACTTTGCCATCGATCCCAACTATCGTCTCGGCTACGTTCAAGTCTGGAATCTCGATATCCAGCGCGAGTTTCCCCATGGCATCATGTTGAACGTCGGCTATAACGGAGCAAAAGGAACCCGCCTCGATACCGAGCGCGCGCTGGTTCCCACCGGCAATCAACCCTTCATTTACGAATCATCCGAGGGAAATTCCAGTCTGAATGCCGCTTCGGTTCGCGTGCGTAAGCGTATGGCCAAAGGCCTCGGCCTCGGCGCGCAATATGTGTTTTCCAAATCGCTCGACGATGCCGCCTCCATCGGCGGAGGCGCCGTCGTCGTCGCGCAGAACCCTTTTGACATTTCCAATGACCGCGGCCTCTCCAGCTTCGATCAGACGCAAAGATTTACCGGTAACTGGATTTATGATTTGCCGTTCGGAGAAAACCGCCGCTTCGCGCAAAAAGGCGCAGCGAGTCACATCCTGGGCGGCTGGCAGTGGAGCGGCGACTTTACCATCGCTTCGGGAATCTACTTTACGCCGCGCGTCCTCGGCGGCGGCGTGGACATCAGCCGCGGCGTCAGCGGCTCTCTACGCGCAAACCTCATCGGCGGCCAGCCAATCGCCGTGAGCGACCCGAGCACCCGCGAATGGTTCAATACCGCCGCATTTTGCAATCCCAACGTGAACTGCCCCCCCGGAAGTCCCACACAATACGGCGACGCAGGACGAAATATTATCGAGGGGCCGGGCCAGGTCACCTTCGACATGACCATCAACAGGACGATCGCCATCAAGGAATCTCGCACGCTCGATCTGCGCCTCACCGCCAACAATGTTTTTAACAACGTGCACTTCACCTCCATCAACACGGTGGTGAACTCTTCGACATTTGGCGAAATTACTGCGGCGGGCAGCATGCGGCGCGTCACGATGCAAGCGCGCTTCCGATTCTAGAGAAAGAAGATGATGCGGCTTAAGGAACAAATCGTTTCGCTCTTCACCGCTACTGCGCTTGTCTTGCAGCTAGCGGCGCTCGCCCTCGCTCAGCAGTCCGGCCAGCCCACCGTGAGCCCGGCCCGGATTGAAGTCACTACTGAACTCGTGTTGGTGAATGTTGTAGCGCGAGATAAAAAGGGCAACCTCGTCCGCGATCTGAAAAAAGAGGACTTTACCCTTCTCGAAGATGGAAAAAAGCAAAATATTTCCACTTTTGATTTTGAAAATGTAGACGAGATGGCCGCCGCAGGCGGTGCCGAAGGCACCGTCTCCGGCGTTGCCGCGGACGGATCTCTCCTTCGCTCCGCCAAGAAAGCTCCACCTTCGCTCGATGCCCGCGACCGCCGCCTCATCCTGCTCTTTTTTGATTTTTCGGCCATGGATCCCGAACAGATTGACCGCTCCGTGGACGCCGCGAAGAAATTCATCCAGACCAAAATCCAGCCTGCGGATTTGATCGCCCTGGTGTCGCTGGCCACCAATATGCGCGTGGATCTGGATTTCACCGATGACAAAGCCAAGCTCCTCGCCGCTTTGTCCGCCTACACTTCTGGCGCGGGCCAGGGCTTCGAGAATGGCGCCACGGGGAGTTCCGAAGGAGCGGCGGAAACGGGCGGCTCGTTCACTCCTGACGATACCGACTTCAACACCTTCAGCGCCGATCGCAAGCTCCTCGCGCTGCAATCGCTTATGCAAGCTCTCGGCAAGCTTCCACAAAAGAAGAGTCTCGTCTACTTCAGCAACGGGATTACCCAATCGGGAGTGGACAATCAATCCGCCCTACGCGCCACAACGGCTGCCGCCGTCAAAGCCAATGTCTCCATCTATTCTCTCGATATTCGCGGCCTACAGGCGTTCCCTCCCGGCGGAGAAGCGCAATCGGCCAGCTTGCACGGCCAGTCAGCCTATTCCGGCGCATCCGTGCTCAACGATTTGAACGCCAATGCCGCTTCGCAGGATACCCTCTCTACGCTTTCTTCGGACACCGGCGGCAAGGCCTTCTTCGATTCGAACGATTTCAGCGGGGTCTTTTCTCAAGTTCAGAAGGATAGCTCCGTTTATTACGTTCTAGGCTTCACCAGCAACAACCCTCTGAAGGATGGGAAATTTCGCCGCTTGAAAGTGGTGGTCAACCGCCCCGACCTTAAACTCGATTTCCGAGCCGGCTATTACGCTGGCCGGGATTTCGAACATCTGAATCGCGCCGATCGCGAGCAACAGTTGGAAGACGAACTCGCGACTCAATTGCCCCGCGTTGACGTTCCTCTCTACGCGGGCTCCGCGTTTTTCCGTCAGGATGACTCTCATTACTATCTCGCAGTCTCGTTGGTCATCCCCGGCTCACAAATTCCTTTTGTAACCGAAAAAGACAAAGATAACGCGACCATCGACATCATCGGCGAAGTTCGCGAAGGCGGGAAAGTGCGCGTCGGGCAGTTGCGTGACACCGTGAAGCTTGCGGTCGATAGCACTAAGCAGGTCCGCCGCAAAAACGTCCAGTACAATACTGGCTTCGTCCTCGCTCCTGGCAGCTACCATCTGAAATTTGTCGTGCGCGAAAACCAGACCGGCCGCATCGGCTCTTTTGAAACGGATGTCCAGATTCCCGACTTGCGCAAAACGCCGCTAAAAATGAGCTCCGTGGTGTTGAGTAGCCTTCGTTCACCTGCGACGAACAAAAAGGGCAGCGCGAACCCTCTCGTCCGCGACCAGATGGAGCTCGTTCCTAACATTACGCACGTCTTCACACCCGACCAGCATCTCTATTTACAATACGAAGTCTACGACGCGACGAAGGGAAAGAATCCCGCCCCCGCGCCCGCAGCCGCCTCCGCTCCGCAAGGCGCACCAAAAGATGCGCCAGCAATCAAAGCGCCACGCGACAGTGTCCGCGTTCTCACCAGCATCGAATTCCTGCAGAACGGCGTGAAAATCTACGAATCCAAGCCTGTGGTGGCCACCGAAGTCACTGCCCCGGACCGTAAAGCCATCGTTTTCCAGATCGAATTGCCGCTCCAATCGCTGAAGCCCGGACTCTACATCTGCCAGGTCAACGTCATCGACGACGTAGCGGGAAGTTTTTCCTTCCCGCGTTTTCATATTTTCATCCGCGAACCTACTCCAACCCCTACGGCTCTGCTGAATCGAGAGGAAAACCCAGCAGCGATCGGCACGCAAGCGTTCGGCTCCTTCCCTCTCTAGTTCCTTCTTCAAATCGATTTAATAGCGCCAAAAGGCACCGTTACGATTAAAATGCGGGGCATCCAGGAGGAGTCTCCATGAAATGCGTCGCCTTATCCGCTCTGTTGATGATTTCCCTCTTCGCTGCTTCAGCTCGTGCGCAATCCAAACTCTCCGCCAGGTGGGAAGAGCTGACCGCCGCCGACTTCCGCCAGGCGATTCAACAATCCAAAGGAACCTGCCTTCTCCCCTTTGGCATCCTTGAAAAGCACGGACCCCATTTGCCGCTCGGAACCGATCTCCTAAACGTCCGCTACGCCTCGCTGCAAGCCGTGCAGCAGGAATACGCCGTCGTCTTTCCCGAATATTATTTCGGCCAGATTTTCGAAGCCAAGCATGAACCAGGCACCGTCGCCTACAGCCTCGATATTCAGTTGAAGCTTCTTCAGGAAACCACCGACGAAATGGCGCGCAACGGCTGCAAGAAAATCGTCATCGTCAATGGCCACGGCGGCAACGAACACCTGCTTCCCCTCTTCGCCCAGTCGCAAATGGATAATCCCCACGATTACGTGGTCTATGTCCTTGACGGCGAAAGGAGCCGACCCGGCGGCCCCGCGAAAAAGTCCACCGGCATCGATTACCATGCCGGCGAAAACGAAACCGCCAATACCATGGTCTCTCGTCCCGACCTCGTACACCTCGACCGCGCCTCCAGCGAATCCGGCGCCGACGAAAAGCGCGTGAATTTGCCCGAAACGGTTTACACCGGAATCTGGTGGTACGCCCGCTTCCCCAATCACTATTCGGGCGACGGGTCTGTCGCTCGGAGGGAACTCGGCGAGTGGAACATGAAGAATTGGATTGAACTCACCGTCGAAGCCATTCGCGCCGCTAAAGCCGACGATGCCAGCCTTAAAATCCAGAACGAATTTTACGAGAAGAGCAGGCATCCGCTCGACACGCGGCCCTGACGATTTTCTTGGAGCTTCTTAATCTAGGTTTGTTCAGCGGGATTTGCGGAGGACTTCCACCCAGCGCGCCAGCACACCATCATAAGGCGGCTCGACATCAATGAATTCCACGCCCATGCCGATTCGGGGCTTCACAATTCGGACGATGGCAAACGCTTCCACCTTCTGATCTTTCCGCGTAAGCGTGACCCGTGCCCGGCTGTTCAGCGCCATCGGCCGGCTGGTGCAGACGAATACCCCGCCCATGGAAATATCGGAGGTTACGCCCGTCGTTTTCGTCCCGGACTCCAGGTCCAGCAGTTCTACGTCCGCGGCAAACGGGTAGCGAATCGAGTAGCGCCGGTCACGGACGGAAAGCTCGCGTGACCCGCCTTTTGACGTTCGATCGTCCATGGAAATTACGTTGCTCACAGTCGTTTGGGCCGCGCGTCATTCGGCGAATGACCCTCGGAAGGATAGCCCCACTCCAGATAGTTTGCCCGAAAACTCCCCTCCTGGGGCGCTTTCAAGGAACACCAACTGCGAAAGAGGCAACAGCTAAGCCATGGTTAGAGGCCCCAGCTTTGGTCCGTGTGCGCTATTACTTGGAACGACAAACCCCCTGATTGCGGCTCATTCTACGCCGAATTTGCGTGCTACTCTCAAATTCAAGCTTTAGCAAAGAGAGTTATGACCATAATTCTATCGGATGGCCTTCGCCAAAGTGACCGTGTGAGCTTCTGCATGCCCGTCGAGGCATCGTGGGTCACCGACATGGGCACTGCCGTCAAACAGACCGCAGAAACTCTTCTTGTGAGCCGCAATGGCGGCGTACTCCGCATCACCGACAAACTCGCCACCGGCCAAGAGTTGCACCTGCGGCGTCAGCTGGAAGGCGACGATTGGAAGTCCACACGCGCGCGCGTCGTTGCGGAAATTGACCAGGAACCCAACGGCTTCCTCTACGCCATCCACATCCTCGATATTCGCTCGGATTTCTGGGACATCGACTTCCCTGCTCCCCACAAGGCCGAAGAGGCGTTGGCGCGCCTGCTCATGGAATGTAGCTTCTGCCAGCGCCGCGAAGTCGCTTATCTGAACGAACTGGAACTCAAATCGTTCGAGATCCGCAAGTGCATCGCTCGCGTTTGCAGGCATTGCGATTCACCGTCCATCTGGATCGAATCTCAATCCGAACTTCGCCCCATGCAGAACGGCTCTGGCCAGCCCTCCGTCGAGGATCGCGTCATTCCGCGACGCAACCGCACTCGCGTCAAAGCGCGCGTGCTGGCTTGCATCCGCCGCCGCGGTTTTCAAGAGGAAATCGTCGTCTGCGAGGATTTGTCCAAAGGCGGAGTCAGTTTCCGCAGTCGCAATCAATACGCGGAAGGCTCGCGCGTGGAAGTCGCCGTCCCCTTCACTCCCGGCAGCGGCGCCATCTTCGTCCCTATTCGAATCGTGTTCTCTCAGGCGATTCCCACCGCCGGCCTTTATCGCCACGGCGCCGCTTACATTAAGCCGCCCCTCGACTCCTGAGCCAGCCCGCTCAGTTCCCCAGAAATTTCTCGATCTTACCGAGTTCCGTTTCCATGAGTGCGAGGTATTTCTTCGTATTCTCGATGTCCTGCGCCTGCAGCGCCGCTTGCGCCTTGGCCGAATACATCTGCATGCGCTGCTGTGCCGAAACAATGTCTCCGCGAAGTCCTAGGCCCTGGGAACTTTGGGAACGCTGGAAACTGTCGAGACTCGCATTGGCCGCCGCTTCGCGCGAACTAATCTGATCCATCTCATGGTCCAACTCCGCGAGTTGAGCCGGGTCAGGTCGCGGCGGCTGCGCAGCCGTCTGGCTTTCCCCTTGCTGGCCGCCGGCGGCTTGTGAATTCTTGTTCTTCTTCTCCCCACCACTCGCTGCAGTTGTCGCCGCCGTTGCAGCATTCGGTGCGGCTGGCTGCTCTGGCGGAGGTGTCACTTGCGGACTAGTTGCCCCCGCATCATTGGACCCTGCCCCACTCTCCGGTGCGGTCGCAACCGGCTGCGCTGGTGTCGATTGCTGCATTTGCGAAGTCGTCCCACCATTCGCGCGCGTTTTGAACCACCGCGGCGCCGAAAATCCTGCCGCCACCAGAACCACAAGTACGATGACCGCCCCGAGCGTGATGTACAGGCCCCGGTGTCCTCCTGCATTTGTCTGTGGTGGAGGCATCTGCATCGTGGGCGCAGCGGCAGCCACCGTGCCGGAACGCGGCGTCGCCTTCGCCGCCAGTGGCACGGTAGCTCCTTGTGTTCCCAGCGTCGCGGCAACGCTCTTGAGAGCATTTCGAAACGCATCCGCCGATTGGAATCGCTGTCCTGGGTCTTTCGACATGGCCATCAGAATGATCTGGTTCAGCGCTGGTGGCAAATCCGCGCTGAGTTCTACCGGCGGCCTCGGTATCTGTTGCAGTTGCGCTTGCATGATGGCGAAATTGCTGTCGCCCTTGAACGGCTTCTGCCCCGTCACCATTTCGTAGAGCGAAATCCCCACCGAATACAAATCCGAACGCGCGTCAATGGGCTCGCATTTCACCTGCTCCGGCGACATATAGGCTAATGAACCCAGCGTTGTGCCTGTCACCGTCAGCCCAAGTTCGCTCCCCGACCGCGCAATCCCGAAATCCATCAGTTTGATCACGCCGCTCGGCGTCAGCATCATGTTTGCAGGTTTGATGTCCCGATGAATTACATTCTGTTTGTGCGCGTAGCTCAACGCCGCCAACACTTGGTCCATATAATTCAGCGAATCTCCCCATGAGATGGCTTTCCCTTCGAGGTGCGCGGCCAGTGTGGTCCCCTCCACGTACTCCATGATCATCACCAGCTGGTTGTCTACGGTCAGCGCCGTTCGAAGCGCGGCAATATTCGGATGATTCAGGCTTGCCAGTACTTTGATTTCGCGCAGGAAGCGATCCGCCAGCTCTTTCTGCCCGGCAAGATTCGGCAGCAGCACTTTCATAGCTTCTACACGATCCGAAATCACGTTTCGAACCTTATAGACCTTGCCCATCCCTCCGGCCCCGAGGACGCCGAGGATTTCGTAATCGCCTGTTCGCGTAATTTCCGTTTCGTCGCTCATTTCGAACTCCTCCTGCCGCACTTCCATTTCTCGCCAGGGTAAGCCCCGCCACCGGATTCGCTCGTCATTGTCTCCACAAGTTACGCGCTGCGGCGCAATCGATCTGCTAATTCGAAACGGCGTCTCCCACCTTCGCCGGGCCGCCTTCACCTAAAATGACCGTCGCGGAGTTTTCATCCACCTCCGTAACCTTTGCATCTCCGATTTTGTTGGTGATCGACTTGATCACTTTGCCCGTCGCCGGGTCTTTCACCGTTCGTACCACTCGGCTGATTTGCAGGATGTCGCCCATCTTTACGCCTGCCTTACTGCCGACATTGATGACCAGAGAATTGCCACTGACATCGGCAACCAACCCCGCAATCTCGACCTTGTGGGTAGGCATCGCGCTGGCCTTGTCATCCAATTGTTGTCCAAGAGAATCCACGGCCTTGTGCACCGCTTCTCCGAGGATCGTCGCGCCAAAGTTCGAGCTGCTCATGTCCAGCCCGCCACCACCGCCGCCTGACCAGCCCCCACCGCCACCCACCAGGCTTGTTCCTCCGCGCGAGGACTCCCCCATTCCTTCCGCCACGCCCAGGATCTCCGCCGTCGTCGTGTCAATCATCCGCGCTGTTACTGCCACCACTGCCTTGGAGTTCTTGCTCTGCACTCCGCCAATTCCAAACTTTCCCAGTCCGTAACCTCCGCCTCCTACCGTCGTCTTTTTATCATCCCGCCCGAACTGCGTGATGCTCCCGATGATGATCATGTCCACACCCAGCACTTTGCCAATCTTCGCCGCCGTCGAGGAATCCGCGCGGTTGCTGTTCGAAAAATTCTGTTCTCCCAGCACCTTATCCAGCGCCGCCCGCTCGATCACCGAATATTTTCCATCCGTAACCAGCTTCATCACCAGCAAATCGGAAATCCCCTTGCCCACGTCCTGGTTCGATCCGAAGATCTGTTGCACTGATGTCAGCACTGTGCCGTATTCGAAATTCATCACCGCCACGCGCTTCCGTGGCCCTTGTGGCTGCGGCGCCGCGGCAGGTGTTGCGGCCGGTGCCGGCGCTGCCTGCTGCTGTGCCAGGCATGCGGAATTCAGCAGGAGGCAAGCACAAATTGCGATTAATCGTCGAACCATGGGTTTCGACTCCTTTGCCGGGATTTTCATTCGGGGACCTCAGGATGGCGGCATTCTACCACCACATTCGCTGCCGGGGGGCAGATGTATTCTTCCTCTCGCGTGCAGGCCCACCTTCCACCAATCCGCAACAAAATTCACCCTGTCGGGTTTAAGGGAGCAGCAAGCCCAATTCACTTGCAACGATGGGCGCAGCTCCCCAGTACTGCACCTAGGTCCCTGATGGCACGCGGTGTCTCTTTTCGGACATCCGGCCTCGTCCAATTTGGGTATGATTGTGTCAAAGGAGACACCTGACTCATGCTTAGAGCTCTGGCCGTCCTACTCACCTTTAGTTTCCTAAATCTCTCTTCTCTCCTTGCCGCTCCCGCACCCCCGAGCGCGCTTCCCCAGGATCAGCAGCAGGACCAGCCGCAATATCAACAGCAGGATCAGGGTCCTGGATACGAAAACTTTTCGCCTGAGCAACTTGACAATCTTCTCTCTCCCATTGCGCTTTACCCTGACCCGCTCCTCGCACAGTTTTTTGTCGCTTCAACGTTTCCCGACCAGGTCGAGGAAGCCGCGCGCTACGTCCGCGCCAATGGCGACAATGGCGTTGACGATCAGAACTGGGATGTCAGCGTGCGCGCCGTCGCGCACTACCCCACCGTCATTGGCATGATGGCCGACAAGATTGACTGGACCACTTCGATTGGGCAAGCCTACGTCAACCAGTCCACCGACGTCGCTTCTTCGGTTCAGCGTCTCCGCCACATGGCTCGCGCCGCAGGAAATTTGCAATCTTCGCAGCAGCAGGAGGTTCTAGAGCAGGACAACTACATCGCCATCAATCCCTATCAGCCGCAGTACATCTACGTCCCTGTCTATGATCCCGCCATCATTTACTATCGCCGGCCCTATTACGGTCCGGCCATCACCTTTGGCGTCGGCTATCCCATCGGCGTTTGGCTGAACCTGGGCTTCCGCTGGGGCTACGGCGGCGGCTGGGGCGGCGTCTATTACACCGGCTGGCATCCCGGAGGTTGGGGCGCCGGTTGCTGGAATTGCGGTTGGATTGGCCGCAGCCGCGTCAACGTGAATATCAACAACAACATTTACGTCAACAATCGCTATACCAACATCAACGTCAACCGGAACGTCGTCAATCGCACCGTAAATGTGAACAACATCAATCACTACAATTCGGTCCACAAGAACGTCAACTACAATAACGTCCAGGCGAACAATAATCGCGTCGATCGCGGAAACTACCAGAACAACGGCCGCCCCGGCAACACCCAGGGAAACAATGGATACAATGGTCGGTCGGGTAACGCGTCGGGAAACAATGGCAACAACGGTAGGCCGGGTAATGCGTCGGGAAACAACGGCAACAACGGTCGGCCAGGTAACGCCTCGGGAAACAACGGCAACAATGATAGGCCGGTCAGCGCCCAAGGAAACAATACTCCGGGAAATAACGGATCAAACGGACGGCCGAACGGCAACGCTCAGCCCGGGAACAGACCCGGCAACACTGACCGGCCCTACACCCAACCCGCTGGCAATGCTCGTCCAGCGCCCACCAACAAAATGATTGACAGCAACATTGACCGCAGCAGTCCCCAGATCGATCAGTACCGTGGCCGTGACAACTCCACTCGCAATGACCGGCCACCCACTGCTCAGCAGCGGCCCGCTTCCACGCCGTCCCAACCCGCGCAGAACCGTCCGAACAATCAGTCGCAACCTTCGCGCCCTCAGGGTCAGCAGCCTCAGACGCGCCCGGCTCCTCAATCCCAGATGACTCGCCCCACTCCGCACACCTTTAACCCGAATGAAGCCAATTTTGACCCGCGTACCTCCAGCCAACGCGGCCAGAACAGCCGCCAGCAAGCGGCTCAACCTCAACGGTCGGCTCCTCAGCCGCGGCCTCAGCCCCAGCCACAAAGTAGGCCCCCGCAAGCTCCCGCACAGCAGCGTGGCGGTCAAAAGGGGAAGCCATGAAGACCATACTTGGAAGCCCGGCCGAAATCCTCAAGGGAGATCAACGAGTGATTCATTCCCATCTTCGATCTGCATTCTCCGTGCTGCTGACTGCCTCGATATTCGTTCTCGGCGGACTCCTCGGCACTGCATCGTCAGCTAGAGCCCAGGCTTCATCGCAGAGCACTTTCGCTTCTGCTGATGACGCTTTGCAGGCTCTCGTTTCCGCAGGCAAAGCCAAGGACCGCGCCACCCTCGCCAAAGTTTACGGCCCGGACTACGACCGCCTCCTCTCTGGCGACGATGTCGAGGACGCCAAGGACCTCGACGATTTTGCGGCGGCCCTCGGCGAATCCGCTCAACTCCAGAAAATCGACGATGCCAAATTCACCGTCGTTATTGGTAATGTCAATTGGCCTACCGCCATTCCCCTTGTGCAGAAGAATGGAAAATGGTTTTTCGATACGGAAGCCGGTCTCGACGAGGTATTCAATCGTCGCGTCGGCGAAGATGAACTCTCCGCCATCGCCACCTGCCGCGCCTATGCAGTCGCCCAGTGGGAGTACTACACCGAAGGCGATTGGGATCACGACGGCGTCGCCGAATACGCGCAAAGGTTCCTGAGCACTCCCGGTTCTCACAATGGTCTGTACTGGGAAACTTCTGAAGACGACAAGCCGAGCCCCCTCGGAAAACTCATCGCCGCTGCTCAGGCAGAAGGCTACGGTCCTGCCGGTTCACCCGCTGGCGCGGCGGGAAAGGGAGGCTCCGACAAGGAAGCTCCCGAAATTGATCACGCGCCATATCACGGCTACTATTTCAAGATCCTCACTCGACAGGGACCGCACGCCCCCGGCGGTAAATACAGCTATATCATTAACGGCAACATGATCGCCGGTTACGCGCTGGTAGCCTATCCAGACAAATGGGGCAATTCCGGCGTGATGACTTTCATCATCAACCAGCAGGGCCGCGTCTACGAAAAAAACCTCGGCCCCAACACCACCAAACTCGCCGCTGCCATGACCGAATACAATCCCGACCCAACCTGGAAACTCGTCGAAACTCAGCCCTAGGCAGGTTTTGGCTCGATTGGTATTTTCTTAGCGGAGCTATTCGATAAGTGCGGGGGATGTCAAAATACATCGCCCTAGCCCAACCGTGATTCCTTCCATTCGCTTGCGCGCTCTTGAGTTTTTCGAAAACGGCGTTCTCGCGAGCTGCTCTTCCCAGTTCTCATGCAACCCTTGGATATCTTGCGCACACCCTCTTCTCCAACCGTTAAGTTCGGTCTCGGTTTTTCACTTTTGGTACTCTTTACGTCCGCAATTTCCGTTTGATCTGAATTACTGTAAATCGCAGTTCCAGATTGGCACACTGCCCTCTTTCTGAAGACTTTTCACAAACTCCTAATAAGATCGGGTTCTCTTCTCCCTGCCCAGCCGGAAAAGACTACAACCGGCCCATTCTGTTTACTTGCTCCATACTCAGTATTCCACTGTAGAGACTTATTTTTAGACCCGTGCGATAATGCATATCCCAGTTGCAATAGCGGCTCTCCTTCGTTTCCAGCCCGGAGAACCGATAAAAACTAAAAAAGAGTCTCCACCTGTCCCTTAGCGGACAGCTTTGAGTTGGAACTCTTGTTACGGTCTGAACGGTGACGCCTGCAATTGCCCAGTCGCTGGCCACTCAAGACCGGGGTCTAAAACAAATTAAATGCCGGGACGTTGGCGCGTACTCATGCGTGCGCCACCTCCTCGCAGATTGTGACGATAATGCGAAAATCTTTATCTTGATTGCAATTGCACTCTGTGCGGCTTCGATCGCCCCAGCACAGACGCCGACTCTCATTCAGCATGTCAGCGGTTCAGGAACCTTGCATGATTTCGTCAGTTCAGGTGGTTCCTACAATCTCCCGCTGCCCAACGCGACCCTGCCGGGGAACGCTCTTATTTGTGGCTTTCAATTGGACAGCACTGGTCCCCCCCTCACTCAGCGTTTCGGACGACAAGGGCAACACCTGGAAACTGGGCGCCTCCGTGACGGATACCACTCATGGGACAATCTCGGCTATCTACTACGCGCTTAACGTGGCTGCGGGCACAACCGTCGTTCGTGTGAATGTCACCGGCCACAACGCGGATTTCGTTTCCGCTGTGGTATCCGAATTTAACAACGTGGCCACCGCGAACGCTTTCGACGGTTCCAGCGGGGCTTTTTCCACCAGCACTTCAATTAATTCCGGCAGTCTAAATACTTCAACGGCTGGCGACTTGATTTATCAATATGCGGCTGGCGACTCTGGAAGCGGCACTACCTGGTCGCAAGGTTCAGCCCCGTGGAATCTCCTGAGCGCAGACTATAGCGGCAGTCAGGCTGCCCAATATCAGGTTCAGGCTTCGGCCGGATCGATCAATCCCTCGATGGCAATTTCCCCCAGCACCGGGTGGGGCTCGGTGGCCATCGCCTTGAAATCAGCCGCGGCCGGTACTGCCCTTCCCGCTGGAATTCGCGTCTTGCGCTTGGTGCACTTCAATGGCAGAAATGAAACCTCTAGCACTATGAAATTCCAGTTCCCCACCCTTACGGGAAATCTCATCGTGATGGCTTTTTCCAGCGGCGTTTACTATCCCACATCCCTTTCGGACTCCAAGAACAACACCTACACCAACACGGGTGTCGTTCTGACGACAGATCCCTGCATCAAGATTTTTCACGCCGCTAGCGCCGTTGGCGATCCAGCACTCATGGTTACCGCCAACATGACCGGTAGTGTTTCTACCGGTGCCGGCGGCACCTACAGCATTGTTTCCGTTCTCGGAAGCTATAACGTCACCGCCCCGATGACTTCGTCCGCAAAGTGGATCATGCAAGCCGTCGCTTTCAAAGCCCACCCATAACTGCATCATTGCATACGAAGGGGGCACCATCGTTTGTGCCCCCTCTCAAAATCGCTGGGCGTACATAAAAAGTCTAAATATCCTGCCGCAATCCGGGCCTTTAATCGAACAAACCGCGTTCGTTTGTCGTTATTTCCTCCTATGTTAAAGTCTTCGGCACCATGAGAAGACATCCCAAATTATTTTTCGCCGCATCCCTCTTGATCGTTATGCTCGCATCCACCGCGGTGCGCGCACAAGCCCGCCGTGGCGTCACACCAGAAGATTATTTCTCCTTTCAATTTATCGGCGACCCTCATCTCTCTCCCGACGCCCAGGCCGTCGCCTACGTCCTGACCACCATCGACCAGAAGAAAAATCGTCGCGAATCCTCCGTCTGGCTTGTCGCCACGGATGGCGCTGCCCCGCCGCGTCGCCTCAGCGCCGAAGGTTTCAATTCCAACTCTCCACGTTGGAGCCCCGACGGCAAGACTCTAGCCATCATCTCCACTCGCAATTCTGATCCCGCCGCCGATCCCGCTAAATCACAAATCTATCTCCTCCCCATGACGACAGGCGGCGAAGCCATCGCCCTCACCAAACTGAAAAATGGCGTCCAAACTTTTCAATGGTCGCCCGACGGCACCCGCATTGTTGCCCTCAGCTCCTCAGGTCCTTCCGACGCCATCGCCCCGGCCGATCGCAAAAGCGACGTCCGCCATTACTCTCATATCCAGTACAAGTTCAATGACACCGGTTGGTACGACGACAAGCGCCGCCATTTGTGGATCGTCAGCCTTCCAGGCGGCGATGCCAAACAGATCACCGATGGCCAGGACTGGAACGACAGTGATCCGCAATGGTCGCCCGACGGCACCCGCATCGCCTTCGTCTCTGATCGCACCGGAAAGGCCTTCGACGATAGCCAGAACACCGACGTCTGGGTGATTCCCGCAGCCGGCGGCGCGCTCTCCAAAATCTCCGATCACGCCTTCGACGACGACAGCCCTCGCTGGTCTCCCGACGGCAAACAAATCCTTTTCGCCGGTCAGCCGGATTCCCGTCATCAATTTCCCAAGCTCTACCTCGTGAATTCCGCGGGCGGCTCTCCTTCCCAACTTGCCGTAAACGGTCTCGACCTCATCCCCACCGAATTGCGTTGGCCCATGCCCTCGTCGGCGTTTTTCGCAGCCGGTGTAAAGGGTGAAATCCAGCTCTTTCGCACCGACACGGCCGCACGCACTTTCTCCGCAATCATCTCCGGCCCGCGCGCCGTCCACGCTTTCGACATCAACGCCACCGCCGGTAAAATCGTCTATCTCGCCAACGACTTCCAGCATCTCGACGATCTTTACGTCGCCAATCTCGACGGCAAAGGCGAACGCCAGCTAACCCACCTCAACACGGCCCTCTGGGCGCAACTCGATCTTCAACCTGTCGAACGCCTCGAATACAGAAGCTCCGACGGCTGGCCTGTCGAAGGCTTCTTCGTTAAGCCCGTGGGCTGGCAGACCGGCAAAAAATATCCCATGGTCCTCGTCATTCACGGCGGCCCGGAAGGCATGTTCGGCGTGGATTGGTATCACGAGTTCCAGGTCTACGCCGCAAAGGGCTACGCCGTTTTCTTTTGCAATCCCCGCGGCTCCACCGGCTACGGTGAAAAATTCGAACGTGGCGAAATCAACAATTGGGGCGTCATGGACTATCAGGACGTCATGGCAGGAGTGGACGCCGCGTTAAAGCAATATCCCTGGCTTGATGCGGACAAACTGGGCGTCACCGGCGGTAGCTACGGCGGTTATCTCACCAACTGGATCGTTTCGCACACCAACCGTTTTAAAGCCGCCGTCGCTCTGCGCTCCGTCTCCAATTTCATCAGCGATGAAGGCACTCGCGACGGCGCCTACGGCCACGAAGAGTATTTCAACGGTATCCTCTTCGATGACTTCGACGAATACTGGGCTGCCTCGCCGCTGAAGTACGCGCGCAACGTGAAAACGCCGACCCTCGTCCTTCACTCCGATTTTGACTTCCGCGTTCCCATCGAGCAGGGCGAACAATGGTTCCGCGCCCTCCAGCATTACGGCGTTCCTTCGGAACTCGTCCTCTTCCCCCGCGAAAACCACAACCTCACTCGCACCGGCGAACCCAAGCACCTCGTCGAAAGCCTCAACTGGCAGCTCTACTGGTTCGACCGCTATCTCAACGCCAACTCCGCCGCAAAACCTCCGGACGCCCAATAAACAGACTGAGCACACGGCGCCCGGCGTATACGCCTCCGACGCAATCCAACCCGCCAACCGGCTACGATGTGTGTTTGGCTGTACGTCCCGCGTCCTTCACCAGCTTCCGTTGCGCCTTCTCTTGTTCCTTCGCGTACTTCTCGTTGGCTTTCCGCTGCTTCTTGTCCGCTTTTTGTTGCGCCTTCAGTTGAGCTTTCTGTTGTGACTTCTGGTATTTCGCGAGTGCTTTTTGCTGTTTCAGTTCCGCCTTCTGCGACTGATTCGTATCTGCAGCGCCGCTTTGCGCCTTCGCCGGCGTAAGCCACCCACTCACCACGACCAGCAGGAACAGCCCAGCAACTCGTCTCATCCGCATCTTCCTTTTTAAATCTTAAAATCGACACCAGTATACCGTCTCGCACAAATGCGCCACCAGATTCTCTCCAATGTTCTTCGTAACGGTAAAACGCACTCTGCGTTGACTATTGCAGGCGCCTCATTAGCTCGCAGCGTCCGTAGGCCTATCTGTTTTCTGTTTTCTGTTCTCTGTTCTCTGTTCTCCGTTCTCTGTTCTCCACTTCATTCTTCCCTCGTTTGCCCCGCCAACCTATTCCACTAGCTCCGGCTCGTCCCGCATAATACTCGCCAGCATCGGCTGAAACTGAAACCATCCCGCCATCGGGCTTCCGACCTGCTCCCGCGTCGCCACCGCCGTGGCATGATCGATCTTCACCGGCACACCCGCCGCTTCTGCCAGCAACTGCGCCTGGCAACTGCGGTCCATGGTGATGAACCACCACGCCGCTTCTTCAACGCATTTCCCAACGGTCAGCAGACCATGATTCCGCAGAATCGCCGCTTTGTATTTCCCAAGTGCCTCCGCGATTCGCGCGCCTTCCGACGTTTCGTACACCACGCTGGTAAAGTCCGCGAACAATCCGTGGTCCTCGTAAAACGCGCAAGCGTCCTGCGTAATGGGATCCAGCAGCCGCCCCAGTGTCGCCCAGGATTTTCCATACATCGAATGTGCGTGCGCCGCCGCAACCACATCCGGTCGCGCGGCATGCACCTGCGAGTGAATCGCGAACGCCGCCCCGTTCACGGGATATTTTCCCTCCACCACTTCGCCGCGGTGGTTCACCAATATCAAGTCCGACGCCCGAATCTGCCCGAAGTGCATCCCGAAGGGGTTCACCCAGAAATGATCGAGTCGTTCCGGATCGCGCGCCGTAATATGTCCTGCCACACCTTCATCAAATCCGAATCGCGAAAACAGCCGGAATGCCGCCGCCAGCATCCGCTTGCGATGCACGCGCTTCTCCGCCGCTGTCGCGAACGTCGGCGGTCGTGGAATATTCAATACATTTGCCGGTGTTACTGCCATGTGGCCCTCCCTCCGCATCGTCCCGAGATTACTCCCCCGCCCAACTGCTTCCAAGACTTTTCCCGTTCCCCTCACACTCCAGCGTTGTGGCACTATGCCCCTGCCCCATCCCGATGTATAAAGCTCGGTGTATCCTTTGCGTTCCTCCGGTTGCTTAAAGGAACGTTACCGGCGACCGGCTCTCCCGCATCGTGATACACCCGCGTGAGCAGGATCGAAAACAAATGATCGTATCAGCGCCCAGTTCGAACCTCGGCCGTCATGTGTTTGGATTGGCGGCTTTTGCCTTTGGCCTCATCACGATGGCCTGGCATGACTACAACGGCTGGCATCAACCGCGTTACCTTGTCTACGCCGCTGCCGCGGCCCTGATCTTCGGCGGCGCTGCGATTCAGTTCCCTCGCATCGCGAAAATGGGCGCCGCCGTCCTTGGTGTGGTTTATCTTGTCTTCGCTCTCCAGTGCGTGCCGCGCGTCGTCGCCGCTCCGCAGATTTACAATAGCTGGGGCAACTTCTTCGAGCAATTCTCTCTCGTCGCCGGAGCGGTAATCATTTATGCGCGCTTGTCACCGGCATGGTCAGGGAAAACACTAAATCACATCGGCCGCATTCTTTTGGGCCTGTGTACCGCTTCCTTTACCCTCGAACAGGCATTTTATCTTCACCCTACCGCCAGTCTTGTTCCCAAATGGCTTCCGCCCAGTCAGATGTTCTGGGCCGTAACGACCACTGTTTTCTTTGCGCTCGCGGCCGTGGCTCTTCTTACCAATCGCATGGCGCTTCTCGCCACTCGCCTTCTGACAATGATGCTCGTGCTCTTTGGGCTGCTTGTGTGGGTACCGTTGCTGCTTTCCGATCCCCGCAACCATTCGAATTGGAGCGAGACCGTCGAGACCTTCGCGATTGCCGGAACAGCATGGATTATCGTTGATCTCCTCAGCGAGGATCGCCTGAAAGACCTTCGCCCGCGATGACCTAATCACTTTCAGATTGGCTTCTTCGGTGCAAGCCATGCCGCAGCAATTAAACACATCGTGATCATGGCTGAGAAAACGATGGGGATAGTGAAAGCGTATTTCACGCTCAAAGCGGTGACCGCGGCAAAGCTAACGGCCAGCGCCCGCGCCGTGCCGCGCATCCGCGCAAAAATCTCTGCCGGAAGGCCGCCCAGTTGCCACGCCATTACTGCGGCGAACAAAAGAAACACGGTGAAAAAAAGCCCGAACGCGCTAAAGAAGTCCCAATACGTCCGGCTAAACCCTTCTGCATCGAAATGAATCGACCGCATGGACTCAATCAGCGCGCCTACTCCCCATGCGGGATTGGTCTGGCGAAACCCAAGTGTATGCCCGATGGCAAAAAGCGCCAGAAGCACAGCAGCGATTCGATAAAGCAAAGACGCTTTCATGTCTTGCCTCCAGAGTTCACCCGGCGGCACTCTATCCCCTTCGCCATAGAACTGGCAATCCGAATGATTCCGAGCACGGGGTTCGCTTCCCTTTCCCGCCGTTTCACCTGCGAAGAAGAGTGAAACGTCGGGTTCCGATCCACGTTTATATCTTTACGTAGCAGAAGGTGTGAAATGATGAAACAGATCGCGGAAGCCTCGCCGCGTTTCAAGGCCAGGATTACCGGTGTCTTTTATTTGCTCAACATCCTGACGGGCGCACTCGCCCTCTTTGTTAGGGGCAGGTTAGGTGTCGCAGCCAACCTCACCGCTGCCGCGTGCTATATCGCTGTGACGCTGCTTTTCTATGACATGTTTAAGCCCGTGAACAGGAGCCTCTCCATTCTCGCGGCATTCTTCAGCCTGGTGGGATGCGCCATCGGCGCTCTTGGCCCCTTCCATCTCGCTCCTCCTCACATCAACAACCTTGTCTTTTTCGGATTCTATTGCCTCCTGATCGGCTACCTCATTTTCAGGTCGACCTTCCTGCCTCGCTTTCTGGGAGTGCTGATGGCTATCGGCGGTTTGGGTTGGCTGACCTTTTTGTCAACGCCACTCGCAAACTATCTTTCCCCCTACAATCTCGCCCCCGGGATCCTCGGGGAAGGAACGCTGACACTGTGGCTCCTAGTAATGGGAGTGAACGTTCAACGATGGAAGGAGCAGGCCAGCGCACCAGAAGCTCCCGCATGAAAACGGCCGTCGATAGTCGGAACGGTGACGCCCCGGATTAACTGCGTTCCCGGACAAGCCCCACTACCGGCCACGGGAAGTTTGACTCGCCAAGCAAACCAAAGAATGGCCCATCCCTTGCACAATAAAAAGTGACAGAAAAAGTGATGTGTCACCTTTTCAAATTGACGCATCTAAATGCGATGGAGGATGCAAATATGCAAGCTGCTGTCGTACCCGCTAAGAGTAGTTCCTGGCAGATTAAAGACGTTCCTCAACCCCAACCCGGTCCCAACCAGGTCCTCGTGAAAATGCACGCAAGCGGTATCTGCTATACCGACGTGCACGAAACTCTGGGACACATTCCCGGCGACTTTCCCCGAATCCTGGGCCACGAACCGGTGGGCGAGATCGTGGCCGTGGCCCCTGGCGTTACCACCCGAAAAGTAGGCGATCGCGTAGGCACCGCCTGGGTTCAAGCCACCTGTGGGCGCTGCGAATGGTGCCAGCGCGGCCGCAGAAATTTCTGCCTGTCTCAGAAAAGTACGGGCGTGAATCTACAGGGTGGTCACGCCGAATACATGCCCATGTATGCCGATAGTACCTTCCTGATTCCAGACAATGTTTCTTACGAGCAAGCTGCTCCTATCTTCTGCGCGGGCTATACGGTATGGAGCGGCCTACGCTGGGCCGACCCCAAGCCGCACGAGCGGGTCGCGGTCCTCGGCATTGGCGGCCTCGGGCACCTCGCCTTGCAATATGCGAAAGCTGCCGGATTCGAGACCATCGCGATTTCGCACTCACCTGATAAAGACAAAATGATCCGCGAGCTGGGCGCGGATGAAATCGTGCGCGACGGCAAGAGCCTCGCCGTCGCGGGTGGCGCGGACATCATCCTCAGCACTTCCAATTCCACCAAGTCGATGGTGGACAGCATTCAAGGGCTGCGCCCCGACGGCCGCCTCGTCACCATGGGCGCCGACGCCGAACCGCTCTCCGTCTCGCTCATGGATCTGCTCATGAAGCGCCTTCGCATCATCGGAAGCCAGCAGAACGGCCCCGAATATCTTTACGAAGCCCTCGACTTCGTGGCCCAGGGAAAAGTGAAAACCATTGTCGAAACCTATCCGCTGGCCGAAGCTCCCAAGGCGTATCAGCGCGTTGTGGACGGCAAGGCCCGCTTCCGCGCCGTCCTGACGATGTAACACCTCGCTCGCCGCCAGTGAGAAACGATGTTCTGGACTCTAGAGACAAGAAGGTGAAGCGATTACTCCTGCAGTGTCGGATTGTCGGAAACTGACCTGCTACCGGGAGCTGGGCAGTACGACTCGTTATCAGGGGGGCGCTAGGTCGGCACCCCCTGGCGGGGCTGACAGATCCTGTAACCTGAATTCGGAAAACCCGAAGCCTGAAAAGCCGTAGACTGCGCCGCCCGCCTGCCGACGCCTGATTGGTCGGAGTGCCGGACAGGTAGCGGCTAGTACGGCGGGTGCGCCATCCTTGCGGGTTTGTTTCATGCAAGGTTGGGGTTTTTCTCCTGCTCTTTACCAATTTCCATTGCTGGAAGCTACATCGAGGTGGATCACCGACTGATCCGTACTAATGCATGCTGCTCAGAGGCGACAAGATCCGCAGGGCGAGTGCTCCCACAGCAACCGCCAGCAAAAACGCGGCGGCTCCAATGCCTTTGAAATCGCCGACGAGCAGATGAGACGCAGTCGCGCAAACAAAATAGAGCAAGAGGCCGATGCCCGCTGCCACACCCAGTAATGGCCACCAGATGCCGAGAACCAGTCCCAAGGCGCCCGCAAGTTCACAGGCGGCCAGAAGTGAAAGATACTTCAACGGCACGCCTACGACTTCGCAGATGACGTGCACGATTCGCGGATCGCGGCGTATCTTCCCGACGCCGGAAAACGCCACGATCGCCGCGAAGAGAACTGTAACGACCAGATATGGCATATTCACGGGAACCCTTCCACGCCGAAAATCATACGGTAGAATGCCCCACGAAAACAGGCCTTCACGCGGTCTGGTGGCAGCGCCTTAATTCCGAAAAGCGCCGTAGGTGCGATATAAGTTAGCCCGGCCCGGAAGGGCTGGGCTAAATGGAAAAAGAACCCGGGCGCCGTAGGCGCGGCACAAGCGGTGGGTCACTCTTCGCCCACTCTTCCATCTCCTTTCCCTTCAACCCTTTCGCCGCACGAATTTTACCCTGACAGGTACGATACCTTTCTGGTAACATCGGACGTGATCCTAAGCCATCACCCCCGCCCAGCCTCTCTGTTTCTCTACTACCACGAAGATCCCCGCCCCGCTTGCCCTGGAAAACGGAATGCAACTCCTTTGAACGCAACACTTATAGACCACCTTGCAAGTGTGGCAAACAAAAGACTTACTGGAACTCTAAACCTTTTAGATGCAACACTTACAGAAAACTCGGGGGTGACGATCGCTCTTCAGCTTTCAGCCTTCCCACGTTCCAACGTTCAAGGGTGTAACTCCTTTTCTGTCACATCCTTAGCAGCCCCCGCCTTGCAACCTCAATCGAATCACATCCTTACAAAAACCAGGGGGGAGGGGGGGCCGCCGGCACAGTTCTTGAAGTATTACTTCAACTTCGTAGGTGTCTTATGTGGGATCTGCAACTTGCGGAACTCAACGCTGAAAACCACCCCGCAGGCCCTCAGCCTTTAGGACCATTCACGAAGAACTGTTCACCACTTCTCTGGTTCCTTGTTTCTTTACCTCGTTACAACTTTCTCTCATTACTTCATTACTTCCTTACTTCAATCCAAAGCCGGAACCGCATTCCGCTCATTCCGCCGCCGATGCAAATAGTGCATCGCAATATTCAGGTAAATCTCACCGCACGGCGTCTCGATGCAAATCACCAGCGCTTCCGTGTCCGCGCTTCCGCCAAGCCCTTCCTCATTCATATGAATTTCCGGCGGAAACACTTTGAAATGAAATCCCTGGTCGTTCAGCAGAGTCACCGAATTTCCGATGACCATGTTCGCCAGTTCGCAAACCGTCTCTTTCACCACCTGCTCGCTGGCCTCAATTTCTTCTCCTGCGAGCTGGCTCGCCACCTTCATCGCCACTTCCGGCGACAAA
Source organism: Acidobacteriota bacterium (assembly GCA_013289585.1). Lineage (GTDB taxonomy): Bacteria > Acidobacteriota > Terriglobia > Acidiferrales > UBA7541 > Acidiferrum. The sequence goes on along the minus strand of JABCZR010000014.1, from coordinate 66,421 downwards.
TCGAGAATCACGCGCCCTTCAATGTCGCCCTTGATCGCGATCAGCGCCGCAATTCCCTTCCGCCGGTACGCATTTTCTTCCATCGCCAGGTCCACGATTTTCGTCGGCGCCTGCAGCGACTCCGCAAAAACCGCATCCGCGGCGTTGATGAACGGCTGGATCAGTTCCATTCTCATGAGCGGTGTTCTCCTGCAAGCGCCACCGGCGCGCCGGCAGCGTTGGGATCGTCACTCAAAACATACCGAAGAATTTCGTACAGCACTTCCGGCTTCACCGGCTTCTGCACGAAATGCTTCGCGCCTTTCTGCAGCGCCGCCAGGATGTTCTCCTGGTATCCCACCGACGACACCATTACGATCCGCGCGTCGCTGTGCTGCCGAACGATGCGCTCCACCGCCTCGATGCCTTCCATCTGCGGCATGGTGATGTCCATGAGCACGATGTCCGGCTTCACGCGGTTAAATTCCGCGATGGCCGTCAAGCCGTCGCCGGCTTCACCCGCCACTTCGCCGCCGAATTGTTCGATCATTTTGATCAGGTTCTTGCGTGCGAACACGGAATCGTCCACCACAAGATACCGTACCGGCCGATTATCTTTTCGCAGTAGCGCGGCAAATTGTTTCATGGCCTTCTCCTTATCCCGGCGCGCGTCTTCACGAGCGCTGGGATGAAACTGGGGTTCGTTCGATTTTTTCGTTCTTATCATTTTTCTCGCTCTTGTCGTGCTTGTCGTTCTTCTCGAGCTTGTCGTGCTTTTCTGTTTTTTCCGTGGCGCCTTGCCCCACAGCGATTCTTTCCGTGCCGCTGCGTTCCGCGCCGTAGTGCTGCACCAAAAATGCCGCAACTCCATCAAGGGGAATAATCTTGTTGGCATAGCCTTTTAAGATCGCCGCCCGCGGCATCCCGCTCACCACGCACGTATCTTCGCTTTGCGCCATGGTCATACCACCAGCCGCCTTGATCGCGCCAAGCCCTTCCGATCCGTCGTCGCCCATCCCCGTCATCAAAACGCCGACGGCGGTCAAACCAAACTCCTGCGCCACGGAATGGAAAAGCACATCCGCGGATGGGCGGTGCCCATTCACCGGTGGCCCATCAGATAAGACGGCCATATCCCCCCGCGGCATCCTGCGAACCATGATGTGGCGGTTGCCCGGACAGATCAGCACGCGGCCCGCGAGCAAAAGATCGCCGGAGCGTGCTTCGTGGACTTCGAGCGCGCAACATTCGTCGAGGCGTTTCGCGAACATTTCGGTGAAACCTTCGGGCATGTGCTGCACGATCAAAATCGTGGATTGAAAATCCGCGGGAATTTGCGAAAGCACGTACTGCAGGGCGTTGGGGCCGCCGGTGGAAATTCCGATGGCAATCACGCGGCGCGGCGGCAGAGCCGTTCGAATGCCCTTTTTCGGAAGCGGCGAATCGTCCACGATAACGGCGGGGGGAAGCTTGCGGCCGGCCGCGCGCTTGGCCACTTTAATTTTGGCGATCAATTGATCGGCAATTTCTTCGAGACGGCCAGCGGCTGCGTCCTTCGGCTTGGCGACAAAATCGACAGCGCCCAGCGCGAGAGCCTTGAAGGTGGAGTAGCCGCCTTCTTTCGAATGCGTGCTGAACAGGATGACGGGAAGCGGAGCGCGGCGCATGATCAGGCGGAGCGTCTCCATTCCATCCATGCGCGGCATTTCCAGATCCAGCGTAACGACATCGGGGCGGAGCTCTTCAATTTTCTTCAGCGCAAATGCGCCGTCCATGGCGGTGCCGACAACTTCAATTGAAGAGTCGCGTGCAAGAATCGCGGGAATTAGTTTCCGCATCAATGCGGAATCATCGACGACGAGAACTCGAATGCGTTCGCTCATGCGATCGCTCCGAGCGGCGTCGAGCGTGCGAGGCGGGAAAGAACTGCGGGAACATTCAGGATGAGGACGACCGTACCGTCGCCGAGGATGGAAGCGCCGCTCACCAGATCACTGGAAATAATTTCGGCGGGAAGCGCTTTAATGACCAGCTCTTCTTCTCCGACAAGACTGTCGACAAGAAGGCCGAAGCGTTTTTCCGCAGCGCCAATGACAATGACAAAAGTTTTTTTCTTCGCTGGCTGCGTGTCGATGCTATGGAGCCGGCTGAGATGATTCAAGCGAACCAGGGTCAGGATTTGTTCACGCAGGCGCAACACTTCACGCTGGTCGATGCGATGAATTTCCTGGTCCGAAATGCGGGTAATCTCCACAACGGAGGACAGCGGAACAGCGAACAAACGCCCTCCGACACGAAAAAGGAGAGTTTGAATGCTGGCGAGAGTAAGTGGGGCACGAAGCTGGAAAGACGAGCCCTTGCCCTTCTGCTGCGATACATGAACAGTGCCCTTGAGGCGATCGAGAACGGTTCGAACGACATCCATTCCAATTCCACGGCCAGACACTTCGGTAACTTCCGCGGCGGTGCTCAACCCCGATTCGAAAATAAGATTGAGAGTTTCGGATTCCGAAAGACGCTGCGCTTCTTCTGGTTTTAGAATGCCTTTTTCGACGGCGCGCGCGCGAAGCGCGACAAGGTCAATCCCGCGCCCATCGTCACGGACTTCGATGACCACCTGCGTGCCTTGGTGATAAGCGTTCAGATAAATCGTTCCGCGAGCGGGTTTGCCCACGGTCAGGCGCTCGTCGGCCGGTTCGATTCCGTGGTCCACGGAGTTTCGAACGAGATGCATAAGGGGTTCGGCAAGCGCATCGAGAATGCTTTTGTCGAGATCGGTGTTCTGCCCGGAGACTTCCAGCGCCACATCCTTGCCGCATTGCTTGGCGACGTCGCGAACGACGCGCGGGAAGCGGCGGAAAAGCTGTTCGACGGGCACCATTCGAATCTTCAGAACGCATTTGTGAAGTTCATCAAGAATGCGCGCCTGAAAAGCCATAGCGTCGGCAAGTTTTGCGCGGAGCGGATCGCGCGCGTGCTTCTGGTCAAACTCCGTGAGCGTGCGATTCAACATAGACTTTCCGATAATCAGCTCACCGACAAGATTCATGACGGCATCGATGCGCGTGGCATCAACGCGGAGAGTGCTTTCAGCCACGGTAGTTGCTGCCGAAGTGGCTCCGGCCGTTGCGGGCTGGCCCGGGTTTTCGCCCTGCTCTGAGGCAGCGGCCCCAACTTGCGCTGCCTGGGCTTCGAGCAGATCGCCGAGCAACTCATGCTCGGGAGTTTCCGCGGTAGCCGCGCGTTCGATGCGCACATCGGAAACAATCGAAGGAATTTTGCAGCGCTGCGCCAGTTTTTGCTCCGGCTGGGAGCTGGCCAGAGCAGCTTCGACGATTTCCACCGAAGCAGCCGCAGCGTTGTCTTCTGGCCGGAGGGCAATGACGGTGCCACTTCCGTGAAGAACGTTTCGAATGAGCTGGAAAGCTGCGGCGCGCATCAAGCTGTTGGGATCGATGCGCAAGGCAATGTTGTAAACGGACTCGCCGCGGTGAACAGCTTCCGAGATCATGAGCTGCTCGTATTCGGTCCATTCGAATCGGGCGGGCAGATGGCCCGGGCTCGGCTCACCAGCAGACACTCCGGCGGTGGGGGGAGCCTCCAAGAGGCGCTGAATCAAGGCGTGGAGAGCGGCCACGGACGGCGGATCCACTCTTCGCTGATAGGCGGTAAGCATAGCGCCGAAACTATCAGCGGCAGCAAGAACGAGTTCGGCCAGTTCCGCCCCGCGAGCGTGAGCGATTTGAGGCGTGAGAACATCTTCGAGCTCGTGCGCGAGTTCGCTCAGCTTGTGGAAGCCGCAAGCGGCGGAATCCCCTTTTAAGGTGTGGACGGCGCGGCGCACACGGCGAATCACATCCTCATCCGCGGGATGAGCCTCGAGTTCAAGACCCGCCTCGTTGAGCGACTGAAGCAGTTCGGCGGCGCTCTCAAAGAAGAGAGCGCGCAACTCGCTGCCGCGATCCTCGGGCTGCCGACTCACGTAGTGGCCTCGTTGCGCTGATAGGCGGTGCCATTGTTCTCGTGGACCATGCGGAATTTCTGGGTAAGTCCGAAGAGACTTTCCGCGTGACCGACGAAGAGGTACCCGCCCGGGTTCAAGCAGTGCCAAAACTTTTCGATGAGGCGCTTCTGCTCGGCTTCGTCAAAATAGATCATGACGTTGCGGCAGAGGATGATGTCGTTACGGCGGGGCAAAAATTCGGTTTTGAGATTGTGGAAGTCGAATTGGACAAGCTGCTTCAACTGCGGTTTGATCGCGTACTTGTCACCGGACTTTTCGAAATAGCGCAGCCGGCAGGTGTAATCCACAGGCTCCATCTGCTGGTCGGTGTAGACGCCTTCCTGGCCGACTCGGAGGCTAGCATAGCTGATGTCCGAAGCGACGATTTCCACTTTCCAGGGCGGCGGAATGAGGGGCTTGGGTGACGGCATTTCGAACGGGAGCGGATTCCGCAGGTAGTAATACGCGAGCGCATCACAAATCAAAATCGCAACGGTATAAGGCTCCTGCCCGGCGGAACAACCTGCGCTCCAGACGCGAAGAGTGAAATCGCGGCGTTCCTGCTTGCGGCGCAGAATTTCCTCGAGAACGGTTTTTTGGAGCAGGTCAAGTTGCGGGCGATTGCGAAAGAAACTTGTCTCGTTGACGGTAAGATTCTCGAGGAGAAGTGCAAGTTCGGCGCGGCCTTCCCTGCTGGTGAGCAGGCGGTAGTAGGCGTAGAAAGAATCGAGCTGACAGGCCTTGAGGCGACGCTGCAAGCGATCTTTGAGGAAATGGGAGCGGCGCTCATCGAAAAACATTCCGCATTCCTGGTAGACGAGGGTCTGCAGGAGTTTCAGCTCCGCTTCGGTGAGTTGAATCTGGGCGGTGATCGTTCCCATGAATTGAGTGCGGGGACCGGCATTTCGACCCGCTTTCGAATGACACGAAAGCAGAGCTACTTTGCGGTGGCGACGGGTTCCGCGGCCTCCTCGAGTCGTTTGTACTCCGGGCGGTGCAACAGCTTGGTAATGTCCAGCAGGATGATGAGACGGCCCTTGAGCTTACCAACGCCCGTAACGTAACCGGATTCGCCCTCGGCAAAGACTGTTCCGGGAGCTTCAATGTCAGCGGGCGGAATCTTCAGGACTTCCGATGCGGCGTTGACAATGAGCCCGAGTAATTTGTTGTCCAGTTCCACGACGAGAATGCGATTCCTTTTGTCGGAGATGATTTCGGTCTGGCCGAAGCGCTTACGAAGGTCCATGACCGGAATGATTTTCCCGCGCAGATTGATGACACCCTCGATCAAGTCCGGCGCGCTAGGGACGGCGGTAATTTCCGGAACACGGACAATTTCGCGCACGGCAGCAATGCGAACGCCGTACGTCTCATTTCCGATTCGAAAGCCTACAACTTGCAAATCCTTTTCCATCGAAAGGACTCCAGCCCTTTAGGAACGCGCCAATTCGGCGTATTCGAGTTCCTGCTCGCGGTGCGAATCGCCACCGCGGCGCTGCCTTTGCGAATCGCCGCGGTGCGAGCGAGCAGGCGCATTACGATCCAAAACAAAACGGTCCATGCTGTCGAGCAGGTTGCGAGAGAGTTTCAACATCTGTTCGGCAGCCGCGGAGAGTTCTGTAGAACTGGAAGCGGACTGCTGGACGAGTTCACGCATTTTGTCCATGGCGCGAACAACGGCTTGGGCGCCGGAAGCCTGTTCTTCGACAGCGGAGTTAATCTCCTGAGTGATTTCGGTGAGGCGGCTGGTGGCCTTGGCAATCTGCGAGGAACCAACGGACTGTTCGTTGGTGGCCGCGCCGATTTCCTGGGAGAATTTGTAAACTTCGGTGACGACGTTGGAAATCTTGTGCAACGCGGAACCGAGGTCGTTGCCGAGGCTCAAGCCTTCTTCGACGATGCGCGTGCTGCGCTCCATGTTCTCGACGGCCTGACGCGCTTCGCGCTGGATGCTCTGGATGAGGTCGGCGATTTCCTTTGTGGATTGCGTGGACTTTTCCGCCAGCTTGCGGACTTCATCGGCAACCACGGCAAATCCCAAACCATGTTCACCGGCGCGTGCGGCTTCGATGGCAGCGTTGAGCGCCAGCAGGTTGGTTTGTTCGGCCAGGTCGTCGATGACTTCAATAATTTTTCCGATGTCATCGGCGCGATGACCGAGGATGTTGATAATTTCCGCGGATGATTGAATGGCCTGGTTGGTGCGATTGAGGCCGTCGGTGGTCTTTTCCATGGTCTGAATGCCGGTGACGACTTCTTCGCGAGAGCGATTGGCGATGTCCAGAAGAACTTTTGCGGTGTCGGCCACGCGCTGAATCGAGGTGACCATCTGATCGATGGAGGCAGAAGTTTCGGCGACGCTGGAAGCTTGCACCTGAGTGTTCTTGACGACGTTCTGCACGTTAATGCTCATCTCGTGCATAGTGCTGGTGACTTCTTCAATGGCGGAGGAAGCCTGGACGCTGACTTTGGCCGATTCATCAGCGGCGCCGGCAACTTGATTAGAGCCAGCGGAAACCTGGCTAGCGGAATCGCGAGTGGTACGAACGAGTTCCTGCAATCCATGCGACATGCGAATGAAAGCGTTGCCCAAGGTGTCGCGCTTGGAGCGCGGCACGATTTCCACAGCCAGGTCGCCTTCGGCAACGGCCATGGAGACACTGGCCATTTCCTTGAGGTAGGCGACCATATTGTTAAAAGTGGTCGCGAGCGCGCCGATTTCATCGTTGCGGTGAATGTCGATGTTTTGATCCAGATCGCCAGAGTCGCCAATTTCGCGCGCGACAGTGATGAGGTGGGTTAAGGGTTCGGTAATGGACTTGGCAGTGAGGACAGCGATGAAACTGCCCGCAAGGAGAGCGAAAAACGTGCCGCCGGCCGTAACCCAGATGCTAAAATTAGTCATGCGATTTGCGGAGTCCGTGGTTTCCTTCTGAAACCTGCTGATATCCGCATTGCTTTGATCGAGAACGACGGAAGACTTGGTCAGCCAGGAGGAAGGATCCTTCTGGAGGTAGAAAATCTGAAGGTCGGAGACGGTAGCGTCGCCCGAATCGACTTGATGGCGCTTGGCAATTAGAGGCTTGGCAAAATTGTCGGCCCAGGTGGCTTCAGTGCTTTCGACCTGGATAAGCGCGGTGTGTACCGCTTCGCTGCTTTCCTGAGCTTCACCGCGCTTGATGAGGTCGGTAATATCCGAGAGGCCTTTGTTGACCTTGTCTTCATCTCGGGGGTCGCCGCTCAAAAGAAAATTGTTGATGTTGAGGCGGTTTAGCATGATCTGGTAGCGCACCAATTCGACAATGCGCAGGCTATCAACAGCCTTGGTGGCGTCGGCGCGAGCGGAGCGTTCCTTCAGTCCCGCGAAGATATTGACAACGAACAGCGCCAGGAGAATGCCCAGGATCAGGCCAAATCCGGCATAAAGTTTTTTACCGATGGTCATTGCAAGATGCCTCCACTCCCCGCAGCGCAGCTACCTGAATCGGTCCGCTTGTGCTGTAACAATTTTTCTCCGCCCAAGCCCTAGTTTCCGTGAAACTCGAATTCAACGACTTGCGTGGTTTCTTCCGACGCCGGCATGAATTTCCATTCCTTCACCGCGTCCTGGCATGTTTGTACGAGCAAGGGATGGCCACCGACGACGCGTGTGCTCTTCACATGGCCGTCCGGCGCGACGACGATCTCAATTTTGACTTTGCCGCTAACGTTCATGCGGCGAGCGAGCTCGGGATAAACGGGCAGGGTCTTCGATTTGACCTTACGCTTGGACTCGTCCGTTGTCCCGGTTTGAGGAAACGCAGATGCCCCCAGAAGAAGGACTGCAATCGTCGCAGTCGTAGCAAACTTCGTCCACCTACCGATTCTCATCGACACTACCCCTCCTACGAATGGGAGAAGCCCCGCAGGAGAGAAGGCACGTCTGGGGCCAAGGTCAGCACGTCAGTAGGGTGTTCCTGCTGGAGGTGAGAAAACACCTTAAGTCTAAAACTTGCAAAGGTTTAGAGTGAACTTCGAGGTCGGGTGAGTGCAAGCGAGTGGGGGGAAATTGTCTCAGCCGAGGCGCGTCTGGCGTGATGAGGTCTCAGCCTGAGACTTAATGCGAACTGGGCAAGGGGGAGTTGTAGATGGTTTGGATACACGGCACGGAAGGGAATTGACTCAGAATGAGACTGCCCGTTAGGGTGTAAAATCGTGTGTCTCGCAAGTTGAGACGCAGGAGCAGCGTAAGAACGATGCGTGTACCGAAAGCAAAGACGACCCAGAGCACCACGCGCCGGAGGGAGAAAGTATTGGCACCGGCGCCCATGTCGAAACACGCGGAAGAGTTGATGGAACTGGCGGTAGAAGCGGCGCAGTCGAAGAATCTGCCGGCGTTTCTGGAAGAGTTTGCGCGGCGGTGCGCGAGGATGCTGAATGCGATGTGGGGAGGCGTAGCGGTTTACCGCGGGAGAGAGTCGGAATTGCACCCCGCGTCTGGAACGGAGCGCGCGATTGCCGACGGTTTCGAGAAGTGGCTGATGGAACGCGCGCGCGAAAGCCGCAGCGAGGTGGATGTCCAAGACCTGCCCAAGGAGATAGCCGAAAGATTTTCGGGGCAGATGACGCCGACTGCGGCGGTATTCGTGAGGATTGCGGGAAGCGACAACGAAAAACTGGGAACACTGTGCCTGTTGCGCGAGGGGAAGAGCCTCGATGGGGATGAGAAAAGGCTGCTGCATGCGCTGGCGAGCCACGCGGCGTTGTCGCTAGAAAACTTCAGGCGATTTTCGCAACTAGAGCGTTCGAAGCGGCAGTGGGTGGAAGATATTGATGCGATCAGCGATTACATCGTGGTGCACGATCGCGCGTGGCATATCGTTCGAACGAACCGGTCACTGGCATCACATTTAGGCGTGCCGCCGGTGGCGCTGGTTGGCGAAGCGATGAGCAGCTTGCGACAGATTGCGGAGACGGGGAGCGATCTGCCCTGCCCGTTCTGCAGGGATACCAAGAGAACGCGGGAAGAGTATGTAGCAGCGTCGTCGGAGCGGATTTTTCTCGTTTCGACTTCGCGAACGCCAAGCGTTTCCGACGACGACACGCGCACGATTCACGTGTTGAAAGATATTACGGACCGCCGGGAGGCGGAACGAAAATATCGCGAGCTGTTTGACAGCATTCAGGAAGGATTGTTTTTCGCGACTCCGGACGGAAGATTCCTGGACGTCAATGATGCGATGGTGCGGATGCTGGGGTACGCTTCGCGAGAGGAATTGCTGCGGGCGGATGTGGGGCCACACCTCTACCCGGCGCCGGACGTGCGAGAGAGATTTTTGCAGGCGCTGGCGGAGCGCGGAGTGCTGCGCAATTACGAAGAGACGCTGCGGCGGAAGGATGGGACGCTGCTGCACACGCTGCAGAACATAACGGCGGTACGCGATCCACGCGGGCGGATTGCGCAAATCCGCGGGTTGATGCTGGATGTCACGGAGCAGAAGACCTTTCAATCGCAACTGCAGCGGGAACGCGATTTTAACCAGAAGATTCTGAATACGACGCAGAGCATGATCCTGGTGCTGGATACGGCGGGGCTGATCAGTTACGCGAACCGGCGATGCTACGAGGCGGGCTATCAGGAAGACGAATTGATCGGGCACCGGCTAGTGGATTGGGTGGAGGCATCACACCGCGAGGATTTCGATGCGGCGCTGGGAACGACGGCGAACGGGCAGCAGGTGGAAAACCTGGAACTGCGGGTGCGGCGGAGCGATGGGTCGATGGGGCATTTTTCGATCAGCCTGAGCCCGATGAGAGATGAGCAAAAAGCGGTGAACAGCGTGGTGGTGGTGATGACAGACATTACGGACGCGGCGCTGCTACAGGCGAAACTGGCGCATAGCGAGAAGATGGCGACAATCGGGCGGCTGGTCTCCGGAGTGGCGCACGAGGTGAACAATCCGCTGGCGGCGATTCTGGGATTCACGGACCTGCTGTTGGAGAATCCGGAGGTGCCGGTTTCGGCGCGGGACGATTTGCAGATTATTTTGCAAGAGACGCAGAGGACGAAGGATATCGTGCAGGATTTGCTGAGCTTTGCGCGGCAGCGGCCGGTGCAGCGCGAACTTGTGCAGGTGAATAACGTTCTGCGGCAGACGATCAAACTGAGGAGCTACGATTTTGCGAGCCATGGAGTCGAGGTGCTGGAGGATTTCGAGGAAGCACTGGCGCCAGCGTTGGGCGATTCGCAGCAGCTGCAGCAGGTGTTTCTCAACATACTGAATAATGCTTACGATGCGGTGCAGGAAGCGGGGCAGCGGGGGCGCATCAAGATTCATACGCGCCGACGCATTGACATGATTGAAGTGGCGATCAGCGACAATGGAACGGGGATTGCGGATACGCAGCGGATTTTTGATCCGTTCTATACGACCAAACAGGTGGGCAAGGGGACCGGGCTGGGATTGAGCATTTGCTACGGAATCGTGCGCGCACACGGCGGAGAGATTCAGTGCTGGAGCAATGAAGAAGAGCCGGGGAGCACGTTTGTGGTGCGGATACCAGTGGCGACGGAAACGTCCCTTGCGGCGGCAGCGGCGAAAGAAGCCGGGCGATGAAGGCCCAGACCGCGATGTGGACCGGCGGGCCGATTCTGCTGATCGAAGATGAACCTTCGGTGATTGCGTTTCTTCATGCAGCCCTGGAGCGAAAGGGATACGCGGTTGTAAACGCGGCCTCGGGCGCGGAAGGACTGGAGCGGCTTTCGGATGGGAGGTATGCGGGCGTGATTTCCGACATTCGAATGCCGGGGGCGGTGAACGGAGCGGAAGTTCACGCATGGATTCAGAAGAATCGGCCAGAGCTGAAGACGCGCATCATTCTGATCAGCGGGGACACGGCGAACAGCGATACGCAGGCGTTTCTGGCGCAATGCGGGACGCCGTGCATCGAAAAGCCATTTCGGGTGCAGCAATTGATTTCGATTGTGGAGAAAACCTTCGGGAAACCATGAGCGAAGCAAACAAGACACGTTTACTGGTGGTGGATGACGAGCAGAGCATTCGCCGGCTGTGCATGACGATCGGCACGACGCTAGGATACGTCTGCGCGGAAGCGGAGAGCGCGGAGGCGGCGCTGGCGCGAGTGGAATCCGACGCGCCGGATCTTATTTTGACGGACCTGAAACTGCCAACAATGTCCGGCGTGGAATTGCTGAAGCAATCGAAGCAACTTTTGCCGCACACGGAAGTGGCGATCATGACGGGACACGGGTCCATCGAGTCAGCGGTGGACGCGATGAAACTGGGCGCGTACGACTATATCGAGAAACCGTTTCGCGTGGAGAAGATGAGGCTGCTGCTGCAACGGATGGCGGAAAAGGTGCGGCTGGTCACGGAAAACGAGTTTTTGCGCGAACGCGTGACGACGGAAGAGAACCTCGATGGGATGATCGGGACGTCGGCGAATATTCAGGATGTATTGCGGATGATTTCGCGCCTGAAAGATACGCGAACGCCGGTGCTGATCTCCGGAGAAAGCGGCACGGGAAAAGAGCTGGCGGCACGGGCGATCCACTTTCGCGGCTCGATGGCGCAGACGCCGTTTGTGGCGGTGGACTGCGGCTCGCTGGTTCCCACGCTGATGGAGAGTGAGCTCTTCGGCTATGAGAAGGGCGCGTTCACGGGAGCGACCAAAACGAAGGCGGGGCTGTTTCAGGCGGCGAATGGCGGGACGATTTTCCTGGACGAAATCGGAGAGCTGCCTCTGGAAATGCAAGCCAAGCTGCTGCGCGTGCTGCAGGAAAAAGAGGTCAGGCCCGTGGGAAGCAATTCGAATGTAAGCGTGGATGTGCGGGTGATCGCCGCGACGAATCGCGACCTGGAAGCTGCCTACCGGGCGGGGACCTTTCGAAAGGACCTTTATTTCCGGCTAAACGTCGTGACGGTGCACCTCCCTCCCCTGCGGGAGCGGCGGTCGGACATTCCGGTTTTGGTACATCATTTTCTGGACCGTTATGCCAAGGGCTCGCAAATTCAGGTGACCGCGGGCGCGATGAAAAGCTTTTTGCACTATGACTGGCCGGGGAACATCCGCGAACTGGAGAATTGCATTGCTCGGGCGGTGACGCTGGGCGACGGCAAGACGATCGATGTGATTGATCTTCCTCCCGCGATCCGCAGCGAACAGAGCGATTCCGCGATTTCGGCATCTCCAGAGTCGGGGTCTCTCTCGACCACGGCGCTGGCAGAGATGGAGCGGATGACGATTCTGCGCGTGTTCGAACAAGCGAATGGCGATAAGGCACTTGCGGGAAAGATGCTGGGGATCAGCAGGGCGACGCTGTATCGCAAGCTGAAGCGCTATAACATTCACTCGCGACCGGGCAGCCTGGGGGGCGTTTTGGACCCGCAAGAGCCGGCCCATTGATAAGCGAGACGTCTCACGGAACGCCTGGCGAGGCCAGCGGACGACACGGATTTGTGAGACACAAACGTTTCACGCTGAGACGGTTGAGCCATCACGAGGTCCAAGGAAAAAGCTAAGCCCTTCCGTTTCCGTACTTTCCACGAACAAAACGATTCCGACTCTTTGGCGCACGGCGTGCATCTCTGTCAGCGGAAGTCTGTGCCTTTTGCGGCGCGTGGTGTGTCTGGCCGCAGAGAAGTGCGCGGAGCTGTGGCCGGGGCAGGGCGCGAGGCGACGTGGGAAATTCGAGCAGTTCGACACTTACTGCAATCGAACAGAACTGCGCGGAGCAGCTCGGCCGTTTTTTCCCTCGAGCCAAAGCGGTTCGAATCCCCGTGCAAGTGACGTCATTGCGGGCCGCGGGTACGCGGTTACGCGAAGCGACAATGGTGGAGTTTGGCGAAGAGGAGTACGCGATTTTTTTATCCACCTTGCCGCTGGAGTTTGACGAACACGTGCGGTTGGAATCGGTTCCGGAGGGGCGCACGGCGGAAGGAACCGTGGTGGCCGTGCAATACCACGAAGGGCGCAAAGCGGTGGCCGTACGATTCTCGCAAGGCCGCTGCGACTGGGTGACACAGACGTGAATAAAACGATGACAACCTTGAATCTCTCCGCTCCATCGCGAGGAGAAAGCCCGCGTCAACTGCAATGGAAGGAAGCGCGCGAGGTGTTTCCGATCTACCTGGCGCTTGCCAAGCAACTGGAACTCGAAATCCCCTTTCCAGCCGGCCACCGGAATCTTGCGGAAAAGCCGGATCTGGAACTGTTCAGCCAGGTTCACGAGTGGCTGGATTCGATGGATGAACGGGTCATGGTGCATCAGCTGCGCCATCTCTTGCAGATGACGACGCTAAACGCCAGCGAGAACGGTTTACGGGCGTTGATCAGCCGGCACCTGCGGAAGTCGAGGAAGAGCAATACCGATCGGGACAAGATCGACTTCCTGCTAGTGCAATACTTTGCGCTATGCTCGCCGGCAAAGATTTATCACAAACAGATTGAGCCCGTCGATGTCGTGCAAGTCATGAAACCGGTGCTGGGAGAAGTGGATCCGGATCCGCTAGCTTGGTGCTCACCGCTTGAGAAAATGATTGAATCCTTGCGAGGCTTCCGCAGCTTGCGGGAGATCCTAAAGACGAACTTCATCGAACAGGGCCGCAAAGTTAAAGAGACGGCAGGCGGCATGTTTTACGATCCTTCCGCCTTGATCGCCTTCATTCGCTTCAACTTCTTGCTGAGGCGCACGCTCATTGAACTTATGCACGCGGACCTGATTGCCATCCGCAGCGGCTTGGGCCAATTGGAAGCCGGAGGCGTGCGCATTCTGGATTGCCACCACTTTGGACTTTCGGCCGCCGAACCGCTCAACAAGATTCGTGAGCTGGCCGATGAGTGGAAGCAGCCTTTCCAGAAGGAATATACGGAACGCACGGTGAGCCAAGCGTTCGACAAGCTACTGGGACTGCGAACAGATGTGGAGCAGGCGGTCGAAAAGGCGTTTGGCAAACCATCGGAGAACGCACCGCTCGGGATTATGGGGAGCGCTCCCAAGACTCTCGCGGCGGCGAGAAAACCAAGTGTCGAAGCTGCTGCACCCAGCGCCAGTTCTAAATCCAACGAACGGACCCCGCCGCCCGCGACTGCGGGCGCAGAAGGCGCCGTGGCGCTTGATTTTGAATCCTGCATGGAACAGATCTGGGAGCAATTGATCGCCACACCTCCGGCACGCGGAAGGTCGATGACCACGGTGAAGATAGGCGGTGCGCGCATCCTACTGTCCTCGTGGGAAGTGACGGCATTCGTGAGCTCCGACGGGCCATCGGCCGAAGATCTGCGGCGCGCGGTTGTCGCGCGCGTGCTGGTAACGGCCGCGATGGAATCCGCCAAGGAAACGGGGAACGCCACCTCGCTTGAAAAAGCAATGAACGTGGCGCGCGTGGAAGTAACACGATTGCAGGAGCGCGTGGACGTAGCGAAACAGACGAAGGACACGGAAGCGGCGGTGAATCTGGGGATCAGTACGAAGCGTCTGCTGTCGGCGCTGGTCGAAGCTGAAAAACTGTAACGATTTCGCTGGGAGCGGTTTAAACCAGCCGGGCATTTCAGGGGAGTGGCTCTTCATTGCGACACGCAAACGTACTGATCCTGACCGATGACACGGAATTTGCGCGGCTGCTGACGGCGTGCTGGCAGACAGAGCGAAACGCTCCCGCCATTACGGTTATCACCAGCGAACTCTGGCGCGAACAGGATTCACCTGCGCGCGATCTCGTTGTGGTAGGACCCGTGAGCGAGGGGAAGCTGACGAACGTCTTGCGTTCTCTCGATCCCGCGACCGCGGTCATTCTGTGCGTACCGGCAGACACGCGCGAGTACGGACAACTGCGCACGAAATATCCGAGATTGGTGCATATCCCTTTGCGCGAGGACTGGGCGCAGACGCTCTTGCTCGTGGCCGGAGAATCGCTGCGCAGAGCGGAAGCCGTCAGGCTGGCGCGCCAGGCAGAACGAAACGCCGCCAAGAACGAAAATCACGCAACGCTCGGCCGGTACATGCTGGACATGAAGCACAACGTGAATAACGCGCTGACTTCCATGCTGGGGAACGCCGAACTGCTGCTTCTGGAACCCGGACAGCTCTCCACACAATCGCTGGCGCAGATCAAGACAATCCACAGCATGGCCCTGCGTATCAACGAAGTCATCCAGCGTTTCTCATCGCTTGCGAGCGAGATGCAAGAGGCTGAGAATGCTTCTCAACGTGAGACGGAAGAGACCACGGGGACGTCCTCGAGGCGGCGCTAAATCGTCGCTGAATCCCTGCAACACACTCATAAATAAGCGTTTATTCTAAAACGACACAAGGGCTTCCAGAAGCCTGAAGGTGGCTGCTGACGTGCACCTCTGCTCTGTGGACAAGTACGGGGAGAGCACGGCTGTGCACAAAAAGGTCTTAATCGTTGATGACTCACCGGCGGAGGTCAAGTTGATGCTTGGCCTGCTGGAACGAGAAGGCTACTGGCCGGTGGGGCTGAACGACCCCACAAGGGTTGAGGAAACGATCGCCATCGAACACCCGAATGTGATCCTGCTGGATGTGGTGATGCCGAATCGCAATGGATTTCAAGTTTGCCGCGATTTGAAGGGCAGCGACGATTTCAAAACTATTCCAGTGATCCTGGTGACATCGAAGGACACGGCAAGCGACAAGTATTGGGGACAGCAACAGGGCGCGGACGGTTACGTGACGAAGCCTTTTACGCGTGAAGAACTGCTTCGCGCGGTGCGGCGGTTCGCATGATTCTTGCAGGGAGCATGAACGGGCGATGAGCGAAGACTTTCATCTGGTGCCGCTACCGGCGGATGCGGATACGGGGGATTTGCTCGAAGCCCTGGGCCCCGTGGAAGAACGCCAGCCGGAATCGCAGTACTGCGTCTTCCGCAGCGGGCGCGAACGATTCTGCCTGCCGGTTTTGGATGTTGAGGAAGTGCTGGACTGGCCACTGCTGACGAAGCTGCCTCTTGGACCGGCGTACTTGGTAGGAATTTTCAATTTGCGCGGTGCGATCGTGCCCCTGATTGACATCGCCATTACGGAAGGCAGGCGGCCTGGGTTGCTTCCCAAGCACGTAGTGGTCGCTTCCCTGCGCATCGAGAACCACCACGATGACCTGCGAATTGGCATTGCGGCCGACGAGGTCATTGGAACGTATTCGGTGAACACCGAGGATTTGCTCGAGCAGGCGCCGGAGAATGTGCCGCATTGCATCGGAATGTTGCGGCACGACGACCGGCTGGCGCTGGTGATCGATCTGCGCCGGCTGCTCGAAGTTTTTCCGGGGCCGAGCATTTGAATTTAGTGGAGACGCCGGCCTTTGATGGCGCGGGCTCCGTGGAAGAGATTTGGAGGAAGTTATGAAATCGCGATTGAGTTCCACAATTTGGCTGCTGGTCCTGCTGAACGCAGCGGCCGGCTGCGTCGTTCTCGGGCTCGCCTTCAGCGCCGGGAAGAAGGCTGGCGAAGCATCATTTTTTGACTTCAGCTCGCCCGCGGGGGGAACGATATTGTTCGCCCTCATTATCGCGCTGGCGACTTGGGCGGTCATGGCTTGGCGGCTCGGTGGCCTGCTGGGACCGGTACAGGCGCTCGCGGAATTCTCTGAACGGCTCGCCGCAGGTGATCCACGCGCGCGCATCGAAGTGACGTCAAGCGATGAGCTTGGCTACATTTCCGACAATTTGAATCGCGCGGTGGCGCGCGTCTCCAAGGCTACGAGCAACCAGGATGCGAACGACGCATTGCAGCGCAGCATCACCGAGCTACTCAGCGTCATCAACCAGGTGGCACGCGGTGACCTGGCGCAGCGCGGCAAAGTGACCAACGACGCGCTGGGCAACGTCACGGACTCCATCAATTACATGCTGGACAATTTCACGAAGGTTCTCGAGCGCGTTCGAAAGGCGGCCATGGAAGTGACGGCCTGCTCGAACAATATTCTTGTGGCTGCCGACGAAATGCAGGCGGGCGCGACGCAACAGGATCAGGAAATCACCAACACGTCAAGCGCCGTCGAAGAGTTGACGGTATCAATGAAACAGGTTTCGAACAACGCAGAGGCCAGCGCGGAGGCTGCACGACGCGCGCTGGATGCGGCGGAACAGGGCAACCGCGCCGTACGCGACACGCTGGAAGGCATGCAGCGCATCCGGGCATCGGTGCAGGCGACCGCCAAGAAAATCAAGTCTCTGGGCGACCGCTCACTGGAAATCTCGGAAATCATCAACGTGATTAACGACATCACGGAGCAGACGAACTTGCTGGCGCTGAACGCGGCGATCGAAGCGGCGCGCGCGGGAGAAGCGGGACGTGGCTTCGCGGTCGTTGCCGACGAAGTCCGCAAACTGGCGGAACACAGCCGCAGCGCGACGAAAGACATCGCAGCGTTGATCAAGGCCATTCAGGCGGAGACGAACGAAGCCGTGGTGGTCATGGAAGAAGGGACGAAGGAAGTCGAAGGCGGCGCGACGCTGGCCGATCAGGCGGGACGCGCGCTGGACGCCATTTCAAACGTGGTGCGTCAATCGGCGGAACTCGTCCAGGAAATTTCACTGGCTTCCAAACAGCAGGTGCGCGGAACGGAAGGCGTGGCGCACGCGATGCAGATTATTTCCAGCATTACGCGGCAGACGTCACAGGGAACACGCGGAACGGTGGCAACGGTGAGCCAGCTCGTAAAACTGTCGGATCAGTTGAACGAAGCGCTGGCGCAATTCCGCGCGTCCTCCAAGGGAGCGGCGCCTGCTGCGCGCGAAGATTCCGATCGGCCCGTCCCGGCAGGCGCAGCTCGCTAGGCAGCGACTCTCTTCCCCGGCGGAAGGCCGGCATGAGAGGGAAACCCAAACAACGGGACAACGATGACCGAACGCCAGGGACATGTGCAAGGGCTGAGCGAACACGAGTTGAGCGAGATCCGCATGCTAATTGAAGAGCGGACGGGTATTTGCTTCGACGAATCGCGCGAACGATTCTTCTCCACTCGCGTGCTCGAACAACTGCGCGTGAAAGGGATGGAGCGCGGGACGGATCTGCTGCGTGCCATTCGCAAGTCGAACATCGAATATGAAGCCCTGCTGGAACGGCTGCTGACGCAGGAGACGAGTTTCTTCCGGTACCCCGCGGTGTACGAGGCATTTGAAAAGCGCGTGCTGCCGGAACTGCATGCCAAGAAGTTCTGGAAGAACCCGCGGACTTTGCGAATCTGGAGCGCGGGCTGTTCGACGGGCGAAGAGCCTTATTCGATCGCCATCACCATCGCGGATTCGCTTTCTTTTGCGGATGCGTGGAATGTGGACATTCTGGCGACCGACGTCGGGCGGCACGCTTTGAAGCAGGCGGAGCGAGGCGTCTATTCCGGCCGGAGCATCGCGAGCGTGAGCGAAAAGCAGTTGAGCGCACACTTTGCCGAGGTGAGTGGCGGTTATCACGTGAAGCCACGGCTGCGGAAAATGGTCTCGTTTGCGCAGATGAACTTGGCGTCCGCGGTTTATGTGGGACGCATGGACATGATTTTTTGCATGAATGTGCTGATCTATTTTTCGGAAGAGCGGCGGCGCGCGCTGGTGCAGCGCTTTTTCGACACGCTGGAGCCAGGCGGCTATCTTTTTCTGGGGCACTCCGAATCGATCTCGAAGATGCCGGTGAAGTTTCAGGCCATCGTGTTGAATGACTGCATTCTCTACCGGAAGCCAACGGCGGAAGAATTGCAGAAGCCGGAACTCGTGGCGGAGGGGCGCGCGTGAGCATTGCGGACCGCGAAGGCGTCGAGATGTTCCTCCAGGAAGCCTCGGAGCACCTGCAGTATCTGCGGGAGTATGTCAGCGTGCTTCAGGAAGTCGAGCCGAGGCACGAGGATCTCGAACATCTATACATTGCGGCGCACACTCTAGGCGGGACCTCGGCAAGCTATGGTTTTCCGCGTTTTTCGGAGATCGCCAGCAAGCTTGCTCACGTTTTTCAATATTCGCTGAACGCCCCGCTAGGCAGTGACTTGCACGGGCCGCTGACGGAATTTCTGTCCGACGGGATCTCATTGCTGGAAAACGATCTGCTGGAGATTAGCGACACCGGCAAAGAGAATCTTGAGGATATCGCGGCTTTTAAAGAACGGTATCGTTTCGCATTCCCGACGGAACCACCTCCGTTGAACTATCCTCAGCCGGAAGCGCGGGGACGATTTACAGATGAAATTCCCAACGAGAATGCGGTCGCTGCTGCGACGGGATCTTATTTTGACGCGCTGCCGACGGATGACGAAGTGCCGGACGAAATTCTGGAATTCTTCCAGCCGGAAGCGGAAGAGCACCTGCAAATCGTCAGTGATTGCTTGATTTCGCTGGAAGGAAACAATAATCCAGAAGAGATCAACAAACTTTTTCGCGCCATTCATACGGTGAAAGGCTCGGCCGCGCAGGTTGGGCTGAAACGTCTCGGGGGCATTGCGCATCGTGTCGAGGATCTGATCGGCCGGCTGCGCGACGGAGAAATCGAACCATCGCCGGCGGTCGTGGACCTGTGCCTTGAGTCCGTTGACGTACTGAAGAAGACGCTTCACCGGCAATGGGTGGATGAAGTTGAAATGCGCACGGGCGTCGATTCCCTGCTGGGGCGCATCGCAGAGTTCGCCCCGATGGATGCGGAGGAAGCGGAGATTCTGGCCGAAGCGGCCGGAACGGCCGATTCGCACGGTGGCGTCGAGGCAGAAGCCGCATCTCACGCGATTGTGCCTGCGAAAAAGACGGGGAAACAAGCGGCGACACCCGCGGCGGCGGTCAAGTCCGTTCGAATCGCGCTCGCGCGGCTCGATCGCATGATGAATACCGTCGGCGAGTTGGTGATTAACCGAACGCGGATGGTGGGGCGCGTTGCAGAGCTGGAAAAGCTGGTTGATACGCTGGGTTTTTCGAAAGAGCGGCTGCAAGGAAAAGTCGCTGAGTTTCAAGAGAAGTACGAATTCAATCGCATCAGCAACAGCCGTTCGAATCAGGGCCCCTGGACTCCCGCAGCGACGCCCAAAATGCTGACCAGCGCCGCGGCGGGCGAGATCTGGTCGGAGTTCAGCGAACTGGAAATGGACCGGTACGACGACTTCAACATTTTGTCGCGGTCTATGGCGGAAATTTCTGCCGACGTGAACGAGGTGCTGTCGCAGCTGGAAGGATTCATCGGGCGCGTCGAGGGGGACATCGACGAATTCACGAAGCTGGCTCATCACCTTCAGGATGAGATCACGGCAGCGCGAATGGTGCCGATCGGGACACTCTATTCGCGGCTGTCGCGCGCGGTGCGCGACGCGGCAAAATCCACCGGCAAGCAGGTTGATCTTGACCTCTCCGGAAGCGAAACCGAGCTTGATAACAATATTATTCAGCAGATTTCCGACCCGCTCGTCCACTTGGTGCGAAATTCCGTGGCGCATGGGATCGAGCACAACGATGACCGCATCGCGGCCGGCAAACCGGGAATGGGCAATATCACGCTGCGGGCCTACCACCGCGGAAATCATATTTACATCGAAGTGGAAGACGATGGCCGGGGAATCGATTACGAGCGCGTGAAGCAGAGCGCCATCGAGCGCGGACTCGTTTCACCGGAAACCGCGGATCGCCTGACGGAACGCGACCTTCGCGAAATGCTGTTCCACCCTGGTTTTACTACCGCCCCGGTGAAGACGGAGCTGGCTGGGCGAGGCGTAGGTCTCGACGTGGTGCGCGCGAATCTGAATGCGCTGAACGGCGAAATCGATATTCAGAGCACGACGGGCCAAGGGACGAAGTTCACTCTCAAAGTGCCTCTCACACTGATCATTTCGCCGGCGCTGTTTGTGCGTTGCGGGACGACGAACTTCGCGCTGCCACTGGCGGTTGTCGAGGAGATTCGACGCTTGCGTGCGGACGAGATCGAAGATGTTGGTGGAAAGCTGCTCACCAAGGTTCGCGACGTGGTGACTGAAGTCATTCGTTTGGACACCTATTTGGGCTTGCCGCCACTGGAGCCCATCAACGGCTACTTTCGGATGGTTGTCGCCAATGCCGGAAACCGGCAAATCGGCCTGGTCGTGGAAGAAGTCATTGGCAAGGACGAAATCGTCATCAAGAACCTTGGTGAATACTTGCGCCGCGTGAAACTTTTTCCTGGGACAACGATCGCGCCAGACGGGAGCCTGATTCTGTTGATCGATTTGAACCGCATGGTTGCAACGGAACCGAACGAGCGGCGCGCGTTGCAGGCGAGCTCCAGCGCGGCGCGGATTTTTGCGCCGGGCTCAACCGCGGTGGCCAAAGGAACGATTCCGTCGGAAGCCATCGATCGCGTCGAGCAAGAGCGCGTGATCGTGGTGGCCGACGACTCCATCAGCGTGCGCAAGTTCGTGGGCCGCATGCTGGAAAAGAATGGTTACCGCGTGAAGCTGGCCGCCGATGGACTGGAAGCAGCCGAGCTTGTCTCGCAACACGGCTGTCATCTGGTGATCACCGACCTCGAGATGCCGCGGATGACCGGGTACGAATTAATGGTGCAGTTGCGGCAGAGCCCGACGACACGCCGGATACCCGTAATGGTTGTCACTTCCAGAGCGGGCGCAAAGCATCGCGATCGCGCGATGAAGGAAGGCGCTTCGTCGTTCTTGACCAAACCAGTTCAGGAAGATCAGTTGATCGCAGCAGTGGAACAACTCATAGGAACGGAAGCGACCCGCCCGGTCGTTCCGGTGGCGTAAAAGAGAGATGGCGACGACAAACAAAAAGTTTCGCGTGCTGATCGTGGACGATTCCGCCTTCATGCGCAAAGTGTTGGAGACCATTTTCAACGCGGATGACCTATTGCAGGTAGTTGGCCACGCGAAGGACGGCCGTGAGGCGGTGTCGCTGGCCGAATCGCTGAAGCCCGACGTGATCACCATGGACATCAACATGCCGCATGTGGACGGCCTGCAGGCGACGGCTGAAATCATGACCACCAACCCGCGTCCGATCGTGGTGGTCAGCTCCGAGTCCAAGGAGGGCGCGGCGAGCACGCTTCGCGCACTGGAATTGGGCGCCATTGAATTTGTGGGCAAGCCTTCCAGCGCTATCGACCTGGACATGCAGAGCGTGAAAGAGGAACTCCTTCGCAAAGTTCGCATGGCCTGCAAAGTGCGCGTCGTGCGCACGGCGTCGAGAATCGCCTCCAAACTCCAGGACGGCAACAGTGCGAAACCACGTGTCCAAGTGCCTGTCAGCCCACGTCCTGCGGCGACTTCCGGGCTCGATCAAAGATTTCCCGTCGTTGTTTTAGCGGCTTCGACAGGCGGACCGGCGACGGTGATGCGCATCGCTCCCGGCTTCACGCGGGACTTCCCTGCCGCAGTCATCCTTGTGCAGCACATGCCTGCAGCGTTCACGACGCAGTACGCGGCGCAGCTTGCGGAATTCACTGAGGTTCGAGTGAAAGAAGCCGAAGCCAATGAAACGTTGCAACCGGGAACACTTTACATCTGCCCAGGCGGACAACACCTTCGCGTAACGCCCTCGGGCCGAATTCAGCTGGATGGATCGTCGGGCCGCATTGAAGGCTACCTGCCGAATATTGACGTTACGATGGAATCCGTTGCGGCTTTCGCAGGCGCGTTGAGTATTGCCGGGGTGCTTACGGGCATGGGAAGCGATGGAGCCAACGGGGCCAAAGCGATCAAGGCCGCAGGCGGTTTCGTGCTGGCACAGGACGAAGCAACCTCTGTTATTTTCGGCATGCCCGCCGAGGCGATCAAAGCCGGCGCCGTGGATCAAGTTCTCGGTATCGACGACATTTACGCAGCCATAGAAAAACGCGTTCTCAGTATCTGCCGGCAGACTCCCGCGGGAGTCCGCTGATGCGTGTAGCAGCCCCAGCAAGGCCAAGTCCGGCGCGTACGGAACAGATCATCGTTTTCCGTCTGTGCGGCCAGCTGTTTGCGGTTTCCTCGGCTTCCGTGCAGGAGGTCCGCGGAAAGGATAGTCTGGCTGGCGCTTCCTTAGAAATTAATGTGCCGGGCCTGCGTAAAGTTCGGCAAGTCCTGCGGCGCGGGGACAGATCTCTCTTTATCGTGAACGCGTCACTCCATTTTGACCTTCCCCTTTCGCAGGGAACACTTATTTTCGTGTTGCGGAAAACGCGCACTGCTCTGCTGGTCGATGGCATTGAGAAAATGACGGCCATGACCAGGCTGCAAGCACTGCCTCAATCCTTCTGTCATGAAGAAAGGCAGTGGTACCGAGGGCTGACCGCGATCGACCAGTCGGTCATTCCGGTAGTAAACCCGGAAGGATTTTTATCGCCCGAGGAACTTGCGTCGCTGGATGCGGCCATGCCGCCACTGGATATTCTGGGTATCGAAGGTACGGAAGGAACGGAATTGGCATCATGACGGTCGCGACCGAACTCGAATTGCAATCGTTCGTCCTGCTGCGACTGGGCGAACGGCGATTTGCGGTTGCAGCCAACCAGATCGCCGAGCTGGTCGCCCCAAGCCGAGTTTTTCAATTTCCACACCGCACAGAGCGAATCGAGGGAGTGATCCTGCGTCGGGGTCGGATCGTACCCGTGTGCGATGTGGCCAAGACGCTGGTTGGGAAGACACTGATCGCGCGCCGGCTCTACCTGGTCGCAGTACGCCACTACGGTGCGCAAACGGAGTGGGTTGCGCTGCCGGTGACGGGTGAATGCGAGCTGATCAATTCGGAGATGACCGCCGCCGGAGAGTCTGATGCACCTCACGTGGCCGGCTGGCTGTCGCATGACGGTGACGTGATCGAAGTCCTGAACATTGATGCGATCACGCCGGGTCCGGGCGAAGCCGCCGCGGAGACCCATGCGCACGCAGTGCTGGAGGCGCGGCCGTGATGGCAGCCGGGCATGCAGGCAAGGTTCTGCTGATCGACAGCAACGTGTATTTTGCGAAGCGTCTTGGTGACGCGCTGAAACGCGAAGGTTTCGAAGTCATCTCGAGCACGCAAGCCTCCTTCGCCTTGACCGCTCTCGAATACGACATGCCTACCGCGATTTTGTGCGCCACGAACATGCGTGAGATGGGCGCCCTGGAGATCGCAAGAATCATCCGCGCTGACACCAAGAACGCTGCCTTACCCATCATCGCGCTCGGCGACGGGAGCCAGCGTGCACTGATGGAGGCATTCCAGGCCGGTTGCGACGATTACATCGACCGGCACCAGACGCCGCCCGTGATCGCCGCGCATGTGAAACAGATCATTGTCAGCAAGGCGGAGGGCTTTCAGCCCACGCAGATGCTGGCCCAATCGGACACCAGCCTCAGCGGCAACCTGACGCACCACGATCTTACCGGCGTGATGCAGATGCTTGGCCATGCTCACCAGACAGGTGCTTTGCATATCAATGCAGGCGAAACCGATGCCGTGATGTTCTTTGACGCCGGAGAGATCAGTCACGCGGAATGCGGAAATCTGTTCGGCGATGAGGCCGTGATCCATATCTTGAAAAGCTGTGTGAACGGCGGCGAAGGCGTCTACAAATTTGTCTATGGTGGAACCTCGACACAGCGGACGGTGCTGCGCTCGGCCACCGATCTCATGCTCGATGCCATGCGCGAGTTCGACGAAGGCACACGCGACATGGCGGACAAGGAAGCGCTATGAGCGAAACCATGACCATTCCTCCGCTTGGCGAAGTGACGGCCAAGCGCACGCCCACCGTCTACTTCATCGATGACAGCGCGACTATGCGCGAAGTCATCAAGATCGCTTTCCGGCGCGAGAACATCAACGTGATTACGTTTGCGGACGCCGCATCGGCGCTCGCGCAATTCGAACAGAACCGTCCCGACGTGGTAATTACCGACGTCATCATGCCCGATCAGGATGGCTATTCCGTCTGCAACCAGATCAAACAGAATCCGGAGTTCAGCGAAACTCCCGTTGTATTAATGTCCGGCGTGGTAAACAAGAGCGTTGCAGACAAAGCGGTCTCCGTAAAGGCCGATGAACTGATTCGCAAACCTTTCCAGCCCCAGGAATTGATCGCGCGGGTAAAGAGCCTGCTTGAACCCAAAGGAGCTGCCGCCCCGCCGGCTGTCGAACGTTCTGGGCCATCCAACGCGCTCAGCAGCCTATTTGCTCCCTCACCCGCCCCCGTTCCCGTGGCGCCCCGGAGCGTCACGCCTCCGCCCGCAGCAGTACCGTCCACCACCGAATCTGCGTGGCCGCGAGCGCTCGCGGCAGCGTTCACGCCGAGACAACCTGCGCCCACACACCCTGACGCGTCCCGAACCGCGGCGAACACTCCACGCCCCGCTCCAACTGCTTCCGATGTTCAGAAGCTGCGCATTGAGATCGCTCACCTGGATTTGCTCGTCAAGAAACTCCAGACCGAACTGCAAATCGAGCGCCAATACAACCAAGCTCTCGAAACACAAATTCGCTCGCTCACCGACGTGGAATAACCCGCAGTTTCTACGCACCTCGGCGCAGATACGCGCGCTGCTCGTTTTCATTTATTCGGCGAACGGTGTACGATAGCCTTAATTTCAGGTCCTCCTCCCAGTGGACGGAGCCGACGATGTTTTTCCGTGCCTTGAAACACCTTCTGTGTCTTCTGATTCTCTTGTGCTGTTCGCTGTTTCCCGCCAGTGTTCTCGCACAACGACCGGGTCCAACTCCCCCTACAGGTGGCAGGGGGCAGACCGGCTTAGGACAGTTGCCCAGCGTGGGCTCTGCAAATCTGAAGGTTTTCGTGAAAGGGGCAGACGGAGCGCCCGTCGACCAATTGGCTTTAGTGATGCTAACCACCGGGGAGGGCCAGAACCTCCAACAAGCCACGGCGCGCGGGGGCTACGCGGAGTTTACTGGCGTGATTGCAGGTAGTTACAACGTGGAGGTGGTTGCTCCGGGTTACGACCGGGCTGTGGAACGGCTGGATCTGAACGGACCCGGAGAAAGAGTTGTCGCGGTCACACTGAAGCCTGCTTCAGATGGACGCCAGTCCACAGCGCCTGCAGGTCCTCCGATTCTGGCACCCAAAGCAAAAAAGGAACTTGGAAAAGCTTTAGAAGCCATGCGCGCCGGAAAGTTGCCCGAGGCACGGGGCCACCTGGATGCGGCTTATCATCTTGCTCCCGGGAATCCGGAGGTGAATTACGTTTTCGGGATCTATTCGGTGGAGACAAACGACTTGGCGAAGGCCCATACCTATCTTGAGAACGTCCTCAACTTCTATCCAAAACAGGTCGGCGCGCTCCGTTCCCTGGGCATTGTTCTTCTGCGCGAAAACAAGCCAGCCGAAGCGGCCACGTACCTCCAGAGAGCGGTCGAAGCCGAGCCCGCGTCTTGGCTCGCGCACGCCCTCCTTGCGGATGCCTGCCTGCGCTTAAGCTCGATTGACGAGTCCATCCTGCAAGCCGAACGCGCATTAGAGTTGGGTCACGCACAGGCGGCGATTGTTCAGCCGCTCCTGGCGCGGGCCCTCGCGAGCCGAGGCGACAAGGAGCGAGCAATCCACGTCCTCCAGACGTACCTTGAGGACCATCCCTCGGATGCTGCGGCCGCAAGACAACTTGAGAATTTGCAGGTCCTTCCCCAAGTAATGCCCGTCAGCGAAACTTCCGTCGAGAATTTGGGGCCGCCCCCAGCGACTCCGCCTGTTTGGGCGGACTCAACCTTACTTCTTCCTTCAAGCTGGTTGCCGCCGGACGTAGACGACAAAGTGCCGCCTGTGGAATCCGGCGCCGCATGCTTCCTCGACGAAGTCCTGAAGAAGGCGGAGGGGCGAGTACGTGAATTTGTGACCAATGTGGATCGTTTTACGGCAACCGAATCCATCACGCACGAAACCATTAATAAATGGGGAGTCGCATCGCCTCCGGAAAAGTTCAAGTTCGACTATCTGGTTTCGATCGAGGAGATCAGCCGTGGATCGTTGAACGTGGAAGAGTTCCGGCCCCGCGCGTATTCGCTGGCTCAATTTCCCGACGGTGTGGAGAGAAATGGATTGCCGACGTTGGCGCTCATTTTCCATCCATATAACGCAGGAAACTTCGAGATGACTTGCGAAGGATTGGCACATTGGAATGGAGTGCTGGCCTGGCAAGTACATTTTCGTCAAAGGACCGATAGACCAAACACGATACGCGTCTACAGACTTGGCCAGAACGGCCCGAGTTATCCGGCCGCACTGAAAGGACGCGCGTGGATTTCTGCGGACAGTTATCAAATCGTGCGGCTGGAAACGGACCTCGTCGCGCCGTTGCCGGAGATCCGCTTGGTTGCCGACCATGCAGCCGTCGACTATGGCCCGGTGAACTTCCGGGCTCACAAAGTAGCCATGTGGCTGCCTCAGACCGCGGAGTTTTATTATGACTGGCGAGGTCACCGCGGGCACCGCATCCACCGGTTCACTAATTACTTGCTCTTCTCAGTGGACGACAATCAACGCATCTCGGCGCCGAAGACGGAGGACGTAGCCCTGACTTGTCATTCTGGCAAGGGAACGGAACCGGATCGGTGAACCAGCAGGTTGTGGATTCGGGAGGCGAGCGCAATTCTAACGTTCACAACTCCCGCTAAACGCGAGCACGCATCAAACGTGTGCGGTCACGCTGTCGGGCAAATGGAATCTTCTGAACTACAACCGGAACGTAATTGTAGACGGAGTCGCGTCACTTTTACGCACAGCTCCAGTTGACGCTCAGACGGGGATTCAGTAGCCTCACTTTGCTCCTTGCAGACCGATTCTTGCTTCGAGGGAACACCTGATGGGCAACGAGAACCACTTGGCGATCTCGCGCCGTGAATTCGCGCGTCGTGCGGCAATGGTTTCGGCGGGCGCCTCGTTGAGCGGTACAGGATTATTGGGCGCAGAACTCCCTGCCGCCGCGCCCGAGGCGCAGCAGCCGCCAACTCCGCCAAAGCTATCGCCCGAGGGCCAGAGCGAGGCAGATTCGAGTCTGCAAGCCATTCTCAACGAGTACGGCAGCCGCTTTTCCGACACGCAGAAGGCCGATCTGCGGAGACTGTGCACGGAGGCGCAGCCGGTACTCGACCGCCTGCGCGCCTATGCCACCGAAAACGGAGACGATCCTGCCCTTTACCTGAAGCCATTGATGGAACGCGAAATGAAACCGTCGCCGATGACCGCCACTCCAAAACCAGCTGCGTCTGTGAAACCCTGAGGAGCCTTTCGAATGCCAGGCGAAGATCTCTTCTATCTTTCAGTCACAGAGCTTGCCAAACGTATCGAATCAAAAAAACTATCACCTATTGAACTGACGCAAGTCTACCTGGACCGCAGCCAAAAGCTCGGCCCGCGATTTAATGCTTACGCGCGGCTCACTCCAGAGATTGCTTTGGAGCAGGCAAAAGCGGCGGAGAAAGAGATCCGACGCGGACATTACCGTGGACCGCTGCATGGCATTCCCTATGCCGCGAAAGATTTACTTGCAGTCAAAGGGATTCCCACAACCTGGGGCGCGAAGCCATATGCAAATCAGGCCTTCGATTACGACGCAACGGTGATCGAGCATCTGAACCGCGTCGGGGCGGTGATGATCGGCAAGGCTTCGATGATCGAACTAGCAGGCGGCATGGGTTATCGCTTCGCATCGGCCTCGCTTCAAGGCGAGACCAAGAATCCCTGGGACATCACTTGCTGGACTTGTGGTTCCTCGTCGGGGTCCGGAGCGATCGTGGCAGCGGGACTGGCTGCGTTCGCTATCGGTACGGAAACCTGGGGCTCCATCCTCTGTCCATCGGCATTTTGCGGAGTCAGCGGTCTGCGGCCGACGTATGGCCGCGTCAGCCGCTACGGAGCCATGGCCTTGGCGCCCTCCATGGACAAGATTGGACCGCTGGCACGGTCGGCGGAAGATTGTGCGCGCATCTTTGCCGCAATTGCGGGGCACGACCCGAAGGACCGCGGCACGCTGCCCATTGATCGCGCCGCTTTCACTTATTCGCCATCCATGGAGTTGCGTTTGCGCCCGCTGAGAATCGGCTGGCTCACGAACGCCTGGACTTCACTTCCGCCGAGCGTGGCCAAGCCGGTGGACGCCGCGGCTAGAGTCCTGAAGAAAACATTTTCGAGCGTAAAGAATACCTCGCTGCCCGCCGGTCCGTGGGAAGAAGCGGGGGGCATCGTCGTCGCGGCGGAGGGCGCGGCTTCCTTCCGTAGCTTGATTCGCTCCGGGCGTGTGAGTGAATTAGCGGATCCCTTGGGACAAATTGCCGGCTATGTAAATGAGCAGTATTCCGCCGCCGATTACTTGCAAGCCCTGAAGATTAGAGGAATCCTTCAAAAAAAGATGGAAGAAATATTTGATTCCTTCGACGTGCTCGTGGCGGCTTCGCAACCCGTCCCCGCGACACCACTCGACCTGAACCTGGAAACCGGGCTGAGCTTTGCGGATCCGCTGGGTGGCATTGGGAATCTCTGCGGGCTTCCGGCGATTTCCGTTCCTTGCGGATTCACCGAAAAGAATCTACCCATCGGCCTGCAATTTGTCGGTAGGGCAGGAGACGATATCGCGGTCATCCAGGCAGCTCGAACTTTCCAGCAGCATACCGACTGGCACAAAAGGCATCCAAAAATCCATTAGCGATTCGTGGAGGATTGCCAAGGGGCGAGACAGCTCGCAACCTTAATTTAGTTGTAGGAGTTCGTGAACCGCTCGCAGAAGCGCCCAGCGGCTGAATGGCTTGGTCAAAAGCCGGATTGATTCATTTCCCTGTACGGTTTCCGCGGCGGCGCGCTCGCTATAGCCGGACATATACAAGACGCGAAGGCCTCCATGTTTTTGGCGCAGCAGGCCGCCTAATTCCTGGCCGGTCATCCCCGGCATGACCATGTCAGTGACCAGAAGATCGATCGTGCCTTGATGCTTCTCCACAAGCTGCAGCGCTTCCTTACCGTCGCGCGCTTCGATCACTTTGTAGCCGCCGGACTCAAGGAATTCGCGAGCCACTTCGCGCACGTCTTGTTCGTCCTCGGTTAAAAGAATCGTTCCCGTCCCTCGAGGCGCTTCTGAAGTGGATTGTGTCGAGCCAATCTTCTCCACGGGCTGATCAACGCGCGGGAGATAAATCTTGAATGAGGTGCCCTTGCCCAACTCACTGTAGACCCAGATGAACCCGCCGCTTTGTTTCACGACGCCATAGACGGTTGCTAGCCCCAGCCCTGTTCCCTTCCCCTGTTCCTTGGTGGTGAAGAAGGGTTCAAAAATATGAGCTTGCGTCTCGGCATCCATCCCCGTACCGGTGTCAGACACCGCGAGGAGCACGTAGCTTCCCTGGCGGATCGCCGGATGAACGGCGCTGTACGCGCTGTCCAAATCCGCGTTCGAAGTCTCGATCATCAGGCGGCCGCCCGCGGGCATGGCGTCGCGAGCGTTGACCGCGAGATTCATAATCACCTGTTCCATCTGGCTGGCATCCGCGCGGATGGCCCCCAGGTCCTCTGCTGTGCGCATCACCAGTTCAATGTCTTCTCCGATCAGGCGCGGCAACAACCTCCCCATATCTTCCACAACGCCATTCAGATTCATGACGCGTGGCTGCAAGAGCTGCATGCGGCTGAACGCAAGAAGTTGCCTGGTGAGGGAAGACGCACGGTCAGCAGCACGCTCGATCTGTTCGATCTTTCGCGCAATCTGGTTGGTGGGTGGAACAGCATTGAGGAGCAATTCCGTGTGGCCCTTGATCACCATCAGGAGATTGTTGAAGTCGTGCGCGACGCCTCCGGCCAATCGACCGACGGCCTCCATCTTTTGGGCCTGGCGAAGCTGTTGCTCGAGAAGGTGGCGCTCGGTGATGTCCTGCGCGACAACCAGGCGGACCCGCCGCCCCGCGTAGTCCAGTTCATGAGCGATGACTTCGGCTTCCAGAACTTTTCCGTCTTTTTTGCGGTGCTTCCAATTGCCGTGGTAGCGTCCCTCGCCACTCCATTGCCGGAAATTCTCGAGGTCCTTGTCGTTTTCTTCGGCGCGAATGTCCAGGATGCCCATCTTCTCGAATTCATCATGAGAATACCCGTACTGGCGAACCGCGGCATCGTTCACTTGCACAAAACGTAGCGCCTCGCGATCCAGCACCCAGGTCGGTAGTGGACTGTAGCTGAACAGCAGCCGGAACATCTCTTCGTTTTTGCGCAGGGCGTCTTCAGCGCGCCGCCGTTCAATCGCCAGCGCAATGTGCCCGCCGACGGAGCTTACAAATTCCAGATCGCGCAAGTCGAAGGCATGTTCGTTTTCATAATGTTGGACGACTAGCACGCCGATCGTAGCGGTGGGAGTCTTCAGCGGAACCCCAAGCCAGGCAGGTGAAGGTGCGCCGACCAGTTCGACCTCGCCTTGAGACGCAAGCCGGTCGAATTCGCGTTGCGGAATCAACATTCCCGCGCCGGTGCGAAAGACGAAAGCCGTGCAACTGCGGCCTACCTTTTGCGGGGGTGGCGCCACGTCAACCTGGTCCGCGAAAAAGGGAAAGGTGAAGGTGTCCGTTTCGGGATCGTGAAGCGCCACGAAGCAGTTTTCGGCATACAAAACTTTTTTCAGCGCGCGGTGGATACCAGCGAGCAGTTCGTCCAGATTTGCCGTTTCGTTGAGGGCGTGAACGACCTCGGAGATAACCTGGCGCTCGGCCTCCATGCGTTGCAGATCAGTGACATCTTGATAGCTGACGACAATTCCATCGACCGTCGGCAAGTTTGTATGATCGGTTGCGATGGCCTCGAACCAGCGCCAGCTTCCATCCTTACTTTGAAGGCGGCAGCGTCCGCCAAATGTTCCGCCACCGCTTCCCCCCGCCTCGCGGAGACGCTCGCGAAAATTGGGGGCGTCGTTGGCGTGAAGCAAGGAACTGATTGGTCTACCGACAAGTGCGTCCGTAGGATGGCCAAGGACACGCGTAAACCCGGGGCTGGCGAATTGAATGGTACCGTCAGGACTGAGGATCGCGATCAACTCGCGCACAGAGTCGAGGAGGGTAGAGAGTTGCTCCGGACCGGAGACGGCACTCTGTAAGGAAGAAACTCGATGTGCCATAAAGTCGCTGCTCGCGACACCTGCCGGCGCATCGAGCACCGCGGGCAGGGTGAGTCCTGCATCCTCCGCTGAACGTAATCGTCCTACAACGAGCCTTAGAATCCGAGGGAAAGCCGATGCGCTAATGATATGAAACGCCGGCTCACGTGGCATCAGAAGTGTTGCCTTGTGATGCGAAACAATGACTGTCCCAATGGACAGGGGTGCCCATCTTGGCAGGTGCCTTCGCTTGGCTAATGACGGTATTGGGGTCCATGGAGCGCGGTTTTAGCCGTCGGCGCGTGATTCTTCTATTGCAGAAGAAAACCGGTGAGTGCTACCGTGACGCCTACGGCTCCGATGAGCATGCCGCCGAACCAGAACATCTTGCGCCTGGTGAGAAGCGTGATGGAACAGATTACCAGGCCGATTTCCAGCAAGGCTTCACCGCCATCAAAACGGTCCGCCTTTCGCCCAGCCAGGTCGCGCTCCGCTTCCAGATCCTTGGCCTCTTCGCTGATATCTTCCTTGTCGCTCTGGTAGTGCTCGACTTCTTTCACGTACTTCTCGCGAATCGCCGCCCCTTTTTCCTTATCCAGAGAAGCAACGGCATTCACTACATCAGAAAACCCTTGGGCCTCGTGCAGCCGCACGCTCTTGGCTTGATATTGTGACCATTTGTCAGCCGCCTGACTTTGGCGGAGCAGCTCTTCCGTGTGAGCCCTATGACCCAGCAGCGTCGCCGCAGCCACGAGAACCGCCATGATCGAGATCGTAATCGAGACCGGAAGCACCAACGGGTTCTCGCCCCGTTCGTCATGAACTTCGGGAAGTTCTATGCCTTCACCCATTGCACGTTCCTTCCTCTTTGCGATCAAACTCCAGAATCGGAAGCGATTGCCTGCAGTGACACGCGCGCAGCTGCCAGCGTGCGGTCCACGTCGGCCGCAGAGTGGACCGCGGAGACAAAGGTTGCTTCGAATTGCGACGGCGCCAGAAATATTCCCCGGTCGAGCATTTCCCGGAAGAATCTTGCATAACGCTTCGTGTCTGAGCGCTTCGCATCCGTGTAATTCCTCACCGGTTCCGGCGTGAAAAATATCGTCGAGAGCGAGCCAATGGCGTTGATCTGCGCGTCGATGCCGGCATCTTGTAATTCAGCACGAAGGCCGAACACCAGCCGCCGCGCCAATTGCACCATCTCGTCATACAGGTCTGGTCTAGTCAGTTGCTTAAGCGCCGCAATACCCGCTCGCATGGCCAACGGGTTGCCCGCCAGAGTCCCTGCTTGATAGACGGGACCGAGCGGCGCGACATGATTCATGAACTCCGACCGGCCCCCGTAGGCCGCAACTGGAACTCCGCCACCGATGATTTTTCCCAGCGTCGTAAGGTCCGCCTCAATCCCCAGCAAGTCCTGAACGGAACCGTTGCGCAGCCGAAAGCCGGTAATCACCTCGTCCACGATCAGCAGGGCGCCATTTCGCCGTGTGATCTCGCGCAAGCCGCTCAAGAACCCCGTCGCTGGCGGAACAACTCCCATGTTCGCGGCGATAGGCTCGACAATCACCGCGGCAATCTGACCCTTGTGTTGTGCAAAAGCGCGCTCGACGGCCTGCAGATCGTTGTATGGCACGTTGAGCGTCAGCGCCGCGAGCGCCTGGGGCACGCCCGGACACTCCGCGATCCCTAGTGTCGCCAGGCCCGAACCGGCTTGCGAGAGAAAGCTGTCGGCGTGCCCGTGGTAGCAGCCCTCAAACTTCACAATAAAATCGCGCTTTGTAACCCCGCGAGCGAGCCGCACAGCGCTCATGGTTGCTTCCGTTCCGCTGGAAACGAAGCGAATCTTTTCGATAAACGGAATTGCGCGGGTGATCAGCGTCGCGAGTTCCACCTCCAGCTCTGTGGTCACACCGAAACTCGTGCCACGATGAGCCTGGTCTGCAATCGCCGCACTGATCGCATGGTTCGCGTGTCCCAAGATCATCGCTCCCCAAGAGCACACGTAGTCCAGCAGCTCATTACCGTCCGCGTCGTAAAGGTGTGCCCCGCTGCCGCGTTCAATGATCAACGGCTCGCCGCCCACTGAGCCGAAAGCCCTCACGGGGCTATTCACCCCGCCGACCAGCACTTTTTCCGCGCGGTCAAAAATCTCGCGCGAACGCTTGCGCTCGCGTTTCAGCCGGGGCTCCGTTGCGCTCATGCTTTTCTCGTTCGAGGAATCACGGCTTCAGCCACCGTGCGGCATCTTTGGCGTGGTACGTCAGAATAATGTCAGCGCCGGCGCGCTGAATGCCCGTCAGAATTTCCAGGACGACGCGCTTCTCATCCAACCATCCGTTTTGCGCCGCAGCCTTCACCATCGCATATTCGCCGCTAACATTATAAGCGCCGACAGGAACTTCAAACGCATCGCGCACGCGGCGAATAATATCCAGGTAAGGCATCGCCGGCTTGACCAGGACCATGTCCGCACCTTCTTCCAGATCCAACTCCACTTCCTTCAAAGCCTCACGGGCATTCGCGGGATCCATCTGGTAACTGCGGCGGTCACCAAACTGTGGAGTGGACTGGGCTGCTTCCCGGAAAGGCCCATAGAATCCAGAAGAATACTTCGCAGCGTAAGAGAGAATCGCAATGTTTTCGAATTTGTGTTCGTCCAGCACTTCGCGGATCGCCCCGACGCGCCCATCCATCATGTCGGAAGGCGCGACAATGTCCGCACCGGCGCGCGCGTGAGAAAGCGCCTGCTGCGCCAAAACGGAAAGGGTAGCGTCGTTGGCCACTTCCCCATTTTCGATAACGCCGCAGTGTCCGTGGTCCGTGTACTCGCAGAGGCACACATCCGTAATGACGAGCAATTTCAGTTTTGCTTTTCGAATCGCCTCAATGGCTCGCTGCACCACACCCTGCGCGCTAATCGAACTCGCCCCGCGCGGATCTTTCGATTCCGGCAACCCGAACAGGATGATCCCCGGAATCCCCAGGGATTCCACTTCGCGCGCCTCTTCAACAATTTGGTCCACCGACTGCTGGTGAATCCCGGGCATGGAGCTAACTTCCTGCCGCACATTCGTTCCCGGGCACACAAACATTGGATAAATAAGCCCTGCTGCTGTCAGGCGCGTCTCTCGAACGAGGTCGCGCAGCGCCTCGCTGCGCCGTAAGCGCCGCGGACGATGTGTGGGGAAACTCATCCTCGTTTCACTCCTGCTGCTGACTGCCTGGTCGTGCTCGCAAAATGTTGTTCTAATACTTGAATAACTGACGCCACTGTCGTGTCCGCCGCCACAACCATGCGTTCGACGCCTGCTTCGCGCAAAGCGCTGGCCGTCACCGGTCCCACCGCGATAATCACCACGCGATCGTGCAATTGTCGCAATTGCTCGCCGGAAGCTAATTCGGCGTAATGTTGGACAGCCGAAGGACTGAAGAAAAGAATCGCATCCGCCTCCCCCGCGGAAATTCGGCCCAAATTCAGTTTGTCAACGTCACTCGGCTGCAACGTCCGGTAGGCAACCACTTCTGTAAGGAGCGCTCCGTGAGCCTTCAGTGCGGCCGGCAAATCCGGATTTGCACGATCGCTCCTCGGGAGGAGCACCGTCCGCCCATGCAGCCGTTCTCCAAGCTCCTGCGTCAAGGCAACTCCATTGTGAATGTTTGACACGTACTCCACCGGCAGTCCCGCCTGGCGCACCGCTTCAGCACTGGCGGGACCAACTGTCGCGATCTGCAACTTGCTCCCGCGTCGCTCTAGAGCCGCATCGAGCTGTTTGCTGCGTCCCACAACCGCCCTCACAGCTTGCCCGCTTGTAAAAATCACCCAATCAAAATGCTCGACCTGCCTAATCGCTTTATCGAGCGGCGCGAAATCCTCCGGTTCGGCGAAGGCAACCAGCGGAAGCAATGACGGAATCGCCCCGTGTGCCGAAAGCTGCACAGCAAGGGCTTCACTTTGTGCCGCGGCACGCGTGATGACGATCCGCTTGCCTTTCAGCGCTGATATTAGAGTTTCAGCCACGCTGCCTGCTTACTTCTTCCAGGATGGACTGTGCCCCCGCTTCGGCCAGCAGCCGCGCCATATATTCGCCCAGTTGCGCGGCCTGATCCGGCGGAGCAGTCGTTCGCTGCTTCACGTACTGCACGCCATCAACGGAGCAAACGCACGCCTCCAGCAACAGTTCGCCGCGCTCGATGCGCGCCCACGCTCCCAACGGCACCTGGCACCCACCTTGCAACGCGGACAGCAGCGCGCGCTCCGCAATGATCGCAGTCCGCGACTCCGCGTCATCCAGATGAGCCAAAATGTCCCCAGCCTCGGCATCTTTCAACCTGCATTCCACGGCGATCGCACCCTGTCCCACTGCCGGCAAGCAAATCTCCGGGGAAAGTATCTCCGAAATGCGCTGGCTCAGGCCGAGACGGTCCAGTCCCGCCTTGGACAAAACGATAGCCTCGTATTCCCCGCTTTCGACTTTTCGCAATCTCGTATCCACGTTTCCACGCAGATCACGAATATCAAGGTCCGGCCGCAGGTGCAACAGCTGCGCTTGCCGCCGCAAGCTGCCCGTTCCGACGCGCGCCCCTTTCCGCAGATTCGCCAGCGTCGATCCCACCAGGCAATCCCTCACGTCATCGCGCCGGCAAACCGCGGGAAACATCAGCCGCGAAGGAACGTCCGTCGGAACGTCTTTTACGCTGTGCACGGCAAGATCGATCGTTTCCTCCAGCAGAGCCTCTTCCAGCTCCTTGATAAAAACCCCTTTCCCGCCGATTTGCGTCAGCGGAATATGCTGCAGTTTGTCGCCTGCGGTCTTGATGATGACAATCTCAGCTTCCACGCCCGCCGCCGCAAACAGCCGTTTGCGAATAAATTCCGCCTGCCATTTGGCAAGCATGCTGCCACGCGTGCCGATGCGCAGAATTCTCACGGCTTCTCCCGGTTCGAAAGAAACAGGTCGCGCAAGGCTTCGACATTCTGAATCTTCCGACGCAGCTCTTTCTCGCCGCGCAGCCGCTGTGCCGGCTCCAGGAGCAGCTTTTCCAGCAATTCGTCCATAAGGACTTCCATGCGCGCTTGGTCCGCCTCGTTCAAGTGCTTCATGGACTCCATGCGCGCCCGGATGAATCCCGATCTTTCTTCGCGCAGCTTTGCGCGCAGTTCATCAACCAGGCTTACCAGCTCGACGCTCGCCTGCCACGAGAGAAATTTTCCGACGTGCTCGTCCACAATATTCTCCGCCCGCGGAATTTCGTTTTCGCGCGCCTGCCGGTTTTGCTGGACGATGTCGCTGAGGTCATCCATGTTGTACACATAAACGTTGTAAAGCTTCGCGACTCCGGCATCGATATTTCGCGGCATTCCCAGATCCATCAGAAAGAGTGCGCGATTCTCCCGCGCCGACATTGCCCGTTCGACCATTTCGCGGCGCAGAACGGGCTCTTCCGCCGCCACCGACGACACAACCACGTCCGGTGTTTGCAGCGCGGCATCCCATTCCCCCCAGCCGACGACTTTCCCACTGAACTGCCGTGCAAGTTCGCCCGCGCGCTCCCGCGACCGATTCATCACCAGCAGGTTCGCGATGCCGCGATCATGGAGCTGCGAAACTACTTGCTCGCTGATCGCGCCGGCTCCGAGGACCAGCGCGGTGCGTTCCTGCAGCTTGCCGAAAATACGCTCTGCCAGCTTCACTCCCGCGGATGCGACCGACATCGGCCGCGTTCCCAAATCTGTTTCCGAGCGCACACGCTTCCCCACTTCCAGCGCGCCCTGAAAGAGCCGGTTCAACACGGGCCCCGTCGCGCCAAGCTCGTGTGCGAAACGGTACGCTTCCCTTACCTGGCCCAAAATCTCAGCTTCGCCCAGCAGCATGGAATCCAGGCCTGCCGAGACGCGGAACAGATGCCGCACCGCTTCCCGATCGTAATGGTGATAAAGCGATACGCCGAGGACATCCGGGCGCACTTCATGGAACTCACTTAAGAAGGAGGACAGCCCAGGTGCGCACTCGTGAGAAGATTCCGGCGGAACGCCATAAACTTCGCTGCGGTTGCAGGTCGAGAGCACCAGGGTCTCTTCCAGAATCCCGCGCGACCGCAGCTCATTCGCCGCTCGCCGCGCCTGCTCCGCGGTAAAAGACACCCTCTCCCGCACCTCCACAGGTGCCGTCCGGTGGTTCAAACCGACGAGAACGATTTCCATGCGGCGGTGCTATCGCTCCTA
Source organism: Acidobacteriota bacterium (assembly GCA_013289585.1). Lineage (GTDB taxonomy): Bacteria > Acidobacteriota > Terriglobia > Acidiferrales > UBA7541 > Acidiferrum. Next base: position 28,209 of record JABCZR010000014.1, on the reverse strand, counting down.
AAAGTAGCGGTGACTATGCGACAAGTACAAATTCACGACCGTGAAACTCAAAACGACTACGGCAAAATTGAAAACGCACAGCTTCGAAGCCCGCGAGCCTCGCCAAGCCGCCGTACGCGCCAATCCGAAATAAAGGACGTAAAGCAGCAGCACCAACAGAGTGACGATATATTTCGGATCGTAGAACCAGTATTGGCCCGTGAGCCGGTCCACCGAGACGAAACCTAAAGCTGTCCCGATCGTAATCGCTACCAATCCCACCAGCACGCTCGACCGGCTCATCCGCTCCAGTAACTCGAGCGGCGGCAACCTCCAAACCATATTCCCCAGTTCGTGGCGGCGCAGCAGACGCTCCTCACCCAAAAAAATAATGCTGAGTACAAACGAGAGAGCAAACGCGGCATAGGCAAGAATGCTCAACGTGACATGAAACGCAAAAACCGCGCCATGCAAGGCTGGGGGCGGAAGGCGATCCGCCGGAGCAAGGTGCGCCGCTAGAAAAAAGACCAGGATAAAGGGCAGTACGAAAGCACCCACAGACCGCTGCCGGTGATACAGTTCGAGCCCTAGATAAGTCACCGCCAAGAGCCACCCGAAGAGAGACATCGAGCCGTAGAGATCGTGGTACGGAACCGTATGTAAGCCGCGCGATCTCTCCAATAGCGCAAAATAATGAGCCACCAAGCCCAGCCCGAGCAGCAGCGTCCCCAGTCTGCCCGTCAATTCCCTGCCCGTGCTCAAAAAGCGAATATACAGGCAGAGACTCAGCAGGTACGCGAGAACCGTCAATAATAGCGCCAGGTGATTCATCGTTTCTTAGCGCGAGGCATAATCCTGCCCTTTCGTAGCAACAAAAATCATAGTGAACCTGTTCCGAGTATAGCCCACACTTGCTGGTACACGCACAGTCCCGTGCCCAGGCGCTGTATCAGCAAGGCGGGGCGGGATTTGCTATTGTTATTATCTCGGGCGGGACATGAGCGAACCGAAGGTCTCCATAAATCGAAAAGAGTTGTTTCTTAGCGCCTGCCGTGGCGAACGGACCTCCCGTCTGCCGGTGTGGATGATGCGCCAGGCCGGGCGCTACCTGCCTGAGTATCGCGAAATCCGTTCGAACCACGCCTTCCTTGAGGTCTGCAAGACGCCGGACCTGGCGGTGGAAGTCTCCCTTCAACCCTTTCGCCGTCTCGGCGTGGATGCTGTAATCGTGTTCTCGGATATCCTTATCCCCGCAGAGGCCATGGGCCTGCAGCTCGAGCTTGGCGATGCCGGTCCCAATTTGCCGAATCCCGTGCGCTCCAAAGCCGACGTGGACAGGCTGAAAAATTTCGATCCCGAGACCGAAACCGGTTTCCTCCCCGAAGCTATCCGCCGCATCGTGAAATCCGTCGGACCAGACGTCCCCGTGCTGGGTTTTGCAGCTGCGCCGTGGACGCTGGCGTGCTACATGGTGGAAGGCAAGACTAAAGACGGCTTCCCAAATGTCAAAAGCTTTCTCTACCACGAACCAAAGACTTTTCGTGAGCTGTTGCACCGCATTGCGGAAGCAACGATTCCATATCTCAAGGCGCAGATCGCCGCCGGTGCCGCCGCTGTCCAATTATTTGATACCTGGTGCGGGGAACTCGATCTCGATGACTACAACCGCTTTGCGCTTCCGGCCGTTCAAGAAGTGATTTCAGGCCTTGGCAATCGCGTGCCTGTCATTTACTACACGAAAGCTTCACATCATCTCCTGCACGCCGTGGCGCACTCCGGCGCTAACGTCTTGAGCGTAGATTGGCGCGTGGATCTGGCAGAAGTTCGAAAATCGTTGGGCCCAAGAATCGCTCTGCAAGGAAACGTAGATCCAGCCGTCCTTCTCGGCCCCCACGACAAAATTCGAGCAGTGACGCAGGATACCGCGGGAGCTCTCGGCGGCCAAGGGCACATTCTCAATCTGGGACATGGGATTCTGCAGAATACGCCTGTCGAAAACGCTAAACTCTTCATTGATACTGGCCAGCAAGCTCTGTATGAAGATGCCAGGACGGCAGCGCAGGAGCGGTAGAATAAATTTGCCATGACACCAACGCCTCCAAGCCTGCAGCGAATGCGCGAAGAGCTCAGCGTCGGCGAAGAATTCCTCGCTAAGTACAATCGTCCCGGTCCGCGCTACACAAGCTATCCGACGGCGCCTGTCTGGAACGATGCCTTCGGCCCCGATGACCTCGAAAAAGTGCATGCAGACGCCGATCGCGCCAAAACGCCTGTCTCCCTATACATGCACATCCCGTTCTGCGAAAGCCTCTGCCTGTTCTGCGCCTGCAACGTCATCATCGAGAAGGACAAAAACGTTGCGCCGCCCTATCTGGGAATCCTGAAGCGCGAAACGGAACGCATCAGTCGTAGTGTTTCCAAAGATCGCTCCGTCGTTCAGTTTCATTGGGGTGGCGGCACGCCGACGTATTTGACGCCTCATCAGATTGAAGACCTCTTCGGCTTCACCCGCGAACAATTTCATTTTGCCCCCGACGCCGAGATCGGGATCGAAATCGATCCGCGTGTCACCTCCCGCGAACATCTTGAAACCCTTCGAAAGCTCGGCTTCAACCGCCTCAGCATGGGCATTCAGGATTTTCACGCCGATGTGCAGAAGGCCATTCATCGAATCCAGCCGTTTGAAATGACGCGCGACCTGCTCTTCGCCGCTCGCAAGCTGGGGTTCGACAGCATCAACGTCGACCTAATCTATGGCCTGCCTTACCAGACGCCAGACCGCTTCGCGCACACTGTGGACCAGATCCTCGAGCTCACTCCCGATCGCGTCGCCCTGTTCAGCTATGCGCACGTGCCCTGGCTGAAGAAGCAACAGGGCTCCTTCGCCGCGCACCTTCCCGAAGGCATGGAGAAATTCGAGATTTTTCGCACTGGCTTGGTCAAATTCCTCGAAGCCGGCTACCTGTACATCGGGATGGACCACTTCGCCAGGCCCGGCGACGAGCTCGCCGTCTCACAGCAGAACCGCACGCTGCACCGCAATTTTCAGGGCTATACAACCAAAGCCGGCGCCGATCTATACGGCATGGGCATCACCGCCATCAGCGGCTTCCAGGGCGCTTATGCGCAGAATCATCGCGACATTCCTTCCTGGCAGAAGGCCGTTAACGAGCGTGGCATCGCCACCATGCGCGGCTATCACCTTTCGAACGAGGACCGCTTGCGCCGCGCCGTCATCAACCGCCTGCTTTGTCATACCGTCGTCATTAAGGAAGAAATCTCCCGCGAATTCGGTATCGACTTCGACGAGTATTTCGCCGAAGAACTCCGCCGCCTGGAACCTTTCCGTCAGGACGATCTCGTGCTCCTCGATCGCGGCGAAATCCGCGCCACCTGGCTGGGCCGCATTTTCATCCGCAACCTGGCCATGATTTTCGATCCCTATCTCGAAAAACAGCAGTTAATCAGCAGTAAGCCGCTCTTTTCCAAGACTCTCTGATCGCGCGAGGATGCTCACACGCCTGTGACCCGTCACGTCCCAGCACTGGTGATCGGCGGGGGAATCTCCGGGCTAGTCTGCGCTTATACCCTCCGCAAAGCCGGCATTGACGCGGAACTCATAGAAGCCTCTGTCCGTCCAGGCGGCGTCATTCAATCCTTCACCCGCGACGGTTTCCTCCTCGAGCTCGGCCCGCAAAGTTTCAGCGGCACTGCGGCACTTCGCCAGCTCTGCGACGAACTCGGCATTTCAGATCAAGTAGTACAGGCTCCTTCTCGCGCCCCGCGCTACGTCCTGGTTGCTGGCCGCCTTCAACCTGTGCCGTTGACTCCACCCGCCTTCTTTACGAGCGGACTAATCGGCGGCGCCACCAAATTGGCCCTGCTGCGCGATATTTTCGGCAAGACCATGCCGCCAGAGCCGGACGAATCCGTCGCTGACTTCGTCCGAAGAAAATTTTCCGTGCAACTCCTCGACCGCCTGGTCGGTCCCTTCGTTTCCGGCGTTTACGCTGGCGACCCCGAGCGTCTCAGCGTTCGCAGTGCGTTCCCTCAGCTTTACGAGGCCGAAAAAACGTCCGGCAGCATCGTCCGCGGGATGTTGCGACTCGCCAAATCCAGGAAAGGTCCTCGCGAGAACCCGACGCTCCAAACGTTTCGCGACGGCAACGAGACTTTTGTCACCGCCCTATCGAGAAAAATCGGCTCGGCAATGCGTACGAAAGTGCGCGTCATTGGCATTTCACGGCGAGAGAATGGTGTGTTCGATGTGCGTTTGGATGGCGAGGGGGATTCGGACCCTCTCTCCACGGGAGCTCTAATCTTTGCCACCCCTACCGATGTCACGGGAAATCTACTTGGCCAACTGCATGCCGCGTTCGAACCGCCCTTGGCCACAGTGGAATACGCATCCGTCGCCGTCGTCTCGCTAGGCTATCGCAAGAGCGACCTTGGACATGCTCTAGACGGATTTGGCTTCCTCGTACCGCGATCGGCGGGACTCCGCGTTCTTGGCACCGTCTGGAACTCTTCCCTTTTCTCGGGCCGCGCCCCGCAAGGACACGCGCTGCTCACCAGTTTTGTGGGCGGCACAACCGATCCGGGCGCCGCAATGCTCAAACCCGAGGAACTCGCAACCCTTGTCCATCGCGAAACCGCTCCGCTGCTTTCCATCAAAAGCGAGCCTATATTTTCGAACGTCAAAATTTGGCTACGCGCTCTTCCGCAGTACAATCTGGGCCACGCTGACCGGTTAGCTGCAGTCTCCAGACTTCTGCAGAATTTCCCTGGCATCTGGTTGGCCGGCAACTACTTGCGCGGGCCCTCCGTTGGCTCCTGCGTCGAACGAGCGGTCACAGTAGCCGAGGAAGTGCGCCAAGGGCTTAACTCATGAGAGGCCTCGGCGCTCATCCAGTCCTGGACCTCTGCCGTATATTGTTACAGGAGGCGAAGAACCTTAGCCCCTTGTTCCTCGCGGCTTTCATACCCACGACGAACCCCGAAGTATCGCTCGACGCGACGCTCGTGAGCCGGCTTCTTCAAAAGGATGTGAGCGCCTTCGAACAGCTTTATGACCGCCATTGCCGCGCCATCTACGGACTCGTTTTGCGCATTCTGCAGCAAGCAGGAACCGCCGAAGAAGTCGTACAGGAGGTCTTCCTGCAACTCTGGCGGAACGCCGCGCAATATGACGCTTCGCGCGGCCCGTTTGTCCCCTGGCTCTTCACTCTCGCACGCAATCGCGCGCTGGACACGCTCCGCCTGAAAAGTGAGCGCCAGCGCCGCCATGAGGACCAGGTGGACGAGCTCCCCCCGGTCGCCGCTGCGCCGGAATATGAGAAGGTACTCGACGAAAAACGTCGCGCCCAAAAAGTTCGGGCCTTGATGAGTTCTCTCAATCCGCAGCAGAAGAGAGCCATCGAGCTGGCATACTTTGAAGGGCTGAGCCACTCTGAAATTGCCGCTGCTCTCAAGGAACCACTTGGGACGGTAAAAAGTTGGATCCGCAAAGGTTTGCTACGCTTGAAGGAAGAATTGCAGGTTGCATCGTGAAAAACTGCGACCAATTCCGCGACATGTTTGAAGCCTACACGCTGGGTGCGCTCGACGCCCCGGAACGCGCCGCCCTCGAAGCTCATCTTGCCATCAGCTGCCCGGACTGCGCAAAGTCCATCGAAGAAGCCCGCTGGCTTGTCAGCCAGCTCCACTACCTCGCGCCCGAGGCTACTCCATCAGACATGCTCAAGGGCCGCCTCATGCAATCCGTCCGCGAGGAAACGCGGTCCGCCCCACGCTTCGTGCCGCCGAAGAGTAACATTCCCTTCTGGATGTGGGCGGGCGTTGCCGCTCTCTTCCTCGCCACGATCTATTCCGCTTGGAATGCCCAAAGATTGACGCGAGAGATCCAGCGTGCCGACCAGATCGCCGCGGCTATCCTCCAACACCGTCACGAACTCGAAACTCAACTGGAAGATGCCAAGCGTGAAGCCGCCATCCTCGTTGATCCCGCGTCCGTCAAAATCGCGCTCGCTTCCCCGGCCCCTCAGGCTCCCCCGCTCGAAGCTATCTGGCATTCGAAACTTGGCATCGTGGTATCTGGGCAAAAAGTTCCCGCGCCCGCTGGAGATCGCGTTCTGCAATTGTGGCTCATACCGAAAACGCCCGGCCGCAAACCGATTCCGTCTCTCACCCTGCGCCCCGACGCCGACGGGAAATTCGTCCTCCTCGTTTCGAATCCCCCTGAGCTCATGGCCGCAACTAAGGCCCTGGCGATCACCGAAGAACCGCCCGGTGGCAGCCCCGCGCCGACTACCCCACCCCTCTGGGTCGGCGGCGTCAGCTAATATTTTATTTGCCGCTGTGCGAATCCGTGCCGTACCTCAGCGCCAATCTTGTCTTGCGCCGCTTGGCTGCCTCACGAAAGCGGTGCTTCTCTCCCGCCGTCTTCAGAATCAACGGCGGAACGAGTTTCGGCTTCCGCGTATGCTCGTCAATCGCCACAAACGTTACGTATGCCGTAGTCGTATGCTTCCGTTCCCCGGTCATCGCATTCTCCGAAAAGACTTCCACGCCCACTTCCATCGACGTGTGAAAGACGCGATTGACCTGCGATTTCAAATTCACAATCTCACCCTGATTCACTGGATTCCGGAAATCGATGTAATCCACCGAAGCCGTCACCACATAACAATTCGAATGCCGGTGGGCCGCCAACGCACCCGCCATGTCCACAAGGTGCATGACCTGCCCGCCAAGCAATTTCCCCAGCGGATTCGTCTGTGCCGGCAAAACAATTTCCGTCATCTCAGAACGCGAAGCGCTCACCGGCTTCCCCGGCATCTCCGCCTTCGTCCCTACCCTGCTTCCGTTTTTCCTCTTCATTCGCACCCCGAGCTTCATCGCGATTTTGGACCCGCCCGCGCTACCCGTATAATACGAGACGCCTATGACGGAACAAAAGAAAACCCGCCGCCAGATGCTCGAAGAGTTCGTGTCCAAGAAGCCCGACGACGCATTCTCCCGCTACGGCCTCGCCATGGAATGCATGAACAGCGGCGATCCCGCCGCAGCCGACACACATTTTCGCGCACTTCTGGCCAGCACCCCCGAATACATCCCCGCCTATCTCATGTACGGCCAGTTGCTCGTCCGCGAGTCCCGATCTTCTGAAGCGAAACAGGTTCTCTCCAACGGCATTGCCGCCGCCGCGAAAAAAGGCGACCAGCACGCCAGCTCCGAGATGGAAGCCCTGCTCAACGAGCTCTCCTGACCACACCTTGGCGCCTAAACTTTGCGGCTGTTAATCGTCGATTGTCGGCAGAGTCTTCAAAATTTCGCGGGCTATCGGCCGGTTTACGGCCACATCGTCCTTGCGAATTTTTCCGTCGCGGAACACCAGTACGCGCTTGGCGAATTGCGCGATGTCAAGCTCGTGCGTAACCAGCACGATCGTTAATCCCTTGTCGTTTAAGTTCTGCAGGATTTCCATGATCTCGACAGACGTGCGGCTATCGAGATTCCCCGTGGGTTCGTCGGCCAGCAGGATGGAAGGACGGTTTACCAGCGCCCGCGCCACTGCGACTCGCTGCTGTTGCCCGCCAGACATTTGCGACGGAAAGTGGTGGGCCCGGTCGGCGAGACCCACCATCGCCAGCGCTTCCGCTGCGCGTTTCTGGCGCTCAACCTTATCAATTTTTGCGTACAACGTAGGGAGTTCCGTGTTTTCAAGCGCCGTAGTGCGCGCCAGCAAATTAAAACCCTGGAAAACAAATCCAATTTTCTGATTGCGGATAAACGCCAGCGCCCTTTTGTCGTGCTGGGAAACGTCCATACCTTCGAGCAGATACCGCCCGGAACTCGGCCGGTCCAGGCACCCCAGCATATTCATGAACGTTGATTTGCCGCTTCCACTTGCACCCATGATGGCCACGAACTCGCCACGCCCGACTGCAACACTGACGCCCCGCAGCGCGTGCACTCGCGTCTCGCCAAGATCGTAATATTTATGAACCTCTTCCACCCGTATGACTGCACTCGCCGCAGGCGCGACTATCGTCTCTTCGACTTGGTTGGCAGGTAACATGGATTCTGCGGGATCGCCGCAAAAATATTGCTTCTCAGCGCCTTAATGTGCCCGGAGCCTGCGATTTTGCCATCACGGAACGAATAATCAGTTCGTCCCCTTCCTTCAATTCCCCTCTGAGGACTGCCGTCACTTGCGTGTACGCGTGGTCTGTTATTCCCAACGAAATCTTCACCGGTTCCATCGAGTTATCCGTGCGCAGCTTCCACACCACCGCATTCTCCGCACGCGGCGCCCGCGGCAGGTTTTGATTCTCTCCCCCGGCCTGCGAGCCACGTCCTGCGGCCGCTGGATCATCACCCACCTGTTGTTTCTCCCCTCCGTCGAGCCCATATTGCTTATAAATCGCCAGAATCTCCTCGGGCCCCATCGGCGGCTTGTACCGAAGCGCTGTGTTTGGCACTTTCAAGACGTTTTGCACGGTATCCACAGGAATGGTCACGTACGCCGTCATTCCAGGGAATAGCTTCAACTCCGGATTCGCGAACTCGATAATCGTGTCGTAGGTGACCACGCTCTGTACCGTCGTCGGGTTCATCCGCACTTGGCTCACAACCCCGTGAAACGTATCCTTCGGAAAGGCATCCACTTTAAACGTCACAGGCTTCCCCGGCCTGATATTTCCTACGTCAGACTCATCCGTCTTGGTGTACACCAGCATCTTTGTCAGGTCTTGCGCGATGGTAAAAATTGTCGGCGCCTGCAAGGACGCGGCTACCGTCTGTCCCACATCCACATTGCGCGCCACTACCGTGCCATCGATTGGAGATCGAATTACGGTGTAGTTGAGGTTTGTCTGCGCAACCGTCAGCGCCGCAGCCTTCTGGCTGACTTGCGCTTCCGCCTGTGTAACATTCGCGACCGCCGCACCCATAGCCGCATTCGCTGAATCATAGTTTGCTTTAGCGAGATCCAGTTGCTGCTGACTCATGATCTTCTCTGTCGTGAGCTGCGCCGCGCGATCGAAGTCGGCTTTCGTCTGCTGCGAAGCGGCATTCGCCTTTTCCAGGTTTGCTTTTGCGGCGATCAGGTTGGCTTTGGCATTGTCCACGTCAGCGGCGGCCTGCAGCAGAGCGCCCTGGAAAAGTGCAGGATCAATTAGCGCGACGATGTCGCCCTTGTGAACGCGAGAATTGAAATCTACATTCAGCTTCGCGATCGAGCCGGAAACCTGCGATCCAACCTGGACCGTGATCACCGCATTGATCGTCCCCGTCGCGTCCACTACATCGTGAACATCACCGCGCTCCACCTTCGCCGTGAAGTGTTGCGCCTGCGCACTGCGATTTAGCCCGAAGGCCGCGAATATCAGAGCCAGCACCACAACGCCAGTAAGGACGAGCCACTTACTCTTCGATTTCATGTCCTGTCCAGACCGTCAATTTCCGCGCGTTCATTCATAGCGCAGTGCTTCGATGGGATCGAGCAGTGACGCCTTTCGCGCCGGGTAATATCCAAAGAACACGCCCACCGCCACCGAGAAAATGGCAGCGATCACTACCGATTCCAGCGACATCTGTATCGGCCAATGCAACGTCTGCCCGACAAGATAAGAGCCAATCACGCCAAAGAGTACGCCCGCCGCCCCTCCTACCAGGCTGAGCATGATCGACTCGCCAAGGAACTGCAGTTGGATCGCCTGCTCCGTCGCGCCAACGGCCACCCGCACACCAATCTCGCGCGTCCGCTCGGTCACGGAAACCAGCATTACATTCATAATCCCAATCCCTCCTACAAGCAGGGAGATCGAAGCGATGGCTATCAACAGAATCGTCAATGTCCGGCTGGCGTCCAGTTGCGCCTGAATAATGTCCTCCGGATTCCGAATGTTAAAGTCATCCTCTTCTTCCGGCCGCAGATGATGGCGATCCCGGAGCACGGCCGTCGCCTCCTGGCCGGCCACTTTGACAGCATCCGCCGAAACCGCCGAACACAGAATGTCGTCGAGCCAGGTGATCCCCTTGAGCTTCTTCTGCGCCGTCGTGTAAGGGATGATGATCGTATCGTCCTGGTCCTGCCCGGAGAGGGATTGCCCCTTGGGATGAAGTGTAGCCACGACTTTGCAAGGAAGGTTGGTGACCCGCATCACTTTCCCGATTGGATCTTCCACACCAAAAAGCTGGTCACGCACGGTCCGCCCGATGACACAGACGTCAGCCGCTCGATCCACATCGTCCTGCGAGAACACCGCCCCCTGGTCGATAAACCAGCGCTTGATCTCGAAGTATTCCGGCGAAACGCCCCGGTAGGAAGTGTGCCAGTTCTGGTTGCCATAAATGACCTGAACCGGGTCATCCACATTGGGCGACACGCTCTTGATCAGGGAAATCTGATTCTTGATGGCCATGGCATCAGCCACTGTCAACGTCGTGGTGTCATGTGTCCCCGTCCGCACACCATTCAGCGCCCTCCCTCCGGCTTCGATCCATACAAAATTATCCCCAAGATTGTTGAGTTGCTGCTCCACTCGGGCCTGCCCCGCCTTTCCGATGGCCACAACACAGATAACCGCCGCTATCCCGATGGTGATACCAAGGACCGTCAGGATGCTGCGCATTTTGTTCCTCAGCAGCGCCACGAGGGCGGATTGAAATAGTGCCGCGTAATTCACGAATGCCTCTCAGGACGCGAGTTTTTCCTCGGGCTCAAATTCTTCATTCCTCGATGCCGTGACTTCTGTAGCGACAGCCTCTGGCTGATCAAGGCCGGGCCCCGTCGCAGACTGCCCCTGATTGTCGCTATTACATGATAAATGGAAGATAAATTTCCGAAACGTCACCAGCTGCATCTTCCCATGAAGCAGGTTTCATCACCAGCCGTCCTGCTCTCTGCTATGATTTGATCTGGGACCATGCGGCCTGAACGTATTTCGCTTTTCCCCCTAAACGTCGTTCTTCTTCCCGGCGCGGAACTCCCTCTGCATATTTTCGAGCCGCGTTATCGCCATATGGTAAAAACCTGCATCAAGCAGAAAACTGAATTTGGGCTGCTCCTGTCTCTCCCCAACGGCCTGGTTCATGTGGGTTGCACCGCTGAAATTCTCGATATCGTGAACACTTATGGCGATGGCCGCATGGACATCCTCACTGTCGGACGCGCCCCGTTTCGTATTTTGGAGATTTTTGCGGAAAACCCGCTCGCCGAAGGCCACGTGGATTATCTCGAGGATCGCGAAGTTCCCTCCAATCCGCGCGTCCAACGCGAACTCGTTGAACTCTACGAGGCTTGCCACACGCTCATTTACGACGATTATCCCAAGAATCTCCAGGATTCTCCGCCCGACGAGCTTTCCTATCTCGTTGCGGGGACGCTGCCCATGGACCTCTTGTGGAAGCAACAAATCCTGGAACTTCGTTCCGAGCCCGACCGTCAGGAGCGTCTCGTCACGTACCTTCGCGGTTGGGCGCCGCATCTACAGAAGAAAGGAGCCATGCGCCAGCGCGCCGGGGGTAACGGACACGGTTTGAATTAGTTTGGTATTTTGCGGTCTCCGCGCGAGTCGGGGACTGCGGATTGGCACACAAATAATGGCAAGCATTTCAACGCAATCTTCCGGACATTCGAAGCCGCGTACTCTCGGCGAGCTGAAACGTATCCCTGATTTTGATCCCCGAGGTGCCTCGCGTTCCGTGAAGGACGAGCTTCGCCGTAATCTCCTGCGCGCCATCGAAAAGGGCGAGACCCTTTTCCCCGGCGTCCATGGCTACGAAGACACCGTCGTTCCCCAGATTGTCAACGCCCTGCTCTCGCGTCACAATTTCATCCTCCTCGGCCTCCGCGGCCAGGCCAAAAGCCGCATCCTGCGTGGTCTCATCAATCTTCTTGACACCGAAATGCCAGTCGTCGCCGGCTGCGAAATCAACGATGATCCCCTGAAGCCCATCTGCCGCGCCTGCCGCGAAAAAATCACCGCCGAAGGCGACGACACTCCCATTGCCTGGATGCCCCGAGAAAATCGCTTTGTCGAAAAGCTCGCTACGCCCGATGTGACCATGGCCGACATCATCGGTGACGTTGATCCCATTCGCGCCGCGCGGGGCGGTCGCGATCTCTCCGACGAACTCACCATCCACTATGGCCTCCTCCCTCGCGCCAATCGCGGCATTTTCGCCATCAACGAACTCCCCGATCTCGCGGGGAAAATTCAGGTCGGCCTCTTCAATATCATGCAGGAGGGTGACATCCAGATTAAAGGCTATCCCTTGCGCCTGCCCCTCGATGTCCTCCTCGTATTCACCGCCAATCCCGAGGACTACACCGCCCGCGGAAAGATCATCACACCACTGAAAGACCGCATCGGCGCCGAAATCCGCACGCATTATCCCGCCACCGTCGAAGAAGGCATGACCATTACCGCCCAGGAAGCCTGGGTCGGCCGCGATTCCGGAAGAAAAATCGACGTTCCGCAATATCTTCGCCAGGTTGTCGAAGAAATCGCCTTTCAGGCCCGCGAAGACAAACGCGTCGACCGGCGCTCGGGCGTCAGCCAGCGCTTGCCCATCACCACGCTCGAAAGTCTCGTCAGCAGTGCCGAACAACGCGCCACACGCACCGGAGAAAAATCCGTCGTCGCGCGCGTTGCCGACGTCTACGCCGCTCTCCCCGCAATCACCGGAAAAATGGAGCTCGAATACGAAGGCGAGTTGAAAGGCGCCGACACCATCGCCCGCGAACTCATTCGAACGGCCGTCGGCCGCGTTTTCAGCAAAACTTTTGCCGAAGCCAACTTCCAACCCGTCACCCAGTGGTTCGAATTAGGCGGCGAACTGAAGCTCCCGGAATTGGCTACGACCGGCGATCGCTTCCAACAGCTCTCGAAAATTCAAGGCCTCATGGACCACATCGGCAAACTCGGCGTGCACGATCGTAAAGACCCCGGCCCCGCCGCCGCGGCCGCTGAAATGATTCTTGAAGGCCTGTGGGCCCACCGCCGCATCGGCCGCAGCGAAGAACGTGGCTTCTATGCCGATAAACCTAAGCAACCCGAACCGCGCGACCCGCGTGAATCCCAAAATCGCGGCCCCCGCCGCCAATTCAACTAATGCATACCGCCGCGCATTCCGCCGTGCTGTTTGTAAGGGCGCAACACCGCTGCACCCGTGCTCCGAGCGCCGTTGTCATCCGGGCTGTCGGGACGAACCCATGAAATTTATCAAGTACGCTAAATACACCGGCGAACCCGCCGACGCCGTCGACCTTGAAGAACTCATCAAGCGCATGGGCGACTTCTTCCTGCAAAGCGGTTTCGAATCCCAATACTACGGCGTCTCCCAAATGGATCAGGAACGCTCCATGGACGCTCTCCGCGAAGCCATCCTCCGCGCCCTCCAGGAAGGTGACCTCCTCCCCGAAGACGCCATGTCCGACGAGCTCCGCAAAATGCTCCAGGAACCCAACGCCCTGAACAGCCAAGCTGTGAAAGACCTCCTCGAGAAGCTCATGGAACGCATGGCCAACGAGGGCTTCATCAATCCCCAGCAGCCCCCGCAAGTCACCCCGCCCCCACAAACCTCCGCGCGCGGCCAGCTAGGCAATCCCCAGGAGCGACAGCAAGAAGCCCGCTTCGAAATCACCGACAAGACCATCGATTTTCTAGGATTCAAAACTCTCCAGGACCTGCTCGGCTCCCTCGGCCGTAGCAGCTTTGGCCGCCACGACACTCGCGACCTCTCCACCGGCGTCGAATCCGGTGGCGCCTCTCGCCCCTACGAATTCGGCGACACCCTCAACATGGACATCAGTGCCACGCTCTTCAACGCCGTCCGCCGCGAAGGCGCCAAAGTTCCCATCGAGATGAACTACTCCGATCTCATGGTCCACCAGTGCGAATACCACAGCTCCTGCGCCACTGTCGTTCTTCTCGATTGCAGCCACAGCATGATTCTCTACGGTGAAGACCGCTTCACACCCGCCAAGCGCGTCGCCATGGCACTCTCGCACCTCATTCGAACGCAATATCCCGGCGACACTCTCAGCCTCGTCCTCTTCCACGACTCCGCCGAGGAAGTTCCCCTCAGCGAACTCGCCCGCGTCCAGGTTGGCCCCTACTACACCAACACCCGCGAGGGCCTCCGCATGGCCCAGCGCATCCTCCTCCGCCAGAAGAAAGACATGCGCCAGATCATCATGATCACCGACGGAAAGCCTTCCGCCCTCACCCTGGAAGACGGCCGCATCTACAAAAACGCCTTCGGCCTCGACCCCTTCGTCGTGGGTCAGACTCTTGAAGAAGTCAACAAGTGCAAACGCGCCGGCATCATGATCAACACGTTCATGCTCGCCAGCGACTATTCCCTCGTCCAATTCGTCCAGAAAATCACCGCCATGTGCCGCGGCAAGGCCTACTTCACCACTCCATACACGCTCGGCCAGTACCTCCTCATGGATTACATGCAGCGCAAAACCAAGCAAATCCACTAACCTTGGAGTGCGAGAGCTTCGCTCCCGCTTTTCCGCCGGCTGGGCTCGTAGGCCTTCATAGCTCTTGTAGAGACGCAGCAATGCAGCGCCCGTCAATCCGTTCGCCACTCCCCACCTTCTTCCCCACCCAATAAACCTGTTACCATTTCTCTCTCATGCCTCTCCAGCGTTGTGCTACATGCGGCAAGGAATTCGATAGCAACTTTTCCGCCTCTCCCGCTTCCCCCGAGTGCCCGGACTGCGCTCAACAACGCGCCCGTTCCATTCGCGCCGCCTACGTGCAGCAACCGCGCGCCACGCTCTCGGCAACTTCCTTCCCCGTCACCATCGGCCTGATCGCCGCCTGCGTCCTCATCTACGTCGTCATGGTCCTCAACGGAGTCTCCCCCACCCTGCCCACTCCTGACCAAGCCATCAACTTCGGCGCCGATTTCGGTCCGCTCACGCTCAACGGCCAGTGGTGGCGCCTCGTCACCAGCATGTTCGTCCATTTCGGCCTCATCCACCTCGCCCTCAACATGTGGGGTCTCTGGAATCTTGGCCGCATCTCCGAGCAACTTCTCGGACGCTTCTCCTATGTCCTCGCCTACTTCGCCAGTGGTGTCTTCGGTAGCATCGTTAGCGTCTATTGGCATCCGCAGGCCGCAGGGGCCGGCGCGTCCGGCGCGATCTTTGGGATCGCCGGCGTGATCGTTTCCTTCGTCTATTTGAAGAAAACCCCCGCGCATCTCAAAATCAACAGCGGAATCGTCGGCAGCCTTGGCATCATTATCGCTTACAACCTTGCCTTCGGCGCACTCCCCGGGATCAGCAACGCCGCCCACATCGGCGGCCTAGTCATGGGCCTCGCCGTCGGCGCACTCCTTCCGAACGCCTCTGCCCCCGAAACCGACCGCCGCAGCCGACTCTCCCTCGTCACCCTTCTCATCGCCATCGTCCTCTCCACTTCCGCCTACGCCGCCAAGCTCCTCCGCGCCGGCCCCGACGTCCGCGGACTCGCCTCGATCCAGCAACTCGTCAAGTCCGGCAAAACCGACGAGGCCCTCGCACAATTGGAGCAACTCACCGCGCGCGAGCCAGATCTCGCTCCCGCACAGGCATTGCTCGCCTCATTGTATTTTGGGAAAAGCCGCTATTCGGATGGTGTCGCGGCGTTGCAAAAGGCTTACGGCGCGGAGCCAACAAACCCTTCTTATCAACAACAACTCGGCGGCGCCTATCTCAACCTGGGCGAATACGATCAAGCCATAGCGTTTTTTCAAAAATTAATCGCGCAAAATCCAAATGATGCTCACACCTATCTCGGCCTGGGTCTTGCTTATATTGGAAAAAAACAATACGACCCGGCCATCGCCGCTTTCCGCCAGTCCGCTACTCTCGATCCCAAGTCAGCCACTCCGCAGCACGCCCTCGGCCAGGCCCAGCTCCAGGCCGGCCGCTTCGCCGCCGCCCAGCAAACCTATCGCCACCTGCTCGCCCAATTCCCCAACGACGCCCGCGCCAAGGCCTCGCTCGCCTACGCCACTCAACAGCTTCATTAGCTGCCGATGGAGCAGTTCCGCCCCTCTTCTTTCTTGTGGGGACGCAGCCTCCGGTTCACCCGGCCACCCTCACGAACGGCGTTCGCCAGCGCAACACGCAGCATCCGTCGTCTTCGCAGGCTGCACGTATTCCGCCGTCGCGTCCACTTTGTACCCCGCGTCATATTTGTCATGGTGCCGCACCCATGCCATCCCGTGCTTCAATCCCTCTTCATCACGCCCTTTAGGCGTGTGATCCAGCCAGTTGTATGCGCCCAGGAAAATGTCCAGTCCGCGTGCGTAGCTCGAATACGTATGGAAGATGTTCCCCGCCGCATCCTTGTAAAACACGCTCATCCCCGGCCGTTCCTCGCTCGGAAATTTCTGCATCGAGTAGTTGTAATACACTTCACCTTTCTCGAGCTCTTCCTTGGCCATCGACACCTGGTAGTCGTAATTGAAATCACTGCCATTCGAGGACACCCAGGGGAACCGCCACCCCATGCGCTTCTTGAACGACTCAATCTGCGCCAGCGGTGCCCGCGAAACCACTGCCAGCCTCACGTCGCGTGCCGCCAGGTGCACCACGCTACCATCCATGTGATCCGCTATGAACGAGCAGCTCGGACATCCTTCCTTCCAGTCCGGACCGAACATGAAGTGATACGCAATGAGCTGGCTTCGATCACCGAAAAGATCCGCCAGCGTCTCTTTGCCGCGCGGTCCTTCGAACACATAAGCCTTCTCTACTTTCTCCCACGGCAACTCCCGCCGCTGCCGGCTGAGCTCATCGCGCAGCCGCGTGAACTCCTTCTCCTTCTTCAACAGCTCCTTCCGCGCCGCAACCCATTCCGACGGCGACACCACTTTCGAATGCTCCATCACGCTCTTCGTCATGACCAATTCTCCTTCCTTGCTTTTCGATCCTGGCGCAACTACATCTGGCCCCAAACTCAACCCTAGCAGCCCGTTCAGTGAGTGCAGGAGTCCCCACGGTCGAGCCCAGGCACACTCCCGCACTCACCGGTTCTACCCGGAAGACCAAGGCTTCGCGCCTTGCTCTAGCTGCTCGCCGCCTGCGCTTTCGGCGCCTGCATCATCTGCCGCATCTGCGCCAGCATCTTTCGGATTGCTTCATTCGAACCGGGATTGCGCTTCTCGCGCCAGGCTTCCAGCCTCTTGACCTGCTCCTCAAGGTTGGCCAGAAACTTCGGGCTGCTGAACATCGTGCGCCATGCGCCGATCACCGGCTTTACCTGCTCCCAGACCATCCACTGCTCTCCGCTGTTTTCGAAGAAGAAGTCTTCGTCGATCAGCCCGCGGTTCACGATGCTCGCCACCATTTCCCAATACGAGAGCACCATGCGCATATACAAGTTTCCCTGGCTGCCGGGAGGACAGACTCGCATCAAGTCTTCCGGAGTATTCACTCCGTGAAAATTTGCTCCGAACCAGTCCCGCGCTTCTCTCAATCGGGGTTCACGCCGCTCCTCATACAGCCTCAGCAGCAAATTGACTTGCTCATTCGTTATTTCTCCCATGTTTCCTCCTTCAGTTTGGATTGTAGGATTCTTTTATTGGAACTACGCGAAAGGGTTTTCGTCCGCGCTGGGACCGTAGATCGACGGCACTGGTACATTCAATATGCGCAGATACACTGAGAGTTGGCCACGGTGGTGGTAGTTATGATTCATCAGGATCGAGCGGATGAATCCGATCCGCGGGATTGACATCACAACCTTCCCGTTTTTCGTCAAGCTCCACATGGACATCAGACGTGCATCATCCATTTTTTTCAGGGCCTCCTTTGCACTCTCGAGACTCTTGGAGAACGTGTCCAGTACCTCTTGCCGGCTCTTCGCCTCCGGCTGCGAAAAATTCGGGGCTTCCATACTGTCGGGCACCGCTGCCGCCGCGACGCTCCCCGGAACGGATGCAATGTGCAGGGCCAATTGGCCCAGAGAAAAGGCTTTCGGGTGCGGTTTCCAGGTGAGTTTGTCTTCTGGAATTCGATCCAGCACTCGCTTCGTCGTTTGTGCTTCCTGATCAATCTCCGTCAAGATGGAATCTACAAGTTTCATAGCTGTTCCTTTCTTCTCTCCCTCCGCGCGAAAATTGCCATTACGAGCGCGGTCAACCCGCCCGTGGACAGTACACTGGAGATCATCGCCGCCGCGCTCGCTACGCATGCTGGACACATAATGTCTCAGTGCGCCACCACGGACTGCGATCGCGCCGCTTCAGCACGCCTCCGGACGCCTTCATGAATGTACTTCCAACCACCTGTGACTCCTGCTCGGTGATTTTCCAAAATCAGCCCAAGAGCCGTGTGATGAAACATGATCAATGTTCCGCCATCTTTTTCGCTCAAGCGGTACTGCACATTCGACACTGCCGGATACGACATGAATAGCGGCCCTGTAATCTCGAGTAGCGTCGGCCGCTTGATGGCTTGCACCACACCCCAGAAGTGGCCGTTATTGTCGCCCAGGTCGCGGTACCACCGCCCGCCCGGCCACGCCTCCAGCTTCATCGGCATCGGCACGCTCTCGCGCGTCTCATTGTGCGGCCCCAGCTGCTCCAGCAACGCCACAAATGTCGCGTCCAGCGACGCTCGCACGTAAATTTCCTCCGTGATGCCCAGCGTCAAATCCTCAATTCTTGTTGCTGCCGTAATCATCTTTCCTCCTTGGAATAAAATTGGGTTCTGAATCGTTTGACGGATTGATTTTCCCTTCGGCGCGTTCCTTCACTCGGCTTAATTGATGACGCCAGTATCGAGCGAACGTTTCCGTCCACTCGTGCAACGGTCGGATCGCCTCTGCATTCGTCCTATACAGCATCCGCCTCCCGTCCCGCCGCACGTTGACCAGCCCCACCTCGAGCAGCACCCGTAAGTGCTTCGATACCGACGGCTGTTCCATCCCTAGCGAGTCCACGATCTCCCCTACCGGCCGTTCCTGCAGGGCGATGAGATTCAGAATCTCCCGCCGTCGCGGCTCCGCCACTGCATTAAACGCATCCGAAGTTGTGGCGGCTCGTGCCATGCGTCCTACATTACATACCCATATGGGAATATGTCAAGTCATTTCCCCCCCCCCCTCCTCCCACCGCAGGCTGCGCCAACTCCCCCACTTGATCCTTGACCGCGGCCGCAGTCCCGGTTAGCCTCGCACCCAATTCTCGGACCATTCATCCATTCTCCCAAGGAGGCCGCGCATGGTTTCTCTCACTGCTCTGATGCTCCCGATCCTTATCTCGGCTGTGATCGTCTTCGTGGCCAGCTCCATCCTCCACATGGTGCTGCCGTTTCACCGCAGCGACTACCGCCAGCTTCCGGAGGAGGACAAGCTTCTTGCTGCCTTGCGCTCGGCTGGGCTACAGCGAGGTCTCTATGTCTTC
This sequence comes from Acidobacteriota bacterium, assembly GCA_013289585.1. Lineage (GTDB taxonomy): Bacteria > Acidobacteriota > Terriglobia > Acidiferrales > UBA7541 > Acidiferrum. Next base: position 8,808 of record JABCZR010000014.1, on the reverse strand, counting down.
CCTTTCTGCACCCACAAGGACATGAAGTCGCCCGCCATCCAGGAAAAATACAAACAGGGGCCGGTCGGGTTGCTGACCGCGTTTCCCAGCGGCCCTCCGGCCATGCCGAAGTTCCTTGGTCTGTGGTTTGTCTATTGCCTCCTCATCGGCCTCTTTGCCGCGTACCTGACTGGCCGCACCGTCCCCTTCGGTGCCCATTATCCGGTCGTGTTTCGCGTCGCGGGCACTGCCGCGTTTATGGCTTACTCCCTGGGCCCCTTGGCCAACGGCATCTGGAAGGGCCTGCCTTGGAGCTTTGTGCTCAAGGAATCTTTTGATGGCCTGATTTACAGCTTGTTGGCCGCTGGAACTTTTGGCTGGCTCTGGCCTCGTTAGCTTATTCGCATTTCCTGGGAGTTACTTGAGCGCCGGTCGCAGAAGTTCAAGGAAGGGCTTGCCTGCGTTCTTCAGTTTCTCTTCCAACCGCGCCGTGCAATCGCAATCTCCACACGCCCACGGCTCGGTTCCATTCTGGTCGCGGCATTTGCGCCGGTCGTGCGCATCCTGCACCTTTACCAGCTCAAAATACTCTTCCCAATACGGCCGCTCTTCCTGCAGGGGAGTCGGGCAATAGCACACTTCCACCCAGCGCACCGTCTCATCCGCGCAAACTCTCGACTCATTCATGTTGCGCAGGTATTCGTCACCCGCAATCGACCCTTGGCCCAACGTCCCGCGCTCAATCGCGCGCGCCAGCGCCCGCTCGCAACCCGCCTTTACTCGCGCTCTCACCAGGTATCGCATACCGCTCTCCAATGCCGCCCCAGGAATGCGCGCAGCGATCCCGGAAGCGGCTCGCCCGTTCTTGTCTTCCAGGGCTCGCGTTTTAGCGCGCGAACAAAACCGTAGGTTCTCCATGGTACGTCGTTCGCAAGACTTCTTTGAATTCGCACTTCTCAGCTACTCGAATCGACCGCGTATGCTCAGGATGAATAATGCACACCATTCTCCCCAGCGATGGCCGCGCCGAACGAACATTCGCATCGCCCCACGCCATCGCCGCGCGCGCCGCCTCCGTCGCATAGCCCTTTCCATGCGCTCGCGTTGCAAGCACCCAGCCAATTTCTGGCACGCCTTTCAATGATGGCTCCATTTCTCTCTTCCAATCCGAAAATCCCATCTCTCCGACAAAGGCACCTGTAGCTTTCTCCTCTATCAACCAATAGCCGAATCCCAGCCACGCCCAGTGTCCCACGTACCGCAGCAACCTTGCCCAAACCTCTTCTTCGGACAGCGTCTTCCCGCCAATATAACGAGTGACGGCCGCATCACTCCACATCGCCACACTCTCCGCAAAATCCTCCTGCTTGTGACCCCGCAACCGCAGCCGCTCTGTTTCAATCACCGGCACTTCCCCGCTTCGCGCTGTCACCCCTCCGAACATATGGCTACTCCCGTCTTAGCCCGTCCGTGCCAGCCCTGATTCTCTCTCCGCGTTAACTCATCCTCCGTTTAGTGCCCCTGCAGGGACTGCGCAAGGCTTATCAAGTTCTGCGGACGCACCAGGATGATGCCTCGACGCGGGCTGTCAATGTCAGCTATCAGGAAAAACGAGATGGATAGCACCAGTGGGAGAGCCAGTAACCGGACCACTCCCCCTCCAGCGCGCCTCGCTGTATACCCCACCAGGATGTTGGCGCATACGGCAACCGCCGCCAGCAGCCCCCACGCCGCAAGTGGGATTCGGTTCCACCATGCCGCCTGCGTGTATCCCTGCGAGTTCAGCACATCGTTCATCCCAGAAAGGACTAGGGAATGAATGGGTGGCGGCACCTCCCCGGATGGAGCCCGGACCGCAGACCACAACTCGGCCTGCAGTTCAGCGGTATGCGCGTCGATCACTTGCAGAGTAGACTCATCGCGCGTTCTATAAAACAAAATGCGCTGATCGAGATAGCCGACTAGCAGCGCCCGCACTCGAGCCGCATCGGCCTTGGGTAGCAGGTCTGCCCGGACGTATTCCGTACCAATCGCGTTGGCTTCTGCCTCTTCATAGTTCTTGCGCTGATCGTATCGGCCGAGGGCCATCGAAAAGCTGAAACCGATAATAAGTCCGAGCAGTGTCAGCGTGGCGGCCACTATGAGATCGAGATCCTGGCGCACGTCTTCGTCCAACTCCGACTGCCTCTTCCGAAAGAAGCTCCCGAGCCGCACCGACAGCCACATCCCGAAGAAAGAGATGGCAAACACCAGGTACGGAGACTTCACTAGAGTAGTCATATTCTGTATTCTGTGCCTCGTGCCTGGCGTGCGCCGCTCATGTTAGGTTTCAGTAGCCGCGAAGTCAACGACGAGAGTATTCTTGGAACGCGCGGGACAAGCTATTGTAAGCCCTCATTCCGATCCTAGTTCCAGTACTTATGTATAATATTACTTTACATTGACTATTACCGTGTTATAATATAGTGTGCTTTTTACACCCCACTCTCGCCAAATCTTCCCTTTCCTCTCTGTATCTCCCTCCTTTCCCGTTTTGGAACCAGTCCCCTTTCTCTCTTTTCCTCTCTCTTCTCGCTCTTGGCACCAAGAGTGTTTCACAACTCCTTTCCATTCAATCCCTTCCACACTCTTTCTTAAAAATGCCGGGGTGTGGGGGCCATCTCCAAACATCTCAAACGCCACATGAAGACGATCAATCGCCCTGACCAGAACTCATGATTTTCAACACCCGCATCCACGATCAAAGCAGTAGGAGCGCCACCATCCCGATGGACCGGCCGCGGCTTCTCCGTTTTGATTTTCCACTTTCTATTTTCTTCTTTCTATTTTCCGTCATTCCCACGCCTTCCCCAGTTTTGCCGCTTCCCACTTCCCTGCGCTACACTCAACCCATGAGTATCTTGCGGCGGCTCTCACGCTGGATGGGAAGACAGGACCATATGACGCATCTCGCTGCCGGGAATATTGCTCCCGGATTCTCTCTCAACGCTCTCGACGGCAAGGTATACTCGCTCGGCGCCTTAATGGAACGCGGCCCCGTCGTTGCCGCCTTCTTCAAAATCTCCTGCCCCGTCTGCCAATTCACATTCCCGTTCCTCGAACGTCTCTACCAGCGTTACGGCGGCGACGGTGTATCCTTTCTTGGCGTCTCCCAGGATGACGTCAAATCCACATCCAGTTTCGTCAAGGAGTACGGCGTAACTTTCCCGATTCTGATCGACGACGCAGACGGCTACCTGGTCTCCAACGCCTATGGACTCACCAGCGTCCCAACTATCTTCCTGATCGAAACCGACGGCTCCATCAAAGTGAGCTGCATGGGATTTGATAAAAAGGATTTGGAGACCATCGCCGCCGAACTTGCAGAGCGAAAGAGAATCTCCCTGATTCCGCTCTTCCGCCCCGACGAAGTGATTCCCGCCAATAAACCAGGATGAGGCTCAAAAAACTAGGCCCGGTTCGGGCCTGCTGAGTCTTCGGTAGTCAGTTTTTTAGTTTCAAGTTTTTAGCTGAGAGTTTTGAGTTTCTGGTTGCTGGTGTCTGGTTTTTGGTTTTAAGAATGACACTTCGGATTTCGAGTTTTCGCTTTCGAGTTTCGGATGTCGAGTATTAGTTTTAGATTTTCCAGCTTCACTTTTCCAGTTTCACGTTTCACCTTCGGCATCCAGCAACTGTTTCTTGTGTTTCGCCGGTCGCTTTCGTTTATCGGGGATTACGCGCGTGCCCGCCGGCGTCAGCCCGGAATTCCGGGCCGCGCGGCGCGCCTCTTTGCCTTTGTCGATTTTCTTTTTTCGCCGCTTCATGGGGCTTGATTCTACGATGACCGGAGGACGTTAGTGAAACCGATTCCGGGAACCGACCTTTAGTGCTGCTGGAAGTAACTCGGCTGAGTTTTGAATCGGGAAAAGCGTTTTCGTTTGCCAGAAGGAGTTCAGCTAGAAGCTAAATTGCAATTGCAGGTCGATGCGCCGGTTCGCCGTCGATGAAGAATACGGCGGCCCCGCGAGCCCGTTGGATTCGCCAAACAGCGGCGAACTGAGGTTTCCAATCGGCGTCGCCACATTCACGTTGTTAAAAATATTTCGTGCATTAACGCTGAACGTCAAATTGTAGCGATTATTCGATGGATTCCCGCCAAACATCCCGCCCCCTCCTCCACCGCCGCCGCGGGCTCCTCCTCCACCGCCGCCAGGGCCACGGCCAAACGTTCCGCCTCCGCCGGGACCACCAGCTGCCGCGGCCGCGGTTTCTTTCTTGGCCCCAAAACCAAAAGTCTTACTTACCCGAAGATTCAAAGTGAACCGGTTCGGCCCCGTAGCTTCGTTAATCGGGATCACCGGCATCCCCGGCACAGTAACCAGATTAAAGCAGCCGTACGCCGTATCCACCACGCCGGTGGCGCCAGCGGTGCAATTTCCAGCCGTTGCGCGAGTATTGTAAACGGCGTTTCCGTAGACATCTTGCCCGGTAGTGATGTTAAACGGTGGGCCGGAACTGGCGATCATGAATGGGCTGAGGCGGAATCCGTACCGCAAGCCGATGGTGCCTCCTAAAAAAATGCGATTTCGAATGTCGAAGGAGGCGCGGCCGTAATCCTGCGCGAGATCGAAAGGATTCGAAGGAATGTAGGAAGCGCCGGCGGTGTCGCTGTTCGCATAATTCAAGGTGTAGTAGCCGAAGAGAGAAAGTTTCGTACCCATTCGAACGCTGCTGTTCACAATGAGTTGATTCTGCTTGAACGTGCCTGCGGATTGATATTGGTAGATGATCTCACTAGGTGGCAGCGCAGCGATTTCTCCGGGAGGAACCTGGTTGGCGTTGATGAAATTTGTATAGTACTGATGGTTGCCGCGCGAATTGAGGTAAGTAACGGAAAGATTGGCAGCCTTAGTCAGCTGGCGTTCGAGAGTTACTCCGGCCTGCATGGTGTACGGAGTGCGCAGATTGGGATTTACCTGATAAATGGTCTGGGGCGAAGTAGTGGAGAACGGCGGTAACACCGCTTGATTGGCATTGAAGAAGGTTGGATTGGCGACGAGAAACTGCTGCTGTGTGACGCCATTCTGCAATTCCTGGGTCAAGACGAGATCGGCGGTAAAGCGATCGTAGAAAATTCCGTAACCGAGGCGCAAGACGGTCTTGGGTGATTTGTTTTTTCCGTTGGCATCAATGCCCCAGGCCAGCCCGATACGCGGCGCGAGATCGGCATGATCGCCGAGATTATTCTGTGTTTCGTAGCGAAGGCCGGAACTCAAAGTCAGATTCGGCTTGATGCGCCAGTCGTCCTGAATGAAGAGCGCGCCATCCACCCAAGTCACGCCTGCGTTAGCACTTCCCTGCTGATTGAAGTTCAAAGAATAAAAACTGGCGCCACCACCATTTGCAATGATCTGCGGAATCGACAAATTCTGCGAAAGACCGGTTAACATAATTTGATAGGCCTCAATACCGGTCAACTGCGGACACGTACTGGGCGGATTGGCGACGTTACAACCGGCCACGGTGGGATCAACGCGCGGGCCAAAAGAATAGGATCCGTTGAATTTTGAATTGGAGGAATTGTTCTCATCGGTGATGCGGAGCCGGCCGCCGAACTTGAGAGAGTGCTTGCTGAAAGTCATGTAGGTGATGTTCTGAAGTTCGTAGCGGTTCTGGATGTCACTGTACAAGCCCCCAGTGCTGCCGCCTTCCACGAAAGCGCCTTGTACCTGGATAGTAGGTGTGGTGTTCAGCGGATCCTGATTGTTGTTGTCGTGGACGTACTGAAAGCGCGTCTCGTTAATGGTCCTTGCGTTGATGGTCTGCGTGTCGCTGAGCTGAAAAGTCTGCTCGGTATTAAGGGAGTTGTAGCCGACAGAGGGGAGGCTAAACGTTCCGATGCCGTCGTCGCTTTCGTTGTTGCGCCAATATTGATATCGCGCGGTAAGCGTATTCGTTGCGCTCACCTGATAATCGAAGCGCTGGCTAAAATTCGTTCGCGTGCGGGGGTTCGGGACAGCGTCTGTGAATTGGGTAATTTGCAGCGTGGTGGGATCCACAATAGGTGTGTTGACGATAGAGAGTTCGTTGAGGTTGCGCCGCTCGATGTTGGTGAAAAAAGAAGCCTTCTTGCCCAATGAACCGCCGACGTTGGCGCTGTACTGCGTGGAATAATATCCCGGTTGTCCCGCTGTCCCAATAAATGGATTCTCGGAGTTGAACCCGGCAGTATTTCCCGTTACGGAAAGTTGGCCGTGGAGCTGATCGGTTCCCGGCTTGGTGAGAATTTCGATGCGGCCGTAACCGAGTTTGTCGTACTCGGAGGAGAACGGATTCTGGTTGATTCGAATCTCGCGGATGGAGGCCTTCGGGGGAAGCTGCCCGGCAGTGAAACCGTCGATATAAATCTGGCCACCATTCGGACCGGCGGATGGTCCAGCAAGAGCTTGAAGTTCGGATTGCATCTCGTCGGGATCGTCGGACAAGGCATCGAGATCCTTGTCCTTCATAACGATCGTGCCGGCGTTGTTGGCAGGGTCTACATCCACTTTAGTAGGAGTGTCGGTGACTTCAACTTTTTGCTCTTCCATTTTGATGACCAGACTGATGTTCAGCTGTTGCACCTGGCCGGTGATAATCTGCACACCTTCTTCTGAAAAGAGCTCAAAGTTTTTGACAGCAGCTTTGACGGTGTAGGTTCCCGGAGCGAGTCCCTTGAATTCATAAGAACCATCTTTGTTGGTGGTGGTGTCGAGTGAGGCACCAGTTGAATTGGTGAGACGGACAGCCACCTTGGCAATACTCGCACCAGAGGGGTCCGTGACCGTGCCGTTCAGAGTGCCGGTGGGAACCTGGGCGCGCGACGCGCCGACGAGAAAAAAACTCAGCAGCCAAAAAAACAACTGGAGCAGTGCACGCCGAACGGACCGAAAACTCATCATTTCTCCTGGATGAAAGTCAATTTTGTTGGCGTTGCCGGACGTCACGGCGTAGCCCCTTCTCCGCCGGGTGCGCCGCCGAGGCTCCAGGGCGAAAGGATTGTGGATGCGCTACTCTTGGGCGAAGCTTCGAGGATGGGTTCAACGCCGCCGATCAGGGTAATGGCGGTAGGCATACCGTTTGGACCGCCGGATGTGGCCACAATCATGACGGCATCGCCCTTTTGCAAATCGGCTAAAGTCGCTGCGGGCATGCGAAGTATAGCTTGCTGAAGATCGCCGCCTCCCGCACCACCTGGTCTACCGGAACCTCCAGGGCCACCGCTACCGGGGCCTCCAGCGGGCGGACCGCCGGGCTTTGGGGCTTGGGCGGAGGTTGCAGCAGGGCCTGCGGCGCCTTGAGCGGGCGCATCGGCCGGAACACCCTTCAGGCGCATGGCGATACGTTGTGCCATCGGGGCGGGCAGCTTGCGGAGCTGCGACTCTGTGGTGATTTTTATGGAAACAGGTTTGTTAGTAGCGAGATCCTGAACAGTAATGCTGCCGGCTGAGGCATCGACCTCGGAAATGATTCCGGCAATGTTTCGAAAGCTGCCAGAGACGATTTCGTCAGCGGCCAACTCGGAGCCATCGGCATTGCGCGTGCCGCGAGCGCGAAGTTGATCGCCAGTCTTGATTTGGTCAAGCGGGGCGGGCCTGGCATCGTCGAATTTTACGGAGTCCGGTGCATAGCGGCGGAGAACGGTATCTTTCGAAAGATGAATGGTCACGGTCTTTTTTTCGCCGATGGCAGGAAGTGAGATGGTGATCGTGCCGGCGGAGGCATCCACGATGCTGACCAGCCCGCCGATGCCGTGCTTCTGCCATTCTTCGCGTTCGTGGGCCTGCTTTTCGGTGAGGTCCGATTTTTTCATGGCGATAACGGAAAGTGCGAGAACCGATTTTCCGTCATCGGCCAGTTTGCCGCGTACGAGAATGCGGTCGCCTGCCTGCAGATCCTGGAATTGAATAGGCGTGGCAGATTTGAGGTCCGTCTGGCCGGGAGCGATTCGAACGAGCTTTGTTGCGTCCTGGACCTGAACGGTCACGTCGGTTCCTGCATCGGTAGTCAACGTAATGGTATTCCCGGAAATGGACTTAATCGTTCCGACGGGCTTGGCTGCGGCCGGAGTTTGGGCAGGCGGCTGCGTCGCAGTCTGTGATGCTGCGGAGATGGAGGCAATACCCGCGAGCAGGCTGAAGAGAAGCGCAGCAATCCCGAGCACCCTCTTCGGCATAGCGATGTTTGCCAATTGCATCTCGTTCCCCTCGCTCGATTTACGGACGGACTCATCTCGAAATCGGCTAATCATAAGTGTCCTCGCACACTACCGTGCCAGGCCATACGCCAAACATTAGACGTTGTTGGGCAGGGAAAATGTTACACGACCGCTCTGTGATCGCGGTTTAGTGATACAAGCGAATATACGAGTCGAGAGACAAGGAAGCTTCAGAAGAAGGCGCGTACCCTAACCATGGCGGTGCAGGCCGATCTATTGGGATCCTTGATATGGGGATTAACCGGGGCTAGCCGAAAGACGGGGCAAATGACCGCGAGGAAGCGGGCGCGCGGCACAACGTCAGATCGTCTGGGCTGCGCGAGGCGCAGGTTCGGTCGTGTTACGGCACAGCTTTCCGTGACCAGCCCGAGTTTTTGTACCACGGCGAATGAGAGAGTCTACATCACAACCTCATCGGGCATCGGTGCAAATGGCGGGTCGCAGGGAGCCGTAGGCGACCGGAGAACCGCCATTTGTGGCGCGAACGCCGCCGGCGCTGGCGGCCTGTAGCCCAGCGCCGAGTGCGGACGCAGCGTGTTGTACACCACCCGCCATTTCTCGATCACTACCTGTGCCTCCCTCAGCGAATAGAA
>JABCZR010000013.1 GCA_013289585.1 Acidobacteriota bacterium | reverse complement strand
TTTTTTCTCTTCCGGCTTTCTGGCGTCAGGTTTCTTGTCGCCGGGCTTCTGACCGATAGTTACGGTGGCATCGGGCTTTTTCTCGGTGGACTTTTTTTCCTTGTCGAGGAGAGCCTTCTTTTCTTTTTCGCGCGCGGGCCGATCGGCAATGTCGCGCTGGCGGTCGAAATAGACGCGGCCATCGATCAGGGTTTTCTGCACGACGGCGTAAGCACTGAGCGGATCGTGATTGTAAATTGCGAGGTCGGCGTCCTTACCAACGTCAATGGTGCCGACGCGCTTGTCAATGCCAAGTTGCATGGCCGGATTCAATGTGACCATTTTCAAGGCTTCGTCGTGAGATAGGCCCCCAAACTTCATGCTCTTGGCAGCTTCCTGATTCAGATGAGTGGCTTCTTCGGCATCGTCGGAATTGATGGACACTACCACGCCGCGGCGGGTCATGAGAGCCGCGTTGTAAGGGATAGCGTCGTAGGCTTCGACTTTGTACGACCACCAATCAGAGAAGGTAGATGCACCCGCGCCGGAAGCGGCGATTTCATCGGCAACTTTGTAGCCTTCGAGGACATGCTGAAAGGTGCGGACTTTGAAGCCAAAATCGTGGGCTACACGAAGAAGCATCAGGATTTCGTCTTCACGATAGCAGTGCGAATGAACGTAGCGCTTGCCCTCGAGCACTTCGACCAGCGGCTCGAGCTTGAGGTCGCGGCGCGGCGGAATGAGATTTTTTTCACCGGCGGAAGCGCGTTTATTGTAATCATCCCAGGATTTCTTGTAGTCGCGAGCTTCGGTGAAGGCGCCGCGAATGGTCTCCTCGACACCCATGCGTGTGGCGGGGTATCGCTTGGGCTGGCCGGGAGAACTGAAATTCGAACGCTTGGGATTCTCACCGAGAGCAAACTTTATTCCGGGAAGGGCTCCTTCGAACGGGAGCTTTGCTGCGGGCTGGCCCCAGCGGAGCTTGATAACTTCCGTTTGCCCGCCGATGGAATTGGCGGAGCCGTGGAGGACGTTGGCAACGGTAACACCACCGGCGAGGTCGCGATAGATGTCAATATCGTCCGGATTGATGACCTCGGCGATGTTGGCCATGGACGAAACGGAGACGCTGCCTTCGTTAACGCTGCCATCCACGGCGATGTGCGAATGGCAATCGATGATACCGGGCATGACGTATTGTCCGGCGGCGTCGATAATCTGCGCGTCTTTGGGCGCTTTGATGGAGACGCCGACTTCCGCGATTTTGCCGTCCTTAATAAGGATAGAGCCGTGTTCGATGGTACCGTGCGAAACGGTGAGGATGGTGGCGTTTTGAATCAGGATGATGGACGGTGCATCGGACGGATTACCGCGAGTTGATAAAAGCGGGAAGAAGAGGAAGCAAAGGATGCAAAGGAGGTAAAAGAAAGAAGCGCAGAAGAGGCCCATGTTGCACATGCGCGAAGCTCTCACTGAGCACCTCCGTGGGTGAGCGTCGTGGATGAAACTGTGCCAGGTTTGACGCCGGTAAAGTCAATGCTGAGTCCCATGACAGCGATGGAACCTTTCAGCGAAGTGCCATCGAAGGTGCCGGTGAAAACCACGTCGGAAGGCCCTTGGTCGAGTGGAGTATTGATGGTGAAACTGAACTTGTCGCCGCTCAGATAGCCACTGATGATGTTCGCCGTGCCTCGCTTGCTGGATGTCGAGCCTGAAATTGTGCCGTCCTTCTCCATGGTGAGATCGGCGACGGATTCCTCGGGGCCTTCGGGCGTGGTGTAGGAAAGTTTCCACTTCCCGGTCAAGTCGCCTTTCGGAGGGTCTTTCGGTTTTTCTGATTCGTGTGGTTCGTACTTGCGTCCATCGACGAAGACCATCTTGATTTTTGTTTTTTCCTCAAAGAGATCACCGTCAGCTACAACGAGATTCGCGATTTTCCCGTTTTCGACGGAGCCCAAACGGTCGGCAACGCCGAAGATCTCCGCAGGGGATAGCGTGAGTGCGCGCAGAGCGGCGTCCGGAGAGAGACCGGCGTCAACGGACTTCTTGGTGGCCTTGAGCATGTCCTTAGGTGCGGTTATACCGCCGGAATAGAACGCAAATTTCACGCCATTTTTTGCCAGCGCACCCGGAGAAGACGGAGCGCGGTCACGGAACTGAAGGGTTCGAAGCGAAGGCTTGTCATCGGGATCGGCATCCTTCTCGGCTTCCGGCCATTTCAGATTCACGAGCACGGAAAGTTTTTTGGCGGCGATTTCCGGTGCGACCTCGTACGCCATCTGGCCGCCGTAGAGGACGCCGTTCACATGCCAACGCTCGACGAGCTCGAGGGCCCGGCGAAGCTGCACGGAGTTGTTCGCGGGAATTAAAACCAACGCGTGATCTTCAAGCGCGTCGGCGAGCGCGGCTTCTGTACGGTCATAGCGGGGCCGTTCGACACCACGTGGATTTTTCTCATAGGCGGCCTGCGCCTTGATGCTCCAGTCCGTGTCCAGCCAGACCTGATGCACATAGGCGAGCACGCCCATCAGGGAATCGGGAAAGCCGCTACCGAATCCACCGGAAGTCTGCAGCGAAAGTGGTATAGCGACCGGCGATTTCACCACCAGATCGCCGGCGCGTTCACCACCGAGATCGAGCACCGCCGCCTGCCCTGGAAAAAATCCGCCCTTTGGCACGGAGACAACCGTGGTGAAACCAGCGGCGCGCCAACTTTCGATGCGTTTGTCGGAGAGGCTGACTTCGTCAGCGGCGCTGCGCCACGGCGTGGAATTTGGGCGATCCTGCGGGCCGCGGGCGAGCTCTTGCGGGCGGCGAGGCCCTACGGGTTCGCCGGCGGGCGGGGTGGCGGCGGGGATGCCCACGTCGGTGAAGGAATCAATAAGGCCGGGATAAACGATGAGGCCTTTGCCATCGATGACCCAGGCTTCGGGCGGAATCGCGACGTCTTTTCCGATGGCGGTGATAATGCCGCGGGAGATGACGACGGTGGCGTTCTCGATAGGCGGTCCGGACACAGGCACGATCTTCGCGCCCCGGATAGCGAAGAATTGCGGCTCTCCCCCCTGCGCCAAAAGTGGCGGCGCGGTGCAAAAAAACAGGAGAATGGCGGTGACGCAGGCAGCGGGCGTACACCTGCGGATCAGGCTTGAACTCATGTAAGACACCTCGCGAGAACGCTTTTGAAGGATGCCATCCCCCGGCAACTGTAAAGTCTGACGGATGAGGCTAGTGGGAAGTTTCAGAAGAGTCAAGAAAGGGAGGGCAGGAAAATCGAAGAATCACGAAACGATGCCAGCGGGGCCGAGTTCGCTAGCGGCGGAGTTGGTGAACGAAGTGGTTGCGCGGCATTCTTTCTCCGCAAAGCGATGTGATCAACAAAGTGATTCGAATCGTCGGCGAGTGCGCTCGACCGAGAAACGTCAAGGGTTTTTCTTTTTGCCGAGGAGACCGCCGAGGGCATTGACGGCGTCGGTCGGAGTTTGCGGTGCTGCTTTGGCTCCCGCGGCGGTGGCACCGCCGGCGCAGCCGAGTTGCGACTTGAGCATGCCCGCGGCAAGGCCGCCGACGTCCGGAATAAATTTTGGATCAGCTGTCGTGCCTTGGATCATGAAGGGCACGCTCGTCGTTCCGCCTTTGCAGCCTCCGCCACCTGCGCCCCCCGTGAGTTTTCCGAGCATGCCAGTGGCACTGCCGACCGGACTTCCTGCGGCCCCGAGCGCTCCAGAAAGCGCCGCAACCATTTTAAAGTCGAGATCGTTCTTGGAGTCGATCGTGCCACCACCGGTGAGATTCCCAAGTGAGGGAATCACGGCAACGAAATTATCTGCTTTCAGACCGTCGGGAGCCATCCGCAAATTCGTGGTGAGCTTTTCAATCTCGAGGTCCTTGCCGGTCTTGACGCCGGTGAGCGACGAGATGGCGGACATTTTCGAGCCGAGATCGAAGCCCGCGAGCTTGGCGTTGAAAAGCCCTACGGTTCCGGTAGTGACCAATTTGTTGGTGGGACCGGTGAGAGTTAGATCGGTGTTCAGCGTCCCGCCTTGCAGAGAAGCGCCTTTCGGGAGATGAATGCCCAGCGCGGGAAGGAAAGCCTCGAGATCATTTGCGGGCATGTCTTTGCCGTTCAACTTGATGTTCACGACGGTAGTTTCGCCGGCGGATTCGTAAGTGCCATTCAAGTGCGAGACGGCGTTGCCGATCTTAACCGTGGAAGGATTCAACACACCGGCATTCTTGTGGAGATTGTATTTGGTATTGAAATTCACGTTGAGAGGGACACTGGCGGGCGCGCCTCCAGCAATCAAGAGAGCCTTGGAGAGTTTCAGGTTCCCATTGGTTTCAGCAACGCCATTTTGCGAAGCGATGGTGCTGTCAAGATCGACGATGCCGCCAAGTCCCGCCGAAGGGTCTAGGAATCCTGTGGTGGCGAGATTCAGGGAGCTGGCGGTCATTTTGGCATCGAGCGGAGTGAGAGAAGTGTCGGCCTGGTCGATGGGTCCGACAGTGCCGTCGAGCTTGAACTTGCCGCCGCCGGGGAGATCGGCGGTGACGGTCACCGGAAACTTCGATGCCATGGAGACGCCAGTGGCCGTGATGGTGACGTGATCGTAAGTGCTGCGCTTCTGGGAATTCGTCGAGCCGACGATGATGCTGCCATCCTTGAGTTCTAGTTTCTTGATGGTCAGGTCCGCGGAGGAATTCGACGAACCCGAGGTTTGCGCTGCGGGGGTTTGTTTGGCTGCCGACTTTGCCGCGGAGCCGCCCAGCGAAGAGTAGTTCCACTGGCCGGCGCCATTGTGGAGTAGCGTCACTTGCGGGCTATCGATGGTGACGCCGGTTACGTTCAGGGTCTTCGAAAAAATCAGCGGCATGATTTCCACGCCCACCTTAAGCGATTTGGCTTTCAGGAAGGGCAACGAGCTGAATTTGGGATCATCGCCGATGGAGAGGTCTTCGGCGGACAGAGAACCGCCGATCAGAGAGAGGCTGAGATTGCCAACTTCGACTTTGCGGCCGAGCGCGGCCGAAGCTTTCTCTTCGATGGTGGGACGGAACTGATTCACAGGGATCAAGAACGGCGCGACGAGAAGAAGTACGACGAGCACGCCGACAACAATAAGGATGGTGCGGAGCTTGCTACTCACGATGTCCTCCAAAACGGAAGGGCTGGCCCAAGCCAGTGCGCGGAATAAGGATGATAGCACAGCAAACCGGACCGAGAGCGAAGCAAGCTTCGTGTGCGAGGTTGGGGGAGCGACGCGCCAAAGGCATGCTCAATCGCGGCGGGTGCGATAAAGAGCCAAGAGCAGGAAGACAGCGAGGGAGATAAAAATGATCGCTCCAAAGAAGGAAACGCGAGAAACATAGTCCTGGTCCGTGGCTTTGGTCGCAACCAGATAGGTCACTTCATCCAGGATTAAGGCGCTGCCGATTCCCAGAAATGCAGGGGCCAGCGAAGCCACAAGCCGGCCGCGCGTGCCGAAGGCCAGGAGAAATGCCGCGGGGAGAACGAGCAGCACTCCAAAAAACAGGTGATGCACCAGGAGTCCGCCGGGGTAGAGATGCTGGACGCGCACGAGATGAAGGTAAAGGCGCAGACATGCAAAGGTGGCAAGCATTGGCAGCAGGATCAGCAGCAGAGTTTTCTTGGCAGGCGAGAACTTCCGAATCTCTTGCATTTTTTCTCCCGGGCACGAGACGCTAAGAAATTTTTAGGGTGCCAGGGAGCGCGCGATTCGGAAACCGTAATCCGCATATTGGAACTCCGGCGGGATGCTGGAACGAGCCGCAGTGCGCGTAACCTTAATATGGTGCCGCCAGGAGCCGCCGCGAGAAGCACGGCGAATGCCGCTTTTAGGCCCTTGCGGGTTCCTTTCCTCAGAGCGGCCGTAGTAGCCGTCGTCGTACCAATCGGCGCACCATTCGTGCACGTTGTCGCCGAGATTGTACAGCCCATGGACGTTTGGTGGATATAGACCCACCGGCTCAGGTCCTCGCTTCCAGCGTTTGGCGTAATCGGGAACCATCTCCGGCGACGCATCTCCCCACGGGTACAACAAACCTTCCGCGCCCCCGCGCGCTGCGCGTTCCCATTCGGCTTCCGTGGGCAAGCGATAAGTTTTGCCGGTCATGGCGCTGAGCCATTCGCAGTAGCGCGCCGCCTGATTCCAGGACACGGCAACAACCGGCATCTTCGGATCATTAAAGTTTGGATCACTCCAGAACGGTGGTGGAAGCGCATTCGTCGCAGCGAGGAAGCAGTTGTACTCCGCATTCGTGAGCTGGAAGGCGGCAAGCTCAAAAGCGTCTATCCACACACGGTGCACGGGCTTCTCATCATCTCGGCCGCGGTCGCAGCCCATTGCGAACCAGCCCTCGGGGATTTGCACCATCACTGGTTCAGGTAATTGGGCCTGCGCGCCGAACGACGATGACGTAGCTGCCATGCCCATTCCTTTCACTCTTTTCAGGCTTTCCGGAACCACCGGGACAGTATTCTTGCAAAGTCACCATACGCCGTAGCGCCCCGCGTGGGCAACCGCGGAAAAAGAAATTGCGGCGAGTTTTCACATTGGCGAGTCTTACCCTGCAAACCACAAATGACATGGGGAAGGTATCACGGCGAGAGAACGCGCCAGCAAAGTTGCATCCTTGATGCAAGGCTGAGAATTGACAGCGGCGCGGCAGCCCAATTCTTATTCGAATGGAACTCGCCACAGACAATTTTCACATTATCCGGTTTGCTGCGAAACTATTTGGCTTTTTTGGCCGCGTCTGATACACCAAAACTTAAGGCAGAGATCCGGGAGGACCAGGATATGAACGCACTATTTCAATCGAGCGCGCCAAGTTCGTCGCAGCTCAACGCCGCACTGCTGATCCTTCGTGTCGCTAGTGCACTCGCGTTTCTCTTTCACGGTAGCGCCATACTTTTCGGCGCGTTCGGTGGTTTTGGCCCAGCGGGGTTTGCCGCGTACATCCACATGCCCGTTGCGGTCGGCTATCTCGTGGGGCTCGCGCAGTTAGCGGGCGGACTGGCCATTCTCAGTGGTGTGCTGTTTCGCGTGGGAGCTGTCAGCGTCATCATCGTCATGCTCGGGGCAATCTTTCTCGTCCATGTTCCACATGGTTTCGACATCGCCAAAGGCGGACTGGAATATGCCCTTACACAATGCCTGTTGGCAGTGGCGTTCTTGTTGACCGGGCCGGGCGATTATTCGCTCAATCCTTCGCTGCCGGCTTCCTTTCGCAAGCTTTAGCTCACGTGGTTTGAACGTCTTCACTTCCACGCATCGGATGGGCATGTGCTACGATGAGCGGATGCGCCCCGCGTATTCGGCTCTATGCGTCCTTGCATGGCTGGCGGTTTTTGTTGGAACTGCGATGGCCCAGCAGGAGCCGAAGCCCAAGGAACTTCCCGATGCTCCCGTTGCAAAGCAGACCACAACGCCTGAAAAGCATGGAAATCCCATCAATGAAACCGTAGGAATTCTGGGGCGCCGCTCGCTCTTCTTTCCGGACCTTGCTACCAACCCAAAGCCACTCAGCACCAAGCAAAAGTTTGAACTCTCCGTCGACCAGAGCGTCGCTCCTTCGCGCTTCATCAGCTCGGCACTCACGGCGGGAATCGGTCAGGCGCGGGATTCCCTCCCTGGTTATGGGGAAGGAGGGAGCGGGTACGGAAAGCGTTTTGGCTCTTCGCTGGCTACTGCTGCATCGAGCAATTTTTTTGGGACCTTTCTGCTCGCGTCTGCGCTGCACCGCGATCCGCGTTTCTTCGTATCTATGCATAGCGGCGTGGGGTACCGCATAGGCTATGCGATCAGCCACATCGTGGTCTCGCGCAAGGACAACGGCAGAAACGCGACCAATTGGCCGGGGATGCTGGGGCCGCTGCTGGCCGAGAGTCTTGCGAACAGTTATTTGCCGGAGCAGGAAAGAACGGCGGGCAACACGTTTCAACGGTACGGCTGGCGGATTGGAGCAAACACCGCGGGAAATATACTGCGGGAATACTGGCCGGTGATTTTTCGGAGCTTGCACCTGACAAAGATTACTTCGGGCTTGACCAACAACTCGGCTCCGCCTGCTCCGGCGGCGACCCGCCCCTCGCCGTGACGAAACCCGGACGAAACGGAAACGCAGGGGAAGTATTACAATAAAAGGACGGGGCCGTAGCTCAACTGGATAGAGCGAGAGTTTCCTAAACTCTAGGTTGGCGGTTCAAGTCCGCCCGGTCCCGCCAGAATGCAAAATTGGAAACTAGAAAACAGAAATTAGAATGGCTCGGGGTTTCTCTTTCCGGTTAATCGACGGGCTTGACGTCGTTCATGAGAAAGAAAAAACCTTCGGCGAGCGTGGGGTGAATGTACACAGCGCCTTTGAGAAGTGTGTAAGGCTGATTCGCGAGCATGAGCGCGCCGAGGATTTGCACCAGCTCTCCGCCTTCGGAAGCGAGGATGGAGGCGCCGAGAATGCGGTCATTCGAAGCATCCACCACGAGCTTCATGAGGCCAGCGGTTTCGCCTCGCTCGATGGCACGCGCAACGTTGGTCATGGGGCATTTTCCAATTTTCAGTTTGTAGCCCTTCGCGCGCGCTTCTTTTTCCGTCATGCCGACGCCACCGAGCTGTGGATCGGTGAACACGCTGTAAGGCACAAGGCGATTTTCGATCGTCAGATTCTTCCCTTCGATAAGGTTGCCGTAGACAATTTGAAAATCGTTGTAGGAAATGTGCGTGAACGCCGGACCGCCCTTGCAATCGCCGAGAGCCCAGACTCCGCGCACATTGGTCTCGAGGCGGCCATTCACCTTGATGTAACCACTTTTGTCGGTTTCGATGCCGGCTTTGTCGAGACCGAGATCGTCCGTGTTGGGGCTGCGGCCAGTGGCAATCAGAAGATGTGAACCGGTGACGTTCGAAGCACCCGCGGGAGTCTGGAAGGACAGAGAAATAGCGCCGTTCTTGTTTTCCACGCGCGTGGTGCTGGCGTTTAATTTGAATTGAATTCCCTCGGCCTCCAGCGCTTTTTGCAACTCCATGGCGATTTCGGGATCTTCGCGAGTAATGATCTGCTTGCCCATGTGAAGAACCGTGACGCGGCTGCCAAAGCGGCGAAACATTTGCCCGAATTCCAGGCCGATGTAGCCGCCGCCGAGGATGAGGAGATGTTCCGGGAGAGTCGTCAGCTGCATGGCGGATTCGTTGGTGAGATACGGGATGCTTTCCAGCCCTGGAATCGAGGGGATGCTTGGGCGGCCGCCGGTGTCGATAAAGATCTTTTCGCTCTCAAGTAGCTCGTTTCCCGCTTGGAGCTGATGTGAGCCGACAAAACGGGCGTGGTCGCGGTAGAGGTGAACGTTGGGGCGATTATCGACCTGCTTTTGCTGGCTGCCGCGAAAACTGAGGATGACTTCGTTTTTTTGCGCCACGATCTTTGCGAGATCGGCGCTGACGCTCGAAGCGTTGACACCCCAACGCGCAGCGTTGCGCGCATAGTGAGCAACCTGCGCGCGATGCACCATGGTCTTTGTGGGAGTACAGCCAACGTTTATGCAGGTGCCTCCGAGGTCCTTTATTTCGATGAGTGCGACGGTCCATCCGAGATCTGCCAGGCGATAGGTGAGGGGATTGCCGGCCTGGCCGGAGCCGATGATGATGGCGTCGTACTTCATGGAGCTCCTCCGGTGAGAAAACTTGCCAAAACGATACCTCGGATGCTGCAACAATGCATGGTGACCAGAGAAACTCTTCGTTAGGGCAATTCCGCCATTTCGGGAACTTCATCCAGCAGCTGGGCGGTGCATGTGGCGCTGAAGGAAAGTAGCGACATAGGTAATCAGCAAGGCGGCAGCGCTTCCGAGCAAAACTTCTTCTGTGCGTTCGATGGCCGCGGGCAGCCCGGCGCTGGGTATGCCCCCGGTCACACTAGTGGTCATAACGATGGCGACAGTTACAGGGGCAATGCGCCAGCTTCCCGGAACGCGAATAATATTGGTGCAGATGAAGACAGAAACGATGATGCCGAGAAGAATGGACCAAAACGAAGGGCCAAGCAGATATAGAACCAAGAGGCCTACGCCGCAGCCGATCAGTGTGTTTGCGACTCGAGAGTTGAAGGCTAAAAACGCGGCGCCGAGCTCCGGTTCCGTGACGGTGATGACAGAGATCAGTGCCCAGAGAGGATTGTGCCGGTTGGTGCGATTGAGAACAAACCACACGATGACGCAACCGATGAGGATTCGAACGGCATATTGCAGGCCAGACGGCTCGTGAACTACAGGAGCAGGAGTCTCAGCTACGATGGTCATGGATTCCTCGGATGCGCGCCGAGTGTTTCGAAGATCGGCGGCCAGTTGGGTCCGGCATGGGATTCTAATGGTCTTTTCCAAGAATGACGACCTAAGGAGCCTTTAGATCTTACCGCTTTAGATGGCAATCAAATCTGGGCCACTTGCGTCACATTGCCTAGAAAAGTTCTTGCAAGACGGTGCAGAAGTGCGAGAATGCACCTCCACAAGCCGTAAATCCTATGACCTTGGCGATAACGAGAAGGGCCCGATGAGCGAACTCTGGCGACGTGGCATCTTATCCGCAATTTTCTTCTTTTCACCGGGCCTCGCTACGGCTCAAGTCCAGGAAAAGTCCGCTGTGGACGATCCTGCGATGCGACCGGACTATCAGCAGGGCAAGTCCGCCCTGGCTGCCCAAAAGTATGAAGAGGCGGTGAAAGCCTTCAAGAAAGCGAACAAACTGCAAAACGACGCGTGCTCTCCTTGCCTGACGCAGATAGCGTACGCACAAGCCGGGATGGGAGATACAAGAGGAGCCTTGAACAGTGCAGAGAAGGCACTAGCCGCCGCAAAGTCGAACGAGCAGCGCGCGGATGCGCACGCGATTAAGGGCGATATCCTGCTGGGCGAGAACGATGAAAAGAAACGAGCTGAGGCGGAAGCTGAATATCGCGCCGCGATACAGCAAAACAGTCAGGATGCGGAGAATCATCTGAAGCTGGCGGTCGCGCTGATAAAAGAAGTGAAAGATACGGAAGCAAAAACGGAGCTCAACGAATATTTGAAGCTGGCTCCCGATGGGAAATATGCAGGATACGCCCACATGTTGCTGCAGAATCCGCGGCGAGCGCGCGAAGAATATGCGCCGGAATTTAGCGTTACAACCATACGCGGGGAAACGGTCTCCTTAAACGGGCTGGCAGGAAAATTTGTGGTACTTGATTTCTGGGCCACATGGTGTCCGCCCTGCCGCGCATCGGTGGGTGAGTTGAAGGAATTGACCCGGAAGTATCCGCGCGACAAAGTGGTGCTGATCAGCGTGAGTGCGGACAAAGAAGAAGATAAGTGGCGCGACTTTGTAGCGAAGAAAGATATGGACTGGTATCAGTATCGCGACCCTGCGGGAACTATCCAGAGAACGTATGGGATTCATGCTTTTCCAACGTATATCGTTATCGATACCGAGGGCATCATTCGCCAGCGGATTGTGGGAGAAAATCCGCAACAATCGATTGTGGCGCGGTTGAAGACGACGCTTGCAACTCTGACCGCGGACAAGGGAAAACAGTCTGATTGACGCCGTTGACGCGGCGCGGTAGCGTAAGAATGATGGGTACAAGCGACGCAAGGTCAAAGGGGAACACGGGCATGCTGGCAAGAATCTGCGGCCTCGTGGCGATGTTGGCGCTGGTTGTTGCTCCAGCCTGCGCGCCTCTGTGTGCTGCTCGAAATTGTTCGCAAGTTTCAGCCTCGACCACGGCGGAGAGACCCTGTCATTTGGCGGAATTGATGCACGGCGGTGAATCTCAGTTTCGCACCGTGCAAAACTGCGGCACGTCGGAGTTGCCAGCGGCGATTCTGACTTCCTCTATTAAGAATGATGCATCGCAAGCCAGCCGCGCGCTGACGTTTGAATTCGCCTTCGGCACATCGTCGCAGAAGTTTTTCGGTTTCCACTCGCAACCGAGTGAGCGTGACGTTGCGGGTCCGCCCTCACCTCATCTTCCTGCCACTTCTCGCCTCGATCAGATCCTTCGGATCTGATTTCTTCCATTTAGAAATCTGAAAACAGGGACGTTCGCGCATCGAACGCTTATTGATCTATTCCTAGTTAGGTTTCGTCTTCCATAACCATCCGGCAGAGAAACTTCCCTGGCCCTCTTTCAACGAACAAATGCGGTTTGTATGGATTGGCAATTCAGGAGGCACGTATGAACGGCGCGAGGAGAAAGTTTTTTCAGGATGCTGCGGTGTTTGGGGCGGGATTGTTCAGCCTGGGCGATTCGCTGCGCGCTGAGACCCCTGAGGAAGCAGCTCAGTCGCCGCGCGAGAACGAGAGCGGCAGACATCATTCTCCCTACGGCAGTCGCGGTCCTCGCAAAGCAGCAGCTCCGGCGCGGGAGCAGGGGCTGCCGATGGTTACGCCCGACGTGGCGGATTTGACGTATGAAATGGACGCAGGTGTAAAAGTGTTTCGGCTGGTGGCGCAGCCGCTGAAGAAAAAAATCGTTCCGTTCAAAACGATTGACGCATGGGGATACAACGGCAGCTGTCCAGGACCAACCATTCAGGTGCAACAGGGCGACCGCGTGCGCGTGGTGTTGGAGAACCGGTTGCCTGAGTCCACGTCGATGCACTGGCACGGGCTCGAACTGCCTATCGAACAGGATGGCGTACCGTACATCAGCCAGAAACCGGTCGCGCCGGGCGAAAAATATGTTTACGAATTCACAGTCCATCAGGAAGGCACGTTTTTTTATCACGCGCACAGCGCCATGCAGGAAATGATGGGGTTGATCGGATTTTTCGTGGCGCATCCAGAAAGGAATTTCAAGCCGCATGCGGATCACGACTACGGATTGATTCTGCAGGAGTGGGCCGTGCTGCCGAACAACTCCGTTCCGAACACGGCTTCGATGGAATTCAATTGGCTGACATTCAATGGCGTCTCCGCGCCCATGACGACGCCGTTGCTCGCGCGTCTGGGAAGCCGCGTGCGATTGCGCATCGTGAACCTGGGAATGGACCATCACCCGATCCATCTTCACGGGCACCAGTTCGTAGTTACTGGCACGGAAGGCGGGCGCGCTCCGGAATCGACATGGTATTCGATGAATACGGTGCTGGTGGGCGTCGCCCAAGCTCGCGTCGTGGAATTCGAGGCGAAATATCCAGGCGCGTGGATGATTCACTGCCACCTGCCGCACCACATGATGAACAGCATGATGGATCTGCTGCGCGACCGGCAGATTCAAACCGCGGATCAGACGGAAGCAAGAGCCATGGGGCAGATGGAGTCGCTGGCGAAGAGCGTGCCGTTCGAACACGTGCATCCCTCTCCGATCGCGGCAAACGCAGCGAGCGTGCGGGGCTTTCCGCAGGACGCGTTCCAGGAAATGGCGATGGATGAAGTGGTGGAAAAGCCGGAGACCTACGGGCTGCCAAAAAACTGGAGCGCGGGAATGATGGGGATGATGACAATGGTGCGAGTGCTCCCGGACAAGGAGTATGACGCCATCATGATGAAGAAAAAGATGGCAAACGTGTTGGCGAACGAAAAGCGTGACGTTAATTCGTAAATTCGGGGAAAAGAATTAACACAGGGATCACAGAGATCGCAGAGAATCCGGAGAAGAAGAGGAGGCAGCATGCGGCGTATGGCTAGATACGGAGCGATGGTTTTTGTAAATGCGCTAGGAATGGCCGGGGGCCTTCTCGGACAGGAAATGAAAATGCCGAAGCAGGAGCAAAGCCATCATATGGAGATGCCGGCGGTAACTGCAGAATACCCGCGCATGGGAAGAGCGCAAGAACGAGCGCTGGGAGCGCTGGTTACGCTCGAGCAGGTGCAGAAGATTGCGGCCGATTCGAATCCCACTCTGCGGCAGGCGGAAGCGGAAATCCGCGCGACAAAGGCACGCCAACACCAGGCGGGGCTTTATCCCAATCCCACCGTGGGCTACACCGGCGATGAGATTCGCGGCGGCTCGGTCGGTGGCGGAAAACAAGGTTTTTTCCTGCAGCAGGCGGTGGTGACGGGCGGAAAACTCGCATTGAGCCGCGAAGTTTTCGGAAAAGAGGTGAAACTTGCCGAGATCGAAGCGGAAGAACAGAAGATCCGCGTGCAAAGCGCGGTGAAGATGGCTTTCCTGCGCGTGCTAGCGGCGCAAGAACTGCTGGAGGCTCGCCGCGAGATGGCGAAAATCGCGCAGGATGCGGCGGAATCGCAGCGGAGGCTGATGAACACCGGGCAGGCGGATGAAAGCGAAGTGTTGGAAGCAGAAGTAGAAGCGCAGCGCGTGCGCATGGCCGCGCGGATGCAGGAAAACACTTTGCGCGAAGAATGGCGATCGCTTGCCGCGGTCATCGGCCAGCCGGAGTTGCCGCTGGCAACGGTGGCGGGAAATCTGGAAACTGATTGGCCGGAACTGAATGAAGACCAGGCGGTGGAAACCATTGCGAAAGAGAGTCCGGCGGTTCGAATCGCCGATGCAGCTGAATCGCGCGCGCAGAGCGTTCTCGCGAGAGCGAAGCGCGAACCTGTTCCGGACGTGCTGATTCGTGGCGGACTGGAATATAACAACGAAACTCTTGGCAGCGTTCCCTGGGCCAAAGGCTGGGAGGGAATTTCGGAACTCGCTGTGCAAATTCCCCTTTTCAATCGAAACCAGGGAAATTCCGCAGCGGCGAGAGCAGACATCGATCGCGCCGGGCTGGAGAGAACGCGGATCGCGCTGACGCTGCGCGAACGCGCCGCCTCAGCCGTCGATCAGTATGCCAACGCGCGCCTGATGGCGGTCGAATATCGCGACGAGATGCTGCCCCGCGCGAAAAGAGCCTACTCCTTGATGGTGAATAAATACGGCCAGATGCTGGCCTCTTATCCGCGGGTGCTGGACACGCAACGCAAGCTTTACGAATTGCAAATTGAATACATCTCGGCGCTCGAAAGCGTTTGGACCAACGGGATCGCACTCCAGGGTTTCTTGCTCACCGACGGCCTTGAAGCTCCGGCGCGCCCGGGCGAGATCGACCGGCCAATCCGTGAGACCAACGTGCCTATGCCCGAGCGCACCATGTCGCCGCGCGAAACCCTACGTAACCCCTAGTGAATGGCTGGATCGGGTGCGAACTAGGCGCATCCCGTATCGAGTGCGAAACACTAGTACCCCAGTAGCGTTGACCAACAGAAAATTCGATGGGTACTGTCAAGCTAGGGCGCCCGGGTGTCGGCGGATGCGTGTCCACTGATAAGCATAAGGAAACACGGGATCTAAGGTTAGGCGAGGCGGGCAATTTTCACTTTGTGAGCGCGCAGAACCCCGTGTGTTGAAGCGGATTTTCAAAGAGAAATGTCGCTTTGGCGTGACGGAAACTGAAAGAATTGATGACAACCGTAACAAAAGCCGGGAGATACGAGTTCGTCGGTGAACTGGGCCGCGGGGCCATGGGCGTCGTCTATAAGGCCCTGGATCCCGTCATCGGACGCACTGTCGCGGTCAAAACGATCCGGCTGAGCGCGGAGGGTACAGGGCTCTCGCGGCCGGAGCTGCTGGCGAGATTCCAAACCGAGGCGCGAGCGGCCGGCCTGCTGACGCATCCGAACATTGTGGTGGTATTCGACGCTGGCGAAGAAGACGGGCTCTATTACATCACTATGGAACTGGTGGAAGGAAAGAGCTTGCAGGCCCTACTCGACAGCGGCCAGGCGTTTCCCCTGCCGCGGACGTTGCGGATAATGGAGCAGACTTGCAGCGCGCTGCAATTTGCGCATGAGCGCAACGTGGTGCACCGCGACATCAAACCCGCCAACCTGATGCTCACCGCCGACGATACCGTTAAAGTGACGGACTTCGGCACGGCAAAAATTCTGCAGTTCGGCACGGTGCAGCAAACTGCGCACGTGATGGGCACGCCAAGCTACATGTCGCCCGAACAAGTGAAGGGGCGCGCGGTCGATGGCCGCAGCGACATTTTCTCACTCGGTGTGATGCTGTACGAAATGGTGACGGGCGAAAAGCCGTTCCCCGGGCAAAACATCACCACGGTCATTTACAAGATTGTGAACGAAGAGCCGGTCCCACCGAGGCAGATTGATCCTTCGATCCACCCTGGCATCAGTGCGGTGGTGATGAGGGCGCTGGAAAAGGATCCCGACCAGAGATACCAGAACTGCCGCGAAATGCTTGAAGAGTTGAAGAATTATCGCGCGATCTCGGGAGGCGGGAATCCGCAGTCGACAATGGTCGTCGGCAGTGGATCGCCGGCAGCGACGATTATTTCCGGAAATGCCGGCGGGCGCGGGATCGGAAACGAGGAGCAAGCCGTCGCAGCCACTACGCGATCGCTGAGCTCGCGTGCCACGAGCCCCGGACAGACGCCGGTTGTGCGGCGAACAGCCGCCATCGCGCCAGTCCCGGAACCACCGAAGAAAAAGAGCGTGCTTGGCACGATTCTCGCCGCGTTTCTTCTCCTTGGCGTCATCGCATATGGCGCGATCAAAATCAGGCCGGTATTCGAAGCAGCTCGCGAATTGCACGCGGCGCAAGCGAAGGGCGCAAGCCCGGCTCCCACGGCAACAACGGCGTCGAACCCGCCAACAGAAAATCAGGCTCCCACTTCAGGGGGAACTGAGGCTTCCGCCCAGCCGAATGAGTCAACAGCCGCTCCCAGCGAAGAGGTAAAACCGGTGGAACCAAAGCCGGAAAAAGCCGCGGTTAAGAAACCGGAGTCTACTATCAGCCCGAAAGCCGCGGAATACAAAGGGCGCATCGAGCAAGCCATCATCGAAAGAGGCTTGACCGGACGCGCGAAAGTACAAGCCTTCGGAAATACTCTGACGGTGGCGGGCAAGCTGCGGCCCGCGGAGCACGGTGCCCTGCTGGGATTTCTGCGCAACGCTCCCTCGGACGTTCGCGTGATCGATCACATCGAATATGATGACTCGCCGGTAGCCGCTGCGGGCAACCCCCTCGATGGCGGCCACCCCGTGCCTGAGTCGGGACGAGGCGCGATTCACGTGGTGACCGATGTGATTGGCGCCAACGCAGTCCTGCGCGGCCCAGCGGGCCACGTGCTGAACAAGTGCGAGACGCCGTGCAGCTTCAATAATCTTTCTCCGGCGCAATACAGCCTGGAAGTACAAAAAGAAGGATACCAGCCAGTCCAGACCGCGCTTCAGGTGAAGCAGGGCGATGTCCAGGACCAGAAGATCAAGCTCGAGTCGCTCTCCAAGGGCATTTTCATCAGCAGCAAGCCGCCAGGAGCCGACGTGTTCATCAATGGTGCCAAGCAGTCCGGTCAGACGCCTGTGACGCTTCCCCTCGCTCCGGGGCAGTACAATCTTGTCTTACGGCTGCCGGGATATGACGCTTACGCTGGCAACATTCAAGTGAAAGACAACATTCAGACGCAGCTCGATGCGACGCTGAATGAAAAGTCGGCGAGCCACGTCGCTTGGGCACAGGTCAACACGAACCCTAAGGGCGCGGAGATCATTATTGACGGGACATCCACGGGACAATTCACGCCCGCGCGCATTCAGGTGCCCGCGGGCATGCATAACATTACGCTCCGTCTTAACGGATACCAGCCGTCGAAGCGGACGGTACAGGTCAGCGAGGGCGGCACGGTCACAATTGATGAGCCGATGCGACTGAAGTAACACCAAAAAGACTGAAATGGAGGGCGATTGAGCCTTCTCAGATGCTGTCTGAAGTCGGCTGAACCCCTACTCGAAACGTAACAATTTGTTACATACTGCCTCCACTAGTCCTAGGACTTGCTGCAAGATCCGCTGAATATAAAAGACTTAGTGCGCATCCGTGCAGGCCGGAGGCGTGCTTTCTCTCTCATCAGGGACCACCTGCCCTGGAAGGTTCTCCTTGGGTTGACCCGGCAGTCTCCCTCGCCCGCAGCCAGGCGCGTCGGCAAAGTCAGAGTGAAGCAGCAAGCGGAGATCTCGTTGGTATTTCGGGCCACACTACCGACTCAGCATGATCCACACGAGGCGTCGTCAAAGCCGGCCGCGGATACGGTCCCGCATTCCGTTCAGGCCTTACCGGGGAAGTTAGCTCCTAGAACCAAACCGGTCGGGATCGACCCAAAGCTCAACGAAGTTCATCGCGCAATGCGAAGCCTGCACCTGCTGCTGCGCTCGGAACGGCTTTACGAAAAAAACCATCCGCGCAGGCTGGACAGCTTGGACGGCGCGTATGATTCGCTCCGGAACACGGCGGACATTCTCGGCGGGCTGGAGATTCGAGTCGAACGCGGTGGCCTTGTCGTGCCAAGGCTTAGCGACTCGCACCTGCCGGACGCACGAGGCGAAATGCAGGCGCTTGCGCGCGATCTGCAGCACGCGGGGATTGGGACACTGCTCTTCTCGAAAAAATTTCATGTGGGCGAACTCGACACGTTTGCAAGACTCGCGAAGGCATCACTGCTAAGATCGGAAGAGCCGGCGAAGGACTTACAGGATGCCTGGTGGCCGGCACGACTTCTGGAGCATCGCGTGGAAGGCATTTCCGTAAATACTCAAACGGAACGCAAGGTGGACACCGTGCTGGCGAGCCTCACCGCCGCCCTGGTGGCCTATGGCGGGCATTCGCCGCGCGAGAAATCCGACACCCCGATTCATGTCCCGGATTTCGACGATCTGGTGGCCAGCCTGCGGCTGTTGGCGCGGCTGACTCCGCCACTCGAGAGTGAGCGTGGTCTCTCGCCAGAAGAAGCAGCACGCGCCATCCACGGCGCTATGGAGGAGGCCAGCCGCGACAGCGTTTGCATGATGCTTAGCTCCGTCTCCCAGTACGGCCCCCGCGAGGGTGAGCGCCCACAACCCTACCTCTTACGCCTTTCTGAAAATATTGTTTTTGAGTTTCTGAATGCGGAGTTTTCCAGCGGTGCCCTCACTCCCACATCAGTCCGGCCGATGTTCCATCGCCTGGGCGATGTGATCGTCGGCTCCGGCGCTTATTCCGGCCCGCATTCTTCTCAGCATCTCTCATCCCTGGCGGTCACCTGGGCCGCGGATACGCATCGTGAAAAGCTGATCGATCGGTTCTGGATGGAGCTGCCCGCGCGTGAAAAGTCGGCGGTGCTGCGTGGCGCGGATGTCTGGTGCATTCCTGTCCCGGCGCTGCGGCAAACTCTCGGCCAACTTGCGGATGCAGGCGCGGATGCTCCGCGGCGTGAAGCGCGCAACATCGTACTGAATTATGCGCGACGCCTGGAACACGAAGACGCCTCGGCAAGACGCGCCGTGGCAGCCGGACTCAACGAACTTACCTCGATTATCGAATCTTTGTGGCCGAATCAAGTACCCGAAGATTTGAGCCGCGGGGCAATGAAAGCCCTGGATAAAGAAACGGTGCCGGAAACCGCAGGGTTACTGGCCGCTTTTGTGGAATCGCTCGGCCGAATCGCCGTGAACCGCGCCGACTATGCGGGATTCGAGACCATACTCACAAATTTGGAACGCGCACCGCGTGACAAAGAGCACGACCACGTGACGGCATTAGCGAACCGCCTTGTGGCGCAGGATCGCTGGCTTCTTCTGGTGGACGCCGCACTGGCGAACCGCGCGCTGGAACCCGTGCTGCCCCGGCTGTTGCAGCGCGACCCTGAACGATTGCTCGATCGCCTGACGCTGCTGCTCACCGATCCACGTGGCGCGGAGATGGTGCCCGCAATGGCTCGGCTGCTGCGCACGATTGGTGTGCCGGTCCTGAATCTCCTCGAGACCCGTCTCTATGAGGCCCGCCGCCAGCGCGTGACGGCGGCCATCAAGCTTCTCGCCGCGGCGGACCCCGAGCGCCTCTTGCGCGGCCTGGCTCGCGCCATGGCCAGCTGGGAATGGAACCTGCAAGATCTGGCGGTAAGCGAACTGACACGCCCGGCCAATTCCGCTTCGGCGCAAAGTGCCGCCTTCGTCTTTTCTGCCATCCTCGCGGATGCTCATCCCCTGGTTGTGCCCATGATGATTGACCAGATTGGGCTGGCACAGGAAACCACTGCGGTGGCGCAGCTTATGGAGATTGCTGCCGGCGAACACGAGATCTTGCGCGACCAATTTGTGCGCATCAAAGCCATTGAAGCTCTTGGACGCATGCGAGCTTCCGAAGCCGCGGAGGTTCTTAGAGGATTGGCGGAGACTCGCGAAGGGCTGACCTATGCGGAACCTTCGGGCTTGCGCGCGGCTGCGGAAGACGCCCTGGCGATGATCGAAAACCGCCCAACATCCGCGCGCGTGCGTGCCGCCTACGAATCCGCGGCGCAAGCCAGCGCCAGTTACGTGATTCCCCGCCGGTACGTCCGTGTCCCGTTGGAATCACCGCTTCGCGCACACATTGAAGGATCGCAAGCAGGCCTGGCACGCGTGAAAACCATCAGCCTCGGCGGCGCGTATTTGGAATCGCCCCGCAAACTAAGCGTGGGAGATTCCATCAAACTGGAAGTTCGATCCGGCCTGCGCAAGATCAATTTTACGGCAGTCGTCCGCAATATCGGCCCGGACGGCACCGGAGTGGAATTTGTGCACATGCGCGACGAAGACCGCGAAAAGCTCCGCAAGCTCGTCCAGCGCAACTTGCATCTGTAGTTCTAACCCCGCACGTCTCCGGAAAGCCTCAGACTCGACTTGCCTTTCCTGCGACCCCCGAAAAACATAGCAATCGAGCAGCCTCCGGCCGGCTTGCGTTAAACCGTACCTCGTTCAAAATCCTGAACGAATTGGGACGAATCCGATGGCGACAAGTGGCGACATTCCGGTTCTTGGCCCGCGTTTCGCACCTTGTCTCTTGCCAGATCTCCTCTCCTGGGCAATCCTGCGTTGGTCCGGCGTCCCCGTTGGCTGATTTACCGATTCGCGTTGTGAAAAACGAGGGCGTTCCGTCGGGTCGTGTTTCGTGGTGGAGAATACCCTGGAAGTTTTTAGTTGAATGCGGCGCTTCCATACAGTAAAACGCGAGTATTCCATTGCGCAGGTTGAGAAGCGGCGGGTCACCCCGCCACCGCTAGGGGTAGCGGAAGAATCGCCGGAACCAAACTAGGAGGAGTCATGCAGCGCAAAGAAAATGAGTGTGTGCCGTCCATATTGCGTTCAGCTCATCGAAGCAATGAATTGCGGTTGCTGGGCGCAGTGGCCATGCTGATCTTGCTGATGCTCGTCTGCGCCGCAGTCACCTCGGCGCAGGTAAACACCGCGACACTCGCAGGAACGGTCCTCGACGCCCAAGGACTGGGGGTGAAAGGCGCAAAGATCACGCTGACCAATACGAGCACTGGCGCGGAACGTACCGCGGTCTCGGAGGATACCGGTGCCTATATCCTGGTCGGGTTGCCGCCAGGCCATTACAAAATGAGCGTGGACGGTGGCGCCAATTTTGCGGCTTACGAGAATCCATCTGTGGAGCTGACAGTCGGTGAGAGAGCCACGATAGATGCCCGCCTCGAACTCAAAGGCTTGCAACAGTCCGTAACCGTCTCAACCGAGACCTCCAACGTCGAAACGACCAAGAGCGACGTTTCCCAAACGATTGGACAGCGCCGCATAGAAAACCTGCCGATCAACGGCCGAAATTATATCAACTTTACGCTGACCAACTCGCAGACCACCCGTGACGTTTCTCCCACCATCGGGCCCGCGCCGAACAGTGGTCTGAACATTGGCGGCGCGCGTGCTCGCGGAACCATGGTCAGTGTCGACGGCGCCGACGCGGTAGACAACTCCATCAACGGGATTCGCTCCACCCTCTCTCAGGAAGGGGTGCAGGAATTCCAGATGATTCTAAGCAATTACAACGCGGAGTACGGGCGCGCTTCCGGCGGGGTCATCAACATCGTCACAAAGAGCGGTACCAACCAATTTCATGGCGACGCGTTTGGCTTCCTTCGCAACAGCGCCTTCCAGGCACGCAACCCGTTTTCCGGACAGGTCGACCCCGTCACCGGCAATCTCGACCCGGTCAAGCAGGCCTACACCCGCGTGCAAACAGGCCTCACCTTTGGAGTCCCCATCCGGAAGGATAAGACCTTCTTCTTTTTCGCTTACGAGTACACGCAGAGAGAGGAAAGCGGTTTCTCCAGCATCGGGATCAACAATTTTGGAATCGCTCCCTTGAATTGCGGCACCGGCTGCCCGCTGAACGGGCTGCCACTGACCTCCGATCAGGCGACCGCGGTGAATACGCTCCTTGCTGAGGCTGCTGGAGCCGGAAATCCTGTGGAAGCTGCGCAACTGCAGGCTTTGGCGCAAAGCTATGCTGCATTTATGGGCTCAGCCTCCAACGTTGCTCTGAATAAAGTAGACTTTGGACTGGTTGCCCCAGCCTTAACCAGCGGTCTGGTAAACCCTGGTCCCGGTCCGCAGTTTCCAGTTCCCGTCACTTGTCCAGTGGGCGCCGTGGTCGGGACGGTTACCTGCTCATCCATACCTGCTGGACCAGGAGCTCAATTCTCTTATGGAGTTGCGACTTTGCCGGGTTCTTACGTAGGACTGAATGCCCTGCGCGGCAACTTCCCGGTAATGGAAAAAACGAGTTTGTGGTCCGGCCGCCTTGACCATATCTGGAATAGCCGCAACAACTCTTTTCTCCGCGTCGGCGTTTCTCCTTCGCTCGTTACTGGCATTGAATCCACCGCGCAGAACCAGGTTTTCGGAGAGAACGCAGGCTCGCGTACGGGCTTGAACCAGACCCGCGATCTAAGCTTCACCTTCCAGCATGACACGGTTATCAATGACAAGACCTTCAACGAATTTCGCATGCAGATCGCCCGCCGGGGCTTGCATTTTGGCTTCTCCGATCTGCCCGGCGGTTCCGATATCGGTGTGAACATTCCCGGCTACGCCTATTTTGGCCGTGAACCTTACTCTCCTGTGGACCGCATCGAACGCCGCTTTGAATTTACCGACCAAATAAGCATCGTCCGCGGAAAACACACTTTCAAGACAGGCGCGGATGCCAACGTGATCCAACTGCGGTCAAAGCAGCAGCAGATTTTCCAGCTGGACTTCGGTGGCGTCGTCAACTTTGGAGGCATTTCCGCTACCGCCTTTAGCTCTCAGTATGTAAACCCTGTAACCGGCGCGGCCCTCCCGGGAGCTACAGCGCTCCAGGCGTATGGCTTGGGGATTCCCCAGACGTACATACAGGGCATCGGGACTTCGAACAATCCCTTTGACAATCTGCCTTTCGCGTTCTTCTTCCAGGATAGCTGGCACGTTACCCGCAAGCTGACAGTGAACTATGGCGTGCGCTACGACGTCGAGGTCAGTCCGCTGTTTGCACCGGCAACAGCGGTGAACGCCGCAGCTGAGAAAGCTCTCGGAGTGGTGGAAGGCATCCCGCGAGACTACAACAACGTCGCGCCACGCTTCGGACTCGCCTGGGATCCCAAGGGCAATGGAAAGACTGTAATTCGCGCCGGTTACGGAATCTTCTACGACCATCCTCTGCTCGCGGTAGCCTTTGACTCCGCGACAGCAGACGGCGGGCGCTCGGTGCAGTTGATCTCTTCGGGTGGGACGGCTTCGGCCTGTGGACTGGTCACTGCGCTCT
The DNA here is from genome assembly GCA_013289585.1 of Acidobacteriota bacterium. Taxonomy (GTDB): domain Bacteria; phylum Acidobacteriota; class Terriglobia; order Acidiferrales; family UBA7541; genus Acidiferrum. The sequence goes on along the minus strand of JABCZR010000013.1, from coordinate 129,464 downwards.
GCGGTTCCCAGCTCGATACCCCGACGAACCTGAACGGCAGCTCCATCTTCCAAGGGGCGTTGAACGCGCTGCCGAGCATGTTTTATGAACCGCAGCAGCAGCGTTTCAATCCGTTCGCGCCAACATCTATTTTCGCGAACCAAAACTATCTCGGCCAAACTCCCGCCACAACATTCCCGCTCCCCATTCTGCCCTTTACTTTGCCCGTTACCAGCAATTTCGTGTACGGCTATGCGCAGCAGGCCAATCTGACGATCGAACACGAGATCGCCGGATCCTGGAAAATCAGCGCGGGATATCAATGGACACGCGGATTGCACTTGAACCGTCCGATCGACATCAACTCGACGGACCCCGTACTACTCACAAACAACCTGGCTAAGGCCGACGCGGCGGGATTTAATTTTGCCAATCCTCTGCAAGTCGCGCTGCCAACGACGGGATACGGACCCATGGTCGGGAGCTGTCCGGTGGGTAGCGTGGGACTGAACACATCCGGTGGCGGAAGCATTATTCTGGTGCAGCCGCAATTACCCTTTGCGGCGCAGGGATTCACCGGGCCCAATTGCACCGGCTCACCCGTCGGCGTGATCGGAACAGCCGCAGCCTTCAATTTCTTCCGGCCATCGGGTCCGAACCCCTCGTTCGTCGGCTTGGCCGCTTATCCATTGCTTGCGCAGCTGGCGTCGGCTGTGGGCTTCCCCGGCGGCCATGGAGTGCCCGTGCCATTCAACAGCGTGGATGCTCAAACGTCGACCGGGAATTCCTATTACAACGCCCTGACCATCAATGTTACGAAACGCTTCTCGAAAGGCTTTGAAATGCTTTCGAGCTATACGTGGTCGCACTCGATGGATGACTCTTCGGACCTGCAATCCCCACTTGAGCCTCAGGACAGCCGCTTCCCGAACCTCGAGATGTCCAACTCCGTGAACGACCAGCGCCACCGCTGGGTGACCAGTGGGGTGTACCAATCGCCCGCTGGCAAGAGCGGCGATGGATTCTTCAAACACTTTTTTGGAAACTTCACGCTTGCGCCAATCATCGAGTTGTCTTCCGGCCGTCCTTTCAACGTCATTACCGGGACGGATCTGCGGCTGGACCTCGGCGCCTCGCAGGAACGGCCCTCCCTTGCGGCAAATGGCGCGGCAGGCACGACTTCACCGTTCGTTCCGGGAGTGGTTTTTTCGACCGCGAATGTGTGCTTGACCAACGCGGGAATTCCCTTCACCGTGCCGGGCGGCATCACGCCCCCTCTTGGATGTGATGGCAATCTCGGCCGGAACCGCTTTACCATGCCGGCCTTCTTCGATTGGGACATGCGCGTTGCCAAGCGCGTTCCGCTTGGGGAGCGCCTGCAGCTCGACATCATCGCCGACGCCTTTAACCTCACAAACCATACGAATATCGCTGCGGTCAATCAGCTCTGCGACCCGACCTCTGGCGCCACTTGCAGTGCAGGGCAGCACACAGCGGCGTATGACGCGCGGCAGTTCCAGTTTGCGTTGAAGATCAGCTGGTAACGGAAGGCTAGAGCCGGCCGCGGAGAGAGATCGAAGTGAAGTAGGCCCCCGACTTGTGCGGGGGCCTGCTTCTTTTTTGGGACAGTTTTCAGAACCGTAGTATTGCGAGTAAAGTAAGAATACGGATTGCGGTGCGGTTATTGGAGAACGAATGAATGCAGTCTTAATCGGTGCGATGCTCCTCGTGGCCATACTGGTGCTCTGGCTCGTTCTGCAGAGTTCACAAGAGCGCCGGAAGGCGGGGGCGCTCGAGTCACAGTTGAATGAACTGCGCCGCGACCTGCAAACGATGGCGAATTCGCAGGCCCAGAACAGCGGGCAGTTCAAGGCCATCGGCGATAGTGTCTCGCAGCGCCTGGAGAGCGTGACGTCTGCTTTACAAGAAGGCATCAAGAATTCCGCGCAAGTTACGGGACAGATTACTTCGGATGCGCAGACGAAGATGGCCAGCGAATTAAAGAACACCCGTGATCAGATCAGCCAAATCCAGCAGCAGCTGGGAGCTGTGCAGCTCGCCGGGCAGCAAATGTCCGACACGGCGCGCACCCTCGAAGGAATCCTGGGCGGGGCCAAATCCCGCGGATCTCTGGGTGAGGTCACCCTGGAACGCCTGCTCGAGGATTCCCTACCCAGAAATCAGTACGAAATGCAGTACCGATTCTCGAGTGGTGAAGCTGCCGATGCCGTCATCAAACTGCGTGACAAAAAATTAATGGCTATCGATTCAAAATTCCCGCTCGACGCTTACCGCAGAATCGCGGCTGAAGGGGACGACGCGCGGCGAGCTTTTATCGTCGCGGTGAAGGGCCACGCGGACGCCATTTCCAGGAAATACATCGTGCCGGACGAAGGAACGCTCGATGTCGCCTTGATGTTTGTTCCCTCGGAGAGCGTCTACTACGAGCTCCTTTCGACCCAGGACAACAAGGGGCAACCGCTGGATGCCTATTGCCGCGACGGGAAAGTGATCGCCGTTTCGCCGAACACGCTTTATGCGCACTTGTGCGTGATATCCATGGGACTGCGGGGCATGCAGATGGAGGAGAATGCCAAACGACTGCTGGCGAGTCTTTCCGGCATGGACAAACAGATGGAGAAGTTCGCGGATAAGTTTGGTGTTCTGGGTACGCACCTGAAAAATGCGCAACAGACTTACAGCGAATCCGACAAACTGTTCGAAAAGGCGCAGACCACTTTGGAAGGCATGCTCGGTGGCGGCGCGGAAACCGTGGCTCTGGAAAATGCACAAGGTTCGCTGGCGCTGATCGCCGAGACCAGCATCAAGAAGAGCGCCTGATCTTTCCCACCGTCACGAAGGCTGCAGAAACGCTGTCCCTCTAATTTCTCATTACTTTCGGCGCAGCCCCTTATTGAGGCCGCCCGAGAGACGGAACGAGCCGTATGGAAATCATAAAGCTACCGTTCTTCCGCCCAATCAATTCGAATCGGACGAAGTTTTCCGCTCCGCCACTGCTGGAGAGCCGTACGGGATTACCACCGGACAGCGCCGCAATCTCCGGCGCGAGGTTGCGCGCCTCGAGCGTGATTTTCGCCGTCGTCCCGCGAACACGTACTGTAAGCGAGCGATGCTCGCCAGATTTCAGCGGCGACGAATCGGCTTCCATTTCAAGCGAGACGAGCGTGATGGTCAGGGGAGCCGCCTGGCGCTTGGCACAGGAAATCTCCACGTTCGCGGGCCCGGGTTCCCGATCCATTGGAGGCAGGACCACCAGGGAGACAGGCGAAGAGGCGAGCACAATGGCTGGCTCTCCACCAACGATCACACGATTGGCGTCGGCATCACCGCATAAGCCCCGTCCCAGAAGTTCGAAGCGATCCGTCAAGGAAGCAAAGCGCGGCGCGGAAGCTATCTCGATCGCAGTGGCCGCCGCATCATCGGGCGCGATGATGGCAGTCGAAACCTTGTCCGGTCGCCCCTGGATAGAAGCAAATGCAACGCCCAGGTTCAATGGCGCGACGAAGAGAGCGCGGCCCGTCGCGTTGGTCGTGAGTTTGTCACCGTTCGAAAAACTGACAGTGACCCCCGGCGTCAGCCGGCCATTAACATCCAACACGGCGAGCGTTGCGCGCTCGCCCGAAACAATGCGCCGCGGAAGCAAAAGGATCCGTGCGCCGGAAGCTGGTGGCGCCTGTTGCGCGGGCGCAGGCACCAAAAAAAACTGTTCCACCGCGCAAAGGACCACGACCAACACGCTCATTCGAATGAAGCCTTGCAAGGGCATGCGTGGAATTGTAGTTGAGAACCGCGTATCGATGAAAGCGACGCTCGAACGCGGCGCGGAAATTACGCGCCCTATGACTTTCGGCTGAGCACCGGAGCTTCCGGCGAATACTGCAGCACGCTTCGGCCCATGACTCCGGCCGGCAGCCGCCGCAATCTGTAAAGAAAAGGCCGCGGTGCACCAGTTCGCGAAGACTCTTCCAGCCGGTAGAACTCGTTCTGATAGCGCACCACGCGCGGCGGAATCCAGTCCTCTTTCCTGCGGCACGCGCGAATCTCCATGATTTCATCCGTCTCGTTTCGAATGGGACGGATTTCATCCGGGACCTGCGGGAGCCCCGCAACGAGTAATTTTTCCCCCACGGCTCCGAAGTACGAGGACACATTTTCCTGCGCGCCGCCCATTGCCGCCGCGGCTTCTCTCCGGCCACCGCCCGTCATTATCGCGAACACTTTATCCAGCAGGAAGAGCGGCAGAATCCCCAGATTATTCTCTGAAAACGCGGCGTTCACCAGCCGCACCGTTCCTTCGATTCCGGCGTAGGCAATCAACCATGTCAGCGGATGTGTGGCCCAGATTACCAGCGCGGTGAAACCGATCTCGTGGTCCGTCACCCCAGTGGGCAATTTCCCCGTCAGCGCCGAGTCCACGCCATTACTTACAAGCAGGGTCATGTAATAGGAATACCACTGCATCAGCGCGATGAGCGCGGCCACGCACTCCGCAAAGCCGCTGATGACCGTTGCCGGACGCCACGCTACGGCCAAGCCGGAGAAAAGCGATTTGCGCCACCGTTTCGGAAACAGCGCCAGAATCGGTCCCAAGAAGTAGGTCAGCACAACGATTCGGCCTCTATCCAGTTTAAGTCACGCGCACTCCGCTATTTTTTCGCATGCGGGAATAAAACCAATCAGTAACGCGAGGTGGAGGCTACGACGACTTCCCGGCCAACCGGTAAACTTGCGCATCCAGGAAAACACGAAAGAGCTCGGGGTCGATCTCATCGTCCCGAACGCAGATTTTCAAGATGTCGAGGGCCCGATCCGTCGGGATAGCCCGTTTGTAGGGCCGGTCCGAGGCCGAGAGCGCGTCGTAGATATCGCAGATGGTCATCATCTTGGCCTGAATGGGGATCTGGTCCGAATTCAGGCCGAAGGGATAACCCTTGCCGTTCAGTTTTTCATGGTGGGCGCGCGCAATCTCCGGAATGCCGCGGAATTCCATCGTCCAGGGAATTTGCGAGAGAAAATTGAAACTGTGGACCACGTGCGATTCGATCTGCCGCCGCTCATCGGCATCCAGGCTGCCGCGAGGAATCGAGAGCAAACGCACTTCCTCGGACGAAAGGTAGGGCCTCTCCGTTCCACGCGGATCACGATAGTTCTTCTGCGCAATCTCGCTCAGCAGATCGAAATCACTCGAGGGAAGCAGCGTGGGCTCGTTGGCCCGCGCGACGAACTCGGCATAGCGATCGAGTTCGCCCAGCAGGCGGCGCGCTTCTTCGTCAAATACACGCAAGCGCTTCTCCGCTTCCTTGCGTGAAAGGGAAAGGAGCGCCTCAACTTTCTGCTGCGCGACGCGTGCTTCGATGTCGCGGCGAATGTAATCAAAACGGTCCAGAACGCGCACGAACTGCAACGGGTAAAGTTTTTTTGCCTTGACCAAAACTTCTTCTCGTACGCCGACCTTGCCGAAATCGTGCAGCAGCGCGGCATAGCGGAGTTCCTTCATCTGTTCCCTGGAGAAGCGCAAATCGCCGTAAGGGCCGCGCGGTTCGTGATCGATCGCCTCCGCCAGCGCTACCGTCATTTCACAAACCCGGTGCGAATGGCCGGAGGTCGTGGGATCGCGCTGCTCGATGGCTTTCACCGCCGCGTTGACGAACCCATCAAAAAGGTTCTCGATGTCTTGATACAAACGTGAGTTTTCGTAGGCCACCGCGGCCTGCGAGGCTAAAGAGAGTCCCAGCCGGACAGCACGCTCAGGAAACGGATGGACCAGGCGGCGCACGCTGGCTGCCCCGGTCAGCCGCATCTTGGGAATGCGTTTGCAGTTGATCAACTGCAGCACGCCCAAAACTTCTCCCTTGCCGTTCTTCATCGGCAACGCCAGCAGCGAGCGCGTGTGATATCCCGTTTCCTGGTCGAATGACGAATTGAAATGAAATGGCCGATGCTTCGGAATCCGGTACGCATCGGCAATCTCGACGACTTCTCCGTGCGACGCGCAATACCCGGCGATGGATTCTTCCGTCAGTGGAAGCGTGTGCTCGCTGAACGGAAATTGCAGGCTGTCGTTTTGGATGAGCTTGAAGCGCAGTTGCGGCGCTCGCCATCCGGCACCTGCGGGCACAGCGTCCCGCTCTACCAGATAGAGCGATCCGGCATCCGCCCCGGTGATTTCCCTAGCTTTTCTAAGAATTAGTTCCAGGAGCTGTCCGACATCCCTGGTCTCGGATAAGGCAATTCCAATGCGGTTCAACTCTTCGAGCTCCCGAGTGGCTTTGGTGCCGCTCATTGCTGTGCCGCGAGCGCGCGGTGCGCGTTTGCTCGGCGATAGCTTGAGTTCGGCCATAGTGGAAGGGCAAGGAGCCGCAGAGGCGGGGCTCCGGGCAGAAAGGAAGTATAACGGAAGCGTGCCACAGTGGCACGCCCGGCATGCAACACCGCACGGAAGGTAACATCCACAAATCAAACAGGATGCTCTGCCGGCGACCCGGATGTGGCGAAACAGCGAGTAATCAGTAGGGTTCAAAGCCTTTCCCCGCCGTTCTGGCTCTGGTACTTTGGAACAGGATTGCCCGGTACAGGTGTGGGCGGGGTGTAGTCTGACGGCAGCAACAGGAGTTAGTGTGCGAATTGCAAGCGGCGGCGTAAGCGACGTGGGTCGCGTGCGCACGAACAATGAAGATTGCTATCGCATCGTCACGCCGCTGAACCTCTACGTGCTATCGGACGGCATGGGTGGCGAAGCTCACGGAGAAATCGCGAGCGCCATGGCCGTGGAGACCCTCGTAAAACATTGTCTCGAGACAGAGAAAAATCCCGCAGCCCCGTTTTTTGGCCAGACGCAACCAAATTGGAACCTCAAGACCAAGCGCCTTGTAAGCGCCGTCCACCTGGCCAACAAAAATATTTTCAAATCCGCCGAAGACCATCCCGAACAGCACGGCATGGGCGCAACGCTGACAGCGGCATGGATCGACGGCATGAAGCTGAGCATCGCTCATGTTGGCGATAGCCGTGCGTATCTCCTGCGCGCCGGCAACTTGCTGCAACTCACGCAGGATCATTCGCTTGTTGCGGAACAAGTGCGCCGCGGCATCTTGACTGCCGCCGAAGCCGAAGAGAGCGAAATGCAGAGCGTACTGCTGCGCGCGCTCGGTGCGCAGCCGGAGATTGAAGTCGACGCCGAGGAACAACAGCTGATCGCTCGCGATGTTCTGCTGCTCTGTTCCGACGGTTTAACCCGCATGGTGACGGAGCCCGAGATCGCGGGCACGCTGCAAGCGGAGACGGATCCGACGATGGCGGCCGAGAAACTTATCAAGCTGGCAAATGAGCGCGGTGGCGCGGACAACATCACCGTCGTTGTCGTGCGCCTGGAAACAGATTCCAAGGGGTGGTTTTCCTGGCTGCGCCGTGGGGCGCGAAGAGACGAAAGCGGAAACGGTTCCGCCGGAGGAAAGTAAGATGCCCAAACTCAGCCTCATGTTTGAAGACAAAATTGTGAAGGAGCTGCCCGTGGGCAGCCGGCCGGTTACCATTGGCCGCTCGCCGGACAATGATTTGCCCGTCGATAACCTTGCGGTCTCCAATCATCACGCGAAGATCTATTTTGAGGCCGGCCGCCTGGTCATCGAGGACCTCGACAGTCTCAACGGAACGTTTGTGAATGATCTCCGCATCGAGCGCGCTACTCTGCATGACGGCGACAAAATTCACATCGGCAAGCATCACATCAAGGTTGATACCAGCGGCGATGCCCCCATCCCCTGGGACAATGCTCGCAAGACCGTCGCTCCACGCATCAACGAAACCATGGTGCTGGATACGAAAGAACGCCGCCAGATGCTTCAGCAGGCCGCCGCCATGGGCGAATCCATGCAGTTCGCATCCACGCGCATGAAGGTTCCCACTCTCGTCGTGTTGAACGGCAGAACCGATCAGAAGGAATACGTTCTTACCAACAAGCTCACCGTCATCGGCAAATCCGGCATGGCCACGGTTCGCTTGAAGGGCTGGTTCAAACCCGCGATGGCCGCGCAAATCAATCAGCGTGATGACGGCTATTACCTCGGGCCCGGCGACCAAGTACCACACGTAAATGGCGCGCCGATTCAAGGCCCCGTGCGGCTCAGCGACGGAGATCTCATCGAAGTTTCCGGCGTCCGCTTGAATTTCATTTTCCGCGAGTAGCGCCCGGCAAGCAATGGCAGCTCCGTCAGAGGGTTTCTGGCAGCGGCGGGGCGCCTTCGGCCTCTACGAACTCCTGCAGACCTGGTGGCAGCACCGGGTATCCTTTCTGCTCAGTCTCTCCATTACTTTCTTCGCACTCCTTCTCTACCTTCTTACCTTCGTTGGCGAGCGGCCGACGCCTATTTTCGAATTTGTCCAAAGGCTCGAACTTGCCACGTTGGACACGCGTTTCCGCTATCGGCCGCAGAGCTATTCGCATCCCGATCCTCAGATTGTGGTCATTGATATCGATCAGCGCGCCCAGGAAGTCCTTGGGCGCTGGCCCTTCTCCCGCGCAAACTTCGCCAGGATGCTGGACGTCCTGCACGACAGCGGCGCCAAGGTCGCCGGTTTTGACATCACCTTTAGCAAGCCAGATGAATCTGCCGTCCCTATTCGCGCCCTCTCTGCCGAACTCGAAGCTCGCAAGAAACACGGCGAGAATGTCGACGCAAAACTCTTATCCGAAGTGCAGCGGCTCGCCACGTCTTTGGACGCGGACAAGCAATTCGCCGCTTCGATTCATCAGTTTGGTCCGGTCGTTCTGGGCAACTACTTCCTCTTCACGGAAGCGGATCTTCGCGGGATGGAAGCTGCCACTCTCGATGCCTATGCCAGCCAGATCTCACTTTTCGCTTATCCACCGGCTCACCCGCTCCATCCTGACGCACAGAAGCAGGAGAAAGCCCAGATGCTGGAGGTTTTTGCGTATGCCAATCTTCTCCCCCAGGGAGCCGAGGCCAATCTTGATCAACTGACCAGCGCACTCAACGGTGATTTCTCCTGGACCGGTTTCTTCAATGCACCGCCGGATGCCGATGGCGTCGTGCGTAGGGCGACGCTGGTTCTTCCCTATGGGCGTTCAAAGAATCCTGACGAATGGGACATTTACTCCTCGTTGGATCTAATGACCGCGCGCGCTTACCTGGGAGCGCAGGCCCAGGATATGAACTTGATCTACGGGCCCCAGGGAATCGTAGAGATTCGATTTGGCCAGGCGCTGCTCTTGCATCCGGACGGCCGTGGCCAGATGATGATCAACTATCAGGGGCCAGCGGGCACGTTCACGCACAAGTCCATCGTAGATGTGCTCCAGAAAAATTTCGCTCCGGATACTTTTCAAGGAAAGATTGTATTGGTCGGGGCCACTGCCACCGGCATTGGCGATCTTCGCGGAACACCCTACGGCGGGACCACCTACCCGGGAGTGGAAATTCACGCCAATGTCATCGACAACATCCTGAACCAACGATTTCTCAAGTACGGATTCCGGCAAGCTCTCGCGGATGTTCTCCTGATCATTTTCTTCGGCATTCCCTTGGGGATATGGATGGCGCTGGTTTCACCTCGCTGGATGTGGTTTGGCGTCTCGCTGCTCCTTCCCATGATCGCGGTAAATTTCTGGGCTTTTCTCCATGGCTGGTGGCTGAATCTTCTCGTTCCTGCTCTAACTCTGTCCACTAACGTTCTGCTTGTTTCCCTATACCGTTCGCTCTTCGAAGAAAAAGAGAAGCGCCGCGTGCGTACCGCCTTCGGCCAGTATCTCAGCCCGGAAGTAATCCGCCGCCTGCTGGTCAACCCGCGCCTGGTCGACCCGAAAAAAACCGACATCACCGTGATGTTCAGTGACATCCGCGGCTTCACCACCATTTCCGAAAAACTAGACGCCCAGGACCTGGCGCTTTTTCTCAATCAGTATCTCTCCGATATGACCGGTCTCGTTTTCGAACACCAGGGTACCCTCGACAAATATATCGGTGACGCTGTGATGGCTTTCTGGGGCGCGCCTTTCGAAGAACCGGGCCATGCAGTAAGAGGTTGCCACACGGCTCTGAAAATGATGGGGCGCGTCCGCGAGATGCAGAAGACCTGGGAAGCCGAAGGCAAGCCGCGTCTCGACATCGGCATCGGCCTGAATACCGGCGTGGCCAGCGTCGGCAACATGGGCTCCGCCCTGCGCTACGGCTACACCGCTCTCGGCGATACCGTGAATCTTTCCTCGCGCCTCGAAGGCCTCAACAAGGATTACGGCACGCATATTCTGGTAAATGAAACCACCTTTGCAGCGGCCAAAGACGAAGGCTTCGTCTTTCGTGAACTGGACCTCATTCGCGTAAAAGGGAAGCTCCAACCAGTGACGATTTACGAACTCATCGGCCGCGCCGGAGAAAATTCCGTCTACGGCACGCCGGACGAATTGCGCGCGCGCCTCAATCTCTTTCTGCAAGCTCACGAACTCTATCGCAAGCGCCGCTGGGAAGAATCGCAGCAAACCTTCCAGCTCATTCTCGACAAGTGGCCCGATGACGGCCCCTCGCGCACCTACTGGAAGCGCTGCCAAGACTACCTCTTCGACGAGCCTCCATCCGGATGGGACGGCGTCTTCACCATGACGCACAAGTAGCGTTCGCTTCCGTTGGTTGTTGGCGCTCCCAATCCCCTTCCTCTTACGTCCAAATCGAAGTCCAAATTGGACGGGCGGTTCCTTGTGCCCGGCTAGCGACTGCAGGCATCAAATTTTTGTGGGAGATGAACTTAACATTTTGCGCCGAAGCCTCTAACCGATACACTACGCAAGACTTATGTGCTCTTCCGATCTGAGCTCATTGCGTCCAACTTCTTCAAAGTCCGCGACCTGGGTCGGATGAGCGGAAGCTAGGATTTCGCGATAACATGCATTTACAGAGCGCGCGTACCCAAACAAATACGGCCGCGAATCTAAGAAGGATTAGGGATCAAGGAGCGCACTGGCGGAGGCAAGTGCGGCCTTGGCCGTTCCGCCCAAGCAAAGGAATGAACTGAGACTCCATGTGGATTGTCCGATTAGCGCTTTCGAGACCGTACACGTTTATCGTGATGGCGCTCGTCATCATCCTGTTGACGCCGGTGGTGTTGATGCGCACACCCACGGACATTTTCCCCAATATCGACATCCCGGTCATCTCCCTGATCTGGACCTACACCGGCCTGGAACCCCAGGAGATGGAACAACGCATCACGTCCAACGTCGAGCGAGGCATAACCACGCTGGTCAACGACGTCGAGCACATTGAATCGCAGTCTCTTCCCGGCATCGCGGTCATCAAAGTGTTTTTCCAGCCGGGCGCCAATATCCAAACGGCGCTCGCACAAACTGCAGCCATTTCGCAAACCTTCCTGCGATTTCTTCCTCCAGGAACCACGCCGCCCCTGGTCATTGTCTACTCGGCTTCGACAGTCCCGGTCATTCAGATTGGCTTGACCAGCGACACGCTGAGTGAGCAGCAGCTATTTGATTTCGGGAACAATTTTATCCGCACGCAGCTCGCTACGGTTCCCGGCGCTGCCACGCCTTTCCCCTATGGCGGCAAGCAGCGCGTCGTCAGCGTGGACATTGATTCCACGTCGCTGCAATCCAAAGGACTCTCCGCTGTTGACATCGTCAACGCCGTGAATGCACAAAACCTTATCCTGCCCACAGGCACCGCGAAACTGGGCCCTCTCGAATATACCGTGGAGATGAATGGCAGCCCGCAGACTATTGCGGAACTCAACGACCTGCCAGTGAAAACCGTCAATGGGGCGACCATCTACATGAAAGATGTCGCCCATGTTCGTGACGGCTTCTCTCCGCAAACCAACATCGTTCTCGCCAACGGCCAGCGTGGCGTCCTGATGAGCATCTACAAAACAGGCAGCGCCTCGACCCTCTCCATCGTCGACCGCGTGAAGCAGATGCTCGAATACGACAAGAGTTCCCTCCCGGAGGGCATGCACGTTTCTACTTTCTTTGACCAATCGCTCTACGTCCGTGCCTCTATCCAGGGCGTGATCCGCGAAGCTATCATTGCCGCCTGCCTCACCGCGATAATGATTCTGCTCTTCCTCGGAAACTGGAAGAGCACCCTGATCATCGCCATCTCCATTCCACTTTCCATTCTCGTCAGCATCCTGTGCCTCAGCGCGCTTGGCCAGACCATCAACATCATGACTCTCGGCGGCCTGGCGCTGGCGGTTGGCATCCTCGTCGATGACGCCACCGTCGAAATCGAAAACATCAATCGCAACCTGGCCATGGGCAAGGAAACCGTACAGGCGATCCTCGACGGCGCTCAACAGATTGCCGTGCCTGCATTCGTTTCCACGCTCTGCATCTGCATTGTCTTCATTCCCATGTTCTTTTTGTCCGGCGTGGCGAAATTCCTGTTCGTTCCGCTTGCGGAAGCCGTGAGCTTCGCCATGCTGGCATCCTATATGTGGTCGCGCACGATCGTTCCGACCCTGGCCATGTATCTTCTGAGTTCAGAGGACGAATATCACCCTGAAGAGCACATCGGCGAAAAAATGGGACTCTTCCGCCGCTATCAACAGGGTTTTGAGCGAAACTTTGAGAAATTCCGGGAAGGTTACCGAAAGGCGCTGCGGGTTAGCCTGCATTCGCCATGGCTTTTCGCCTCATGTTTTCTCGGCTTCTGTGTTCTCTCCGTTCTGATTGTCGGCGTTCTCGGCCGCGACTTCTTCCCGAGTGTGGATGCCGGCCAGATCCGTTTGCACATGCGCGCACGCACCGGCCTGCGTATCGAAGAGACCGCAAAGCTAGCCGACCAGGTCAACTCTTTCATCCGGGAAACGATTCCAGAGCACGAACTCACCACCGTCCTCGATAATATTGGCCTGCCCTACAGCGGCATCAACCTGAGCTACAGCAACGCCGGCACCATCGGAACTTCCGACGCCGAAATCCTCGTGCAATTGAAAGAAGAGCGCGGCAAGTCGACAAGGATGTACATCAACGAGTTGCGGGAGAAGCTTCCGCAGCGTTTCCCTGGCGTGCAGTTTTTCTTTCAGCCCGCCGACATCGTCACGCAAATTTTGAATTTCGGCACCCCCGCGCCCGTCGACGTAGAAATAACCGGCATGAATCAGCACGGGAATTATCTGATCGGAGAAAGACTCGCCAATCAATTCCGGCACATCCCCGGAGCCGTCGACGTGCACGTTCAACAGGCCTTCGATAACCCCACGCTTTTCATGCAAATCGACCGGGCTCGCGCACAATCCGTGGGCATGCAGTCCCGCGATGTCGCCCAAAACGTTCTCGTTTCGCTCAGCTCCAGTTTCCAGACCAGCCCGGCGTTCTGGCTGGATCCCAAGAATGGCGTCGAGTACAACGTCAACGTGCAGGAACCGCAGTATCGTGTGGATACCTACCAGGCGTTGCAAAACACTCCGATTAGCGGAAGCTACCCCGGCGCGACGCCTCAGATTCTCGGAAATCTGGTGCAAACAAGTACCACCGCGCGCCCCGCGGAAGTTTCGCATTACACCACGCAGCCCATGATCAACGTCTACGCATCGGTGGACGGCCGTGACCTGGGCAGTGTTGCGGATCAAGTGGAGAAGGACGTCCAGGCCATCGAAAAGGACTTGCCCCGGGGCAGCCACATCGTTGTTCGCGGCCAGGTCCAGACCATGAAGAGCTCATTCACTGGGCTTGGCTTCGGCCTGATCGGCGCCATCATTCTTGCCTATCTTCTGATTGTTGTGAATTTTCAGTCTTGGCTCGATCCGTTCATCATTATTACCGCGTTGCCCGGCGCGCTCGCAGGCATCTGCTGGATGCTCCTGTTGACGCGTACCACCCTCAACGTGCCTTCGCTTACCGGAGCCATTATGTGCATGGGCGTGGCCACGGCCAACAGCATTCTGATGGTCTCCTTTGCCCGCGAGCAGATGGAGGAAGGCAAGCCCGCGCGTGACGCCGCGATCGAAGCCGGTTTCGTGCGCATCCGTCCGGTGCTCATGACGGCGCTGGCCATGATCATTGGCATGGTGCCCATGGCTATTGGGCTCGGAGAAGGTGGCGAACAAAACGCTCCTTTGGGCCGCGCCGTGATCGGCGGACTGATTTTCGCTACCTTTGCGACGCTGTTTTTCGTACCCTGCGTCTTCTCGCTGATTCACGGGCGCCGCGAACGGAAAGCCCCGCGGGATGGAGCATCGGCGCCGGCTGCGGCTTGAATTTTTTCGTTATGGAAGCGAATGCGGAAACCGGGTAATGATGGAAGGCGGAGTACCGATGGAACCTGAATACCACGAGCACTCACACAAGAAAGGTAGCCGGTTCTTCACCATTCTTTTCGTCATGGTGCTTGTGCTGGTGGTTCTTGGCGCAGTAACTCTGTTTCAGCGCCGCGTTCAGTATCAGGCACTTGCCAAGGAAACGGAAACGCTGGCGATCCCCACGGTTGCTGTCATCCATGCCACGACGGAATCATCGGAAGAGCAACTCGTACTCCCCGGTACGATGCAGGCCTACGTCGAATCGCCCATCTACGCGCGCACCAGCGGCTATCTGAAAAAGTGGTATCACGACATCGGCAGCCGCGTGAAGGTGGGAGAACTGCTCGCGGACATAGACACGCCGGAAGTCGATCAGCAACTTTCGCAGGCGCGCGCCGATCTGAATACTGCGCAGGCCAACTCAAATCTGTCCAAAATAACCGCCACGCGCTACCAGGAACTCATCAAAACGGACGGCGTTTCCAAGCAGGAAGTGGATAACGCCGTGGGTGATCTGGCAGCTAAAGTCGCCATCGTAAGATCCTTTGAAGCCAACGTCCGGCGGCTGGAGGAACTGGAATCCTTCAAACACATCTACGCACCGTTCAGCGGGGTGATCACCCGGCGAAACGTGGATACCGGAACGTTGATCAACGCAGGAAACGGTGGTTCGTCGCAGCAGCTTTTCGTTCTAGCTCAGACCGATCCTCTCCGCGTTTATGTGAATGTTCCGGAGACCTCCGCGCCTTCGATTCACCCAGGTCTTGGCGCCTTCCTCGAACTCACGCAATTCCCCGGCCAGCGGTTTGAAGGGAAAGTGGTACGAACCGCGGAGTCTATCGACACCGGAACGCGCACGCTCCTCACCGAAGTGGATGTTCCGAATCACGCTGGGACTCTTCTCCCCGGCGGGTACGCGCAAGTGCACCTTGGAGTAAAAGTGGCTGGTGCACGCCTGCAAGTCCCGGTAAACGCGTTGCTCTTCCGCTCAGAGGGCCTGCGCGCGGTCGTTGTGGATGCAAACCATAGAGCCCACTTGAAGCCGCTGACGATCGGACGCGACTACGGTACTACCCTTGAAGTCTTGCAGGGCATCGATGCGAGCGACTGGATCGTGTTGAATCCTGCAGACTCGCTCGAAGACGGCCAGGAAGTGCGCGTCAAACAGACGGCGCTCAATGCCGCGCCCCCGCCCATCACCCCCGCCCCTGCAGCTCCGCAACAGCCGCGCCCCAGTCCCGATGCAATTCCGGGGGCCAAGAAACAATAATGAAGTACGTGAGGCCATTCCCGGCCTTCTTAGGGCTTGCTGCCTGTGTCTTCGCTAGCGGCTGCACCGTCGGTCCGAATTATCACCGGCCTACAGCGCCGGTGCCCGCACAATGGGACGTTGCGGAGCCTTGGCGAGAGAGCACGCCGAAGGACGCCGTGGCCAAAGGCGAATGGTGGAGCGTTTTCCACGATGACGAATTGAGCGCGCTGGAAAAGCAATCTCTCGACGCCAATCAAACCATCAAAGTTTCCACTGCGCGCCTGGAACAGGCCCGCGCCGCCGCCGCAGTGCAGGTCGCGACTCTGTTCCCCACTGTATCAACGGCGCCGTTAGCGGAGCGCCAGCGCCTCTCCGGAAATCGTCCGCCCGGCAGCTCAATTCCCGTGACGTCCGCTGTAACGCAAAACAATTTCACTTTGCCATTCACGGTGGGGTACGAAGTTGACTTGTTCGGCGAGCGCCGTCGCAGTATCGAGGCTGCGCAAGCCTCGTATCAGGCCAGCGCAGCGGATCTGGAAAATGTGCGCCTGGTAATCACTGCCGAGCTGGCGGGCGATTACTTTACGTTGCGCCAGCTCGACACCGAACTCGGAATCTTGAACCGCACCGTGGAAGCCCTGCAAAGGGGTCTGCAACTTGTAGATTCGCGGCATAAGGGCGGCGTGGCTTCCGGCCTGGACGTCGCTCAAGAAGAGACGTTGCTGAATACGACGCAAACGCAGGCCATTCTTCTGCTGCAGCAGAGAAAACAATTTGAAGACGCCATCGCCGTCCTTATTGGAAAGCCTGCTCCGGAATTTCACTTGGCTAACAGGGAATTAAACGCCGAAGCGCCGCCGATCGATGCTGGGCTGCCCTCCGATTTGCTCGAGCGCCGCCCCGACGTCGCCGAAGCCGAGCGCCAAATGGCCGTGGCCAACGCGCAGATCGGTATCGCCAAAGCTGCTTACTATCCTTCGCTGAATCTTTTTGGAACAGGCGGCTGGCAGGCCGCGGACATCGCCAAACTAGTCAATGTGCAGAGCACCTTCTGGGCGGTGGGCGCGAACGTAGCGCAAACCATTTTCTCGGGCGGCCAGCGGCGCGCCCAGGTGCAATTCGCCCAGGCGGGCTACGAGGCCAACGTGGCAAGCTATCGTGACACCGTGTTGAACGCCTTCCGCGAAGTCCAGGACGACGTGACGGGTCTGACGGTTCTCGAGCAAGCCAGGCAGTCGCAGCAGTTGGCCGTCGACGCCGCGCGGCGCACTCTGGACATTTCCACCAGCCGTTATGCCGGCGGCCTGGTGAGTTATCTAGACGTCGTGACCGCGCAACAGAATCTACTGAACAACGAGCAAGAGATGGCCGTCATCAAGGGTCAAAAACTTGTGACCAGCGTGCTTCTGATCAAGGCGCTCGGTGGCGGGTGGGATGCGTCTAGTCTCTCCGCCGTGCAAGTGAAGCCCAAATTCAAAGACGTAGTCGCCCCATAGCAATAAGAATTGTGGAGCGCGAAGCTACGGTGCGAAATGGACGCTCTGGCCGCGCGTTAGAGGTTGTCGAGAAAATACTGCGTAACGCGCTGCATTAGCACCTTCCGCGCCGGCGGATCGCTGACCCCATGACCCCGTCCGGGAAATGCCATCACCTCAACATATTTCCCCGCGTCAATGAGCTGGTTAATGAGCGTGAGCGTATTCGCGTAGTGCACGTTGTCGTCGCCGGTGCCATGAGCAATCAGCAGTTTTCCTTTTAGCTGCGCGGCATATTTCACAGGCGAAGAATCCACGTAACCTTTCTCGTTTTGCTGCGGCAGGCCCAGATAACGCTCCGTGTAAATGGAATCGTAGTAGTGGAAATCGGTGACTGGGCCCCCCGCAAAGCCCACCTTGAAGTCATCGCCTGCTTCGAACATCGCGTGCAGCGTCATAAAGCCGCCATAGCTCCATCCCCAAATCCCGATACGATTGCCGTCCACATAAGGAAGCGACTTGAGGTATTGCACGCCGTCGCGCTGATCGGAAAGTTCCTGCGCACCCAGGCGGAGGTGCAGTGGCGCTTCGAAAACATGGCCGCGCGCGGCGGAGCCACGATTGTCGATAGAGAAAATGATATACCCCTTCTGCGCCATCAACTCGTGCCACAGGAAAGTAGCACCACCCCAGGCGTTGCGGACGACCTGGGCATGCGGTCCGCCGTAGGTATAGACGAGTACCGGATATTTTTTCTGAGGGTTGAAGTCCGGCGGCTTGATGATGCTGGCATTCAGCGAAACGCCGTCGGGCGATTTCACGGTCAGGAATTCCATGGGCGAAAGATGGTAATCGGCCAGCTCCGCCACTTTGTTATCGTTGATGGCGGCAACGCGCGAGCCATCGGCGCGACAGAGATCCTGGCGCGGCGGCGTAGCGGCGTTCGAATAGGAATCGTAAAAAGCGGCAGCGTTGGGCGCGAGAACCGCTGCGTGTACACCGGCATCCGTGGTAACGCGTGTGAAACCCGCACCGTCAAGCCCAGCGCGGTACAGATGCCGCTCAAGAGGAGATTTTTCGGCGGCGGTAAAATACACCCAGCCCTTGGACTCATCCACCTCATCGAGTGAAGTGACCTCCCACTCGCCCTTGCTGATTTGTCCGAGCCGCTTGCCGTCAAGATTGTAAAGATAGAGATGGCGGTAGCCGCTGCGCTCGCTGGACCAGAGGAACCGCTTGCCATCCTTGAGAAAATAGAGATCGTCGCTCACGTTAATCCAGGATGGGTCTTTTTCCGTAAGCGCAACGCGCGTGTTGCCCGTCGCGACATCCGCGAACAAAAGTTCAAGTATCGTCTGCGCGCGATTGAGACGCTGAATCGCAACATGTTTCGAATCCGTCAGCCAGTTCACGCGCGGAATGTAAATGTCAGTCTCCGCTCCGGCGTCCATAACGCGCGCTTCCCCTCCACCAACCGGCGCCACTAGCACCCGCACGATCGGATTCGCCCCGCCCGCCACTGGATAGCGTTCCATCTCCGCTTCGCCGCTCGGCGAGGCGAAATCCACCAACGGGTATTGCGAAACCTTGCGCTCATCCATTTCCAAATAAGCGATTGCCGAGGAATCCGGCGACCACCAGTACGCCGTCTTGATATCCAGTTCCTCGGGATAGACCCAGTCCAGCTCACCTTTGCGAATCTCCTCGCTCCCACCCTTCGTTGCGGCTCGCTCTTTCCCATCGGCGACACCGACCAGCCATAAATTGTGGTCACGAACGAAACTCACGTACCGCCCATCAGGAGAAATTTTCGGGTCAGCGAGTGCGGCTTTGCCGGACACCAGCGTCCGTGCAGTTTGCGTCTTCAAATCCATCCATGCCAGAGCCGTCGGCCCTTGAAACAGAATCCCTCCGCCGTCCGGTGCCCACTGATACTGGGCTGGCGCGCGCCGCCCAAGACCCGTCGCTTGCGTTGGCCTCGAACCGTCAGTAGGAAGAATCGATTCGAGTTTGTCAGCAGCCACAAGAAGGTGCCGCTCTCCGATCGCCGCGTCCATCACCCAAAGTTCTGTCTTGGCTTCCTTACCGGTTCCTTTTGTTTCGAAGTAGCTGAGCTCCTTGCTATCCGGAGTCCACTCGAGTCCCCGCGTCAGCCGCCCGCTCAAGCTCGGCTGAGAGTAAATGCGTTCCACCGTCAGCGCTTTTCCTGGGACGGCGGCAGCCTGCTGCGCCGCAGAGCGAGAAGCACAAACTGCAATCAAAGAAATCATCACGAGAATTGCGGACAAGCTCGAAACCCGGCGCAACAAGGACATACACTCCTCCTATGAACGGCACTTATCTTAGCTTGAGCCCCTTCGCCCGCAAAGCGAGCCCCAGGCGAATCGCGACGGCAGCTTCTCCGGAGAGCGGGTTCGATCCGCGATCTGAGTGAAATTTCTGGGCCTAAAGTTGAGTTTTCTAGGGTCACTTCCTCGCTACCCCAGCCTCCCGCACATCAGCGCCGGATGCGACCCTACATCATTTCGTCGTAGTGATGTGCCATTCTATTCTTGACATCATTCTTTAAATGACGCATCATTATGGCATGAGAACCACACTTTCTTTGGATGATGATGTCCTTCAGGAAGCAAGATCGTATGCCAAGAGCCGTGATGTCGCCATCGGCAAAGCCGTATCAGACCTGATACGGCGGGGTCTCCGCGCACCTTTGCAAACCCGCGTCGTCAACGGTTTCCATGTTGTCGAACTGCCGCCTGGCTCGCCGCCTGTAACCACGGAGGACGTCGGAAAACTACAGGACGAATTGGAGTGAAAACTGGTTTCTTGCTGGACGTGAATGTTCTGATCGCCATGGCGTGGCCCACCCACCGTGCCCATGACCGGGTTCAGGAATGGCTTGCACGCTACGCGGATCAAGGGTGGGCAACATGCCCCCTCACTCAGACCGGCTTCGTCCGCATACTCTCGAATCCAGCTTTCTCTCCAAACGCTCTAACCCCTGTGCATGCTCTGGCTCTTCTTCGTGCCAACCTCGGCCATCCCGCGCACAGGTTCTGGCCTGATGAGCTCAGCTTCCCTCAGGCTCTTGAGCCATTCCATCCGCGATTGGCTGGACATCAACAAGTGACCGATGCTTATCTTTTGGGCTTGGCCATGCGCAAGAAAAGCAAGCTCGCGACAATGGATCGCGCCGTCCTCTCTTTGCTGCCGGAAAAGAGCGCTGCTCGTGGCTTCATCGAGTTGGTATGACCGGAGACATTCCGTGATCGCAGAAGCCGCCGTGCATCAGCTTCACGTTACAGCCGATTCCCCACTACCCCGGCGGCCAGCGGAACGGACGGCCGCCAAGCAGATGCAAGTGCAAATGAAAAACCGACTGTCCGGCCCCGCGCCCGTTGTTTAATACCGTGCGGTAGCCTTCGAGGAGATTCCGTTCGCGCGCCAGTTCCGCCGCCACCAGCTGCAGCTTGCCCAAAACTGCCTGGTCCTCTGCCGCGGCTTCGTTCAGCGATTCGAAATGCTTCCGTGGGCAAATCAGAATGTGCGTCGGCGCCTGCGGGGAAATGTCTTCGAACGCGAAAAGGTCCGGATCTTCGTAAACAATCTTCGAGGGTATTTTCTTCGCAGCGATTTTGCAGAACAGGCAATCGGCGCTCATCGATTCCCTCCTCCTGTAGTCCCTTCGTCCAATCGCGTAACGAAGGTAGTAAAACCTTCGCGGTCGCGGAGTTGCTCTCCGAACTGATGCGCGGCTTCTTCTCCCGAAACCTTTCCCACACGCACGCGATAAAAAATGCCGTCGGGAGAATCATACTGCTGAATAAAAATTGGAGAGTAGGCCGGGCTCAGGCGGTCGCGAAGCCGCTCGGCATTCGCGCGCTCGCGAAAAGCTCCAACCTGCACGGTGAAAAATCCCACGTTCGGATCGACGCCCGGTGAGAGCACTTCCACGCGTACCGGCACGACGCCCGCGCCCACCGAATCCACTTCACGCGCTGCGGCCAGCGATAAATCGATGATGCGATTGTCAACAAAAGGCCCACGGTCCGTGATTCGAACGACCGCGGATTTTCCGTTATTCAGATTAGTCACGCGTACCATCGTTTCGAATGGCAGGGTGCGATGCGCCGCCGTCAGTTTGTACATGTCATAGATCTCACCATTCGAGGCGCGCCGTCCATTAAACGGCACGCCATACCAGGAAGCGTTGCCCTCTTCCGTGTAACCGGCAGGAGCAGGCGCCTGTTTGCCGCGCCTCGAAGGAGCAGAAGGTGCGGCAGTGGCGTCGGGTACATCCGTGGACCGTTTCGCCGCGTCTGCGGTGGACGAAGGGGTTCCTGTCGGCTGCGCCGGTGGCGGTTGCCGGTGATCCGCGACTGGCTTGCGCGAAGCACAGCCGGAAAAACAGACACAAAAAGCACAGAGAACAACGAGAAATAAAGAAGCCGCGTTCGAATGCCGCCAGCCGCCGTAAATTTCGGATCGTCTGGCAACCCTTGCCGCGCTTGAGCCGCCAGTTCTCCATTCGAATAAAAGCTTCAAAGTGCGGCCTGTGTCATGAAGTTGGAGGGTTCGGAGGATTCTGAGGATTCCGCGCCGCGTTCCGCGATTCCAGTTTGCTGGCTGCCTGCGTAAGTTTTTCGCTCACCTCGCGCAGAAATTGCGCCGTGCGCCGCTCGGTTTCGGGAGCCACTTCCTCCTCGACGTACCGCCTCAGGCGTGTGAGCTCTTCGTCCAATCGCCGCCCAATCTCTTCGAATTTGTCCATGACTGAAGGCCCTCGGAAAAACCGCCGCGCAGAGAAGTACGGCGGCGACTTGGGTATTATAGGAACGCTGTTTGCTGCTCGCAAGGAGGAGTATTGCCCCTTCCCTATCAATGGCAAATGCGCGTGGAACGCTGGAAAAGCGCCATGCACAGTTTTTTCGGCAGCGGCGACCAGCGGCCTCGCCCGAAAATTTGTCCCGCCTGCGGCGCGCTCGTCGGAATCAGCGCCACCCGTTGCCACGAATGCGGCGCAAATCTCCGCTTTTCCCTCGCTGCTCTGAGCAAACAGCTTTCCGGAATCTTCGGTGAACACGAAGCGCCCGTTACCACGGCCTTGCTCATCGCCAACATCTTGATGTTTGGAATCAGTTGGATGGCCACCGCCGCCGCGGGTGGTGGCGGCGGCTTGAGCATTCTCTGGGGCATGGGTGGCGAGACGATGTACCGTTTGGGCGCGAGTTATTGGCCGCCCATGTTTTACGATCACGAATGGTGGAGGTTGATCACCGCAATGTTTCTGCACGGCGGCCTGATTCACATCGGCTTCAATATGATGGCCTTGATGCAGTTTGGCCCCGCACTCGAAGAGCTCTACGGCTCCGCGCGCTACCTGTTTCTCTATGTCGTGACGGGCGCTTTTGGTTTTCTGGTCAGCGCGCTGTCCGGGAAATTTTCGATCGGCGCGAGCGGCGCGATTCTTGGCCTTGTTGGAGTGATGCTGGCGATTACCTCCAAGCGTGGCGGCGCGTATATGCGGGACTTGAAATCTCGATTAATCACCTCCGTGGTGATTCTTTTTGTCCTGGGATTTTCCGGAATGGGCATGGACAACTATGCGCACGGAGCCGGGCTGGCTTCCGGATTCGTCCTTGGCAAATTGTTTGCCGACCGGCAGCCCATGAATTCGAACGAACGCCGCACCGCCTTCGCGCTCGGCTGGTTGGCCGGAATCATTGTAATCGCAAGTTTCGTTTTGATGCTCATGCACTACCGTGATCCTCTCCCGGGCCGCGGCTGACAAAACAAAAACAAAATATTTTTTAATGCCGGCGAAGAATTAGCCTCTTGCATTTTAGCTGGCGGAAGAAGAGGAGCTAAGGCGGCGCGCGGTGACGATGGAATAGTCAAAACTCGAGACGACGCACAATATCGTGACGGCATAGATCAGGAAGTGATTTAGCAGCGTGACCCGGGCATTGGGATAGGCGGCGGCAAGGACGATGCCGAAGACCAGCATGATCTGAGCGGCGGTTGTGAGCTTGCCATAAATGCTGGGAGGAAATGGGCGATAACCGGAGCTAAGAATGATAACCACGGCAACGATCAGGATAAGGATGTCACGGCTGAGAACAAGAATCGTAAGCCACCAGGCGAGCTGCCGTTCGAATGCCAGGATCAGGAAGGACGAAGAGAGCAAAAGCTTGTCGGCAATCGGATCGAGATACGCCCCCAGCGGAGACCGCTGATTGAATTTCCGCGCGATCATTCCATCGATGCCGTCGGAAAGCCCGGCGACGACGAGGACCAGCAGCGCCCACCGGTAGTGCTCATACGAAATGAGAATGAGAAAGATCGGCAGGAAGCCGAGCCGGAGCAGAGTGATTTGGTTAGGTACCGTCCAGATGCGGCCTTTCATTGTCAAAGAGAATATCGCAATTCAGGGAGACTTTTTCACGCAAATTGCGCGAGATATTCGGCCAGGGAGCGGCCAAGCTTGCGGGCGAAAAGTTCGTCCATCGAAGGAATCGCGCCGGAAGGTTCGTCCAGTGCGACGCGTTCGACCCGGTTCATGGGGAAAAAAATCGTGGGCAGACCCATGCGCTCGCCGTCCGGCTGATTGATCTGCCGAATGAAATGATCGAACGAATTGAGGTCGATCCCGCGAACGGTGATTCCAGAGGGATTGATGGCCAGCAGCTCGCCCCAGACCTTTTCCTTCGGCGTGTGCAGACTGACGATGACGATCGAGTGTGGATCCATAGTTGAGCGCTGGTACCTGGGGTCAGAGTAGCGCATTTCCCTTCAAAATAGTGGGGCACGCGAGAAAAAGTACGCCCCATTAAACCGGCATGGGTTTGGGACCGCCCGCGGGAACCAGGAGCTTGGGTTCCGTGAGGGACTGCACGAGTTCGAGGGTGGCATCGGGGGCAAGTTCGCGGAGCAGCAGGCCTCCCGGTGTGACGTCGATGACCGCGAGTTCCGTGACGATGTGATCGACGACTTCCACGCCCGTGAGCGGGAGGGTGCACTTTTTCAGGATTTTTGGTTTGTTGTCGCGCGTGGCGTGCTCCATGGCGATGAACACGCGCTTGGCCCCCGCCACAAGGTCCATCGCGCCACCCATGCCCTTCAGCATTTTGCCGGGGATCGCCCAGTTCGCCAGCGTTCCTTTTTCATCCACCTGCAGGGCGCCAAGAACGGTGAGGTCGACGTGGCCCCCGCGAATCATCGCGAAAGAATCGGCGGAAGAAAAATAGGAACTGCCGGGAAGTTCGGTAACGGTTTCTTTTCCGGCGTTGATGAGATCGGGATCGACTTCGGACTCCAGCGGATATGGGCCGACACCAAGCATCCCGTTTTCGGATTGCAGGATCACGTCCATGCCTTTGGGAACGTAGTTAGCCACGAGCGTGGGCATGCCGATGCCAAGATTGACGTAGTAGCCGTCCCGCAGTTCAAGGGCAATGCGGCGTGCGATGCGTTCGCGTTTTTGATCATCGGTAGGTGGCATTAGGAGTTCTCGGCTGTAAGTACTTAGTCCTATTTCAAGGTCAAAGACAAAGCTCCGGTCAAAGATCGGGCCTTAGAGTTTCCCTTACTGTGCGGCGCTCAATGCGTTTCTCATAGCTTTGGCCCTGGAAAATGGCGTCTACAAAAATGCCAGGCGTATGAACTTGATTCGGGTCTAGCTGGCCGAGTTCGACAAGCTCCTCGACTTCGGCGATTACATAGTCCGCGGCGCTGGCCATCATGGGATTGAAGTTACGCGCGGTCCTCCGATAGATGAGATTACCCCAGCGGTCGCCTTTCCAGGCTTTGATGAACGCGAAATTACCACGAAGGGCAAGTTCGAGAACGTACTGACGGCCGTCGAATTCGCGGGTTTCTTTTCCTTCGGCAACCATGGTGCCGTATCCAGTAGGCGTGTAGAAGGCCGGCACGCCGGCGCCACCAGCCCGCAATCGCTCGCTCAACGTGCCTTGCGGATTTAATTCCACCTGCAATTCCCCGCTGAGCACCAGTTGCTCGAAAAGTTTGTTTTCGCCAACGTAGGTGGAGATCATTTTCTTGACCTGCCGCTGCTGAAGCAGCAGGCCGATGCCGAAATCATCGACCCCGGCATTGTTGCTCACGATAGTAAGGTCTTTCGTGCCTTTGCGGCGGACCGCCTCGATAAGATTTTCCGGGATGCCGCAGAGGCCGAACCCACCCATGAGTATCGTGGCACCGTCGGTGAGGTTGGCGATGGCGGCGTCAGCGGATGCGATACGTTTGTCCATACTGTGCTCCGGGATGTAAAGGGGAGTTTACTTCATCCCGTAATGCAGCCGAAAGCGCCTGTTGGTAGAACCAGCTAACCGGTGACTCGCGAAACAAGGATCCCTCACCGCCAGCCTACCGGGATACTCCAACAAAATGAATATTCGTCCGGCTAGTTAGTAACTTTATTGTGACCTTCGCGCGACTTTCTGTCGGTTCGAGAAATTTGAACGTATATTGAATCATTGAGGCTGATTCCGGAACGGCGCTAGGACCAAAGTTGCCTTTGTAACGAAGTGGACGGGTGTGGAGAAAGCAGCTTTTCTTGGGAGGACGTTGGTGAAGGATCACTCGAAAGTTGTCCCGCTGGTGCGGGAAAATGAGCAAGCGGATCAAGACGGGCTCCTCGATCTCGCCGATCAAAGCGAACGGACGCGGCGGCGATTTCTACGCAATTCCACAGCAGCCGCGCTATTGGCGATGGCCGCGCCGAGGTTTTTGCTGGGGAAGCCCAGCACGCCGCTGGGCCGCGCGATCAAGATCGGCTTCGTCGGCCCCAGGACGGGCGCCCTGGCACGCTTCGGAGAGTGCCAGGATTTCATTCTCTCGGGGATCCGCAAGCTCGTCGCCACCGGACTGACGATTAATGGCAAGAGCCACCCCATTCAGATCATCGAGAACGACAGTGAATCCAGCAGGAAGCGGGCGGGAGAGCTGGCAACAAACCTGGTTAAAACCGAGCGTGTGGACCTCATGCTCGCCTCCAGCACGGGAGAAACCGTGAATCCCGTCAGCGACGTGTGCGAGTTGAACGGAGTGCCGTGCATTACTACGGATGCGCCGTGGCAATCCTATTTTTTCGGGCGTGGCGGAAAAGCCGAAAAGGGCTTCGAGTGGACGTATCATTTTTTCTGGGGACTCGAAGACCTGGTCGCGGTTTTCACCAACATGTGGGCGGGGCTCCCGACAAATAAAATTGTGGGAGCGCTGTGGCCGAACGACGCGGAAGGAATCGCATACTCGGACGCAAAGTTCGGCTTCCCGAGTGTCCTGCAGACGAAGGGTTACAAGCTCATCGATCCGGGACGGTTCGAATCCTCAGCCAGTGATTTTTCCGCACAGATCGCGATGTTCAAAAAAGCCAACGTGGAGATCCTGACCGGGGTGCTCCCCCCGCCGGCGTTCGCCACCTTCTGGCAGCAAGCGGGACAGCAGGGCTTCAAACCAAAAATAGCCTCAATCGCTAAAGCCATTCTCTTTCCCGCCGCCGTGGAAGCATTGGGCGACCGTGGCGCGGATTTGACAACCGAAATCTGGTGGTCGCCAAGCTTTCCCTTTAAGTCCGGCCTAAGCGGGCAGAACGCGGCGGAATTATGCGCGGCCTACGAAGACGAAACCAAGAAGCAGTGGACGCAGCCCATAGGATTTCTGCATGCGCTGTTCGAAGTGGGACTCGACGCGCTCAAGCGCACCAAGGATGTGGACTCACCGGCTGCGATTCGCGATGCCATCCGCGTCACCGATTACAATTCGATCGTCGGCCACATCGCCTGGGACGGCACACCGATTAAGAACGTCGCGAAGACTCCGCTGGTCGGCGGTCAGTGGGTCCCCGGTTATAAGTTCACGCATTGGATTGCGGGCCAAAAGTTCAAGAATGATCTGGTAATCGTCAATAATGATTCCTACTCAACAATCGATGCTCAGTGGAAAATGGAGCCGCTTCCCTAGCGGAGTAATTCTCCGAAGATTCGCGCCAGTCTCTTTCGGCGCGGCTTAGTGGAGCTTGCCTTTGCCGGACCGATGCTTGGCGTTGGCCAGGAGCGTGTCCAGCGCGGCGCGGTCGAAATATTTCCCTTGGAGCCACACGGCTTGAATCTGCGTCGTGTTGTGAATGTCCGCGAGGGGATCTGCGGCCAGGAGAACCATGTCGGCGCGTTTGCCGGCCGCGATTACCCCAAAATCTTCAGCGCGCGCAAGAAATTCGGCCGGGCGGATTGTGGCGGCCTGCAGCGCCGCAAGAGGAGTGAGGCCGGATTCGACCAGCAGCGCGAGCTCATCGTGCAGGCTGAAGCCGGGGAAGCAAAATGGATTCATCGCGTCGGTGCCAGCCAAGAGTGGCACGCCCGCGCGAAACATGATTCCGACCATTTGCTTGTCGGCGGCGAACAGGCTGCGGTGCAGTTCGAACTCCGCCGGTGTCCATCGCCGAAATCGAAAATCATTTTCGGGTTGCCAGCGGTAGCGCACATCGCCGCTCATATAAGCGAGCCGCGGGTCAGACGTGAAGTGGCTGTCGTTCATCCAGCCCATGCTGCGGTGAACGGCCAGTGTAGGTACCTGCCAGGTACCATTTTTTTTGAATTGCGCGAACAGCGTCTGGCACTGGGCACCGTCAAAGCTGTGCAAAGCCTCCACATATAAATTCATTTTTTCCAAATACCTGCCGGGGCGCAGCTCCTTGATCAGGCTTTGCTCCTTTTTGGAGCACGCTATGGCGATCCCGTCCAGATGTTCGATGGAACGCTGCCCGGCATCCGAAGCTTCGCTAGCGCGGACTTGGTAAGGAAGATGGCCGACGAAAGGAATGTTCTGTTTGTGGGCTTCATCGGCGAGAGCGAAATACGCGTCGCGAGGAATGCCGTTGTAAATTTTGACGAAGTCGGCGCCGCTGGCCTTGATGTTGTCGACGGTGCGCCGGGCTTCCTCGGGCTTGTTCACGATGATGGAACCGGGCCAGACCGGTGGATCACCGTCGACGATCGCACTGCCAAAAATAACTTCCGGCCCGGCGGGCGCGGTGGAAAGTTTGGCGCGCAGCTCCCGCGTGTCCCTGGCTCCGAACATGAGCCGAACACCTGTCACGCCGTTGGCGATATACAGCGGCAGATCTTCCAGGTCCTGAATGTGGACATGCATGTCCCAAAGGCCTGGTATCAGGAAGCCACCGTGAGCGTCGATGACGCGGCCCTGAGGCGCAGCAGCAGGATCGGCGGCGGAGACCGAAAGAATGCGCTCGCCCTGCAGGACAACGGTTTGATCGGCGAGTTTTCTGCCGGTCGCGACGTCGATCACCGTGACGTGCGTGATGGAAGTTGTTTCTTGAGGCGGAGCTTGCCCTGCCAGCGGACTAGCGAACAAAGCCAGGGCGAAGGTTGCGGTCAATGCGCGGGCGTGCATTTGTATCCTTATGACATGACGCAAAACTACCGCCAGTTGTTACGTGCCAATCCTGGTCCGAAGAATGCCGCCGGCCGCGGCGGAGGCCCCACATCTACAAAATGTAGAGCAGTCTGCAAAGTTCGCCCCGTCAATCTCCGAGTCCGATCGGCGCTGGCCATCACAGCCGATGCGCCTTGCGCACCGCGTAACGCCAGCGCAGCGCGCCGACTACTGCGACGATGACCAGGCAAGCTTCCACGAAAAGTTTTCCCCCGTCAAACCAGTCAATCGCTGAATTCTTGAGTGCCGGATCCGTGAAAAGACTGTGCCAAAACAGGGCCGCTCCCGCTGCATAAATACCGAAGTGGAAGGCTTTCCAGGTTCGCCGGCCCAGTTGCACCCGAAAGTAGGACGTAGCAACCACTACGGCGACGAAATAGAGCGCCACCGCGCCGATCGTATTTTCCAGCGGCTGGCTCGGCGAATGTACCGGATACAGCAGGTCGATTACCCGAAACCTGGATGGCCTGTCAAACAGGAGAACAACAGGATGCAAAATCGAAATGGACAGCGCGAGGTATCCGGACCAGTTGTGCAGGCGGAAATAATTCAGCCGCCGGTGCGGCCACTGGCGGACCGGGCTATACCGGAATGCCATCAGCATGCCAAGCAGCATGTTCAGCGTGATCGCTCCTACGGCCGCAAGGCCAACATAGGAGCATAGGTCCAGGATAGTGATATGCATCGGCACTGTGTGGTATGACGCGAGGACGCTGGGAAAGATTACAGCGAATCAACGCGGCCACGCCTCGCTACATATTGTGGAGGAGCCGGTACAGTTCGTTGGCGGCGTCAAAGTCGCCTTCAAGCTCGCGGGACGCCAGTTTCTCGCGAAGGTCGTCGAGCCGCCGTGCGAACAGGTCGAGCGCGGCTGAGAGCACCTCCTGATTGGTCAGAACAATGTCGCGCCAGGTGGAATACGAGCTCCCGGCGAGCCGTAGCGAATCGCGAAGGCCGGGACCGGCGAGCGTAATGGGGAGCCCGTTTTCGTCAAGGCGATCGTAGAGAAAAGACGCGAGTGCGACAGCCGCGAGCTGCGGGAGATGCGAAGCAAGGCCCACTCCGTAATCATGCTGCTGCGCGCCGAGCCAGAGCGGCCGCGCGCCAATTTTTTCGAGAATTTTGACGAACGCAGAGACGCGTTGGTCTCCCTGCAGAGAAGATGCACCGATCAGAGCATAGGTGTTTCCGCGAAAGAGTTCGGCGTCGGCGTGGCCGATGCCGGCCAGTTCCCTGCCCGCCATGGGATGGCCTCCAAGGAAAAACAGGCCATTGCCCGATGGAAACAGCTCCTCCGCAGCTTGCGCGATCCGCACTTTGGTGCTGCAGGCGTCGGTGACGATCGCATGGGCGGGAGCGCGGCGAGCGATCTCCGGCAGCAGATCGAGCGTCACCCCAATGGGGAGGGCCATGTAGATGAGATCGGCGCCGTGAAGCACAGGAGCGAGTTCGCCGGAAAAAGCCTCGTCGATGGCGCCGCCCGAATGCGCCGCACGCACCACGTCAGCGCGGTCCCAGCCGGAGATGTGCATCTCCTTCGTATACTTGCGCAGCGCAAGTGCGAACGAGCCCCCGATGAGGCCGGTGCCAAGAATGGTGACGCGCGAGATGAGGTGACCGGCAGGCATTGGCTACGCGATGCGACGGCCGATCGCGGGCGCGATGATGCGCAGTTCGCCCATGAGTTGCGCGAACTGGCCAGGCTCCAACGATTGCGCGCCGTCCGAGAGTGCGTGGTCGGGATCGTTGTGCACTTCAATGAGCAATCCGTCGGCTCCGGCGGCGACGGCGGCGCGCGCCATGTGCGGGACTTTGTCGCGGCGCCCCGTACCATGCGAAGGATCGGCAACCATCGGCAGGTGCGAAAGTTTTTTGATCACCGGGATCGCGGCGATGTCGAAAGTGTTGCGCGTGTAAGTTTCAAATGTACGAATTCCGCGTTCGCAGAGGATGACGTTGAAATTGCCGCCCGCGAGGATGTATTCCGCACTCATCAAGAGTTCTTCCATGGTCGCGGACATGCCGCGCTTCAAAAGGACAGGTTTGCGGATTTCGCCGAGCGCGCGCAGGAGATAGTAGTTTTGCATGTTGCGCGCGCCGACCTGGAAGATGTCCACGTAACCCATCATCATCTGGATCTGCGATGCGTCCATCACTTCGCTGATCGTGAACAAACCGAATTTGTCGGCGGCTTCGCGCATCAGTTTGAGCCCCGGCTCGCCCATGCCCTGAAATGCATAAGGCGAAGTGCGCGGCTTGAACGCGCCGCCGCGCAGGATTTTTGCCCCGGCCTTGGCGATGCTTTCCGCTATCGAAAGGATTTGCTCGCGGGATTCGACCGAACAGGGACCGGCGGCGATGGCAACTTCGGGCCCGCCGATTTTTACTCCACGGCCAAGATCGACCACCGTGCCTTCCGGTTTGAACTGCCGGCTGGCCAGCTTGAACGGCTGGGTGATGCGCATGACTTCGCGCACGCCCTCCAACAATTCGAAGTCGCGATGGTCGAAATCGCGGTGGACTCCGACGGCACCGAGGACTGTGTGCGATTCGCCGGTAGAGCGATGGACGTTGAAGCCGCTGCCGACCAAGCGGTCGATCACATGCTGGATTTGGGCGTCCGTGGCGCCTTCTTGCATCACAATGACCATGAGTGTTTCCCGTTTCCTTCTATCACCGCTTTGAAGCGGAAGATGGCAGCGTAAATCCGTATCTACAGATGACCTGTGTATTGAGACTGCAGTCGCGGATCATTCATTCCCGCCTTTTTTGCCGGCGTCGCCGGAATGCATGGCGTCGCGTTCGGCTGCGCGAGCTTCATCAATAATACGTTCGAACAGCCGGCGAATCGCAGCGTCCGTCAGCGGGCCAGGATTGTTGCGCTCGGCGTTTGAAAGCACTTCGTTTTCGCGGTCCGGCTGGTACAGCGGAATCTTCGCCTCCTGCTTGAGCTTGCCGATTTCCAGCGCGCATTGCGACCGCGCATTCAACAGTTCCACGAGTTTCTTGTCGATTTCGTCGATGCGGCGGCGCCAATCACTCAAATTCATGGCGCCCCCTCGCGCCGGGAAAGGCCGTGGCGCGCGGCATCCTTGAGCGCACGGATTCGATCGCCCAGCGCGGCAGCAGCGGCATCCACGGATTTCGCATTTTCGATTTCAGAGACGAGCGCGGAGCCAATGACCGCCGCGTCCGCAAGGCCGCCAAGAACGGATACGTGTCCGGGCAGCGAGATGCCAAATCCAACTGCGATAGGAAGCTGCGTAGCTTTGCGAGCCCGCCGGAGGAGGGCCGGCAGATCGTCGGGAAGAGCATCCTTTGCGCCGGTGACTCCGGTTCGAGAAATCAAATAGAGAAAGCCGGAGGAGCAGGCCGCGATCTTCGCGAGGCGCTCGTCGGTCGAAGTCGGCGCGCCAAGAAAAATCGTATCAAGGTGATGCGCAGCAAGAACATCACGATAGTCTTCCGATTCTTCCGGCGTCATGTCGGTAGCAAGCACGCCATCGGCGCCAGCCCCCGCTGCAGCCGATGCGAATTTTTCGAGGCCCATTTGCAATATCGGATTGTAATAGCTGAAAAGCACGATCGGCACTTCATTCAATGGACGAAGTTCATTCGACACGAACCCGGACTTCAATTGGCGGACGCGGCGGACCACATCGATGACTCCTGCAAGCGTTGTGCCGGATTTGAGAGCCCGCTCGGAGGCACGCTGGATGGTAGGACCGTCGGCAAGAGGATCGCTGAACGGTACGCCCAGTTCGATGACGTCGGCACCCCCCGACGCGAGAGCCAAGACAAACCGCAGAGTGGCATCAAGAGACGGATCGCCCGCCGTGATGTAGGCAACGATACCGAGCTCTCCCGAAGCGCGCAGTTCGGCAAATCGCTTGGAGATGCGGGTCGAGTTGGCGGCAACAACACTCATTTCTTTAGGGAAGAAAGATTAGAGCAGGCGCGAGTAAGTGTCCATGTCCTTGTCGCCGCGGCCGGAGAGGCTTAGGATGACGAGGCCGTCTTTGCTCATTTTGGGGATGCGCTCGACGAGACCGGCGATCGCGTGGGCGGATTCGAGGGCCGGGATGATGCCTTCTGTGCGCGAGAGCAGGCGCGCGGCGTCGAGCGCAGCTTGATCGGAGACAGCGGAGTATTCGGCGCGGTGCTGGTCGGCCAGCCAGGCGTGTTCAGGACCGATAGCTGGATAATCCAGCCCGGCAGAGATGGAATGAGTCGTGGCGATCTGGCCATCTTCATTCTGCAAAACATAGGTGTAGGTGCCCTGGAGCACGCCGGGACGCGCGCCGGTGAAACCCTGCGCGGCGGCAAGGCGCGCGGCGTGTTCGCCGAGCTGGCCGCCGCGTCCACCGGCTTCGATGCCGATCATCTTTACGTCCGAATCGCGCATGAAATTGTGAAAAAGACCGATTGCGTTCGAACCGCCGCCCACGCAGGCGATGAGATGCGTGGGAAGTCGCTTTTCGGCGACCAGGATTTGCTCGCGAGCTTCCCGCCCGATGACGGATTGGAAATCGCGCACCATGGTCGGATACGGGTGCGCGCCGAGCACGGAGCCGAGAAGATAGTGGGTCGTGCGGACGTTGGTGACCCAATCGCGCATGGCTTCGTTGATGGCATCTTTCAGCGTGCGGCTTCCCGAATCCACGCCCACAACCTGCGTGCCGAGCATGCGCATCCGGGCAACGTTCAGCGCCTGCCGCGCCATGTCCTCCGTGCCCATGTACACGACGCATTCAAGGCCGAAGTGGGCAGCGACGGTAGCTGACGCAACTCCGTGCTGGCCCGCGCCGGTTTCCGCGATGATCCGGGGCTTGCCCATTTTCACGGCGAGCAGCGCTTGGCCAATCGCATTGTTGATTTTATGCGCGCCAGTATGGAGCAGATCTTCGCGCTTGAGATAAATTCGCGGCCCGCCAAGTTTTTCCGTAAGCCGTGACGCGAATTGCAACGGAGTGGGGCGCCCCGCGAAATTCTTCAGCAGCGCTTCGAATTGGGCCTGGAAAGTAGCATCGGATTTCGCGAGTTCGTACACGCGCTCCAATTCGAACAGCGGCACCATCAGCGTTTCGGGCACGTACCGCCCGCCATAAGGCCCAAACCTTCCCGCCGCTGTCGTCGGCGATTGTAGAATCGAGCTCATCCTTTATCTTCTACTTTCTGATTTCTACTTTCTGTTTTCTGCCGCTTTATTATTTCCGTTCGGCGCGGCGCACTTCCTGAATGAATTCGCGCAATCGACCGTGATCTTTCTTTCCCGGCTTTGATTCTACACCGCTGGCGACGTCAATCCCGTAAGGACGAACGATCCGAACAGCAGCAGCGACGTTTTCCACTTTCAGGCCCCCTGCCAAAATAATACGGTGGTCCTTCGCGGCGCGTCGCGCCACGTCCCAATCCGTCGTGCGGCCAGTCCCGCCATATTGGCCCGTGTGAGCGGCGTCAAACAAGAAGGCAAAGGCCGCGGAGTATTCGTCGAGCGTTTTGATCGGAAAATCCGGTTCGACGCGAAACGCTTTGATAACCGGGACTCTGCTCGCAAGTTCAGAAACCTCTTCCGGCGATTCGTCGCCATGGAGCTGTGCGGCGTCGAGCTTCAGCGAGTTGCAGAGCGCGTCAACCTCAGCAGATGCCGTGTTGACGAAGATGCCCACGGCTTCAACCTTTTTCGGAAGTTGCAGCCGAATTGTTGCCGCTTCGGCTTCGGATATGTGACGCGGGCTCTTTACGTAGAAATTGAAGCCGAGGAGATTTGCGCCAGCTTCGACAGCGGCGAGGGCATCGGCGGCGTTGGTAATCCCACAGATTTTAACGCGGACCATGGCCACCTACAGCGTTCCCGGGGACGCATGCAGGAGGGAGGAAAGAGCCGTGGCGGGATCGGGAGAAAGCATTAGGTGCGTGCCAATTAGAAACGCATCGAAGCCCGCGGCGCGGAGTTTCAGGAGATCTTCGTGGGTGCGCAGTCCGGATTCACTGACGGCGATGCAGTCGTCGGGGATGCGATCGATCAGTTCGAACGAAGTTTCAACGCGGGTGGTAAGCGTCTTGAGGTCACGATTGTTGACGCCGATGATGCGCGCGCCAACGGCGAGCGCGCGATCGAGTTCCCGAGCCATATGAACTTCGACGAGGGGTTCCATTCGCAGTTCGCGGCCCAGCATCAGAAGGTCGCGAAGAATTCCATCTTCAAGCGTGGCGGCAATGAGCAGGAAACTGTCCGCGTCGTTGGCGCGGGTTTCCCAGACCTGCCACGGATCGAAAATAAAATCCTTGCGGAGAACCGGGAGTTGAACGGATTTGCGGGCGTCGCGAAGGTTTTTCAGCGAGCCACGGAAAAATTCAGCTTCAGTGAGGACAGAAAGCGCGCAAGCACCGGCCGATTCGAACGACTGCGCAAGAGAGACTGGTTCGAACGGATCCCGAAGCACCCCGCGCGAAGGCGAGGCCGGCTTGAGTTCCGCGAGAACATTGAGTCCATCGCGGCAAAGCGCCGCGGAAAAATCGCGCAGCGGCGTTGCCGCTTTCACACCATACTTCAGCGCGGTTTCCGGCAGCACGCGTTTGCGGTGATCCACTTCCGCGCGGCGCGCCTCCAGGATGCGGTCCAGCACGCTTCCGGTGTTGGCTTGAGCAGACATTGCGATAACTTTGTATGCTAGGGGTGTGGGAGCACGGAGTCAAATGAGGTGACTGGTGATTGGTGATTCGGAAATGCTCTGCGGCAGAAATTCGGCCACTGGGGAGAACTGATGGAGTACGGACAAGTATACGGGGCGTTGTTCGAAACAATCGCGAACGAAGCGCAGGCGATTGCGATGCGATATTTTCGCGCAGAAGAGCTGCGCGTTGACCGAAAAGGCGATGGAACGGCGGTGACGCAGGCGGACCGTGCCGTGGAAGAAATGGCGCGCGCAAAAGTGGCGGCGAGCGGGCTGGCATTGGATGTTCTGGGTGAGGAAATGGGTGGGGACGATTCGGCCGCGGCGAGCACTTCGGGGCGAGCCCGGATGATTATTGATCCGATTGACGGGACGGAAGAATTTTCGCGTGGGATTCCGACGTTTGGAACATTGATGGGAATCGAACTGAACGGCGAGATCGTCGCTGGAATGGCCAGCGCGCCGGCGCTGGGCACGCGGTGGTGGGCCTATCGCGGAGAAGGTGCGTTTCGAAACGGCAAACGAATTCATGTTTCCAATGTAGACAAGCTCAGTCGAGCGATGATCTTTACAACCGGCACCGGACCGAAAAAAAATCCAGCGATGCGAACGAAATTGCGGCAGCTCGCCGATACTGCAAAAAATGGCCGCGCCATCGGCGGTTTCTGGCAACACATGCTTGTCGCGGAAGGCGCGATCGAAGTTGCGGTGGACCTGACTTCGCAGCCGTGGGACCTTGCGCCACTCGGAATCATCGTAGAGGAGGCCGGCGGGCGTTCCACGAATGTGCGTGGCGAGCGAACGATTTACACGGGAGATCTGGTAAGCACAAACGGAAAACTTCACGACGAGGTGCTGAAAATCCTGGCTTGAAGTTGGTTTTCTTGCGGGTGAATCGCTTGCCAATTTGGACGTTTCTTACCCACAGGAGAAAGCCTAGTTTTCCGTGAAAGGAAAAAATCATCGTTCACCTCGTGGAGGGTTTCTGATGAATGTGCGAGTGCAAGCCGAAAAGGCCGAGAATTTCCGGAAGCTGCACCACGGCTCGCGATTGCTGCTACTCCCAAACGCGTGGGACGTGGCCAGCGCGCGAATTCTTGAGGAGTGCGGGCACCCCGCGATTGCCACGACCAGCGCGGGAATCGCTTATTCGTTGGGCTATCCAGACGGCCAGCGGCTCTCCCGTGGCGAGATGCTCGAGGTCGTGGGCCGCATTGCGCGCGCCGTCCGCATCCCCGTGACCGCGGATTTGGAGGCGGGTTACGGCACTACCGTCAGAGAGATGGCGGAAACGGCGAGAGCAGCCATCGAAGCAGGCGCGATCGGAATGAATCTGGAAGATGTGACCGGAGATGACGAGAGCTCGCAAGTCGCTATTTCGCTTCAGGTGGAGAAAATCCGGGTCATCCGCGAAACAGCCGCATCGCTGGGCGTTCCATTCGTGCTAAACGCGCGCACGGACATTTATTTGATGCCCATCGGGCCTGAGCCCACGCGGTTCGAGCGGACCGTCGAGCGTTTGCGCGCCTATCATCGCGCAGGAGCGGATTGTTTGTTTGCGCCTGGGCTCTACGACCGGGACACTATCGCCAAGCTGGTGAAGGCCGTGGAAGCTCCGCTCAACATTCTGGCAACACCAGCGTGCCCGCCGCTCGCCGAGCTGGAAAAAATCGGCGTGGCCCGCATCAGCGCGGGATCAGGTATTATGCGCGCCGCGATGGGAGCCGTGCAGCGCATCGGAAATGAAATGCTGGAAGCGCGCTCTTGCGACACGAT
Organism: Acidobacteriota bacterium; assembly: GCA_013289585.1. Lineage (GTDB taxonomy): Bacteria > Acidobacteriota > Terriglobia > Acidiferrales > UBA7541 > Acidiferrum. The sequence goes on along the minus strand of JABCZR010000013.1, from coordinate 92,547 downwards.
GTTTGCCGGAGCAACGCCCTTTATCGAGCTGAAACGAATGATGACACGCCAGCCATCGTAGGCTCATGCCAGAACAACCCCCACAGCTTCGTCTCTTGAACGAAGAAATTGTCGCCTGCCGGAAGTGCCCGCGGCTCGTGCGTCATCGCGAAAAGATGGCGCGGGAAAAACGGCGGGCGTACCGCGAGTGGACGTATTGGGGCAAGCCAGTTCCGGGGTTCGGAGATCCTCAAGCGCAGCTTTTGATTTTGGGACTCGCTCCCGCGGCGCATGGAGCGAATCGCACGGGACGAATGTTTACGGGCGACCGTTCCGGCGATTTTCTGTACGCGGCGCTAAACAAAGCAGGCTTCGCGAATCAAGCCACTTCCCTGCATCGCGATGACGGGCTGCTACTGAAGGACGCGTACATCAGCGCGACTTGCCGGTGCGCTCCGCCGGAGAACAAGCCGCTGCCGAAGGAGATAGCGAATTGCCGCGGTTACCTGGAGCAAGAAATCGAGATTCTGAAACCAAAAGCGGTACTCGCCTTAGGAAAAATTGCCTGGGACGCATATCTGGAAATCCTGAAGCAGCGCGGAGTGATTGCCTCTCACGCTTTGTACAAATTCGCTCACGGAGCCGAGTGCGAGGTGACGCCTGGCTCACCGCGGCTGTTCGGGATCTACCATCCTAGTCAGCAAAATACCCAAACCGGGCGCGTGACACCCGCCATGTATGCGTCCGTGCTGCACAGGATCAGGCATTTTCTCGAAGAGTAGATTGCAGACCTGAGGCGATTGGCTGAGAAAGTGTCGGAATTCGCTGTCGGGGGGATGCCGGAAACCGACGACAGTGACGCGCGTGATTACGTTTCAGGGTCCGGGCATCTCTCCAAGTGGCTTTCGTTCCAACATGTTGCACGACCTGCGGCGAAGTGGCGATGGCGCGTCGACTGCATGTACGGAGTGCTTCGCATTCGGCAGGAGGAGCACATGAATCGGTTGGAGATTGGGTTTGCATCATCGGGGATCGCGGTTCTGGCTATAGTCTTGGGGCTCGGGGTCGTAGCCAAAGCACAAGAGCCACCCGCGCCGCAAACGGAGCAAAGGCAGCAGGTTGCGGACGGACAGCGGCGCGGGCTTCCCATTGAGACGTACGCCGTTGCGCCGGGGACCAAGTTTCTGGTGAAGCTCGAAGACGAGCTTGGAACCAGGGGCACGCAGGAAAACGCCAAGTTCAAGGTTAAGACGCTGGAGCCGCTGGAGGCAGGCAGCGGGATCTACTTGCCGGTTGGGGCGGAGATTCGCGGGCATATCAGCCACGTGGAGCCGGCGGGTGTAGCGGGTCGGGCGAAACTCTGGCTGACATTTGACGAGATTCATACCAAGTTCGGCGTTCTGCCGATCGTGGCGGAAGTGGTGAGCGTGCCGGGTGATCATAGTGTTAGGTCTGGCCCCACAAAAGAAGGGCTGATTGAAGGGCGATCGAGTACGCAACAGGACGCAGCAGAATCCGCGGCGGCTGGGGCGGCGATTGGCGCGGTCAAAGGTGTGAAAAATAAAGACAAGAAGGAAGCTGCCGAGGGAGCGGCGTTGGGGGCGCTTACGGCGTATCTGATGGAATCCGGGCGAGGGCATGAGTTGAATTTGCCGAAGGGCGCAAAACTGGAACTGGAACTGGAGAGGGCGCTGTATCTGTTGAAGGAGTAGGGCATAACTTGTTCGCTCGTCAGCGTTCGGTTCTCAGACTCAGTCGAAACCGGAAGGAAATTCTTCTCGGAAGGGTTCGGGCTCGGACTTGAAAGGTTGGTACGTCGCGAATCTCCCCTGGAAGGGACAATAATTCTAGGTTGGCGTTCCAAATTGGGAAGGATACCCCCCCTATCCCCCTGTTTGTTTTTGAGAAAGAGTGCGGAAGCCATTGAAGCTAAAAGGGTTCCTCAACACTCTTTGTTTGAAGAGCGCCGCAAGAGTGCGGAAGCGATAGAAAACAAGGAGCTTATTTTTTCACTCTTTTCGCAGAGTATGACAAGAGAGAAGCGCGGGTGAAACGCCATCCGACACTGCTATCATTTACATGGTTCTCAAAAAAAGCGACTTACATAATGTGCAGTTTGCGAAAGATTGATTCTAAAGGGCATGTGCGTAGTGAGCGCGCGTCCAGGTGGTAGCCAAAAAGAAAAGCGGCAGCAAGGCTGCCGCACTCCAAATAAAATCTTCCAAATCGGTAAATTACCGCAAGGGTTAACGCAGGTCAAGGAAAAAGAAAGGAACGACATCGGAAATGAAACGAATCCTATTGATTGCTCTTTTGTTAAGCGGCTTGATGCCGGCCGTCGCCCAGGTGAAGAAGGAAGACCTGTCCACTAAGAACACCAAGAGTCCGGGCGCCGAAACCAGCGTCACCATCAACGGCAAGAACATTTGGATCTACTACCACGCCCCCTCCGTCAGGGGGCGCCACATCTTCAATGGCGTGGGCGCGCTCCAGCCGGATGGCAGCGTATGGCGTCTGGGCGCCGATTACGCCACTGTTCTGCACACCGACGCCGACCTCGACCTGAATGGCCTCGCCATTCTCAAGGGCGACTACACACTGTACGCCGCCCTCGGCAACGGCCAGTGGAAGCTGATCGTCAACAAAACCCTGATGGTCGGTGGCCGCCACATCTGGGGCGTGGGGGTATCACCGGACGGCGTTCACGAGGGCGCCACCACCGATGATCCGGCCACCGAGCTGGGCCGCGCTTCGCTCACCATGGGCAAGCCGTCATCTCCGGTCGAAACCCTCAAGATCACGCTGTCAGGCGCCGGCGGCGCCAAGGGAAAACTGCTCATCGAATGGGAGAATGTGACGGCGTCGGCGTCGTTCACCGTGAAGTAGCGGTTTCCCGAAGGGTGTACTCCGCAAGGGTCGCCGCGCAGGCCGCACTCGGCTCGCGCCGCGTCTTTCCCAACCCTTCCTTTATCCGATTACGCAAGAGTTGCCCGTTGCTTGGATGCCATCCAACTTTGGTTCCATCTTCCCGTCATTTGCAGGTTTTCAGTTTTTGATACGAAATTTGCTGAAAACTTTGGGAGCAGCGCTACGTCTAACTCTCAACGGAGCTTCTGAAAGCAGATCAAAATAAGGAGCAATCTACAATGAACCGGTCTGCCCTTGCGCTAGTTGCGATCACTCTCCTTGCTGCCGTCGGAATGAATCTTCACAGTCAGGCACAAACCCAGAGCCAGCCTCCGACTCCTGCGCGTTCTCGTTCCGATGAGATGTTGGACAGGTGGAACGACATTGGGAACAAACTCATCGCCATGGCGCAGGATTTTCCCGAAGACAAGTACGATTTCAAGTTGCAGAAGGACGAGCGCACCTTCGCCCTGAATCTTCTCCACGCCGCCGCACTGGATTTCGTTCTGATACGGAGGATTTCCGGATCAAACGTCGGGCCCGACTTCGGCGAGGGCGACAATCCTACGCGTGAGGCTTTCAAGACCAAGGCTGACGTCGTCAAGTTCGTGCAGGAGGCCGTCGCCGACGGAGCGAAAGTGATTCAACAGCAGGGCGACGCGGGGCTGGATAAAACATCGAAATTTGGGAACCGGCTGAGCCACAACTCCAACATCTGGATAGTCGCTATCGAGCACAGCGGCGAGCACTATGGCCAGCTTGTGGTCTACTATCGTGCGAACAATCTCGTGCCACCTGACTCGCGGCGATAACGCGGTTATAAGGTCCATGAAAGTTCAAGACTGCAGTTCCTGACTCCCGTATTGCCGGCTACACGGAAGTTATGCTGGAACCACTTTCGGGGAAGTAATCGAAGCAATTCTTCGCGGCACTTGGACAATTAACCCGGAAAACGGAAAAGTGCAATCCCAAACGAGAATACCTCTGCAGATGCCCGACAATCCGACACAGCCAGCCATGACGCCACGAAATAGCGCGTCGCGGATTGGCCAGCGACTTTCAGTCTTGCTCTTACAGGGCGTACTTCGTGATCTCCGCCAGCAGATCCGCGACCTCGGGCGGCGCAGGCATTTTGCCGTTAAGAATATCTTCAGAATGCATGTCAGACCCGTACATGGTCACATTTCCGTCCTGATCCGGCTTAAACACAGCCCCATTCAAACTGATGCCGGCAAAAAGCCCTCTGCTGCGCGAATAGGTCAAAATTTGCGCGCGCAACTGCAAGTCCGTACTGGCCTCGGCATGGCGTCCGACGGGCCCTCCAGCCGCGGTCGCGTCGCCGCCGATTTTGAATTTGTCGCTCAGCAGTCTCGTTAGCCCATTGCGGTTGCGAAATACCAGAATCAGATCCGTCGCTGCCCCGCCAATCTGAAATCCAAAGCTCCCGCCGCCAATCATGACAAACGCGGGCGCGCTCCAATTTCTCGACGGTTTCTCTCCCACGCGGCAGGTCATCAGCCCCTTACCGTAGTTTCCTCCAAAAATAAACGCAAAGCGCACTTCGCTCGGAATGATTGCAATGCACTGCGCCGATTGCAGCAAATTCAGCGGTATAGAACTCTCCGGCGTATTAATGATGTCCCGGAAAACATCCGTGGCGGCCTGAATCCGGCCTATATCATGGTCCCGCCCCGTGCCCGCCACGGCTGGCATCGCCAGTCCTGCCACCAGAAATCCGCAAATCAGCCTGTGTTTTCTCATGAGTATTGCCCTCCCCTCTTACCTGAGATGATCAAATCTGTTCCTAGCCGAAATTTCCAATTTGAAGGTCATCTTTGTGAAAAACCATAAACAGGTCCCCATCTCGTGCCAAAGTCAGAATGGCAAACGCAGCTCGTACCAGGCGGTTTGGTACCCCGCTTCATGCATAGATCGAGGCTAAAAGTTGAAACCCGGTTTTTTCCGTGAAGTCGTGGTATCAGGGAAAAAAGATGCCTGCCCAGCGAATGCCAGGACATCGTTCTGTCCCGAAGATGAACGTTGATGGTTTCGCCGGTGCTCGTTAAATGGGATGTTTAGGGAAGTATCATGGGGCACCCGGGAGTAATCCACATGTCTAGTTAACGCGCAATCCGGCCAAGCAAAGTAATACTTTATATGTGCGGTAATGCGACTTGCCGGGAGCTGACATTGATGAGATGCGAGGCGGTTGTTTGACTAACCACCGTGTTGTATCTCTTGGCGATGAAGTCCGGCGATTTCAGCCTCTTAGGGAGAATCAACACAGCAGGAACTGCCATCACGAAAAGCAAAACGTACAGGTTCGAGCGTAGAACGGATGCGAAGAAGCCCGTGCCCTCCGGGCACGAACTCAGCCGCCAAATGGCCCATTCTTCCCAGACTGTGGTCAGCGTCATGCTTGCGACCAGAGCCAAAAAGATTGCCACGAGTTTAATAATCCAGTAGAACACGCGTTGGTGAGTCTCAAGTGCCCCTCGGCCTGCCATGAACAGAATGCAGCTCGCCACCATCGCTCCAGTCATCACCCCAGCGAGCGCCGCAGGTGATCCTCGGGCCAACCAGGGCAGCGGAGCCGCCTTGACGAGCCTGCGGGTTGGTAGCCAGCAGAGAGCGCAGACTAGTGGGGCTCCGATGAGCCAAAAACTGGGGGCACTTGCGATCATCACAGCGACAAGAAGGCCGACAAAACTCGTTAAGATATTGCCGAGGAACATTCGCCAAGCGGCACGCACACGCGGAAGCCGCCGCTCGAAGAAGGCAAACAGCACACATTTCAGTACCACAGCCGCGGCCAATACAAGCATCGAGCCGGACAGAGCGATTGTCGGCACCATGACCTGCATGAATGGAACAACAGGTTCGCACGCCAGCGTCGGCTTCGCAGTGAATGCGATCAGCATCAAAACCATCAATTGGAATCGACGGCTTTTGAATTGCATATCCATATTTTAGCTTCTGAAGAGAACCTGTGGACGCTCTGGTTTGCTTCGGTCCACTCCTGGTAAACGTTGGACGCAATTGGTCTTGCCTCTACGAAGGGCATTTGTCACCATCAACTCGGTTTCATCAATTGCCCAGGGAACCGAGGTGAACATCTGAAAGGAGGCGACTGATGCATGCCGCCGTGCTGCATGCTCTCGGCAAACCGCCGCGCTTTGAGGAATTTCCCGATCCAATTCCGGGCGAAGGTGAGGTGCTCATAAATGTCTCCGCGGCTGCGCTGAAGCCTGTGGACAAACAGATGGCGGCCGGAACGCACTACGCCAGCCCGCGCGAATTCCCTGTCGTTTGCGGCATTGATGGCGTGGGGCGGCTCGAAGACGGCACGCGAGTGTTCTTCGGCGGAGCGCGGCGGCCGTACGGCGCGATGGCCGAGCGCACTGTGGTTCGGCGAGTTCAATGTTTTTCAGTCCCTGAAGAAGTGGACGATATCACTGCCGCGGCCATTCCCAATCCTGGGGTGTCGGCCTGGCTGTCTCTCAAGCACAGCGCGAAGCTCGCCGCTGGCGAAACCGTCCTGATCCTCGGCGCCACCGGAGTCACGGGCAAGCTGGCGGTACAGATCGCCAAAATCTTGGGCGCGGGACGCGTCGTTGCGGCAGGACGCAACGAATACGTGTTGAGCACACTCCACGAGCTTGGCGCCGACTCGACGATTCGCCTCGACAAACCCGATGAAGAATTGATCGCAGCCTTCCGCCGCGAGGCCGGCGAAAAGCGTTTCGACGTGATCATCGACTATCTGTGGGGCCGCCCGACCGAAGCTCTGCTGAAGGCCATCACCGGAAAAGAATTTGCGATTGGGGAATCGGAGACTCGACTGGTGGAGGTGGGCGAGAGTGCTGGATCTACAATCACTCTGCCGGCGGAAGTCCTGCGAAGCACTGCGCTGACGATTCTAGGAACCGGAGGCATGCCGTCTTGGGACATACTCACCGACGCGTTCCAACAAGTGATGAACAGCGTAGCCCGGGGCACATTGCGCATCGAGACCGAGCGTGTTCCGCTCGCCGAGATCGAGGATGCCTGGGAACGCGACGCACACGCCCACAGGCTGGTCGTGATCCCGTAGCCTGACAAAAGTACCGTTCGCGGCGGCTATGATCCCGGGCGTATGGTCACCTACACGGAAGTTATGCTGAAACCACTTTCGAGGAAGTAATCGAAGCAATTCTTCGCGGCACTTGGACGATTAACGCGGTTATGGGAGCGAATCAAGGGACTAAAGAAGCAGACCCCTCACTCTGCTGGGGATGACAATCAGGTTTTGGAGTCATTCTCAACAGACTGCTATGAACTTGGCAAGCTGCGAGTGGCTTGTTACAGTCGAGGTGTCCAGTAAATCTGACAGCTAGGCAGTAGGAAAAGCGGGAGCAAGCTCCCGCGCTCCAAAGCAAGGCGAAGAGAGGCCTAGAGCCATGGGTGAAGAGACACGGGCAGCGGTGCGTGCCGTCGAGGCAGCGGAGCGGAGAGACCGCGTGCTGATTGTCGAGGACGAAGACAACGCGCGGAAGGGTTACGAGCAATTGCTGCAGAGGTGGGGCTGCGACGTTCTGGGAGTAGGAACGGCGGAAGAGGCGCTGGCAAAGTTTGCGGGCTACCAGCCGGACGCGCTGATTGCCGACGTGGAATTGCCGGGCATGAATGGACTGGACCTGCTGAAGCAACTCGGCATGGAACTGCTGGATGTTCCCGCGATTGTGATTACCGGCAAAGGGAGTGAAGAACGCGCGGTGGCGGCGATTGAAGCCGGAGCGTTCTGGTACATCGAAAAGCCGATGAAGGGTCCGGTGCTGCACGCGCTTCTGGACCGCGCTCTGCGGCGAGCGCGAGATGCGCGGCAGCTTGTCGTGCTGCAGCGGCAACTGCGCGAAGCGGGACGGCTGGGCGACCTGGTGGGCGCGTCGAAACCGATGCAGGAAGTGATGCGCATCGTGGAGATGGCGGCGCCGAGTTCGGCGTCGGTGCTGATTACGGGCGAGACGGGCTCAGGCAAGGAAATTGTTGCCCGGACGATACACAAGCTCTCGCCGCGAGCGGCGGGACCGTTTGTGCCGATTAACTGTTCGGCGATTCCCGAGACGCTGATGGAGAGCGAGATTTTCGGCCACGAGCGCGGGGCGTTTACGGGCGCGGCCGAACGCCGCATCGGCTGCTTCGAATTGGCGGACAGCGGAACGCTGCTACTGGATGAAATCGGCGAAATGCCGGCGCCGACGCAGGCCAAACTTCTGCGCGTGCTCGAAGACCGCAAAGTGCGACGCCTGGGAAGCAAGAGCGAAACACCGGTGGACGTGCGGGTGCTGGCGGCAACGAACAAAGATGCGGAGCAGGCCGTGAGCAGCGGGCAGATGCGGCAGGATCTTTTCTTCCGGCTGAATGTGTTTCACATCAACTTGCCGCCGCTGCGCGAACACAAGGATGATATTCCGCTGCTGGTGGAGCATATCCTACGGGACCTGAACGCGAAGCATGGGAAGCACGTGCGCGGGATCGGCACGGAGGTAATGGATATTTTCATGGGGCACACGTGGCCGGGAAATATTCGCGAATTACGAAACGTGCTGGAGCGCGCTTCGATCATGTGCGAAAAGGACCTGATTTCGCGCGCGAACCTCCCCGGCGAATTCGGGAAGTCGGCGGCCAAGGGACCGAGCGACCTTTCCAGCATCAAGTTTCCAGTGGGAACGACGGTGGATGCGATGGAGCGGGAACTGATCCTGCAAACGCTGGGCGCCACGGGGAACAACAAGACGCGGGCCGCGGAATTGCTGGGTATCAGTCTGAAGACGCTTCATAACAAATTGAAAGAATACGGCGGCGATCGCGCCGAGACGGAGTAGAGACGCGGGATGCAGCTGCGCCTGCGAACAAAGCTCACACTGGTGATGACGGGGCTGGTGCTGCTCGTCTCGGTGGTTTTGTCCAGCGTATTCGCGGCGCAACTCCTCGAACAACTTCTGCAGGCCACCAGCTTGCGTGCCAACGACCTGGCGAGCCAGGTGTTCCTGCAAGCGCAACACGCGCTGACGGACGCTGGGGAACAGGGGCTGCGGCCCGCATCGGATGATCCCCAGGAGATTCACGATTTCGTGCGGCGCGCGTTCGAAATCAACGAAGGCTTGCGTACGCAGCTGAAAGCCGCCAAAGAAAACCCACTGATCTACGAAGTGTCGATTGTCGACCATGACGGAATGGTGCTGATTTCGACGGACGAGGATCTTCAGGGGAAATTCCTGCCGCGCAGAACTCCGCTATCCCAACTGGTGCAAAGAAACTTCCTTCATCAAGTGAAAGTGCTCGCGGGGCCGTCGAAGGTTTTTGAGCTGGATTTTGCGTTCAGCAAGGGGCGCCAGCCCTTCGGAGAGGTGCGCGTGGCGCTGGACTCGGGGATTCTGCTGAAAGAGATCGAGCCGAGCCTGCGGACTTCCGCGACATTCGTGCTGGTGGCGCTGGTGATTTCCACGCTGCTTGCGGCGATCGTGAGCGGAGCGGCGCTGGCTCCGCTGCGCGATATCGCGCTTCAACTGGACCGCATCTCGGCAGGAGAGTACGACGCGCCATCTCCGAACACGAAAGGGTTTGCGGGGAGCGGCGACGAACTCGGACTGGTGAGCAAGAAGATTACGCAGGTGGGCCAGCAGTTGCGAGGGGTGCACGAGATATTCAGCACCATGCGGGAAAACATGAATTCCGTCATGGCCGGGCTTGAAGACGGTTTGCTGCTGTTTACGCGTGATGCGCGGGCGGTGATGATCAGTCCGGCAGCGGAGAAATTTCTAGGCGCGCCGGCGGGGCAGTTCCTGGGAAGGCGCGTGACGGAAATTTTTCCCGCCGGGCATCCCCTGCACGAGGCGCTGCACATCGAGAGCGATGAGCTGAGGGAAGTGGCGGCGGAAACGGAACTGGAAACGAGCGAAGGTCCGAAGCGCGTGAGCATCAGCGTGCAGGCGATCCAAGAAGACGGCGAACGAATGGGCGCGCTGGTGACGCTGCGCGACCTGGATTCGCTGGAGAGCATTAACACGCAACTACAGGTGAGCGAAAGGCTGGCGGCGCTTGGGCGGATTACGGCGGGTGTGGCGCACGAAGTGAAGAATCCGCTGAATTCGATGCGGCTGTGGCTGGAAAACCTGAAGGAATCGCTCCCGGCGGAGCAAGACAGCGCCACGCAGCAGGCGGTGCAAGTGCTGGACAAGGAGATCGACCGGCTGGATGCGGTGGTCAAACGTTTCCTGGATTTCACGCGGCCGATGGACATCCGGCTGGAAGCCACGCAACTCGCGGAGCTTCTGAAGGAAGTGCTGGAAATCGCGCAGCCGCAATTGCAGAAAGCCAATATTCAACTGGCACAACTGCTGCCGATCGATGTGCCGGAAGTTTATGTGGATCGCGCTCTGCTGAAGCAGGCGGTGTTGAACCTAGTGTTGAACGCGGCGGAAGCCATGCCGAATGGAGGACAAATGCGGCTGGTGCTGAGCCGGCGAGGCGAAATGGCGGAAATCACCGTGGGTGATACCGGGAAAGGCATCTCGCCGGAAAACCGGCAAAAAATATTTCAGCTTTTCTTCACGACGCGCCCGGGTGGCAGCGGCATCGGGCTGGCGAGCACGTTTCGGATTGTGCAGCTTCTGAACGGTTCGATAGACTTCACTTCGGAGGTCGGCCGGGGCACAACGTTTCGAATCGAGCTACCGCTCGCGGCCTGAGGATGAGCAAAACTCCATCTTGGCCAATGAGTGTTGCGCCGCGAAGTTTTCTCCGTTCCGGGATTGCGCTTCTAGGCTGCGCCGCGGCGCTTTTGAGCGGTTGCAGCATGCGGAAGCGGCCAGCGATTCCCTGGGCGACAGCCGTACAGGTGAAGCCGATCACGCCGCCGCAGCCCGCGACGGCAGAGGGTATTCCGGAGGATGAGCTTCCCGATTTGCGTCCTGAAGTTCCTTCCTTTCCGCTGCGCTTGATCACGACACACAACGCGCCGCCCCGTCCGCATGTGGCCGCGCCTCCTTCCGCGGGTGCGGGAAAAGATGCCGAGAGATCCGACGCGGGGCTGCTTGTGCCACAACTTTCGCCGGCAGAAACCGCCGCAGCGCAGCAACAGACCAACGAAAGCCTGCGCGCCGCGGAGAAGAACCTGGAAGCAACGCGGGGCAAGCGGCTGAATGCGGCGCAAGTGGACCGGGTCTCGAAGATCAGGGGATTCATCAAGGACGCGCGGGAAGCCGCGACGAATGCGGATTGGGCACTCGCGCGAAGCCTCTCCAAAAAGGCGCAGGTGTTGTCCGAAGAATTTGTTAAGGCCCTCTGACCCTTTCATTTTTCTGAAAGCGTTCCCAAACGAAAGCGGTACCGCCGTCGAAGGCAGCGGCGCTCATGAAGCGCGCGCGGGGATGCGTTAAGATACGGTGATGAAAAAATTCGATGTGGCCATCGCGGGCGGGGGAGTGATTGGGGGCGCGATCGCGCTGGAACTTTCGCTCGCCGGGAAGCGCGTGGGAGTGTTCGACCGCCAGCAGCCTGGCCAAGAAGCGTCGTGGGCCAGCGCGGGGATTTTGTCGCCGGCGCCGGAGAGCCCCGCGATGATTGCTATGGTGCCACTGGGAAAAATGAGCCTGTCGCTCTATCCGGAGTTTGTGGCGCAGGTCGAAGAGATTTCCGGGATGAGTACGGGCTTCCGTTCGAAAGGGACGCTAGAGGCTCTTTTTTCGGGAGATGCGAAGGCGGAGCTCAGCACAATCATCGCGCTGCATCATGGATTGGGCTTGAAGGCGGAACCGCTTCGAGCCGCGGACGCGCGCGAGCTGGAACCGGCGTTGAGCGAGGATATGGAAGCAGCGGTGCTTCGGCCGGATGAGTGCTCAGTGGACAACCGGGCCCTGACATCGGCGGTGCTGGAAGCGGCGCGACGCAGCGGCGCGGAGATTTTCGCCGAAAACGGAGTGAAAGCCATTTGGCGCGAAGGCCGACGCTGCGCGGGGCTGATCCTTCAGAACGAAAAAGTGGAGGCCACATGGACGATTATTGCTGCGGGATGCTTTTCCGCGGCGATCGAAGGAGTCGCAGCGTACGCGCCGTTGCGGCCTGCGAAGGGACAAATGGTGGCTCTGCGGACGGACGACGTGGAGATCGACCGTGTGCTCTGGGGCGAGCACATTTACCTTGTGCCGCGAAATGACGGAAGGATTCTTGCGGGAGCGACGGTTGAGTATGCCGGCTTCGACAAGCGGACTACCGCGGGCGGGATTGAGAAAATACTTTCGGCGGCGATCGAGCTTGCGCCAGGGCTGGCGAATGCGCGAATCGAAGAAACGTGGGCTGGCCTGCGACCGGACACTCCCGATCATCTTCCTATACTTGGCCCCACGGACATGGATGGATTGTTGATGGCTACCGGGCACTTTCGCAGCGGGATTTTATTAACGCCGATCACGGCGCGGCTGATCAGCGAGTGGATCACGGAGCAGCGCGTCAGCGTGGATTGGGATCGCTTCAGCCCGCTGCGCTTTCAAGCGGAGAAGATGGAAGCGACGAAGAAAATGCCCGTTTGAGAGAGCGCTCCCTGAGAGGCGGAGATACAGAACTCAGTACTTCTCTTACTGAGGCCGCGCGGGCGGAGTGGTGATCCCCGGGGCCTGACCTACGGTGGTGAATTGAATCTGGCTGCTGTCCAGGCTGAGCGAGTGTTCGAGAACGATGTCCATCGCGGAGCCTCGCGGTAGTTCCGCCTCGGGACCGCGAGTCAAGAGGACGGCAGCCAATCCCGCCAGGCCGCCAATACCGGCGCCGATTCCGGCGCCTTTGGCACCGCTGGCGATCGCGCCGATGCCTGCTCCAGTCGCGGTGGTCTCAGCGACCGTTTGAACGTCCTTCCCTTTTCCGCCAGGGCCGGTAACTTTACCTTCGGAATCCATGGTTTCTTTTCCGCCGGAATCCGCGCTGCGAGGCGCAGCATTCAGATCCACGGTATAACCATTGGGAAGAATCAGCGTATTCAATTTGAGCCGGAACTCGCCTCGGCCTTTTACCTTCCCCGGTCGCTTGGAATCCAGAATTTCGCCGCGAAGATAAGAGCCAACGGGAATCAGGATGTGATTGTTCTGGGTGATCGGAAACGAAGTTAGAAGATAAACCGAGTCGCCGGGTTTGGCGCTGCGTGTGGAGATGCCGTTCTCGAGGACAACGCCGATTCGCGTGCCCGCGGGGATTAGAATTTTTTCTCCAGAGCCCGCGTGTGGCGCGGGCTGGGGCGCGGGAGCGACAGGAGGCGGTGCGGACGTCTGCGGCCCTTCGGGCTGCTGGGCGAAGCAGGATACGCCTGTGGCCAGCATGGCGGCAATCAAACACAGGATTTGGTGAATCCTTCGATGCTGCGGCTGTATCATGGCAACCCTCCGCAATGCCTGATGCGATGCATCAAGAGGCGAGCTTGGATGCTTGAGTATACCGCGGCTTTAGGTTCAAGTCGCCCGGAGGAAAGAGGCGAAAAGCCGATCTCGGGCGGGAAGCATCAGCAGCCATCCCAGGCGATGAAGAAGAGCGGGAACAACGGGATGAGGAGCACTACGCCCAGGCCTACGCCCGCCCACTTGAAACCCTGACCGATACGAGTTCCAACAGCAGGTACAGAACGAGGCGCAGCCTTGAGATTCGTGTAAGGGATCCATTGCGAGATCAAGATGCCGTCCTTGAGCATGAAGCCGTTGTCGTGGATTTCGGTGATGACTCCAGTTCGCACCTTGCCATTCGGGAGTTCGCAGTGGACGAAACGGTTCCTGTGAATACCAAGCTTTTGAACGGCTTCCCGGTAGGAGATTTCTTCAGGGGTCAGCGGCAATACCGGCCTTGGGAGACGGCGACGCGCATGGGGTTGTCCGGGACTGGAAATAGCGATAGGGCTTAGCTGTTGCAAGGATTGAAACTGCTCGGCTGAAAGTGGGATTGGGAGGGAGTCGATTTCTTCCATCTGCGATTGGGCGCGGGCGTTCGTCGCCACGAAGAACACCGCGAGCGCGAATAGAGCACGAATTGTAACGGATGAGGGCATGGGAACCTCCTTCAAGTGAATCTGTGTGAGAGAGAAGTGCAAATGGGCTTCCAAGATGAATGAGTGGGGGAATCCTGAAGCGAGTTGCCAATGCACTGAAAGGAAAGGAGCTATTTGCGAGGAAAACGCTTCTTGGAATGCCGCAGTGGGGAGAGCTCGAATGTCAATCAAGAATGCCGCCGGGGAAGGACACCATGTGGCGGCGCTGGGTTGCGGTTTGACCTGCGAATATACGAAGGCTACGCTAAGGGCAGAGTGAGGAGAATGTCATGGCCAAGCTGGCGTTGATTTACGGGATGCGGTTGCTGCCGGAGGAAGATCTTGGCGAAGTGAAGGACGCGACGGTGGTGCTGAAGAATGGGCGGACGACGCGGGTGACCATGCACTTGATCGAGGGCAGCAAGGAAGAGATCGAAACGACGTTTCACCGGTCGATTGAGGCGTTTTTTGAGATGTATCCGGAGATTTAGTTCGAGAGACCAGGGATCAGAGAACAGAGATCAGGAAGAAGGACTCCGGGTTTAGTGGATGGTCGTAGAACGGGAGTGAAGCGGGAGGGAAATCCTCCGCACTCTGAACCGATCACTGACACCTGATCACTGATCTCGTGCATCAGCGGTTGCCGAAGTTTTCGGGGTCGGCGTTGGGATCGCCGAGATTGTCGTTGATGAGAACGGTGGACTGGCCGGTCAATTCGAAGCGTTTGCGGCACTTGTAGCAGGCGACCAGATCGTCCAGCCGGACCATGTAGGAAGAGGCTTTCGCAAATTTTTTCTTGTCTTCCTCGCCGATGCCGCGGGGCAATTCCCTTTTCTTGCGGCAGACTTTCCACCGAACGGGAGCTTCGAATTCGCCACGGCAGCTCGGGCAAATGAGCTTGACCTTACGGGTCTCTTCTTTTTCCGTGTAGAACTGGCGCTCGTCCATAGTTATCAGGCGGGTCTACGCACCGCGTCGTCAATTGTAACAAATTCGAGGCCGAGGTCACGCCAGCGCGGCAGCCAATGCTCGAGGGCAGCGAGTGTGGGAGTGCGATCGCCATTCAGTTGACGGTGCGCGCCGTCGTGAAGGCAAAGGATGTCGCCGGTGCCGCCGCTTTCGGTGGTAGCGCCTGTGCCGCTTTCCAAGTTACGTTGAGCGTGCTGTGCAATGGGCTGCATGCGTGGAATCAGCCACTCGGCCGGCTTTCCTCGCCAGTCTCCTGGGATCAAGGTCCACATAGCGGTTCGATAGCCGAGTTCTCTCGCCGCCGGAATGACCCAGGGATTGCGCATGCCAAAGGGCGGGCGAAACCACTTCGGCGGGGCACCAAGCACGCCGCGGATCGCGTCGTGGCAAAGGCGCAACTCCACCTGAACTTGCGTGGGGGACAGACGCAGAAGATTTGGGTGCGATTCGGTGTGATTCCCGACAACGTGCCCGCGGGCGACGGTTTCCTTTACCAACTCCGGACATTCGCGCACGTATCGTCCAATTAAGAAAAACGTCCCCTTTGCGTGGTGGCGGTCGAGAAGATCCAGCAGCTTAGGAGTGATGGCGGGATTCGGGCCATCGTCAAACGTGATCGCGAATTTGCGCGCCGAATTGGTCCGGCAAACCGTTTTCCCGAAAACTTGGGACCGCGGATAAACGGCGCCGTAGGCGGTAATTCCTGCCGCAGCCAGCAGCGCGGCGGAAGGTGCTTCGATGAGCCAGGGATTCACGCGTTTATTCTCGCACGACGTGAGATAAGGTGCATTTAAACAGAAAACTTCGCGCCCTCTTCACTTTTCGATTATGTTAGAGTTTGACGCAATCTCTTGGTGCAACAAGGTGCCTCATGGTCTGTGGTGTATGCAGAACGGAATATCTGGCGTCTCACGATTGTCCCGGCCCACCTGTTGCCTCAGCAGCGGATGGAACTGCTCCACCAGCCAGCTTTGCCCTCTTCTACTACCTTAAAGAGACATGGAGGATCGTCCGCTGGGATGACGCTGCGATCCGGCGAATTGCGGCAGACCCTAGAGCCTTGCCCTACGGGCTTCTCGTATGGGCGCTTACAAATATCTTTGTCTACGGCGGCTCCATCCTGGTGCAGAGCGACCGGGTGCATCACTTGGTGGGGTGGCGCGTTGCCGCTGGTGCCATAGTAGCCCTGGTAGCGTCAGCTATTTTGGGCCTACTGCAGATCGGGATTTGTCACCTATTTGCAAAATGGTTTTTCGCTGGCGACGGACATTTCATAAACTTGCTGCGTCCGCTTCTTTTCGCAACAATTGTTTACGTTTTCTCGCCGATCCTTAGCATCGTCAGCGCGCTCGCTTGGATCGCGGTTGTCATGATGGTCTTCGAGGAGGTTCACAAGATCGAGCCTCTGACGGCATTCCTTCTTTCGGCCGGAGTTGGCCTCGGGATTCGCATCGTCGAATACTTGCTCACCGGCCACATCTTCTAGCGTACTGCGATAGGGAGGCAGGATAGCCTCCGTGGGTTTATTTGCGTTCAGGTAAGCAGGCCGCGGCGGTTCTTCAGATCGGCGAGGAGGCGGTCCACCTCGGAGTCGCGGTCGAGGCGGTTGAGGCGGTCGCCGAGATCGTCGGTGACCAGCTCGACTTCGGCGCTGGCGGCGGCTTCGGTGTGATGCACGCGGTCCTTGAGCCGGTCAAACGTGGCGCTGTTGGAGTTGTCGCCCAGGGCGGTTTGCGCGCGCGCGGCTTTGCCCAGGGCAATGCTGCGGCGGTGACGCGCGAGAAGCAGATCGCGCTTGGCCTTGGCTTCGTCGAGTTTCTGTTCGAGCTTCACGAGCGCTCCCTTCAGCGAATCGACCTGTGCTTTCTGGTCGTCGACCTGTTCGCGGTAGCTCTGCGCGAGCCGTTGCGCGGTCTGGAAACGGTCCAGCGCCGCGCGAGCCAGGTCATCCTGAGTCTTATCCACGGCAATTTCCGCTTTGCGCATCAGATCTTTTGCAGAGTCCTCGTTCTCGCGCATCTTTTTTTCCAGCATGTGCTGGTCGGCGATGGAGACGGCCACCTGCGTCTTGACCTGGAGATATTGATTCTCCATATCCAGGATGACCTGCTTGATCATTTTTTCCGGATCCTCCGCGCGGTCAACCATGTCGTTGAGATTCGCGCGAATCAAAGTGCTTACACGTTCCAAGAGTCCCATGGTAAATCTCCTTTCAGAAATCAGATGATAAAGGCCACTCCGAAAATCGAAAGAGACCGATTGCGCCGAGCAGCCCTCGCGAACTCCGTCAGCGCAAGAAGCCCACGCTACAAATAACTGCTGCAACTTTCGCAATGCCCGGCATAGACAGGATGCTGAATGCCAGGCCCTTTTCGAGAGCGCAAAGCATGCAATCCCAGAAACGGTGGGAGATAAAAGTGAATATCACCACCAGGAAAATCCAAACGAAGAGAACCTTTTCTTTCGCGTCCATTGCCATTCCCCAGGACCATCAGGCGTCCCCAATGGGCCATTGCGGGCCCACCGGGGACGGAAGCGATCGTTATGACTTGCTGGCCGGCGGCTGCACCGGCTTGGGCGCTTTGTCGCCGATTATGCGCACTTTGCTGAGCAGCTCCGACATCTGCATGCCGGAAAGGGCTTCAAACAGCGCAGGAACTTGCGCGGCAATCTTGGTGATGTCGCCGGTCAACTTATAAGCGCCGGCGGCATCGCCATTGCCCGTGGAGACGATGGTGACTTTGTCGACTTTGCCGAGCGGTTCCGCGAGAGCGCGGACTACTTCCGGCAGTCCGGTGATGAGTTTGTCGAGGACGGCAGCCTGGTTGTATTCCTGGAAGGCTTCCGCCTTGACGTTCATGGCTTTGGCTTCGGCTTCGCCTTTTTTGAAAATGATCTCGGCTTCGGCTTCACCCTGCGCCCGAATGGCAGAGGCGCGGCCTTCGGCTTCGGTGATCATGCGCTGACGTTCGGCGCTGGCGATCGTTTCGATGCGCTGACGCTCGACTTCCGCCTGTTTCAGTACCGTGGCGATGAGCTCGCGCTCACGACGCTCGATTTCCGCGTCCTGTACTTTGACCTGGGCTTCGCGCTCGACTTGTTGCACCTTCACGGATTCAGCAACGACCTGCTGCTGCATGACGTTGGTTTCGATTTCGTAGGCTTTGTCGGCAGTCGCCTGAGCCTTTTTGGTCATTTCGAGGTAGCTGGCTTTCTTGAGGTCCAGGTCGCGCTCGGCTTCGGCTTGTTTGGCGAGCGAAGCGGTTTCGGCAGCGACGCGCTCCTGGTCGGCCTGCGCTTTGGCAACGGCGGCGGCACGCTGGGACTCAGCGCGCTTGATGGCGATGTCGCGATCGGCTTCCGCGGCGGCGACTTCGGCATCGCGCTTGATGCGCGCGATATCGGGCCGGCCCATGTTGGTGATGTACTCATTCTTGTCGCGCACTTCCTTGAGGGTGAAGCTCACGACGTCGAGCCCCATCTTGTTCATGTCGGCGGCGCAAGTGGAACGCATGCGGTCGCCGACCATTTCCGGTTCTTTGACGATTTGCTCGACGGTGAGCTGGCCGATGATTCCGCGCAAGTGCCCTTCCATGACCAGGCGAATCAAGCCTTCGCGCTGCTCCGGCCGCTTGGTAAGGAATTGCTCCGCCGCCGTTCGAATCGAGACGGGGTCGGACTTTACTTTGAGCTGCGCCACCGCTTCGACCGTTACGGCGACGCCTTGGTTGGTGTAAAGGCTCTGCTGCGGAGCGACGTCAAAGGACATCAACTCCAGCGAGAGCTCGCGGCACTGCTCCAGCATCGGAATAAGGATGGTGCCGCCGTTCGTGACCGTTCTTGGACCACGAATGCCGTAAACGATGAGCGCTTCGTGCGGGCCAACTTTTCGCAATAACGTTGCGAAACCGGCCATGGCAAAAAGAATGGCGAGTACCAGCAGCCCGGCCATCACGGGAATCGAAAGACCAAACATAAAGACCTCCCTTTTCCACTCTGCTACGGACTGTTCGCATCGTGCCCCAGTCCGAGAAATTCTTCCGGACGTCAGCTCGTGAACTCTTCCCACTTTTTCACATAAGCGATTCCGTCTTCGTAGCGGGTGATGGCCACTTCCGTGCCTTTCGGGAGCGGCTGGCCGTCTTCGCTGCGCGCGCCAACGCTTTTGCGCACGCCCTTTTGTTCGAAAATCATTTCACCGGTGCCCTGCCCACGGATCGGCGAGCTGATCGTGCCTACGGTGCCTTCTATCCGGTAATCCCAGTCCAGCATCTGCGCGTCCGTCACTCTGACAATGCGCGCCATAAACTTGAAAACGACGGACGCGGCAAAGAGTCCCGCGATGGCGGCGATGGTCAGTGCAACGAGCGCCACGAGCCGCGAGTGTGTCGAGAGGATGTAGCCAACGCCGCCGAACCAGGCGAGGAACGTCATGATGGTCATGGCGTTGAACCACGAGAGTCCGCCACGGGCGTGACCCGTTCCGCGGCCCGCCATCCCGCGACCAGCCATTCCATGGGCGTGATGCGCACCATGAAAAGGCAAGTGCAGGCGGGCTGGAAGATGGATGTGAGCGGCGCCGCCGAGGAACGACAGAACGCTGAGTGCGAAGCCCACGATGAAGCAGAGAAGATAGAACTCAGACCAGGTCATAGGACACCTCGAGCGCACTTGTTCACCAGCGCAACTTGCCGTTGCTGTGCGCGAACTGGGTTTCGAGACGCAGACCCTGCTACGCGCGGCCCCGACCCCGCCGGAGCCGCACGTTTTAGTTACTCAAACTTGCGGGCGGCAGGTGGCCACTGCCCTCTTGCTCACTGGTTCGGTGCTCGCCAGGCCGTAAGACCTCGTGCAGGCGGTCCGCCAAGCCCGGCGTGCGGAGAATCTCCGCCAGGAGCAAAACCGCCTGGCGCGAATCTTCATATTCGGCGATCACCCCAAGGGCCCGCTGCAACTCCGGATCCGCTGTGAACTGTTCGGCGCCGGCATAGAGCCAGGAGTCCACCTTGGCGTCGATGGCACGCAATTCGGACTGCAGACCCGGTGTATAACCCTCCGGATCGTCTACGAGAAAGCCGGGATAGACGCGGAAAAACCGTGCGAGCAGTTCGCGCGTGGTGTGCGTCAGGTGCGGACGCGCACCGCTTTCGATCTGCGAAAGATAAGCCTGGCTTAGGCCGCGGCCGGCTTCGCGCTTCATCGCGGCGGCCAGCTCCTGCTGGGTCATAGGGCGGCCCAAGCCACGGAGAGAGCCTTCGACGGAGCGGAGAGAACGGAGTTTGTCGCCAAGAGTCATGGGGAACCACCTATTGCAATCTGCAAACATAATATCGCATATCGCAATTCTGTCAAGCGGAAAATTACCCCCATTTTCAATCACTTACAAGCATTCTTGGGATTGGTTGCTTATTCTGGTTTTCGGAGGGACTGCAGATCGATTCCCAGTTGCTGGCACTTCTTGTAGAGGTGGCTGCGTTCCAGGCCCAAGGCGCGGGCCACGTTAGTCATGTGGAAATTGTGGCGGCGAATCTCTGAAAGCATGACTTCCCTTTCGAACGCTTCGGTGCGCTCGGCCAGCGTTCCGGTAACAGCACCGCCGGCGGAGGCGGTCGGCGCTGACTCCGAAGTAGGCAGGATCAAACGAACATCGGCGGCAGTGATGTTTTCGTCGGCCGAAAGCAGGATGAGGCGCTCCACAACGTTGCGCAGTTCGCGGACATTTCCCGGCCAGCCGTATTTTCGCAATTCGACGATGGCGTCCGCGGCAAAGATTTTTTCTTTCCAGCCGTTCTGCGCGGCCACTTGTCCGGCGAAATGAGCAGCCAGTTCCGCAAAGTCTTCGGGACGCTCGCGCAACGGCGGCAGGGTGAGAGGAAAAACGAAAACGCGGTGAAACAGGTCGCGGCGAAAGGCGTTCTGTTTGACGAGCTCTTCCAGGTTCCGGTGCGTGGCCACAACTACGCGTACGTTCACTTTGATCGGTTTGTCGCCGCCGACGCGTTCCACCTCGCCTTCTTCGAGTACGCGCAGCAATTTTGCCTGCATGGCGACAGGCATGTCGCCAATTTCATCGAGAAACAGAGTACCGCCCTCCGCTTGTTCGAACTTGCCTACATGTTTTGCGGCTGCGCCGGTGAAAGCGCCCTTTTCGTGGCCGAAAAGTTCTGATTCGATTAATTCGGCGGGCACGGCGGCGCAATTCAGAGTGACAAATGGCTGTTCGCGCCGCGGCGATTTTTCATGGATCGCGCGCGCGACAAGTTCCTTGCCCGTACCGGTCTCACCAAGAATGCAGACACGCGTTTCGCTGGCGGCAACCCGCTCAATCTGCGCGACCAGTTTTTTCATCGCCGAACCGCTGCCGACCAGTTCGTGTTTTCCCAGGCGGTGGCGCAGCTCGCGGTTTTCGTCTTCGAGGCGCGAGAGGCGCAGCGCGTTTTCGACAGTCAGGAGCAGCTTGTCGGTCGAAAGAGGTTTTTCCAGAAAATCGAGCGCGCCGAGCTTTGTAGCTTTCACCGCCATTTCAATATTGGCCTGCCCGGATATGAGAATGATCGGCGTTTTTACGCCAGTTTTTTTCAGATCTTCAAGTAATTCCAGGCCGCTGCGGCCGGGCATGACGACGTCGGATAGGATCAGGTCGAAGGATTCGCTACGGAGGAGTTCCGCGGCGCGCGCGGCATTGTCGCAGACGGTTGCTTCATGTCCCGCCAGACGGAAGGCGCGGGAAAGGGATGCCAGGGTATTCGGGTCGTCGTCAACGAGGAGGAGATGAGCTTTGCGGGGCAAGCGTGGTCCTTTGTGTGAGCTAGTCCGAAGCCGCTGCGAGAGTCGACGGCGTGGCCTTGGCCTCGGGCGCTGCCTCTGGCGGAGCAGGAGTGACGCCGGCCTGGCGCTGCGGCAAGTCGATTCGAAAGCTCGTGCCGCGCCCTTCATCGCTATTCACCGAAATCGTGCCGTGATGATCGCTGACCACCGACTGCACGATGGCGAGTCCCAGTCCGGTCCCTTGTAATTTTGTGGTGTAGTAAGGCGTGAAGAGCCGCGAGCATTCTTCCGGCGTCAGGCCTTTTCCGGTATCCGCGACCTCGATGCGCACGTGACCATCATGTTCCGAGGTTTTCAAAGTGAGCGTCCCGCCAGCGGGCATGGCATCGAGCGCGTTGAGAACCAGATTTTGAAACGCGCGGTGGAGCAGGTCGGGATCTGCATCGATCTCTGGTAACGGCTCCGTCAGGAACAATTCCGGGGTAATCGTCGGCTTTCCCACTTCGTTGAATTGCGGCTCGAAGAGGCGCACGGCGTTGCGCAACGCTTCATTCACGTTGACGCGGACAAATTGCGGCGCAGGCATCTTTGAAAAATCGCTGAAGCGGCTGACGATGGAGTTGAGGTTCGCAAGCTCGGCTTTCAGCGTGGCGGTGGATTCGTGGAACACTTCCAGGAATTGCTTGGCGTCCAGCTGGCGGGCCCGCTGCATGTTTTCGATAGTGATCTGCATGGGGAAGAGCGGATTGCGTAGCTCGTGGGCAAGACGGCGGGCGAGCTCGCGCCAGGCGGCAACGCGCTCGGTTTGCACCAGGCGTTCCTTCTGCGACGCAAGTGTTTTCGTCATGTCATTAAAGGCGGCGGCGAGCTGGCCGATTTCGTCGCGTCCACGCACTTCGATATGCGTATCCCATCTGCCGGTGGCGACTTCGTGCGCCGCCGCGGCAAGCTCTTCCACCGGCCGGGTGATCCGCGCGGAAATCCAAAAGGCGATCAAGAGTCCGACGAATAGCGCTCCGGCGCCAACGGCGGCAGCCGTCTTCACGATTTTGTCCGTGAGCAGTACCAATTCCCTGCGCGAGCTGCCCACAAGAAATACGCCCAGCAATTCGTTGTTGCGGCCGGTGAGCGGAATAGCGTGAAAGGTTTCAGCGTCTGCGGGGTCCCGGGACCAGTCGATCGTTCGAACGAGCGGACGGGATTGCTTCTGAATCTGCTCCACAATCGGAGCAAAGCGCTCCGGCTGATCCACGTCGCCTTTTGCAGCAATGAGCGCGGTTGGTATGAAAGCGGGCTCGAGATTGCTATAGATCAGCGCGCGCATACCGGTAGGGAGGACGAGCGATTCCAGAAACTTTTTGTCGAGCCGCCGGCCACCGACGATGTAGAAGGGCTTGGGAACGTTGGGTTGCGTTCGAACCACGGAGAGCGCGAGCGCCACATCCGTCGGTAGTTCTTCGCGCATCAAAAACGCGGAGGATTCATTCCACGCGGTGCTCGAAGTGAGCCAGTCATTCTTGTAGCCGACGCGCGCGGGATACTGCGCCGAGGAGATCAGTGTGCCGTCGGAATTCACGAACTCGACGAAATCCAGGCCGTGGTCCTGGGCCGCACCGTTGGCATCGCGCACGTAAAGCGATTGATCGGCATTGGGGCGTTCTAGGTCAATGGCCATGCGAAGCGTTACTTCAGCATTCGAAATGTTTTCCACCTGATGCGCGATTTCTTCGCCGCGCTGGGCAAACTCCTTGTTGAATTGCGCTACCAGCGCTTCGGTGCGTTCGGCATCCATCTCTTCGAAGGCCGCGCGCGTATAGTGCGTCACGCCGTAAGCCACGATGGACACGGACGCTGCGATGGTGAGCAGGACAATCAGCAATAATTTTGTTCGGAAGCTCATGGTTTGACTCCGGGGGACGGCGCGGACGTCGGATGGAGTGGAGTTTCTGACGCGCTTGGAGTGTCGGGCCGCGAAGTGCCTGGAGCATCGAGCCAGACATCCGCGAGATGCCATTCACCCCAGCGCGCGGGCATCCAATCGCGAACGTTTGGACCAAGTCCGACATACTCCGGTAGTGCCACCAGTGGGAGCACGCGCCGATTCTCGAGCAATTTCTTTTCGCGGGCATAGAGCTGCTCGGGGTCGCTGGAGGTCACGGCGCCTTCGGGCAGTTCGCCGAGGTCGAGCGCCGTTACAAAGGATTCCAGCTCGACGCGCGGAGAGAGTGCAGTAAAGCGCCAGGCAAAGAGATGGAGACCGGGAGCCGGATCACTGGAGGTTGCGGTCGTGTTGCCGGGAGCACGCAAGGCAGGGCGATTCACCATCTGCACGAGGATCGAGGTTTGCCGCGCATTCACGGCAACGCGCTCGCCGAGAAGCTTGGCCAGGTCGCCGGGCGCGTCGACGGTCAGACGCAGCGGCTCTTTGCCCGTGGCTAAGTTTGCCGGGAGCGTGGCACGAATTTCTTTGGCGCGGTCGATATTGGTCTCCATAGTGAAGAGGAAAGCATAGCCCGATAACCACTGGGGCAAAAGGGCTGCTGCAGGTTCGGCTTGCTTCTGCAGCAACACGTTGGCCATGGTTTGCCGGTCGAGCGAAAGCGAGACAGCCTCGCGCAGCTTTGCGGCGGCTGGGGCAGGTTGCGCCTCGTCAAAACGCAAGCCGTAGAGCGTGACCGGCGTCGAAGCCCAAACGCGCAAGTTTTCCTGCATGGCTCGGCGCACCAGATCGGGCGATAACTCCACCAGATCGGCTTTCCCCAATTGCAAATCAAAGAGCTGCCGTAGTGAAGGCACACCGAGCGACACGTCAATGGCATCGAGAAATGGCCGCCCGGACCAGGTTTCTTCGTTCGCGCGAAAATGCAAATGCGTAACCTTGCCTTCACTATGCGGAGACGCCGCGGTCGGGGTTTGCTCCGCCACTGCCGCCGGCTTTTCCACTCGATTCGAACTCTCTTTCGAATCGGAAACGAAAAATGGTCCTGTCCCCAGGAGCGTACCATCCGGCTGGACTCGATACACAAAATAACGCCCCGAGGCCAGTTCCTCCAGCAGATCGGGAACTGGCGCATTGGATTGGATGACCACGCTGTTTCCAGAAACCTGAATCTGCTGCGTACCTGGCAACAAGGGTTGCAGTGCCGCGACCACATCCGCCACCGTAAGCGCTGATCCATTCGAAAATTTCACGCCGGGACGGAGTGCAAACTGCCATCGTTTGAACGCCGCATCGTGCGACCACTCTGTCGCCAACTGCGGCTGAAACCGCCCGTAGTTATCCAGCGCGATCAGCCGGTCGAAGACCAGCGCCCCCAGCTTCTCCGCAGCGGCAAAATCCGGCGTGCCTGCTTTCCATTCGCGCGGATCGAGCGAAACCGAGGCGGCCCGCATTTCCACTCGGAGTGTTCCGCCAGTCCTCGGCCATTTGGCTCCGACTGCCCCAGGCAGTAGCCACGACGCAAGTGACGCCCAAACGAACAGCCTAGTTCCCGCAAGCCAGCGTGATTCGATAAACTTCATAGTTTCCCGTCGAAAGATTAAACACCACTGCCGTATCGCTACGCGCGCGCCGCCCGCTCGCGATAGACAGTGCCGGTCCCGGGAGATCAAGTTCAACCACCGAGGAAGCGGATTTCGGCACCGAAGAATTCCGCAGCGATAGCCGATCCGGAACGCTCCAATCTCCGGACTCCGCCTTCAACCACCAGACTCCTCGGTCGCATGGGGAGGCCAGAAGAATTCCGTCCCTCCAGGAGTGAGAAGCGGCACGGCAATTCAACTCAATCTTTTCGGCAATCGTTATGTCGCAGGTTTGCTCTGAAAGAACGAGGCTGTCCTGTTTTTCGCTGCCAACGGACAACCGAATTTCACCGCGCGGAGCGCGCACGGTTTTCTCGATTGTGGGAACGCGCTTCGAATCCTGCAATTCCCAGCGATCGTTTTCGCTGCGATAGAGAGAAAGGCTGTCTCGATTGAGAATCAGCAGCGGACCCGGTTTGCCGGAGTCTTCACTCATCTCGACTGCGTCCAGGATCGGCTCCTGCTGCTGCCAGATTAATTCCTTTGAGAGGCGAAAGCGGGCGCCGGAACTTCCGCTGGAGGCCAGAGCCGCTCGGGCAATTCTGGCCATGCGGATTGCCTCTCCATTGGCAGCGGGCACGCTGGCAATCAGAATATAAAATGCCGGTGACTCTTCGACGGAAATCTGGAGTTGAGGGGCGCCAGGCTCTTGTTTCTCGACAAGAATTTCGCCACCCAATTCAGCGGCGAAGGACTGCTTCAGCGCTTCAGAATTCTCCTCGGCCAGGGAGGAATGGTTCTGCCAGGAAAGAAAAAGATGCCGTTCGCGCTGCGGAACTGCCGCCACCTTGCGGGCCAGCACGCGGCCAGCATCTTCCAGCGAATCGGCGCGCGGCAGACACGGCGAGGAAAAAACAAAAACAGCAAGAAGCAGACGCACGAAAAGCCAGCCGCGCGACCGCGACAGGGACAGTTTTTGCTTGGCGTACACGGGGTTACGGGTTGATGATATCACGGCTTCAAACGAAGGATGGAGCGGCGCTGCGGGCATGGACAAAACGCCGTGAAGAAACCTTTCAAACAATGAAACTTTTTCCAGGCAAAGAAAGTATCTATCCTCGACGAAACAAAATGCCGGGCCAGCCGTCCATGTAGGAAGCTAGTTGCCCCACGAATCCCATTTTCAGGAGCAAACGTAATGAAGCCCATGCCAGTGCGGTGGAACGTGTTTTTGTGGCTGTGGATCGCGGCAATGGCCTGGCTGGTGCCGGTGCCAGCCCGCGCCGCCGACCAGCCCCCCGACGGCCCCACCCGGCTCCTGCGCTACGCCGACATCTCAAAGGACCGCGTGGTATTTGCCTACGCGGGCGACCTGTGGATTGCCTCGCGCGACGGCGGCTCAGCCCGGCGGCTGACCTCCCACGTCGGCGACGAGCTTTTCCCGAAATTCTCCCCTGATGGAAAATGGATCGCCTTCACCGGCGAGTACGACGGGAACCCGGACGTGTACGTCATTTCCGCGGAAGGTGGAGAGCCCAAGCGCCTCACGTTCCACCCATCCAACGACATCGTTCTCGGCTGGACGCCCGACGGCAAGTACATCCTCTTCCGCTCCGACCGCTACAGCGCGCCGCCGGGCCGCTACACCAAACTGTTTCTCGTCTCTCCGCAGGGTGGCACGCCAAAGATGCTCCAAGTGCCGCGCGCTGATCTGACGAGCTTCTCTCCCGACGGCAACAAAATCGCTTATCTCGAAACTTCGCAGGAATTCCGCACGTGGAAGCGCTACCGAGGCGGCTGGAGCTTGCCGATCGGCATCTTCGACCTGAAGACCAACTCGTACGAAGAGCTTCCGAAAACGGCGGGCATGGATCTTTTCCCCATGTGGCACGGCAACACCATCTATTTCATCAGCGACCGCGATGGCGTGATGAATCTCTATAGCTACGACCTCGGCTCCAAACAGACGAAAAAACTTACCGATTACAAGGAGTTCGACATCAAGTGGCCGAGCCTCGGGCCCGACGCCATCGTTTATGAAAACGGCGGTTTGTTGTACGAGTACAACCTCGCCAGCGGAAAAAGCAACAGTATCTCCATCCAGGTGCACGGCGAGGATATCGCGGCGCGTCCTGAGTTCAAAAACGTCAGCGAGAATCTCGCCGGTTTTGGGATCTCTCCTTCCGCGGCACGCGTCGTAGTGGAAGCCCGCGGCAACATTTTCACTGTGCCCACCGAGCATGGCAGCATCCGTACACTGACCACGGACAATTCCAGCGTCCACGAAATGAACCCGACATGGTCGCCGGACGGCAAGTGGATCGCCTATCTGTCAGATAAAACCGGTGAATATGAGCTATACCTGCGCCCGCAAATGGGCGGGGACGATGTGCGCCTAACGATGGACGGCAACATGTACCGCTACGGCCCGACGTGGGCGCCGGACAGCAAGAAACTTCTTTACTGGGACAAGATGCACCGCCTCTGGTGGGTCAGCACCGACGACAAAAAGCCCGTCCAGGTGGACGAGGGCGAATACGCGGACATTGCCGACGGCATCTGGGCGCCGGACAGCCAGTGGATTACCTACTCCAAGGCCGACCGCCGCGGCGCCGGACAGATGTACGTCTATTCGCTCGAGCAGAAGAAGAGCACCAAAATCTCCGATGGCTTCTACAACGACACAAATCCGGTCTTTGATCCCGAGGGCAAGTACATTTTCTTTCTTTCCCAGCGCTATTTCTTCCCCAGCATCGGCCAGCTCGATCAGCGATTCAACTACTACAACACGGACGGCGTCTTTGCTCTAACCTTGAAAGCCGACGAAGCTTCTCCCTTCACACCCCAGAGCGACGAGGAAAAGGCCGCCGACAAAGACAAGAAAGACGAAAAGGATAAGAAGAGCGACGACAAGAAGGCCGGAGGCAAATCGAAGGACGCGCAGAAAAAAGAAGAGGCCAAAAAGGACGACAAGAAAGAAGAGGAGAAAAAAGAAGAACCCCCGAAACCAGTGCAGATCGACCTGAGTGGCATTGCCCCACGCGTGGCGCCCGTACCGATTCCTTCCGGAATCTTCAGCAATCTCGTGGTGCGCAAAGGCAAATTCTTCTATATCTCGCAACCCCAGGAGTCCCGAACTGCCGGCACCGACCAGGATGGCGCACCCAAGGGCGTCCTTCACGTTTACGATTTGGAGAAGCGCGAAGACAAGGAGCTGCTCGCTGGCATCGAAGGCTACGATGTCGATAAGGAAGGCAAAAAGCTCGTTTATAAAGCAGGTCCGCTTCTGGGCGTGATCGAAGCCGTTCCTGGAAAAAAGGTTGGGGAAGGGAAGCTCGATCTTTCCGGCCTGCAGGTGAAAATCGATCCACGCGAGGAATGGAAGCAGACCTACCACGAGGCCTGGCGCATCGAGCGCGATTTCTATTGGGATCCGGCTATGACCGGGCACAATTGGAAACTGATTGGCGATCGCTACGCGACGCTTCTTCCGTGGGTCGCTCACCGCAGCGATTTGAACTATCTCATCGGCGAGTTGATCGCCGAGCTGAGCACCTCGCACACGTATGTCGGTGGCGGAGATCGTCCGAAGAAACCGCAAGTAAGCGTCGGCTTGCTGGGAGCTGACTTCGAAGCCGACGGCGGCTACTATCGCATCGCGAAAATCTATCCCGGTGAAAACTGGAGCGAAGCCACTCGTTCACCGCTCACCGAGCCAGGCCTGAAAATAAAGGCCGGCGACTATCTAATCGCCGTCAACGGCCAGGACGCCAAGGCTTCGCAAGACGTTTACTCGTACTTCCAGAACCTCGCCGGCAAGCTGGTGAGCCTGAAAATCAACAGCAAGCCTTCGGCGGACGGTGCGTGGGAAATCGTGGTCAAGCCCGTGCCGAATGAGTCGGGTGCACGCTATATCGACTGGTTTGAGACCAATCGCAAGAAGGTAGACGCAGCCACTGGTGGACGCATCGGCTACATGTACGTGCCAGACACTTCGATCCCCGGCATCATCCAGTTTGATAAAGCGTTCAACGCGCAACTCGACAAAGATGGCATCATCATCGACGAGCGTTATAACCAGGGTGGAAATATTCCAGATTTTTACACGGAAAAGCTCAAGCGCCAATTGCTGGCATTGGTGGCGCCGCGAGACACCAAGGACATTCCCTGGCCTCCCGTCGGGATCTTCGGCCCCAAGGTCATGATCGTGAACGAACTCGCTGGCTCTGGGGGAGATGCTTTCCCGTGGTTCTTCCACCGCGAAAAAATCGGGCCCATCGTTGGCACGCGCACTTGGGGTGGATTGGTGGGTATTGGAAATGTGCAGCCGTTGCGTGACGGCGGGTTCGTCACAGCTCCGGGCTTCGGCTTCTGGAGTACGGACAATGGCGGCGAGTGGGTCGTCGAGCAGCACGGCGTCGATCCCGACTACGTGGTGCACCAGCGCCCTGATCTCGTTGTCCAGGGCCATGACCCGCAACTTGAAAAAGCCATCGCGCTGGCGAAAGAAGCGCTCAAGGACTACAAGCCACTTCCTCCGCGGCCGAAATATCCGACGGCTCCAGCACCGTAGAATATCGCGCGCAATCTTCGACTCTTCTGAAACAGAAATGGGCCTCCCAACTTAATCGGGAGGCCCATTTCGTTTTCGACCGCTAGCCGAGTGGCTCAGTCCGCATTGCTGATGGAGAACGGATCCTTGGCAAATCGGTCAAGCGCGGCGGTGCTCTTCCTAATGCCCATGATCAGTCCTCCACCAACATCGCGTCCCGCGCCACCCTCAGGGGTGTTGGCTAGCGGAACCCAGTAGCACAGGCTCTAGCTGTGCAAATCCGTCTCGATTCCTCAGGGCCTTTTCGGCGGCCGTTTCTGTGCCAAAGCCGTGGCCGTTGGCGCCGCATCGTCCGAACCGTCGTCCGATGAAGCGCTTCCCGCTCCTGAAAACGCGGAGCGCATTACATCACTTGCGAAGAAATTCTTGCCGTCCATTGGCACCATCATGATCTGCAGCTTGTCCGAAAGCCGCTCGGCAATGATCTTCTGGATGAGCATGGGATTGGACTTCAAGACCGCTGCTTCGAATTTCATCCGCTCGGCGTCGGCCGCGGCGGTCACTCGGATGCGGTTGGCGTCGGCATCAGCCGTCACGCGAATTCGGTTGGCTTCCGCATCGGCGAGATTCTTCTGGCGCTCGATTTCCGCTTTGCTGTCGATGATTTTCGCCTGCGCGGCAGCTTCGGCGTTTTGCAGCGTCGATTCCTTGCGCGCTTCGGCTTCGAGTTTGCTCTGCTCGATCTGCTTCTGCTTTAACGGTAGCGTATACTGCATGGCATCGGATTCCGCCTTGGCTTGCAGGACGTGCACCTGGGCCTGCGCTTCCGCCTGCTTTACCTCACGCGCTTTCTGGGCTTCCGCCTCAAGTTCTGCAATCCTTACTTCCTTGCTCTTAATCTCCTGTTCGGTGCCGAGCCGCTCATTCTCCTGTTCCTTCAACAGAAGCCCTTCAAGCCCTTTGGCATATTCCTCGGGGAGCTGTAAATCTCGCAGCAACACTTCCCGAACGACAATCCCATCGCTTGCTAGCCGGGCGGTAATCGCTTCGGCCGCCTTGGTGCGTAGTTCCTCCCGCTTCGTGGCGAAAATTTCGCGCGTGATGTAGTTCGGCGCGAGCTGTCGGTAGATCGTCGCGACTACGGGAGCTACGACTTGCTCTGCGACCGGTTGCGGCAAGTTCCTATGAATCGAATCCAACCGCTTGGGATCCAATCGGTACCGCACGGAAACCGCCAGGCCAATGTTTAATCCTTCTCGCGCCTGTACGGTCAATACATCACCCTTTTGCTTTGCGTTTTCTGAGGCCACCGTCGAATACACCTGTTCTCGCATGTCGTAGATCGCCACAGAGTCCACCAGCGGAGTAACCAGGTGTACGCCGGGATATAAAGTATCGGGGCGCGCTCCCCAGATTTGGCTGACGCGCACGCCAGCCGTTCCATCGGGAACCACCCCGACGCTCCCCGTAATCAAGATCGCCAGCGCGCCCGCGGCCGCTAATTGCAGAGCGAGCCGCCACCGCGCTTGGACGAAAGGGCGGTGGGCCAGCGCCGCCACCTCCGCTCCGGTTTCGTCGGTGGCACTGCGCCGCAACAGCCGGCGAAGCTGCGTGGAGAGAAAAATGTCGTAAACCACCAAAGCGCTCGCGCTGCCGAACAGCCCGACTCCCAGAATCATCAACAGGTATCTCAATGCCAGCATGGTGTTGCTCCGTTCTTTTCCGCCGTTGTCGCTCTGGCCCGCGTTGAAGAAACTGCGTTGCGGGATACCGGATGCCAAGGAATCCCGGTAGCACAGGCATTAGCCTACGCAGTCGATCTCACAGTCAGCGCTGCGCCGCGAACGCCCGCGCCAATTCCGTCGTTCCGCGCACCAAAGCCGTGCGGGCAGGAATCCTCTTGGCCGCAGCGGGCCGCATCATTCGAAACGTCGCCTGCAAGAGCAGCCAGTTGAAAGCGGCCGCGGCCGCGACTGCAAACATTGTGGCGATGACGAGTGTGGCAAAGTGCAGCATGGCGATCATGACGTGCCTCCCGCGTTGCGAATCCATCTATCGCACGGCTCTGACCAATCTCAATCTATTGATAAATAAAGACTTATTGGAGCATGCGGGCAGCCAATCTGTGTGGCGCAAGACACGGCGTGGGAACTGGGACGCGCACCAGGCGGCTTCGTTTGGCGCAGAGACAAATCAGCGGTAGTGTAGATACGCGAGAGAACTCTGGAGATCTACGCGCAAGATGATGCCGCGACCCGGACTGAAGATCACCACGATTCTAGGAATCCCGATCTACGTGGATACCAGCTGGGTGTTCGTATTTGCGCTCATCACCTATACCATCGGGGAACAATTCGCCCAGATGCACCCACAATGGACCGACACGCAGCACTGGACTCTGGGGATCCTTACAAGCCTGCTGTTCTTTAGCTCTGTCATTTTCCATGAACTGGCTCACAGCGTGGTCGCGCAACATTACAAGATTCGCGTCATCTCCATCACGCTTTTCCTCTTCGGAGGCTTGGCACGCATCGAGCGCGATCCTTCCAAAGCCCATCAGGAATTCAACATCGCAATTGCCGGGCCACTTGCCAGCGGCTTCCTGGCCGGAGGATTCTTTGCCATCACACTGCTCTTCCCTTACAGCCAGATGACGGGAGCCTTGGCCAAATGGCTGTGGCAAACCAATGCAGCGCTTGCCGTTTTCAACCTCCTGCCGGGGTTCCCTTTGGATGGAGGAAGAATTTTCCGAGCCGTCGTATGGGGAGCAACCAAAAACTTTGCAAAAGCCACTCGCATCGCGGGAGCCAGCGGAAAGTTAATCGCCTACGTGATGATCCTCGGTGGCGCTTGGCTCGTTTTTCACGGATTCATCCAGCAGGGACTGTGGACTGCCTTTATAGGCTGGTTCCTTCTGAACGCCGCTCAGGAAAGCGTTGCCCAGGTGGCCATACGCGAAACGCTGGCCGGCCTGAGCGCCGCTGACGTGATGAGCCATGAAGTACCGACCGTGGACGGCCACATCACTCTGGAGGAATACGGGGCCGAGGTTCTCCGCACCGGCCGTCGCTTTCATTTAGTCCTGACGGATGACCGCCTTGTCGGCTTGATGAATGTCCACATGCTCAACTCAGTCCCGCGCGAAGAATGGGCTCACAATTCGGTTCAAGCCGCCATGATTCCCCGCGAAAAAATCTTGTGGGCTTCGCCGGAGGAGCCGCTGCTCCGCCTCCTGGAGCGGCTCCTCGCGGCGGACGTGAATCAGATGCCAGTTGTGAGCGGCACCGAAAATGGCACGCACGTCGTCGGTATGGTAACCCGCGATTCTATCCTCCGCGTCGTGCAAACCGGCGCGGAGCTGGGGCCACTCACTCCCAGCCGGTAAAGAATTCATCTAACTTCAGATATCTCAATTTTTCTTTGTATGGTGGTACTTCTCGAAGTGAGGGGACTAATCCGCTACGGCCGATTGCGCGCCGATCGAGCTATCACGCGCGTTGATCTGGTGACGCCGCTCCAGCGTAACTCGAACTCCATGCCTCGGACGCAGCGTGATGGATGCCAGCGGCACTACGCGATGATGCGCCACAAGCCGCAAGCGAAATTTCTGTGCAATCGTCGCCAACACCAGCGCGGCTTCCATCAGCGCAAAGGTATTTCCGATGCATTGGCGCGGCCCGCCTCCAAAAGGAAAATAGGCGAAACGCGGCAACCGTCTAAGCAGATCACCTTCCCATCTTTCCGGCTGAAATTTTTCCGGTTCGTCATACCAGCGCGGATCGCGATGCACCACCCACTGCGCCATCGCCACGCCCATCCCTTTTGTAACCGGATAGCCTGCAACCTCGTGGGGCTCGACGACCAGGCGCGCCAGCCCCCACGCCGCGGGATAGAGCCGCAGCACTTCTGTGATGACGTGAGCGGTATAGGATAAGTTCGGCAAATCATCGAGAGTGGGCGCGCGGCCGGCGAGCACGGTGTCCATCTCCGCATGCAGCTTTGCTTCGACGGCGGGATTCTGCGCCAGCAGCCACCAGGCCCAGGAAAGTGTGCTGGCAGTGGTTTCGTGGCCCGCGAGGAACAACGTAATGGTTTCATCGCGGAGCTGCTTGTCCGTCATGCGCGTGCCGTCCTCATCCTGCGCTGCGAGAAGCATGGAGAGAAGATCGCCGGCGTCGCGGCCGGATGCGCGGCGCTCAGCGATGATGCGGTAAAGGATTTTCTCGATCTGCGCCACTTCCCGCTTCATGCGAAGATTTGTCGGCGTGGGAATCCAGTGCGGCACAAAAATAGTGCGCCGGAAATTGGCGCCAATCTCCAGCAGCATCTCCAGTGATTTGCCCACGTCTTGCGCGTCGCGTTCGACGTCGGCGTCAAAGAGCGTTTTCCCCACGATCTGCAACGTCAGCCGCATCATTTCCTGATGCGCATCGAGCTCTTCTCCTTCCTGCCAGCCTTCCAGCATCCGCTGCGTATACTCCACCATCGTAGCCGCGTACGAAGCAATCCGCGCGCGATGAAACGCCGGCTGCGCCAGCCGCCGCTGCCGCAACCAGAACTCTCCTTCACTGGTCAGCAAGCCTTCGCCGAAGACGTGGCGGTTTGCCCGCAGCACGCGCCCTTTCGTGTATTTCCGGGCATTGGTGACCAGCACTTCCTCGATGGTGTCAGGATGATTGATGAAGATCGTGCCGAAATTCAGAACGCGGATTCCCGCGACGTCGCCGTAGTCGCGCGCAAGCCGTGTGAAATACTTCAGCGGATTGTCATTCAGCGGCCCGAGCGACCACCGTTTGAGCCCATCGTTGGGACCGGGAGGAAATTTCTTGCGGGTCGCGCGCCACATACAACGATGCTATGCCCGCCATGGCGATGCGTCAACGCGGGCGCGTTGGACTCGTTCAAGCTTCCGGAGCACGAAAAGCCCGAATTCGAAAACCGCCGCGCCGCGAATCGACGGAAACTTGCGAAAATCCCGCAGCTATAAGTCTCGCGGGAGCAGCAGTCGGTGCAATCGGCACGAACGTGCTTCGAATATGCCCTACTCTGTGTAACCAACCATCCTGGATTTCAAACGCAAGAAAAACTCCGCCTGGGCGAAGCACGCGGCGAATTTCAGCGAAAGCATGATCTTGCAATTCTTCCGAACGCAAATGATGCAGCATGAGAATCGCGATTGCTGAAGAAAAGGCTTTGTCAGGAAACGGCAATAACGCTGCGTCGCCCTGAATTACGCTGGCGTTGGTGCCCCTGACACGCGCGCCAAGTCGCGCCGCAAATCCGTGATCGTACTCAAGACTCGTCACCCGTGCCGCTCGCATCCGCAACTCTTCCGTCGCAGCACCCGGCCCCGCTCCCAGTTCCAGCACCTGCTCGCCTAAATCCGAGCCTTCCAGAATCCAGGGTAAGAGCTGGCGTCGCGTCACATACCGCCACAACGGGGAACCGCAAAACCATGTTTCAAAGTGATTCATCGGCGGTTCAGAACATTCAATCGATTCACGCTGTGCGGCACCGCGACAGTCTAGTTCAGCAGCGGGCGGATTTTACGGAGCGCGGAAGCGAATTGATCTGCGTTGTAGGCCGATGGGTTTTCGAGCTGCTGGAAGAGGCCGTTGATGGCGGCGCGGACTTCAGCGGCGTTTGCAGGCTTTGCTTCCTTGCTGTAGGCGATGTAAAGCGAATCCATCGCCATGGTGGCTTGTTCCGCGGCACGCTCGTCGGCAAGCGCGATATTTTCTGCGTCGTCTGAAATGCTTTGCAACATACGCAGCGCGATGGCCTGTTCATACTGCATGGTTTCCAGGCGTTCCGCGATGCGCATCGCCAACGGTGCGGCGGCCGTCGCCGCAGACACGATGGTGTTGCGATCGGGATTGAGCTTGCTCATCTCGCCGGAAACAACGGCTAACTGGCGCTCCAGGTCCTGCGCGGTTGCCGAGTCCACCTGCTTCGCCAGCAAACTGAATACGACGTATCTCGAACTATTCCACGCCGGATCACCCGGGCGCCGCCCCGCGTAACCATGTTCCTGCCGCCAACTGTCTTTCGCCGGGCCTAGCGCGTGATGGCAGGCGAAGCAGGAAAGTTCCGAATACTCCGGCCAAATCTCTTTCTTGTCATAACGTTCGAATTTTGCGCGCCAAGTCAGCCGCTCCATCGCTGCACGCAGCTGCACGGCCTGACCTGTGCTCCACTCGCGCAGTCCAACCCAGGCAGCATTCTCGACGGGCTTGCCGGGCTCCGATTCGCGCGGAACTTTCCAGTGCCGCGGCATCACCGCCGAAAACGAATCCAGTTCAAAATAAAGATCCGGATGCCCAGCGGCGATCATCTCGTGATCGACAAACTTGTTTTTCGTTCCCAGGTGGCATTCGAGGCATTTCTCCGTCCGGTGAATAATGTTTCGCGTGTCATGCATTCCCAGCGCCACCGATTTTTCATGCGGCCACGAGCGTGTCGTGTGCGGCCCCAGCCATGCCGACGCCGGTCCGTGGCAATTCTCGCAGGAGACGCCTTCGGAGATTTCGAACGCTCGCCCGCGTTGATCCTGCGGCGGGTTGAGCGCATGACACGCCAGGCATTTCGGTGCTTCTTCGGCCTTCGCTCCACTTTTCAAAATCCGGGCCATACGCTCGCCGATGTCCCCGGTCAACGCCTGGTACGCCCGGCTGTGCTTGTCCTTGATGATCCAAGTCGAGTATTCGTTTTGCAGAATGCGGCTGCCCTCGACGGGTTTCACGCTTCCGTGGCAACTTGTCGCTGCGCACGAACCCGGGCCAATGTATTTGATGGGCTCGTTCTGGGCGGAAAGCAGCGGCGCGAGGATCACGAACGATGCGCAGATGGCCACGCGGAACAGGAAGAAGTTGGAAGCTTTGCGCATTCGGTGTGCCGGCGAACCTGTTTGCTTATATCGTTTGCGCCGCGGTGAAGTCAACGGGCCGCGTTGCCTTTTTCGCCGCCCGCCGCGAAAAGCCAATCAGGCGCTATTTACAGCGGGCTTCCCTGCCAGTAGTATGCAGGAGATTCAGCACGCCACTATGCGCCGCGCATCGCTTTCGCATCATGTCCGGCGCTTTTCTCGCGAGACGGGGCGCCGTGATCTTCGACGACCTACGGGCCATCCAACTCCGCTACGGCTTCCTGCCAAAGGCGGAACTGGAGGGCCTCTCACAACGCACCCAGACGCCGCTCTACCAGATTCATAGCGTCGCGAGTTTCTATCCCCACTTTCATCTCGTTCCGCCGGCCAAAGCGGAGATTCGCGTCTGCGCGGACATGAGCTGCCATCTCAATGGTGCTTGCGAACTGCGCGCCGATCTCGAGCGCCGGTTTGCGACTTCGCGGCCGGACGACGTGCAGATTCGCGACGTTTCCTGCCTCGGACGCTGCGACCACGCTCCCGCTGTCTCCATCAACGATCAAATTTTCACGGGCGTCGCCGCCGAACATGCCGAGCAACTTGCATGCCGGGCAATCCGCGGCGAAGATTTTCATGAGCCGCATCCCAAGCAGGCACGAATCGAATGCAAAGCGGATCCTTACGGCAACGGCGCCACGTTGGACGAGCGCTATGGCGTCGTGCGCAAGCTGGTTCAATCGCGGGCATTCGACGACGTCCTTAGCCAGCTGAAAGCCGCGGAACTTCGTGGCATGGGTGGTGCTGGATTTCCCACCAGTTTGAAGTGGGATCTCGTCCGCAAAGAATCCGATCCCGTAAAATATGTCGTCTGCAACGCCGATGAAAGCGAGCCCGGGACCATCAAAGACCGCTTCATCATGACGCATCTCCCGCATCTGCTCGTGGAAGGAATGATCATCGCGGGCGTCGTCACCGGCGCGAGGCGCGGAATTCTCTATATCCGCCACGAATACCATCTTCAGGAAGAGGTTCTTGGCGAAGAGATTCGCCGCTGCTATCGCGCGGGCCTTCTGGGTAAAAGCATTCTCGGAACACCGCTTGGATTCGATCTTGAAGTCTTTGTAAGTCCCGGCGGTTACATCTGTGGTGAGGAAACCGCGCTGATCGAAGCGATTGAGGGACACCGCGCCGAGCCGCGCAACAAGCCTCCCTTTCCCGTGCAAGCCGGGCTCTGGCAAAAGCCCACCGTCCTCAACAACGTTGAGACTTTCATCAACGTTCCGCAGATTCTCGCGCGCGGTGTGGACTGGTTCGCCGCGCAAGGCGCAGGCGGCTCGCGCGGCCTGAAATTTGTCGGGGTCAGCGGCCACGTTGCGCGCCCCGGCATCTTCGAAGTCCCCATGGGCACGTCCATGCGCGAGGTCATCCTCAGCCGAGCTGGCGGCATTCGCGGCGGCCGCCAATTAAAAGCGTTTGCGCCTTCCGGCCCTTCTTCGGGCTATCTTCCCGCGTCGATGATCGATGTGTGCCTCGACTTCAAGGCGCTCGCAGAAGCCGGCTCCATGCTTGGTTCCGGCGCAATCGTGGTCTGCGATGACACCACCTGCATGCTGGACATGGCTCTGAACGCTGTGCGCTTCTATCGCAATGAATCCTGTGGAAAGTGTGTCCCCTGCCGAGTGGGCTCGCAAAAAATGACGGACATGCTGGTGCGCTGGACGCAAGGCGGCGTGCCGGAGCCGCAATACCGCGCGGACCTCGCGCTTCTAGAGGAGCTCTCGCAGGCGATGAGCCTTACCTCGATCTGCGGCCTCGGGCAAATCGTTCCCGCGCCGATTCAATCGGTCTTGAAACATTTTCGCGCCGAGATTGACGCGCACGTTTTGAAAGGCCAGTGCACCAGCGGGATCTGTTTCACTCCCGCGTCACGCGCGGGAGAAGCCCAGCGCGTAGGAATTCGGCCCTAGTATGACGACCGCCGCCACACCTCCAGGATTCGTTGACATCACTCTTGACGGACAACTTGTCCGCGTGCCTGCCGGCACGAGTGTCTTCGATGCCGCGCGCATGAACGGCGTCAACATTCCCACGCTCTGCCATTTGCAAAGCCAGACTCCCGTTGGAGTTTGCCGCCTTTGCGTCGTGGATACCGGCGCGCGCGTGCTTTCCGCTTCCTGCGTGCGCCCGGTCGAGCCAGGCATGAAGGTGGTTACCGATTCCGAAAAAGTTCTGAGCGCGCGCAAGACGCTGCTGGAATTAATGATGTCCGATCATCCTTCACCTTGCGCGCGGCAGCAGAATTCCGGCGACTGCGAACTGGAAACGCTTGCGAAAGCGGCCGGCGCTTCTCAACCGCGGTTTGCGAAACGCACCATCGCGCGCGGTAAGGATGATTCTTCGCTCGCCATCGCCGTGGACCACGACGCCTGCATACTCTGCGATCGCTGCATCCGCGGATGCGACGAAGTGAAAAACAATTTCGTTCTCGGCCGCATGGGCAAAGGCTATTCCGCGGGGATTGCCTTCGATCTGAACTCGCCCATGGGTGATTCGACTTGTATCTCCTGCGGCGAATGCATGGTCTCCTGTCCCACCGGCGCGCTGACGAACAAAAGTGTCGTCGGGACCGCCATCGCGGCAGGCCCCGACGCGCAAGGATTCGAGGCGGAAGACCTGCTTCAGATTTCTGTTTTCAAAGGAGTCTCCGGAACATTTCTCGAGTTGAACCGCGGCGCCATCGTCAAGCGCCGCTTCCGCAAGGGCGACATCATTTGCCGCGAAGGCGAATTCGGCTCGACCGCTTTTTACATTCTCGAAGGCAAAGCCAAGGTATCCATTTCCACGCCCATCGCGCACGTCAAGACACAGGGCGGTGCAAAAGGTCTCTTCAAGCGGCTCACCAGCACGTTAGTCCCGCGCGAAGAAGACAAACGCGAGGAAGAAACACGCGACAGAACCATTCCCATCGACGCATCGGTCGATCTTTCTTACGGCAATCCGGTGGCGGAACTGGGCCCCGGCGATCTTTTTGGCGAAATGACGTGCATGAATTTTTATCCGCGTTCCGCGACGGTGATCGCGGAGTCCGACGTCGTCGCATTCGAAATGCTGCGCAATGTTCTCGACATCATGCTCAAGAACAAATCCTTCCGCGCGCAGCTCGACCAGACCTACCGCCGCCGGGCTCTCGAAAATCATCTCCGCGGCGTTCCTATGTTTGCGGATCTTTCGCCTGATTTCATCGAACACTTGAAGGAGAGCGTCGAACTGCAGCGCTTCGCTCCGGGCCAGGCGATCGCGCAGCAGGGCGAACCTGCCGACAGTTTTTATCTCGTTCGAATCGGTTTCGTGAAAATCTCGGAAAATTACCCGGGCGGGGAAATGGTTCTCGCCTACCTTTCGCGCGGCGACTATTTCGGTGAAATCGGCTTGCTGGGCGGCGGCGTTCGAACCGCCACCTGCACGGCGCTCGACCATGTCGAACTTGTGCGCATCTCCGGCGACGATTTTCGCCAAATGATCGAGCGTTTTCCCAGCGTTCGAAAGGGCCTTGAAGCCGTAGCCGCCGAACGCCACGCCGCCAATCAGCAGCGCATGCAGATGGTTCAGAACGTTCCCATCGAACAATTCCTGTCGCAAGGTTTGATGGAAGCGCAGAGCCTGCTCATATTGGATTTGCAGAACTGCACGCGCTGCGATGCTTGCGTGAACGCTTGCGCCGACGCGCACGACGGAATCACGAGACTCGTCCGCGACGGCTTGCGCTTCGACCAGTATCTCGTTGCCACAAGTTGCCGCCAGTGCCGCGATCCGCTCTGCATGGTGGGCTGCCCCGTCGGCTCGATTCGGCGGCGCAATTCACTCGAAGTCATCATCGAGGATTGGTGCATCGGCTGCGGCCTCTGCGCGCAGAATTGCCCTTACGGCAACATCAATCTGCATCCTTTTGAAGTGATGATAGAAGACCCGGCGCGGGCCGGGCGCAAGAAGGCGGCCATCAAGCAAAAAGCGACGTCGTGCGATTTGTGCACGCATTTGAAGGAACCTAGCTGCGTTTACGCCTGTCCCCACGACGCGGCGCACCGCGTGGACCCAAAAACATTTTTTGCCGAAATGCTCGGCCAGGGCATTGCGAAATGAGAATGGACAAGACCCAACGCGGCTGGGCCCTCGCGTCGCTGGCGATTCTGGTGGTCTCCACGGTGAGCTATGTGTCTTACTCGCTCACTTCCCCGCAAGGACCGCGCGGGGGCGGCACGATTGGTTTGATTTTCGGCGTCTTTGGTTTCACTTTCATGATTTTCGCGGCGCTTCTGGGCGCGCGCAAACGTGTTCCTACCTGGCGCGTCGGCCGTGCCCAAGCCTGGATGCGCGGTCATCTGTGGCTCGGTTTTCTCGCGCTGCCACTGATTCTTTTTCACGGCGGGTTTCACTTCGGCGGCACGCTCACACGCGTCTTGATGTGGCTGCTGATCATCACCGTATTCAGCGGTGTATTCGGCGCTGTCCTACAACACTATGTTCCTCGCGTCATGACCACGGAGGTTCCACTGGAAACGATCTACGACGAAATCGGCCACGTGCGCTCGCTCCTCCGCGAAGAAGCCGATTGCGCCGTCGAATCTGTTTGCGGCTCTTTTGGTCTCGCCAAACTTTCTAATGCAGAAGTGCAGCGCGCCGGTGGTTTCACGGCGTTGCGGACGATGGCGGCGTCCGCCGTTCCGCTGCGCACGTCGGCCGCGGTTAGTGCGGGCGCGAGCGCTGCGGTTGCCGC
This sequence comes from Acidobacteriota bacterium, assembly GCA_013289585.1. Classification (GTDB taxonomy): domain Bacteria; phylum Acidobacteriota; class Terriglobia; order Acidiferrales; family UBA7541; genus Acidiferrum. The sequence goes on along the minus strand of JABCZR010000013.1, from coordinate 51,167 downwards.
GGCTCCCGAAATTATTTTACTCAGTGAGGAAGAGAGCGCGCCGCTACGCCGCTTTTATCTAGAGGAAATACGACCGTTCCTCGAACATCCAGACAGGCGTGGCCAGCGCCTCAGCGACGCGCAGAAGGCTTCCAGCGCGTTTGCTGGATTGCGTACGCTGCTGCCCTCGGCGGCGCACACGACACTCGACGATCTCGAAGATATTTGCGACGAAGCGCGCCAGCTCCAGCGCCAGGCCCGATTGCACCATTGGCTGCATGGCTGGCTGTTGTTGCACATTCCGCTTTCGCTCGCGCTGATTTTGCTCGGCGCCATTCATGCCGTAATGGCGCTGCGCTTTTAGCAGAAAAACGTGGCACGCACACGCACAACGAAAAAGCTCGCGCAGCGCATCGACCTCAACTATTTCAAGAGGCCGACGCCGCTGAAACGCGCGAAATTCTGGCTTAGCCTCCTGCTGCCTTTACTTGCATTGGTTTGGATCGCGTGGCGCGGATTTTCTGGTGATCATCGCGTGTACTCGAGCGGACGCATGTCGGAAGCTCACGCCATTCTCGAAAAAGAATGCGCCACTTGCCATGTGCAACAAGCCGGCGCTTTCTCCGCGAGGGCTGCAGACTCGGCCTGCCTCGCATGCCACGATGGTCCAGTCCACCACCCTGTCAGTATCGTCGGCAGAAAAGAGCTGAGGTGCGCAGAGTGTCACACCGAACACAGAGGCCGCGTTAACATCTCCGCCGCGAGCAATCAATCCTGCGCCGAATGTCATTCTGAACTCGGCCCAAATGGCGGTACGTCGCGCTACGCATCCAACATTCGCAGCTTCGAAGACGGGCACCCGGAGTTTACTGCCCTCAGAAATCGCGGAGATCCTTACACGGTCAGGCTCAATCACGCCATTCATATGAAGCCAATTCGCCGCGGACCTACTGGCCCCGCCGTGCAGCTCACATGCGGCGATTGCCACCGCCCCGCAGCGGTTCCGCGACCGACGGCCTATTCCGATGCGAGCTATGTCGGTGCTAAAGTGAGTTACGCCGAAAGCAAAGGACCAGTTCCCAGCGTTGCGATCCCGCTCATCCGGCGCCAACCTGCCTCGGGCCGGGAACTGATGACGCCGGTAAGATTCGCGAACGCCTGCGCCGGTTGCCATCTGCTCACCTTCGATAGCCGGTTCGATTTAGGCGTTCCGCACGACGAGCCCGAAGTCGTGCGCGCCTTTTTGATCAAGAAGTTTCAGGAATATATCGCTGCGCACCCAAATGAACTGCGTGAGGTGCGCGATCCGAATCGTGACCTCACCGGAAAACCGCTGCTGCCGGAATTTCAGGTTCTTACTCCTGCACAGTGGGTCGCGGAACACACCTCCGACGCTCAAGAGTTGCTCTGGCGCAAGACCTGCACACAATGCCATATGCTCACCTATAGGTTCGAGGGAAGCCTTGATACGATTCCGAAGCTTGCTCCGTGGTTGCGCTCTCCAAAGGACAGTAAGTTCGACCAAAAGCCGCTTCCGGAAATCTTGCCTGCGCTCACCACACTGCGCTGGATGCCGCATGCGAAATTCGATCACAGCGCACACACCGGCTTCACTTGCGTGAGCTGCCATGTGAAAGCTCTGACGAGCACGGAATCGAGTGACATTCTCCTGCCGGGGATTGCGACTTGCCAGACTTGCCACGCGCCCGGGCCGGATCACGCGGAGTCTCGCTGCTTCGAATGCCACACGTACCACGATTGGTCGAAGCGCAAGGAAGTTACGCCGAGATTTACGTTACCCGCGCTACGTACGGGAAACGGCGGCCACTAAAACTAGTTGGAAGCCGAGCTCAGCTCACTTCGTTGGTCATCAGGAAAAGCGGTCGCATTTCGAAGCTGGCGTATTGGGGGCGTAGTCGCTCGGTGTTGTACTGCTCCTTCACGTTGACGACCTTTTTGGTGGAGGTAACAGTTTCCAGGGGAATATTGTCGTAGTGCCCGTTCTTGAGGACGACCAAGCGGCCGCTGATGTTCTTCAGAAGCAAATCCAGTGCGAGATTTCCGTAAGCCATGGGAGCGATGGAATCGATGGCATCGGGATCGCCACAGCGGACGAGGTAGCCGAGCTTCTGGGCAATGACGTCTATTTTTTTGCCTTTGTTGAACTTCGCGGAGATATCCCTGACCTTTTCGGCAACGATGTCGCCGATGCCGCCTAGTTTTTTGTGGCCATAAGCGTCGGTGCTATCGCTCTCGAAGATCATTTCGCCGCCCTCGAACATGGCACCTTCCGAAACGAGCACGATGGAGTATTTGCTGGGATTCTTCCGGCGATCCGCGACGAGCAGCTCGGTGAGATGTTCGATATTGAATTTGTATTCCGGGATGACGCAGCGATTGGCGGCTCCGGCCATAGTCGGCAGCATGGCCGTAAAGCCGGCGTAGCGGCCGAAGACTTCGAGAACCATGAAGCGCTCGTGAGAGCCGGCAGAGGTGCGCAGGCTGTTGACCATCTGAATCGTACGCGTGACGCAAGTGCTGAAGCCGATGCAGTAGTCCGTGCCAGGGACATCATTGTCCATGGTCTTGGGAATGCCGATGACTTTGAAACCTTCTTTGTGCAGGCGAACGCCGTAGCTGAGCGTGTCGTCGCCCCCGATGGGGATCAGCGTATCGATTCCAAGCCACGCCAGGTTTTTCAGCACCTCCGGAGTCAGATCGTTTTTCTCGGCGGTGAATTTGTCTTTCAGATGCGCGGGAACGCTGGACTTGGCGACACGTCCTGGATTCGTGCGCGAGGAATGCAGAAAAGTTCCGCCGGTGCGGCCGGAGCGATCAACGATCTCTTCGTCGAGCAAAAAGAAATTATCGGAATTGTCGTAATCCTTCTCGCGGACCATGTCCACAAGCCCAGCCCAGCCATGCCGGATGCCGATAACCTGATAGCCTTCGCGCAAGGCGCGGAGAGTAACGCCACGGATGGCGGGATTGAGCCCTGGAACGTCACCTCCTCCCGTGAGGATGCCAATGACGCCTTTCTTGGTGTTGACGTTTGCCATGACTCTAGAGTCGCCCCTTTATGAGATGCCCAACAAGAAATTATCCACTGTGCAGGAGCATTTAGGAAGGGGAGAACCGCAATTCCGCCACCGAACTTGTAAAGCCGAAAAAATCATCGTATGTATCAAGAAAATGCATTGAACATAGACCTGCCACGGATCTGGATGGAATTCCCTGTCACCCCGCAGTTTTTCTTTCTAAAGCTCGATGCGCGTGCCCAGCACCGCGAGGAATTTCGCGAGCCACGCGGGATGCGCCGGCCACGCTGGCGCGGTGACCAGATTGCCGTCGGTGATGGCTTCGGTCATGGCAAGACTTACGTATGTGCCCCCGGCCAAGTTGACGTCGGGACCCACCGCAGGATAGGCGCTGCACTTTTTCCCTTCGAGGACGCCGGCGGCAGCAAGGATTTGCGCCGCGTGGCAGATGGCGGCGATGGGTTTGTTGGCTTTCGAAAAATGATGAACGATCTCGATTACACGAGGGTTAAGCCGAATGTATTCCGGCGCTCGTCCGCCGGGGAGCACCAGCGCATCGTAATCCTGGGGCTTGATGTGATCGAACGTCGCGTTCAGCGCGAAATTGTGTCCGCGCTTTTCGGAATAGGTCTGGTCGCCTTCGAAATCGTGAATGGCGGTCCGGACATACTCGCCGGATTTTTTGCCCGGACACACGGCATGAACGGCGTGGCCGACCATCAACAGCGCCTGGAACGGGACCATCACCTCGTAATCTTCTACATAGTCGCCAACCAGCATCAATATGGATTTCTTAGACACGAAGGCCTCCGCAGAACGAGAAGAATAACAGAAACAAGATGCCCGGCCGAAGCGCCGCGGTACTTGAGTAAGCACAAAAAAAGGCGCCCCGATTCAATCGGGGCGCCTTTGATTGTTAGAAAAATGATGCGCGTCAGTGAGCGTTAAGCTGCGGCGCTGCTGCCACTGAGACATGTTCGGTGGAATCCTGAATCGTGAGCCGGTCCGTACGCATCTTGTCCCATTCGAGCAGCGTTAGCCCGTAAGAAGCGAAAAGCCGGCGGATGCGCGCCGAGTCCCAACGCAGAACTTTTTCGAGCACGGGAACGAGCACGCTCATGGCGTTGTCGCTCAGAACAGTGCGCTTGGCAACGCGGGTGATGAATTTCGCTTCGGAGACTGCAATGGTCAGCCCGTCGTACTGATTGACGTGCATCATCACGGGCAGATCCGAGCTGCCGTCTCCCATGTAGATGATCTGGTCGTGGCTGATGCCCAGGCTCGCGCGGAGTTCTTCCAGCACGGTGATCTTGCCCCAACCGGCCGCCGCGCGAATGATGGAATCCACTTCGCCCGTCGTTTCGTTATACCGAAAACGCGTGCCGAAGATATGGTCCGGCGGAACGATGCCTTCAAGCGCCGATTGGATAATCTCCTGGGGCGCGGCGGAAATGACATTGAAGTGAAACTTGTAACCGTCCGCAAGGTTTTCCAGCGCGCGCGCAAACAGTGCCACGTCGTGCTTCAGGCGGATGCGCTTTCCAGTGTCCACGAGATGTTCGCGGCGGACCCGGCGAAAATCCGGGTCGTGAAGTATGAGATAGCTGAGTTCCGCGCCCTGTTGGACGAGGTTCATCTCCGCAAGGCCTTTTACCTTGTCATGGAAGCCGTTAAATCCGATGAGCTCGCTGAGAACGACTCCAGAGTCGTTAAAGCTGAGCGTCTGGTCGAAGTCACTGGCCAGTAAGAATCGTTTAGTCATGTACTAGTACTCCTGTTGCTGCCTTTCTTGGTGGGCCTGCCCTGGGGAGCCTTCCGCACCCTGTCTGCTAACACGATAACCTTCTTCCCCGGGACCGCCCCACGAATTATTTTGATGGATGCTATGCGTTAAAAGTGTGAACGATTCATTATACGTGGATTAGATGCTCAACGGGTCTAAAAGGCACAAAGGAAAGGAGATGAGTGCTCCATTGGTGAACATAATCCCGCAAATCCAGCAATCAGAAACACATAGGGTTGGGCGAAGAAGAGGTGAAGGGAGCAACGACCTCACCCGGGGGCTCAAATCTAGGCCCACACCCCCATGAACCAAGCTAGAGCCCCAAAACGTCCATCTTGGGCTTTTCGTAAACGTCATCCTCCCCCGGATAGCGTAGGCGGTCTCCAAACCGCCCTGTCTCCTTCGCCAAAGCCCAAACCAGGCTCTCGCCCGCTGGCACGGTTTGCGGCTGACTCCGGAAGACAGGATCCTCGAACGCCAGGGAGGCGTCGATCCACTGCCACCCGGCAGCCTCAAACGCATTCATCACGTCCGGCAGCACAAACGCATTCAGCGGGTTGTAGTGCATCAGCAGCGTGTGGCGAATATCGCGCCCTAGAACATCCAGAGCGAGCTGGCGGTAGAACGTGGCGCGATCCAACAGGTGCGCGATCAAGTAATCGCGATAAGGCGCGATAGGAGCATTGGGCTGTTTGCCCAGCCGATCGACGAATCGCTGGCTGACATACCAGTCCGATGCATCGATGGTGACATGGCCTACGCGATACCCGCGCTCTTTCAGCAGCGCGCGAAACCGGTCGCGCTTCTCCGCCGTGTCGCCTTCCTTGAGGAACGGGTAGCGAAATATGGCAGTGCGGTTGTGATAGGGAGCGATCACCCTTTCATCCTTCAGGAAATCGACGGCGAAATCGGAGTAGCTCGTCTGCTCGCCGTAATACTTGTGCGAATAAGAATGATTGCAGATCGAGTGGCCCGCCTGGTCCCATGCGGCCAGCATCCTGGCGCCATCCGCCTCATCCACGCGCATCCCGCAGACGAACAGCGCGATCCGAACATTTTTCGCGGAAATCGCTTTCAAAATTCGGCCGTTGGCTTCCTGCCATCTCAGCACGGATCCGAGCGAAAGCGTTGGGTCATCGAGCGTCAGCGCCAGCTGAGGCTTCGGTGAACTGCTGGGAGAGACGTTTGGCGTCGCGCTTTGTTGAACGACCAGGGAGTGCAGCGACGGCGGAAAAACTTGAATGCACGCTGCGGCCGACGCGGTTTTCACGACAGCAGAAATGAATTTACGGCGTCTCACGGTGCTGGCCTCAGTGAAAAGAATTGAACCAGGCTCGAGCTCGAATAAACAAAGAAGTCAACGAAGTCGATGATCCAGACGATGACGACGCCGCAGAGTGCGTTTTTTCAACATCATCATCCGTGACGGAGTACGCTTCGCCGCTACGGGAATGAATGTAGAGCGAACGCATTTCCGCGCGATTGAGCGGGCGTGCGCCGCGTCGGCCGAACACGGCGATCTGGTTTCCTGATTCGTCGACCGCGCGGTCACGATCGATACCTTTCGAAAGCGCCAGCGCCGGGCCGCGCGTATGAGCCGTGGCAATCAGTTTGGGTGTGGGGCGCGGGCTGAAGCCGGAAAAATGCGCCGGGTCATCCCAGGGTGACAGAATCTGCAAAACGCGCAGGCCATTTCTCCCGTCGGCCACAAAAGCGAAAGCGCTGGCCGCGACCATCCCTATCTTGACGTCATTGACATCGTTGAGCTGGCCGTCCGCAGTAAAAAATTGATCAAGCTTCGGATCGCTGGGATTTTCGACATCAACGATCGCAAGTCCTTGCTTCCCCGCGGAAACGTAAGCATAAGTGCGGGCAATGTAGATGTTGCGCGCATCTACGAAAGGCACCAGCGCGTTGGCGACCGATTTGGGCTGGGAGAGATCCGTGACATCGAGAACTTTGAGCCCTTCGCGATCCACGACAAACGCATAGCGGAATTGCACCGCGATGCCGCGCGGGTCGTTGAGTACCGGCGCACCGATGTTGGCCGCAACGCTCGGCGCCAGCGGATTCTCAAGATCTACCACCACCAGCGCTTTATCCGTGAGGACGTAAGCGTAAGTGCCCGCGATGGTAATCCGGCGCGCGCCTGTCAGCACGCCGCCAGGATTGAACGCCAGCGCGCGCTTCAAGAAATTATTCGCAGGATTGCCGTCGAGAAGCGTCCCGACGCCCGGGCTTTTCGATTTCGGATTGGGATCCCCGACGACAACAAGTCCCTCTTGCTGATCCGCGACGTACAGGAACCCATAGAGCAGGTGAATCGGCTGCTCTTCATTCTCGGGCAGTTGTTGGCGCAGCGGATCAACGGCCAGCGTTGTAGGGGATGCGACCGCAAGCGCATTCTTCGTGGGCACAAAGAAGCGCTGTCCGATCGGTGAAACCGGCGCGGTCGTCATGCGCTCCGAGAATCCTTTGTTATCAATATTTGCGATGTCGTACACGCGAAGCCCGCCGCGGCCGTTCGCGGCGTAGGCATATTCACCGCGCGCCTGAATATCAAGCACATTGCCTGGATGTTCGGCGGTAGCGCTAAGCTCCCTGCGATGCTCCACGAATTTCTTGTAATTGTCCGGATAAGCGATGCGCTGCAGATCACTGCCATAGATGGCCTCCGGTTCGTCATGCTCCGCGACGGCGATGGCCTCAAATCCTTTTTTGCCTGTGGCCACATAAACGTAGCGGCCCATGAAGTTCATAAAATTGGTGCCCTGTAAAAGCAACTGCGCCATCCACGCGTTGTTGTCATTCTGCGTGGAGACGTGGCAGTCGCTGCACTGTTTGGTTTCTTTTGCCCGCACCGTGTGCGGCACAAACGTGGAGAACGCCTGGCCGGAAAGTCCCGGCGTGGAGATCGTTTGCTGCGTATAGTAAAGCCATTCGCGATTCGCGTTTTGCGAACTGACCAGCACCGCGCAAGAGGATCGCGCCGGCGCAATGCGATGGCCGGTCACCGTGCCGTCCACGCCGAGCATATAAATGTCGTCGCGAAGGACCTGAAAGTTGTAGCTGGTGTAATTTTTGGTGACCAGGCCCTCGTTGTGCAGCATCGGCTTCCGCGCGTTGGCCGTCATCTGCAAGTGACAGCCGAAACACGTCGGCGTCCACGACGTATGGCATGAATAACAAGTCATGCTGCTGTTGGCGTGCGCAAGAGTCGCGTCGTCGGCGGACAAATATGCTGGGACAACGCCATCCTTGTTAATCAGCTTGGCGCGCATCGATTTCGCGCTGAAGTGCACGTTGCCGGGAGTAATTGTGTCCATCGTCTGTACGATTTCCCACTCTTTGCCTTCTGCGGACATCGAGCGCTGAATCACCTTCTCGCCGCGCCATTCGAATCGCCGCAATCCCCACGGCGTTCGCAGTGCGTCAAGGTGCCGCCCGCCTTCGGGGGCCGCAGGGCCTGACGTGACCAACGCGGCCTTCTTTCGAATCGTGCCGTGGCAATCGACACAATCGATCTCCACCGCGGCGCGCGGCTCGCCGTAAATTTTCCCGTTGCCATGATTGTCCTGCGCGAAGTGGCAGTCGTTGCACTGCATCCCTTTTTCCAGATGTATGTCCGCAAGATGCACGGCTTTCCCGAAACGCTCGGGATCGTCGAAAGCGATTTGCGCGCCGTTCTTGTCCAGCCAATTCCCTTTCCGGTCGTGATTGAATACCGCGCGGAACACCCAGCCATGCCCATGAAAATCAGCGAACTGGGTAGTTTTCAATTCCTTGTTGAACTCCGGGCTGCCCGTTTGCTCGAGAAATTTTTCATCGCTCCACAAGCCGCGAACCGCCGCGCCTTCCGGATTTCGCGCCAGGGATTGGAATCGCTGTTCCTCGGTCGGATTGCGCTGCTCTTTCGGATACATCCGATCCCCATCAATCTCGTTGTCCCACCACGTCAAGCCGAAATACGTCGTCACCATGTTCGTGCCGGGATGAATGTGGCAGATCATGCATTGGCTCGAAGGGATCGAACGCGTGAACGCATGTTTGATGGGATGGCCGGACTCATTTTTCGGAATAGTCGGATCCGATGAGCCGCTGAAACCGGAGTGGCCATATTTTGCGTACGCTCCCGAGTGCGCCGGATCACGGTCATTGGCGTAAATAACGTGACAAGCCGTACATCCGCTGGCGCGGTAGTCGCCTGGATGGTCCTCGGTTCCCGGCAACGACATCACCGGATCGAGCAATCGCGTTTTCTGCAAGCCAAGAAAAACAGGATCCGTCCTCAACTCTGTGCCAAATCCGCGGTCGCTCAGTTTGTCATCTGGCTTTCCCGGATCCTCCTCGCGATTGGGATTCCCGATCTCCGCTTTCTTTTGCCCGCCGCGTTCAAACACGCGCAAGACGTTGCCGGGCTGCGAAGTTTCCCAGCGATAAAGTGGATCAAGTTCGGGCATGACTCCTTTGGCGCGAGTCTCCTCGGGAGTCGGCTTCGGAAAAGTTTTGATCGCTCGAGGCTTCCCGTCGCGGTCATAGCTCTCCCCGAACCGCGTATTCTTTGTGGGATAGCCGCCGTTGTTGTATAGCGCCGCGCCCCACAGCAGCCCGGCGTGCGTCATCATGCTCGTGGAAACAGCACGGGTCTCGGCCGCGTGGCAGCCTGATGCTCCGCAGGTTTCCGGCGCCACACGCAAATCGCCCGGATTTACGAACTTAATGTAGTCAGCGGATTCCTTCAGCCATTTCGTGTATACGCGCTCCGGCAGTGCGGAGCGAGCCTTAAACTTGGGGTCGCGAGGCTGAACGTGAGCCTTCTCCTTGGCGGATTCATATTCGGAAGAATTGGCAGTGATTCCCGCTGCAATGGAAATCGAAGAATTGCCCCCGTGGCAATCCGTGCAGCCGAGATGCACCGTTTTCGTCGGATGCATCGTGGGTTCGTCGGTCGAAGTGTGGCAGGAGATACAGCCCGCGGATTTGCGGTCCGCTTCTTCCTGAGATTGCCCGCGAAATGCAGGTGATTGTTCCTGCGCGATGGCCGAGACGGACCGCAGAGAAATCGCAAAGCAGAGAAATAACGCAGAGGCGCAGAGAGCGCAGAGCGTAAAAAACCGGACGCGGCCCTGCTGCGAATTCAGGGATGCGAACCGCCCGAGTATTCGAATCAGCGGCATTGAGTGAGCTCTCAAAAAGTAAACTTCACGGAACCAAATAGCGAAAAAAGCGTCCGGCCCGTGTAGATATCCTTGAAACCTTGCCCGGGCTGGAGCATCGAAGCTCCGCCCGTAATCAGAATGTTTTCCGACAAGGGCGGGCGGTACTGCACGCCAACGCCGAGATCTTCGCCGATGGTGTGATGAATGGGCGACTGAAAAAGCAGAACCTCCAGCGGCTCGGTTCGTTCGAAACGGAGAAAATTGAAATTCGCGAATCCTTTTAGTTTGGGAGTGATATCAAAATCCGCGCCGGCGTTGGCCAGGAATATTCCAGGATTGACGAAATTGGCCTGCCCCTCTTCCTTGCTGGAGCGCAGCGAAGGCAGCAGGCTGCCGGGCGTGGTGAGCAGAACGCCGGAACCGGTCAGTCGAATCCCCTCGCTGTTCCAGAAGCTGAAGATGCCACCCGCAAAGTTGGGTAGATCCACGATGGAATCGAATCCGCGCGCGCGGCTATCCCGTGGATTTGCGTCACCGGAAGTGTAGAACGTCGAGACGCGGTAGCGGATCCAATCCTTGTCGTAGGAGAGTTCCACCGCAGCCATCTGCGCGTTGACGGTGACGCGCTTTCCCGCCAGCGGATTGAACGTGTCTTCGCCGAACGCTTGATAGAAGGCGTGCGTGAGATTGAGGCGGCGAATGTGGCCGCTGCCAAGCCAACCAAAGTAACCTACGCGAATGCCGTGGAGAATCGCTCCCCCGCCGGGATTTTGGTTGATTACGTTGCCGATGGGCGCGGGCCGGACCAGGAAACCGTTGTCGTCATAGTGCAGGCTGGGATCATCCTTGTTCCAGGCGCCGACGAACTCCGCTGTATAACCCGGAAAAAAGAAATCCTGCAAATAAGTGTTTCCAAGAATAACTTGCTGATGCCGGCGCTCGAACGTGTTGAGGCCGCTGTTGGTGTTCTTCTCAAGGAAATTGAAATAAGCGGCGTTGTATTCGATGCGGCCGGAGTGAAGATTCCCGAAGATGCGCAGTCCCGGCTGTTCGTCCACGAAGAGGAAGCCGCGAAAGTCAGCGTTGAATTGCTGGATGCCTGCGCGCGCGGAAATAAGATCGTAATTCGGGCCGATATCGTGGAGTTTCACCTCCACGAATGCTTCTTGCAAGCCCACATGATCGTCGAAGCGATTGGTTCCGCTTCGCACGTCGGGACCAACGATGCCCAACTCCTGAACTCTTAGATTATTCAGGCTGAGCTCGGGCGTGATTCGAATGCGCCAGTCCACCGGCTTGAAACCCGCATCGCCATGAAATAGATCAAAACTTACGCTGAATATTTGATCGAGAAACAATTGTCCGCCCTTACCGAAGAAGGCGGAGCTGCCGGGACGCTCGGCGCTTACGTTGCTGGGCGAAGGAACGCGGCGGCCATCCAAAAAAGTTTCAGAAGACGCGGTGACATTTAGAAAAGTCTGCTGGCCAAACAATTCCGGCCAGATCGGCTCATCCCCTTTGAAGCGATTGCGGTTGAACGGATCGTACCAATGAGATTTGGTGTAGATGTACTCGCCTGGCTGCGGGTAACGCCGATAGTCCGGTTGCTGCAGATCCCAGCGATTGGGGAGCGGATTGTAGACGTCCACGGCGAGCGGGAGTGTATCCGGCAATAAATTCTCGACGTAATTGGAATCCGAATCAAGACGATGCCGGAATTCGCGATAAGTTCCGTACGAAGGCTGCCCTTCGGCGGAAAGTGCCGGACCAAGCTCAGGAAGGCGCGGAAGGCGAGAACGCGTTTCCACCGTTGCGACAGTGATAAGGGAAATTTCCAGCGTCAAAACTTCATTGGGTTGCAGAGTGAGATCCGATAAAACGAATGGCGCGTAGTCCTTGGCTTCAACGCGTAGCTGGTATTGCCCCGGCGGTAGCGGAAACAAACGGAAGACACCCTCCCCTGAAGTAGTAGTACTGAAAACCTGGCCGGATTGCGAATTTCTTAGCGTGAGCGTTGCGCCAGGCACGGGAAGCGTGGTGCTTGGGAAACCGGCGTCGCGCACAATCCCGTCGACGGCGGTGGTGTTTTGCGCTTGCTGGCGTGGGATGCGCGTGGGCGGCGCGGGCTCACGGGACTGTGTCGCGGGAACTTGCGCCGGAGCCGGAGATTGATCCCACGCTGATGCGGCATCGAGCGCGGACAAAAAAACCGAAAGACAGCAAGCCGCGCAGAACGCGCGTCGCACTTGCCGCGGGGAGAAGAAGATCATGCGCTCGGCCTGAACGGCTCAAAAAAATAGGAATCGCATACTAGCTAACAATATCGAGAACGCGCGGGCAACAGTTTTCCCGGACGTTGAGACACATTCGATAACGCAGTATTTCGTCACGGGCATTCACCAGTAAGCGCATGCCGGAGCCAAATGCGTTGAGGGGCTGCGAACGACTGTGATACGAAGAAATGTACTCCCAGTATGGAAACAACTCACAAGCTGCGGAAGCCTGTCGAATCTCAACGCGCACTGCAAGCCCGGCAGAGGATGTTGGTGCTGGGCGTGGCCCTCGCGGTGGGAATCGCTGGAGCGCTGATGATGCTCCTGATTGGATGTGGTGGTGGAAGCAGCACGACTCCACTTTTGCCGCCACCGCCGAATCCGGCTGTGCAACCCCTTCAAGTGGCCGATGTTCAGAGTATTGTGACCGCTGCTGTGAACTCCGTAAACGTGGATATGGTGGTTGCCGTAGTGGACCGCGCGGGATTCGTGCTTGGAGTGTTTCGAACGCAAAATGCGCCAGCCACGGCGATCGGGAATTTCGGTCAAACGCAAAACGCGAACGATGTGGCTGTGGCGCTCGCGCGTACCGGCGCGTTTTTCAGCAATGACCAGGCGCCGCTTTCTTCGCGAACCGTGCGCTTCATCAGTGGGATTCATTTTCCTCCTGGAGTAATGAATCAAGGGCCTGCGGATCTCTACGGCATCGAAAACACCAATCGCGGCTGCACGTTGGTCAACGACGCGGCATTCGAAAGCAGGATTCCTCCCTCGCTGGCATTGGGCGGTGGGTTCGGACTCGGAATTCTCACTGGCAAAGCCAATATCGATGATTCGAACGCTACCGCGGTGAATCCCGGCGGCGTGCCCATCTTTTACCAGAATGTAGTGGTCGGCGGAATCGGCGTGGTCACTTCGTCAAGCAACCTGAACGTTGCAGAGTATGCGGCGCTAGTCGGCGGCACTTCCCAGCGCGGCGCGGGAAACAATTTTGGCCCCACGCCTGCTGCACCCGGCGTGGTTTTTATCGGCGGAATTGCTCTGCCCTTTGTAGACCAGACTTCTCTTCCCACTGGTTTTTCAGCTGGCCCCGTTGCGGGCACGGCAAGCTTTTTCGTTGCGCCCACAAACAGTCAGGGGCAGCCGCCGGAAGGCGATCTGATTCCTCCGGCAGCCGGACCGCTGGGCGGATTGAGCGCGGCCGATGTGACGGGAATTCTGAACAATGCGGAGACGACAGCCAACACGACGCGTGCGGCGATTCGCTTGCCGCTCGGTTCAAAAACGCGGATGGTCATCGCCGTTGCTGATCTCGACGGAACGATCATCGGATTACGCCGGATGCAGGATTCGACGGTTTTCAGCATTGACGTGGCCGCGACTAAAGCGCGCAACATGGTCTACTTCAACAGCTCCGTTCGAACGGCTGCCGATTTAAACGGCGTGCCCATGGGAACAGCGGTGACTAACCGAACGATTAGTTTTGGCGCGCAACCGCTTTATCCGCCGGGAATCGACGGTTCGAACTCCGGGCCATTTTTCAATCTGTACACGATGGATCTGACGAATCCCTGCACGCAGGGATTTCAGAGCGGCGCGGCGAATTCGAACAAGAGCGGAATCGTCTTTTTTCCAGGCAGCGCCGGGCTCTACCGCAACGGCATGCTCGTTGGCGGACTGGGCGTCAGCGGCGATGGCGTTGACCAGGACGACTACGTAACCAACGGCGGAACCGCGGGATTCGAAGCACCCACCAATATCCGCGCCGATCAAATCCTGGATCAGGGCGTGCGCCTGCCGTACTTCAAGTTTCCGAGGAATCCTACCGACTAATTTCTGGCACCGTGTCGCCGCGATTTTTTCTTTCGCGTTGCAATCTTCGTCAAAGACTTCGTGTACGCATCGATCGTTTCAGGCACGGTTTGGCTGTAGACGAACTGGCCTTCCTTGCGGCAGGCGATTAATCCGGCTTCGCTCAGGATTTTCAGGTGGTGGGATACCGTCGCCGGGGTGACGCCGCGCAGGGACACGATTTCACCGCAATTCATGTGCTCGGCGCCGGAAATAGCCTCGAAGATTCTCAGGCGGGTTTCGTCCCCCAGGGCTTTCGCAACCTTTTCCATCTGGGCTCTATCCATAAGCCAATATTCACCTTAGCTGATCCGGGACCCGCTTGCCTGGGCTCCTTCAAGAGTCATTTTGACATCTATCGAAATAACTTGCAACCGAACAATTAGATACTCATCTAAGTATCGAAAGCTCAAGAGCGCCGCTAAGCGGCAAGGCCTTGAGGCTCCGGGTTCTGAGAAAGATTCGATTGGGAGGCGGTCATGAAGAGACTCGAAGGGAAAGTAGCGTTGGTAACGGGCGGAAACAGCGGGATCGGACTCGCGACGGCGAAGCGCTTTTTCGAGGAAGGCGCGCGCGTGGTGATTTCCGGCCGCAACCAGAAAACGCTGGACGACGCGGTGAAACAGATTGGCAAAGACGTGCTCGCGGTGCGGGCGGACGTCTCCAAGGCGGAGGATCTGGACAAACTCTTCGCGACCATCCTGCAAAAGCTCGGAAAAATCGACGTATTGTTCGCGAATGCCGGGATTTACAAGTTCGCGCCGGTTTCGGCGACTACGGAAGGCTTGTACGACGAACTTTTTGACATCAATGCGAAGGGCGTGTACTTCACGATCCAGAAGGCGCTCCCGGTGCTGAATGACGGCGCTTCGATCATTATTAATACTTCCGTGGCCGGCGAAATCGGCATGGTCAACGGTTCGGTGTACGCGGCGACAAAATCGGCGCTGCGTTCGTTCACGCGTTCGTTGGCGGCCGAATTGACCGACCGCGGAATTCGCGTGAATGCGGTAAGTCCGGGCCCGATCAACACACCTGATGGTTTTGCGCGCATTGGAATGCCGAAGGAGCAGGTCGAGCAATTCGTGCGGGACATCGTGGCCAAAGTGCCAATGAAGCGAATCGGCCAGCCGTCGGAGATTGCCGGAGCCGTCGCGTTCCTGGCGTCTTCGGATGCTTCCTACATGACGGGCTCCGAAGTGACCGTGGACGGTGGCTTCGCACAAATCTAAGCGCCAACTCCTGACTACAGCCAAAGAGGCGGACTCATGTCCGCCTCTTTTTGTTTTCCTGCCGCTAATCATTTTGCGCCACCCGAAGGATCGGGCGAAGTGGCGCTGTTGACGTCGAGGAACCACGCGTGAGCGGTATCTCCGGGAGCGTAACAGTTTCCGTCCTTGTGATAGTCGGCCGGACAGTGTGCCGTGAACGCCTTGCGCCGCGGCGATTGTGCGAATTGCCAGACTGCGGCGTAGCCGATGCCACTCGAAGAAGGGGAAGGTGGATTTTCCGGAAAGGCGCAGCCGGGCGCGGGCGGGCAGAAATCGTTGTAGATCCAGAAAGCAAAATCGCGCGGAGCTTCTTTGTCGCGAATGTCACCCGCGGTAGTAATGGTGACGCCTGGACCTTCATTCACGGGCATGCCGGAGCAATAGACGCCGGGACGGAAGCCGGCTTTGGTGAATTCGTCATACCACGCGCGGAGATACGCGTGGTATGTTGCCGGCAATCGGCCGCCTTCCTCGATATCGAGAAAAATGATCGTGCCCACGCCAAGGCCTTCGGTTTTTGCGGAGACCGCGGCATCCTTTGCGTCGCCAGTTCCTTTCGTAATGGCACTCGCTTCACTCTTCAGTTCGCGGCTGTCGCGGCCACGGTAAAGCACCAGAAAACCAAAACCTTGTGAGCGAAGAAGCTCGCGCTTCCCGATCCAAGTGTTTGTTTTTTCGCCGGGCGGAGGACTGATCCAAAAGCTTGTGAATGCGAATGTCTTCCGCAGAATTGGGAGCGCCGCATCGCCTGGATACGAGTTACGGTCGAAGCCTAGATAAGTGTGATGCACGTTGTCAGGAGCCACTGCGGTTTGCGGGGAAATTGTACAAGCGAGCAGAGTTGCTGCGGCCAGGAGAGCCGCTGCGCAAAGAAGTGCCGTTGCTGTCTTTGGATTACCTTCGATCATCGATTTGGCTTCCGTTTTTCGCATTGAAAAAATGGCAGTTTCACTGCCGTACTCTCCGTCAGCCCTCGCGCAGTTTGTGGCCGGCTAGATTGCCGAGGCCATCGTAGGCGGCGTACTTATAAGTTTCGCTGAGCGTCGGATAGTTGAACACCTGCTCGATAAACTCATCGATGGTAAGGCCGTTGTCGAGGACCATCATGCCGATGTGGATGAGCTCGGTGGCGTTTTCGCCGATGATGCTGACGCCGAGAAGCTTTCTATCGCCGCGCGCGAAGATGAGCTTGAGCATGCCCGCAGTGTCGCCGGTGATGTGGCCTCGCGCGTTGTTTTCGTAAAGTGCGCGGCCGACGACGTAGTCGATCTTTTTTTCTTTGCAGGATTCTTCGGATTCGCCGGCGGCGGAGATTTCGGGAATGGTGTAAATACCCATGGGTAGCAGCGACGCAACACGCTCTTTGTACTTGAGATGAAACGCGTGGCAAGCGGCTACGCGCCCCTGTTCCATGGAAGTTGAAGCCAGCGCCGGGAAGCCGATGACATCGCCCGCGGCGTAGATGTGCGGAACGGCGGTGCGATAGTGCTCATCCACGGCGATGTAGCCGCGATCGTTGATGGCCAGTCCGGCCTTTTCGAGAGCCAGGCCGTCGACGGCGGCGCGGCGGCCTGCAGCGAAGAGCGCGGCATCCGTTGCTAGGACTTTGCCGCTCTTCATCGTTAGGCGAACTCCACTTGCGGAATTTTCCGTTCTGACCGGGCGTTCATTAAACCAGAAATGCATGCCAAGTGCCGCGAGGCGATTGCGCAAGCGGTCGGAAATTTCATTGTCGAGAAACGGCAGAAGGCGATCGCGGCCGTCAACGAGCGTGACGTCGACGCCGAGCGCTTTGAAAATGGAAGCGTATTCGCATCCGATGACCCCGCCGCCGATGACCGCGAGACTTTTGGGGATGCGGTCCATTTGCAAGAAAGTGTCTGAATCAAACGTGTGAATGTCATCGAAAGCGATCTCCGAAGGCCGATGCGGCTTCGAGCCCGTGGAGATAAGGATGAAATCACCTTTCAGCCGACGCGTGTCAGCCGAACCTGCAACGGAGACCGTGTGCGGATCTTCGAAAGAGGCCTGGCCGCGAATGAGTTCGATCTTGTGGAGCGCGAGATTCTTCAGGATGCGCTGGCGTTCCATATCCACAACTTCACGCTCGTGGTGCATAAAGTCGTGGACGGTGAGGTTCTCTTTGAGCGAGTAGTCGATGCCGTACAGGCCGCGCTGATTCAAGCCCGAAAAATAAAGCGCGGATTCACGAAGCGTTTTGCTCGGAACGGTGCCGGTGTTGATGCAGCTCCCGCCCATGTGCTCGGCGCGCTCGATGACCGCGACGCGCTTGCCAAAGTAAGCGGCCTGGGCGCCACCCTTTTCACCGGCGGGACCGCAGCCGATGACGATGAGGTCGAACGTGTCATTGACAGTCACACATTCCTCCGTACAGGTCTCGCGGTAAAACCGGCCAAATGCAAAGCAGTTGAGTCAAGAGGGATTGTACAGGATGCGCGGTCAAGGATAAGTTCCAGAATGGGAAGAGACCCCACACACCCGACAGTTTTTAGAAAGAGTGCCGAAGTGCCTGACAGGAAAAGACTTCTGAAAAGAGTGAAAAGAGTGAAAAAGAGCGTAGATGAGAATGCCTCCTCCCCCACTTTTCTGTAAGTGCGAAATCTAAAGGACTTAGCAATCCCATAAGTCTTTTATTTGCCGTACTTACAAAGGAGTCCGGAAGTGTGGATTCTAAAGGAGTTACAGCCATCATTTGTTTATAAGAAAGTAACTGGCCAGGGCCGGATGACTTTGAAGGGGTTAGAAGAAGTGCGTAGCTGACACTCATCGGGACGAGGCACAGGGGAACGGTGCCGATTCAAGTGCGTTGATTATAACATATTAGTACAATCTGTCAAATAATTACTTATAAGTGCTTTGCGCGCAGCAAGATAGCGCGCATTCCTCGACGGCGCGCGGCTCTCTCTACACGGAGCGCAAGCCGGAGCCGCTTACGTGCCGGCAATACCCTTGTTCTGCAAGATGCGGACCACGACTCTGCGGTTCTCCGCCTGGCCCTCCGCCGTTGAGTCGGGCGCCACCTGCCGGCTGGTACCCATCGCGCCGGGCGCGAGCACGTTGGTCAGAGGGATGTTGCCCTGCTGTTCGAGGAACTCGAGGACATTGGTGGCGCGCTCCGTGCTAAGCCTCTGGTTCAGGGCGGCGGAGCCAACGGCGGACGCATACCCTTTCACCTGAATGACATAGGCCGTTATGGTGGTGGCCTTCTGGGCGAGTTGCAGCAGTTGTGGTTTGTATTGCGCTTCGATCGCGACCTGGCCGTTGCCAAAGTAGACGGTGACTTCTCCCAGGATGTTGTAGTCGGCCAACTCCCCGAAACGCTTATTGTCCGCAGCGATGGCGGCCTTGTTCGCGGCAATTTTTTGCTGTTCGGCCTGGAGTTGGGCCTCCTGCTGGGCAAGCGCCTGTCGCTGGGCCTGGAGTTGCTGCTCGCTTTGCTGGATCTGCTGTGTGTTTTGCTGGATCTGCTGTTTGTTTGCCTGGACGGCTTGCTCGGTCGGCGCAAGGCCAGCCTGAATGTCTTCCGCGTGCTGGAGGTCAGAGCCCTTGAACTTGACCGTGTCGGCAACCAGCTGGTTCTGGGCGTTGTAGGAGCCACTCACGCTGACGGGAAGCCCCGGTATCAGCGCGGTCATGTTCATCTGCTTACTCCTTGATCTGAACAGTCCCTCGACTTCCTCGACTTGCGTGTTATCCGTGAGAACGACGACGACGTTGCCAGAATCCTGAGTCTGAAGGCTCATGGTGGCGCCAGTCCTGCCGTTGATGATGCCCTTGACGTTCTGGGCGGAGGCAACACCTCCAAGGAGCAAGATGCCTGCCAGTAACAAGCCTGCCCCGAAGGGAATTCTTACTTTCATGATCTGTGCCATAGGCTTTCTCTCCTTTGCTTTGTCATCCCTGTGGTAACGATTTCATTTATGGGTGGAAACCTTGGTTTGACCGGGGCCTTCTCCCGGTTCGCAATCTCTATAAGCCTAATCTCCGGGAATACCCCCGGTTAGAGATGTTATTTGCCAGTTGAATAGTGCGCGCCGCGAATGAGGGAGCACAACTGTCAAAACTGCTAGTAGATAAGATCGATTCCAACAAAGAATCAATAACTTACAGGAAGTTCAGTGATGATCGACGGCTTTCGCAGGGGGAAACAAATCGCGGCCGCGTTTCAGCGGTAGGAATTTGGAGTGCGGGAGCTTGCTTCCGCTTTTCTAGCAGCTCAGACTTCGAAGTGCAGCAGAGATCACGACTGGAAGAAAAACGGCGGCGAGCCGCCGCACTCCCACAACTAGTTCGCCTTTGCGGCAGCGGGCGCTATGAGTGGAATACTGTTCTTTTGCATGGCCTCGTTGAGGGCGGGAATGTCTTTGGAAAGGGCATCGCGCCACTTGGCAAGCTGCGCTTCGAGTTGCGGATCTATCTCGGCGAAGACGGCGTATTCTGCGGCGGTGGGGGCGGCATCGGCGCTGTCCACGACCATGTCCAGATAACCGAACTTGCTGTTGAGCTTAGTGGGGTAGTTGGCCTCGTCTTCGGTCGCTTTCGCGTTCACCTGGATCAATTCCTCTTCGATGGCGCTGATTTTTTTCCGCAGTTCAGCGGAGGCGGATACCACGGTTTTGGCGTCGTCGCGTGAACCGAGGCGGCGCTCGAGGGCCAGGAGCTGGGCTCGCAGATCGCGAATTGCCAGAATCGCTTTGTTCATTTCGTCCTGGCGGTCGCGTAGCTTGAGCATCAGTTCGAATTGTTTGCGCAGGTCTTCTTCGGATGTTTTCACGCGAGGATCGAGGGTCACTTCGAGCGGAGCCGTGGAACTCTTTCCCGCGACGGTCAGCCGCACCTGGTAATGACCGGGCAGAACGAGCGGGCCGATGGGCCGCCCGTTGCTATAAATGGACAAGGGAATTTTCGTGGGCGTCTCGTAGCGCAAGTCCCAGGCAAAACGATTCAAGCCGGCCTCCGCGGGAATGTGCTCGACGTCCTCATCGTGTTCCCATTCTTCCGGCGAATCCTCTGTTTTCTTTTTTTCGCTCGTAAATGCACGAATTGCTTTGCCCTGCGCGTCGAGGAGCTCAAGCTTTGCCGGATCTTTGGGCTTTTCTTTCAGGGAGTAATAAAGAATCGCGCCATCTGGCGGATTCTCACCGATGGCATAGCGGTGCCGGGTGGTGTGGCCGGTGCGCGTTCGAACGGCCGCCGCCGGCGCGAAGAGATGTGCATCCTCCGCCGCAATCGCGGGCGTCAACTGGCGGAGCGGGCTCAGGTCGTCCAGGACCCAATACGAACGGCCATGAGTGGCCGCCACGAGGTCTTTCCCGTGAATGATGAGGTCGTGGATCGGCGTCACCGGTAAATTATTCTGGAGCAACTGCCAATGCGAACCATCGTCAAAGGAAACCCAGACGGCGGTCTCTGTGCCGGCATAGAGCAAGCCTTTGCGCGCCGGATCTTCGCGGACAACATGCACGTAAGAGTTGTCAGGCAAACCGCCGCTGATCTTCGACCAGGTCTTGCCGAAGTCGGTGGTCTTGAAAATATAGGGATGAAAATTGTCGAGCTTGTGAACGTCCACGGCAGCGTAGGCAGTGGCGACGTCAAAGGGGGACGCTTCGATGATGCTGACCATGCCCCATTCGGGCATTTCTTTGGGAGTGACGTTGGCCCAATTTTTGCCGCCATCGCGTGTGACGTGGATGAGGCCGTCGTCGGTTCCGGCCCAAAGGACGCCGTCCTGCTTGGGCGATTCCGCGAGAGTAAAAATCACGTCGTAGTATTCGACGGTGTACTGATCCTTGGTGAGCGGGCCGCCGGAATCCTGCTGTTTGGATTTGTCGTTGCGCGTGAGGTCCGGACTGATAGCCGTCCAGGTACGGCCCTGGTCGGCGGAGCGAAAGACGACTTGCGCGGAATGATAGATGACGTCCGGATTGTGGGAAGAAATGACGATGGGCATGGTCCAGGTGTAGCGGTATTTCTCTTCGATGGCGGGATGGCCGTCCAGCATCATGGGCCATTCCTGGATGCTTTGCGCTTGATTGATGCGGCGATCATAACGGGTGAAGATGGGGCCTTCGTCATCGGCGTAGATAATGTTCGAATCGCGCGGGTCCGGGACTACATAGCCGCTCTCTCCTCCGCCGACGGGATCCCACTCGGGGCGATCGATAAAGCCGCGGTCACTGCGCGTACGGATGCCGATGGAAGTGTTGTCCTGCTGGGAGCCGTAGATACCGTAGAGAAAATCGTTGTCGGCGGCGACGTGATAAAACTGCGCGGTCGGCTGATTCAGCAGGGTAGTCCAGTTCTTGCCTCCATCCACAGAGATGGTGGCGCCGCCATCGTTGCCGTTGATCATGCGCTGCGTATTCTGGGGATCGACCCACAGGCCGTGATGATCGCCGTGAGGGGCATTGAGGCGTTCCCAAGTCTTGCCGCCGTCAACGGAGCGATAGAGACCGGTGTTTGCGATGTAAACAGTGTTTGAACTCTTGGGATCGGCCCAGACGTGAGTGAAGTACCAGGCGCGCTGGCGGAAGCGGTGATCGTCGGTGATCAGGGACCAATGATCGCCGCCATCGTCGGAGCGGTAGAGACCGCCTTTTTTCGCTTCGATGAGCGCGTAGACTACGTTCGAATCGGCGCCGGAAACGCCCACGCCGATGCGGCCCAGCGGGCCTTCGGGCATGCCGTTGCCCTCGATGCGCTTCCACGTGGTGCCGTCGTCGTTCGAACGGTAGAGGCCGTCTTTCGCGCCGCCACTGTTGAGCGACCAGGGCGTGCGGTAGCCTTCCCACATAGCCGCGAAAAGAATGTGGGGATTTTTCGGGTCGAAGACGATGTCGATGCCGCCGGTGCGGTCATCGAGATAGAGAACTTTTTCCCAAGTCTTGCCGCCGTCGCGGGTGCGGAAGATGCCGCGTTCCGTGTTTGTGCCGTAAGCGTGGCCGAGCGCCGCGACAAAGACGACTTCCGGATTTGTGGGATGAATGATGACTTTGCCGATGTGCCGCGTGTCTTTCAATCCGGTGTTGGTCCAGGTTTTTCCGGCGTCATTCGAACGATAGACGCCATCGCCGAAGGAGATGTTGCCGCGGATGCAGGCTTCGCCGGTTCCAACATAAAGGACGTTGGGATCGGAATCCGCGACGGCGATGCTCCCGATGGAGGAGGTCGTGGTTTGCTTGTCGAAGAGAGGATCCCAGGAGACGCCGCCATCAGTGGTCTTCCAGACGCCGCCGGCGACCGCGCCAAAATAATAAGTGTTCGGCTGGCTGGGTACGCCGACGACGGACAGGGCGCGGCCACCACGGAAAGGACCAACCAGGCGCCACTTCATGCCGGAATAGGGGTTTGGATCGATGGCGGGAGCAGCGGGAGAGTTGGCGGCTTGCTGCGCGTGAACAGCACCGGAAATCAAAAACAGGAAGATGAGAGCAGAAACAAAAAAACGAACAAAGCTGGGAGAAGCTTTCACAAAGACCTCCGGAATTAGGGCGTGAAGCGCAAGATAGTATCGCGGAGGCAGGCCGGATGGAAGCGTTTTTCGTTCAATTGCACTCTTGTCAGGTAAACGCCACTTGCATGAAAGACTGAAAAAAATGTTGCTTCTTTGCTACAAGAACCATTCTAGGCAGCTTCCCGCGATCAGTGTTCACGGCGCGTAACCGGGGCCGCGGAGCACCTTTCCCGGGTGTGCACCGGTCATTTTGCCTCCGTCGATAACGGGGACGCCGTTGACCAGGACATAGTCCATTCCTTGCGAAAGTTGATTGGGATTGTCGAAGGTGGCGAGGTCGCGCACTGTGGCGGGATCGAAAATCACGACATCGGCCCACATGCCTGTGCGAAGAAGGCCGCGGCCTTCGAGCCTCATGCGTTGAGCAGGCAGGGAAGAAAATTTGCGGATGGCGTCTTCGAGAGTGAGTTTGTGCTCCTCGCGAACGTATTTGCGCAGGATGCGCGGGAAAGTGCCGTAGGCGCGGGGATGCGAATGCTCTTGACCGAGAATTCCTTCGGGTGAAACGCCGGAGGAGTCATTGTCAAACGAAACCCAAGGTTGTTGAAGCGCCAAAACTACGTCCGGCTCGGACATGCCAAAGGCGGCAATGCCGGTGCTGGCATCGTCCTGGATTAGAAGATCAAAGAGGGTGTCCATGGGGTCTTCGTTCCAAAGCTTTGCAACTTCCGCGAGAGTCTTGCCCTGAAGAGGCAAGAGTTTGGGATTCAAGACAGAGGCGATGAGAACAGATTGTGGACCGGAGATTTGCTGCCACTCGTTTTCCCAATCATCGGAAGGAGTAAGCAAGTCTTTGCGGATGCGCTCGCGTGTCCCGGGGTCTTTCAGGCGTTCGAGCAGTTTGGCTTTGCCGCCATCGTGGGCCCACGGCGGGATGAACGCAGAGAGGCCATTGCCCCAAGCCGTATAAGCGTAAGTGTCGGCGGCGATGTCGACGCCTTGAGCGCGCGCGGCATCGATTTTGGCGACGACTTCGGGCATGTGCCCCCAGGAAGCCTTGCCGGCAACTTTCAGGTGCCAGATTTCTACGGGTATATGCGCTTCGCGTGCGATTCGAATGACTTCGTCGATAGATTGCAGGATGGCGGTACTCTCGCTGCGCATGTGCGTGGCATAGATGCCGCCGAAGCGCGAGGCTTCCGCGGCAAGTGCGATCAATTCTTCGGTCTTGGCGTAGGGTGCAGGTGGATATTCGAGAGAAGTGGAGACTCCGACGGCGCCGTCGAGCATGGCCTGGCGGACGATCTCTTTCATCTGCTCGAGCTGCGCAGGTGTGGGTTGTACATCGTCATCGCCGAGGACCATGCGGCGGACGCGGGTGGCGCCTACGTAATCGGCGACATTGATGCCGATGCCCTGTTTTTCAAGGCGCGCGAAGTATTGGCGAAGGGTTCGCCAGTCAGCTTGCACGTGGAGCTGATCGAACTCGCTTTGTTCGCTACGGAGAATGGCATCATTGAGCGGAGCGATGCATTCCCCTTCGCCGGTGATCTCCGTGGTGATGCCCTGATAGATTTTCGATGGCAGACGCGGATCCACGAGAACGGTGAGTTCGGACTGCCCAAGCATATCAATAAAGCCGGGAGCGACAACGAGACCGTGAGCGTCGATGGTGCGCGTGCGCGATACTGCGGTGAGGTTGCCGATTGCGGCGATTCTTCCTTGACGAATCCCGATGTCACCGGAATACCAGGGTGAACCAGTGCCGTCTATGATCTGGCCATTGGTGATGACGATGTCGAACGCCGCAGGCGGCCCGGCTTTCACTGGAAGAATAATCAGCGAAAAAAAGAGGGTGAGGATTGCGGCCTTCCATTGGATACAAATGCCATGTCTCATGAATTGGCTCCAGTTGCGCGTGAAGACGAGAGCGGAAGCATCCATCCTAATTTTCACCTCAGCTTCCCGGCCGACCGAT
This sequence comes from Acidobacteriota bacterium, assembly GCA_013289585.1. Lineage (GTDB taxonomy): Bacteria > Acidobacteriota > Terriglobia > Acidiferrales > UBA7541 > Acidiferrum. Next base: position 26,361 of record JABCZR010000013.1, on the reverse strand, counting down.
AACCTACACTCGCCCCCATGAGTATGCAATGCTGCGGCCAGATTTTTGCATTCAGGGCCTTTCGGCTTACCTGGCTGACTGTTTCAAAACAATTTAGTGGAGGAACTCGGGGTCGAGCGTGAACTTGCTGCGCACGGCAAAATTGACTCCCCGCAAATTGAATTCCGCCGCATCGGGTCCGGGGCCGAGCAGAGGAACTCCGTCGAGGGTCCTTGGAAAGAAGAAATGAACGGCGGAGCTCGCGCCGGTTCCGCTGAACTCGATTTCCAGCGGGGCCACGGTGCCACGGCGGGTCTTGAGCGTCGCCCGCAAGTCCGGGTTTCCCGCCGCCGGCGTGACCGCGAAGGGATCGAATCCAGCGAAGCCAGGCTGCTCGAGTTTCACGGTGATCACGTAGCGATCCGTCGGAATTCGCGGCGCCTGCCCCTGAAACGCGGCGAGCGTGCGTTCGCCGAGTTCTTCAAGCCGCGCAAACGCCTCGCTCACGGGGACCGCCGATTCCCAGCGCACGAGGAAGGCGGTGGAGGGCGTAAGTCTCGGGGCGCCATCCGGCTGCCGGGAAGAATCAACGGGCGCTTCGACTCGTCCTTTCTGCATGCAATTACCATTTGGCTCGATGGCATCGGGGTCGCAGTGCCGGGTGCCCGTAGGAATGCTGTAGCTCGCTTGGTTCTCTGGCCTTAGGAAAACCACCACTTCCACCTTGGCCCAAGGGGAGCGTCGCAGCAGCTTCAGGGCTTCTGTATGCGACCACTGCGAGGGAGGCTTCTGCTTCCAAAAATCGTCGGCGCGAGCGAAAGGAGACAGTCCGAGAAACAGGATCACCAGCGGAAGAATCGTTCGGTATGCCGCCGGAAGCAGCGCGGCGCGGCGGCCATGCACCCGTTGCGCGCGGGCGAATCCGCGGATCGCCGTATTGCCTGGAACTTTCATACTTCCACTAGCTCGATGGCGTTGACTGTAACAGGTTTTCTCCGTCTCCAACAGGGATTCTCCCGGCATTCGATTGACCGTTCAGCGCGAAAGTGCCGGCCTCGATCCTCCGTCCTTGATCCCCTCCCTCCAGAGAGCATCGGTAATCCATCCATTCAAGGATTCACAAAACAGCGCTGTCCCATTTGTGGAATTATCGGGATTTTAGTTGACAAAAATTCCGCCCGGCATAGAATCTCAGCCAATTGTACGGTCGTTGCACGGGGTCCAATAATTTGCCCAAGGGGTGGCGTTCAATGCTTAATTCATATTCATTGCGGTTTTCTTGTGCACTCGTACTAATTCTTGGCTGTGCGTTTTGTCTGCCTGCGCAAACTACCACCGGCGAAATTACCGGAACGGTGATGGATCAGAGCGGCGCCGCGGTGGCGGGCGCGACGGTTTCGGCCGTCTGCCCGGACACGAACCAGACGCGTTCGGTGACCTCCGGTAGCGTCGGCGAATACCAGCTGTCCGACATGGCTATATGCGTTTATAAGGTCTCGGTTTCTTCTCAGGGGTTCAAAACCACGGTGCGTAATGTGACCGTTACCGTCGCCCAAGTGACCAAGGCGGATTTCCGGCTTGAGCTGGGCGAGCGTACGGAAACCATCACAGTGGAAGCAGCCACCCCCCTGGTGGAGTTCTCCCAGGGCGTGAACAACGAGGTCGACACAAAATCTATTTTGGATCTGCCGACGGAAGGCCGTGATTTTAAGTCCATCCTGGCCCTTACCCCTGGCGTGCAGCGCTCGCCGGGTGGCGGGTTCCTGGACGTCAGCGTGAGCGGCCAGCGCACCACCACCAACAATTACATGATCGATGGCATGCCCAACAACGACCGCTTCTACGGCAGCGAGGTCGTCGGGCAGCCCGGAGTACTGGGAATCCCGGCTTCCGTTCTGGGCAACGATTCCATCTCCGAATACACCGTTCAGCAGCTTCCGACGGCAGAGAACGGGGTCAAGGGTGGTGCGGCCATCAACGTGACCCTCAAGAGCGGCACCAACGACTTCCACGGCACAGGCTTCTATTTCGGAGACTATGATTGGCTGAACGCCAAGAACTTCTTCTCCCCCACCACACTCCCCTATCACAATCACAATTACGGAGGGACGGTGGGCGGGCCGATCATCAAGAACCGCACATTTTTCTTCTTCGCGTATGAAGGACAGCGTAACAAATCCTTGGAGCCTTATAAGATTCTCATCCCCACGGTAGGCGATCTGGCCGCGTCCCTGGGGGACTTCGCCAGTCCCACTACCAACCCGAATAACCTGCCCCTGAACACGGCAGGCTTGAACCTTCTGAAGTACTACCCTTGCGCCACGTCCACACCTGGCAGTGGCAATGCCCCGATAGTTTCTTGCACGCCCGCCGCAGCTAACGCCGCGGTGGCCACCGGCGGGTTCCCGCAGACCATTTCCAGCCCCAATACCGACAAAATGGGCAGCTTCATCATCCGGGTTGACCATAAAATGAACGACAAGATGCAAATTTCGGGCCGGTATATGTTCGCTGACAGCACCCAATCCGCGCCACTCGGCGGATATACGCTTCCCCCGGCACCTGGCAGCGGCCTTGCACCCGACGCCTTTAACTCCATCGCTCCGACACGCGTCCAAATGGCCGGTGCCACCTGGACCTACAGCATGTCCGCCAACAAGATTCTCGACGTGCGCTTCAACTGGTCGCGTTACTCACAGATTCTGGCACCCAATAACAAGGTTAATCCCCTGAGCCTGGGCATCGACACGGGCCCCCTGAACCCCGCCGATTTCGGCGTGCCACCGGTCTATGCCAGCTCGGTAACCTATGGGAACCCCGGTGGCATAGCAGGCTACCCGCTGAGCACCCGCCCTACGCAGACTTACGATGTGTCCGCCCACGTCTCGTGGACCAAGCGCACCCATAACTTTAAGTTTGGCGGCAACTATCAGTACGCCTCCTCGTTCAGCCTGCGGAATCGTGCGCGGACTGTCCTGACCAGTGTCCAAAGTGATTTTGAGACCCTGATTGACCAGTTGCTTACCGGCCGCCTCGACGAGGCTTCCCGCTCCTTTGGCGATACTTCTCGCCACCTCTACCAGCCCTCCATGGGATTGTTTTTCCAGGACGAATGGAAAGTCACGCCGCGCGTGACGGTCAGCTACGGCTTGCGCTGGGACCTCAATGGCGCGTTGGGTGACGCCGACAAGACTGCCTCCAATTTCTTCCCCTGCGCTCCCCCTGAGCCTACCGTCTGCGCCCCGTCCGGGTTTCCAAACGGGCTGGTTCAGGTGCAGCAGGGCTTCTCCCGTCTCTATAACCTGGACTTTAAAGACTTTGGACCGCGCGCCGGACTGGCTTGGGACATCTTCGGCAACGGCAAGACATCTCTCCGAATTGGTTACTCTATGGCTTACGACGTGGCGAATTTTGCCGCCATCAGCGCACCTTACGTTTTCCAGGGTGCCCGAGCCGGGGCGTTTACAAACTCGGACCTGGGCGTCTTCTCGGTCACCGCAAAGGGCGGACAGGATGCGAGCCTTCCAACTTTGTTCCAAGCGTTCGGGCCGGACACATGCTGGAATCCCGCAACCAATACCCCTGGCACTACGCCGGCCTTCGTCTGCATCGGTCCACAAGCAGGAAGCCCGAACCCGGCCGTGCCTTTCCAAACTTTTGGCGCGAATCCCACGGGCACACCGCCATTTAACATTTTCGGAACCGTTCCGAATTTGAAGACGCCAAGAATCCAGTATTACAACGCCACGATTCAGCACGAGCTGTTCCGAAACAACGCCATCACCGTGACCTACCTTGGCGCTCACGGAACAGATAGTCTTCTGGAGCGCAGCCTTAACAATCGTCCCGTAGGTTGCTGGAGCAACTTGATCAATCCGGCGACGATCACACCTTCAAACCCCGGTGGGAGCCCCTACGGCCAGCTAACGGGCCTAGCCATGACCGCCAACAATCCTACGTCCTTGAATTGTAATCGGCCGTTTGACTCCGTGTACCAGTTGAATGGCGCGCCTAACTTCGGCTACGTCATGCAATTGACCAACGATGGGTACTCCCGCTACAACGCCTTGCAGGTGACCTACCGGCAGCGCGATTGGCATGGGCTCAACACCATGGTCAACTTCACCTGGTCGAACTGTATTGACACCAATTCCGTAAATCGCGGCGGTGGGTCTACGGTTCCGATCGAGGAGAATCCTTACAATGCCAGCAGCAACCAGGGCCCGTGCGACACGGATGTCCGGCTGAACTTCAATGCCGGCGTGGTCTACGACTTACCTCGCTGGCGCGCCGGAGGGCGCTTTGGAGAGGGTTGGCAGATCGGGTCTGTGGTGACGGTTCTGACTGGGCGCCCCTGGACCCCGTTGCTGGGTACCCTCTCCGACCAGTCCGGCCAGGACCTGGTTTACCAAAGGCCAGACTGTTCGGGAGTAAAACCCGTTTACCAGTTCAGCGACCCCTCAGCCCCCAGCATTACGAATGCGCCCGCGATATTTTCCATTCCGGCCGAAAACACCATCGGGACTTGTGGCCGCAACTCTTTCCGCGGGCCCGGATTCGGTCAGTGGGATTTTAACCTCAACAAGACCACCAAGATCACGGAAAGGCTGAGCTTGCAGCTCCGCTTCGAGATCTTCAACCTGTTGAACCATCCAAACTTCAATCCGATCCCGAGCAGCACCACAATCTCTCAGAGCCGGCTCGACAACTTCCCGAACACCAGCTTCTCCAACTTCTCGCAGACGCCGGATATCGCCGCTGGCAACCCGTACCTTTCTCAAGGCGGAGCGCGCGCCATGCAGATCGGGGGGAAGATCATTTTCTGATCTTCGGCTCCAGATTTTGGTTCCGAAAAGGGAGTCTGCTACAATGCAGACTCCCTTTTCTCTTATGCGGCGCGCTTGCATCCTTTGTCTCTTCGTTCTGTTGCCCGCGCTCGCAGCGGCAGCCGCAGACCAGCCCAACGTTATCCTTATAACGTTGGATACGGTCCGGGCTGACCGCATGGGCTTTCTCGGCTCAAAGCTTGGTTTGACACCCCAACTGGATGCGCTGGCGAGTCAGGGCGTGGTGTTCGAGCATGCCTACTCCCAGGCGCCCATTACGCCTGTTTCTCACGCGACTATCCTCACCGGGACTTTTCCGCAGTACCACGGTATCCGCAACTTCGGCGATCGCCTGCCTCCAAGCGTCCCCTTTCTGCCCGACATTCTTCACGCCCAGGGCTACCAAACGGGGGCCTTCGTTGGCAGCATTATCCTCGACCCCAAAAACGGGTTTGCCTCCGGATTTGAGCGCGGTTTCGATGTCTACGACGCGGGCTTTCACCGACAGAAAACCGGGGAGCGCCGTGAGGCTTCCATGCAGCGCCGCGGCGAGGTCACCCTGGGACACGTGCTCGAATGGCTCGGCCAACAGAGAGGCCATCCGTTCTTCCTGTGGTTTCACCTGTGGGATGCGCACGACCCTTACAATCCGCCCGAACCGTTCCGCAGCCGGTTTCCGAACGCCCCTTACAACGGGGGGATCGCCTATGTGGATGCCACTGTGGGGAAGCTGCTCGACTATTTGCGGGGCCAGGGGCTGTATGACAATACGCTGATCGCCGTTGCCGCCGATCACGGCGAATCCTTGGGCGAGCACGGCGAACTGACCCACAGCATTTTCCTTTACGACTCCACCATCCACGTGCCCCTGCTCCTTAAACTTCCCGGCAATCGTTTTGACGGCCAGCGTGTCCATGCCACGGCGAGCCTGGTGGATCTGGCGCCAACCGTTCTCGAAGCGCTGGGACAGACGCCGCCTCCGGCCATGCAGGGCCATTCGCTTCTGCCTCTGATTGGAAACCCGCACCCCGAAAACCGTCCTTCATTTGCTACAGGCGACCACTCCGAACGCTCGTTCGGGTGGAGCGCCCTTCTGTCCCTGCGCACCGGCAACCAGCTTTACGTGCGCGCGCCATCGCCCGAGCTCTACGATCTGTCCACAGACCCCGGCGAAAAGATAAACGTCTATCCGGAGAACCGCGCCGCCGCGGTGCGCCTCGCCATTCAGTTGGATAGTCTCTTGAAGCACATCAGCACCGGGGCGCCTCAGGCCTTGCAGGACGCGCTTGACGATAAAAGCAGGGAGAAGCTTTCAGCGCTCGGCTATGTGCCCTCTGGAAAGACGGGCTCGCCCACAAAAATTGACCCCAAGGACCGCATCGATGTGGCCAACGATATGCACGATGCCAGCCTGGCCATCGAAGAGGGAAAGGAAGCCACCGTCATTCCTCTGCTCCTGAAAGTGGTGGCCAAAGACCCGCAAATCCAGGCGGCGCAGTATTACCTGGGAATTGCCTACTCGCGGAAGGGCAACTTTGCCAAGGCTATTCCTCCCCTGCGCAAAGCCGTCGAGCTGCGGCCGGATGCACTGATGGCGCAGTACGAGCTGGCCATCTGCCTCTATGAAACCGGCGATCTGAAGACCGCTGCCGCGCATTTCGAAATTCTGGTGGAAAACCGGCCCGATTGGAGCGACGCCCGCTATTCCTTGGCCTCCATTAATGCCCGTACTGGACGGCCGGAGGAAGCAGCCAAAGACCTGCTCGTGGTTCTCCAGGGAGAGCCGGACCATTACCGCGCGAACCTGCTTCTGGGGCGCATGCTGTTTCTGAACGGCACTTTCGCCGAAGCCCTGCCTTACCTGGAAAAGGCCGCGGCGGTACAAACGGATTCCCGCGAGGCGCATACCTTCCTGGCGGACGATTACGAGAAGTTGGGCCGCGCCGACGATGCCGCGCGCGAGCGCGCCGAGGCGGCCCGGCTAAAAGCTCCCAACGCGTAGGTATGCGGACACCGTAAGAATGCTTTTGCAAATTCATACTTCTCTGTTATTCTACCTTCTGGGTATCCGCGTCGCCCGCCCTCGGAGTCATACGATTTTCCTGCAACCTAACTTCTTTAAAATCAACGCTTACAGGCTGCCCGCAAGTATTCATTCTAAAGCACTTACACGAACGCTAACTCCTTTAGAAACAACACTTACGAAAAACATAGGGAGGGATAAAATCCCGGTGGAACCCACCGCGCCCCCTAGGCGCGGCAAGCCCGTTGCTGGACACTCGCAAATCGGGGCGATATACTTCGCTTTAATACTCAGGGGTGTCCAATGGTTTCCAGAAAACTTTCCTTGTTGTTATCCGTGCTTTTGCTAGCCGTTCCTGTATTCGCTCAACAGCAAAGCGTTCCCAAGCCGAAACCGCGCGTGATCGTCATCGGCGTGAACGGCATGGAGTTGGACATGATTCGTCCGCTCCTGTTGAAGGGCCAGATGCCCAATTTGGCGAGCGTGATCCAAAAAGGTGCCTACGGAAAACTCCGCACCGTTTCCGCCCCCAATTGTCCGCGAGTGTACAGCACGCTGTTCACCAGCACGGATCCGGAGGAGCATGGTGTTACAGGCTTCATAGTCGGCGGGATCACCGCCAATACCAACATGCTGAAGGAAGAGCCTCTGTGGTCGATGCTATCGAAAAGCGGGATCACTGTGGGCATGGCCAATGTCCCGGCGACGTTCCCCGTCATGCCCGTAAACGGATACATGATCAGCGGCATGCTCACGCGCGGCAAGAATTGCGAAGACGGCGTGCTCTGCGCGCCCAAGCTGAGCGAAGTGATGGGCGGCGACGCCGTATATCCGAAGAGTTTGCAGCCGGAGCTGCTGAAAAACGTGGGTGACTTCTACATTGATTGCGAGCGGATGCCCGGCGCTGGAGATCTGAAGGGGCATGAAGCGGAATTCATCGACAAGTGGCTTGGCAAGGTGCAGGTCATTCGCGCCCAGCAGACCAAACTGTTCGATTATTTGCTGACGACGCACCCCACGGAGTTCACTTTCCTGGGGCAATCGTGCGAGGACCGCACCGGTCACTGGCTCTATCCCATCACGCCGTTCAACGTCGGCTACAATGCGAGCATCAATAACGTGCGGCAGGATGCGTTTCCGAACCAGTACGTAGCTTTCGACGCAGTGCTAGGCTCGATCCTGAAGCATGTGGATGAGAACACCTATTTAATTATTTTCTCCGACCACGGCATCAAGCCCCTGCGCGAGTTTGAGGAGAAAGATCCGCACGCGCACATGGACCACGAAAAAACGACGCCGGTGATCGCCAAGCACGACTTTGCCGATGGCGATGACGTCCCCGGCTCGTTCTTCGCCATGGGTCCGGGCATCAAGCATGATTTACGACTGATGGGTCTGGGAGCCAGCGTGTATGATGTGGCGCCCACTCTTTTGTACCTCTATGGCATCGAGCAGCCAAAGCAGATGCGGGGCCGCATCCTGACTGAGATTTTCGAGAACACCAACAATAAAGTGGCGGCGAAATAGCAACTCGTTTGAATTTTCCGCGAGACAGCGGATCTTGTATTGATCCTGTCGACGGCCGCTCACTGCGGGTGATTCGATTTTTGCAGTGCTTTAGCCCGCAACTCCGCTCGCTGCGCGTCTTGCTGGCGCCCGGCGCCGGTGTAGGCCTGTGCGAGCAACTCAAACGTTTCTGAATCGTGGTTCGAAGCTCCGGCAACGAGCTCCAGCAGCTCCACGGCGTCAGCAAATTTTTTCTGGCGGATCAGCACCTTCGCAAGATCAATTTGAGCTTCTGAACTTCCAGGCTCCAAAAGCACCGCGGATTCGAATTGGTCTTCCGCCGCATGCAAATCGTTCAAACGGACATAAACTCGCCCGAGTGCGAGCCGCGCTGCAAATTGTTGCGGATTCAACTTCAAGCTCGCCTGCAGAGCGTCCCGCGCGCCAGGCAGATCGCCGCTCAATTCCAGCGCTCGGCCATATTCGAGCGCATCCGTTGCATCGTTCGGGCGCACCGCTAGCGCCCGTCGCAGATCGACAGCGGCTTTGGCGTAATTCCCTGAAGCCATTTCCATCCGGCCAAGCTGTGTCAGAGCGACCGCAGAGGATTCGTTCAATTGCAGTACCTTCTCCAAAGCCACTCGAGCCTTATCTGGCTCTCCGTCCTCCGACGCCATCATCGCGGCGTGCAGTAAATTCTGCTCCTCAATCTTGTCCTTGGGATCGGGCAACAACGAGGGTTCGGGAACATCGGTAGCGCTGCGAGCGTCGGCTGAGCCCAAATACCCGAGGGCATGCAGTTCATCGATGGTGCTCGCGGAGACAGATGCGGACGAAGTTTTTCCAGTTGCTCGGGATTTGGCGCTTAACTCCGCCAGTGTTCTTCGCAGCTTCTGAACCGTGCCATCCCAGGGCTCGTAATGGTTGAGCGTTTCGTCTGGATCGTTGTGAAGATCGTAGAGCTCCGGCTTTGGCGCTTCGATAAACTTGAAGCCCTCCGTTCGAACCGAACGCAGCGGAGCCCATCCAAACCGCAGCGGATAATCGGTTTCACCAAAAACGGTCCGCGGAGTCGCCTCTCTACCTGCAAGGAATGGCTCGAGGGAATCGCCGTCCAATCTTGGCGGAGCGGCAACGCCGAGCAGGCTCAGGATCGTGGGCATGATATCCGTCGTGCGGACCTGCGCTGTAACCGCCCTGCCCGCTTCGCGTTCATTTGGCAGCTTCACAATTAGCGGAACGTGCGTCGTCGAATCGTAAAGAAAAATACCGTGAGTATCTTCGTGATGCTCGCCGAGCCCTTCGCCGTGGTCGCCTACGATAACGATTAATGCTCCCTCATACCAGCCCTGTTTCTTCAGATAAGCTAGGAATTGAGCCAACGCCGAATCCGCGTAGGCAATTTCTCCGTCGTAGAGCCGGTCTTTGTAGAGTGCGGAATACGGCGGAGGCGGCTCGTACGGATCGTGGGGATCGTAGAAGTGCACCCAAACGAAGTGTGCGCCAGCCGAGTGTGCGTTCAGCCACGATTCCGCGCGTTGCTCAACTTCCATACCACGTCGCTCGAGGCGTCCCCACCGCGACTTGGTTGTCATGTGCTCTGGGAAGTTATCGTAGAACTCGAAGCCACGATCGAGACCGGGCGCAAGATTCTTGCTGTCGAGGATCACGGAGCCGATGAATGCCGCAGTCCGGTAGCCTCCCTTCGCGAGTAATTCTGCCAGGGTGGGATAACTAGGTGCCAAAGGGACACCGAAATCGCTGACTCCGTGCGAGCTAGGCAACAGCCCGGTCATGATGCTCGCGTGCGAGCTATTCGTGATCGGGCTGGGCGTGAATGCTTCGGTGAAGCGGATTCCCTGCTTTGCCAGCAGATCGAGCGCGGGAGTTCGAATTCGGTCGTACCCATAGCAGTGAACGTGGTCGGCACGCAGAGTATCGATGGTAATGAGAAAAACGTTCGGAGGGGATACCTTGTCCGGTTCGGCCTCGTGGGCGGCGATGGCAGCAGCAGCTAAGAGGCAGCAGAGGAGAACAAAAAAGATCCGCATAGCATCGAGCGTATCACAGCCCGCGTTTTCGACAACTTCCCTGCTTCTCGATTGCTGCGATTTAATCGGCGTTCGCTGCACCTTTTCGTTTCCACATAACCTACAAACTGCTGCCTTTCTTTCACGCCTCCTTTGAAGCCTGACGCCTTCGTTGCCCCCCATCGCCCGTGATACACTCCGCACGCTCAACGAGAAGAAAATTCTCCCAAACGGAGACTGGCGATGATTCGATGGCTGGTGGGGATCGCGGCCTTGCTCGGCACTTTAGTGACTGCGGGGCTCTCAACCGACTTGGCCGCCCCCGACACCCCTGAACCGGGGTCTGTCGAAGCCATTGCCAAGGCCACCGGCGATCCGCGGTTCCTGTCACCTTGGGTTTCTTATCTTCCGCAATCACACAGCGTTCCCTCGCCAGTCACTTTTTTCGGCCGCATCCTCGGCGCCCCTGGTGAATTCGTGGACACTGCCAAAGCGCATGCCTACTGCCGCGCGTTAGCTGCCGCTTCACCCCGGGTCCGCGTTTTTTCCATCGGCCGAAGCGAAGAGGGCCGCGAAATCCTGATGCTCGCCGTTGCCGACGAAGCCGGGATCCGGGACCTCGATCGCCTCAAAGCCGCCACCGCCTCCCTCGCCGACCCTCGCACCACTTCACCCACCGCCGCCGAAGCGCTCATCGCCACTTCGCGCCCGATTTATTATTTCAACGCCGGCTTGCACGCTGACGAGACCGGCTCCGCGGAAGCCGTCCTCGAACTCGCGTACCGCCTGGCAGTCTCCGACCAGCCCAACATCCGCCGCGTCCGCGAACAACTCATCGTGCTGATCAATCCCGTTTCGAATCCCGATGGCCGAGACAAAATGGTGGAATGGTTCTATCGTTATCTCAAGGGCAAGACCGATCGCGCCACCATGCCGCGCGAGTCTCCGCCGTACTGGTCCAAGTACGCTTTCGTGGACATTAATCGCGACACTCATCAGCAAACCCACGAAACCACCAAGGCCGTTCATCGCATGTTTCACGAATGGCATCCCACTGTAGTCCACGATCTTCACGAAGGATCGCCGCTCCTGATGACCTGGAACGGAACCGGCCCTTACAATCCCAACATCGATCCCATCACCTATACCGAGTTTCTCGAGCTCAGTTTTCACGAAGTCCAAACCATGACGGCCCTCGGAATGCCAGGCGTTTCCACGTGGAATTTCGGCGAAGCTTTCAGCCATCTCTATCTCGATTCCGTGGCCATGAATCACAACAGCATCGGCCGCGGCTACGAAACTCTGGGCAACGGCACCGCCGAAACTTTGCATTACAAGCTCCGCCCCTCGCAAACCTCCATGGAGTGGTATCGCCCCGATCCTCCTCCCGCCGAATTTGACTGGTCCGAGCGCGATAACCTCAACTACAACGAAACCGGCATGCTTGCCGCGCTCGATTTTGCCGCGCGCAATTCCAAAGAGATGCTTCGCAATTTCTACAAGAAAGGCTGGGACTCCTGGCGCAAGGGGCTCGACGAACCTCCTTACGCCTATCTCATCCCGGAAGATCAGGGAGATCGCAAGCGCGTCGCCGACATGGTGGGCCGCCTGCTCTCGCAACGCATCGAAGTCGCCCGCGCCCAAAACGCCATCACTCTCAAAGAGGGCAACTTCCCAGCAGGCACTTACGTTGTCCGTCTCGACCAGCCCTATCGCAATTACGCGGTCGATCTTCTCTCGCCTCAGGTTTTTCCAAAAGACAAAGGCGAACCCTACGATGATGTCTCCTGGGAATTTCCCGCAAATTTTCATCTAACCGCTATCCCGACCGCGGATGCCTCCATTCGAATCGCCGCACTCACGCCGCTGAAGGAGACGTCACAACCGGCGGGCACCGTGTCTGGCGAAGGCCCCGTATTCCTGCTGAAAGACACCGGCCAGGAAAGCCTCTTCGCGGCTCGTTACCGCCTCGCATCCTTCGACGTGCAAATCGCGGAGCGCCCGTTCCGCGTGGGCGGCATCGAGTTTCCTGCCGGCTCCTGGATTCTGCCGGCAAAAGACGGCCTTGCGGGCGCGCTTCATTCTGTGGCTACCGAATTCGGACTAGATTTCGTCAGCTCTCCGACCGCGCCCACGGTTTCGCATCACGCCGCCACCGTTCCACGCATCGGCCTTTGGGTGCCCTGGGCCGACACCGACTCCATCGGCTGGATCCGCTACATCCTCGATCAGCGCCGAGTACCTTACACCTATGTCCGCGACGAAGATATTCGTGCCGGTCATCTTCGTGACCACTTTGACGTGCTTCTCTACGGCCACGTCGATCTCGAACTCGCCGAACAAATTGAGGGCCTGCCCAAACGCTGGAGCCCCATGCCCTTCAAGAAAACGCCACAAACTCCCAGCTTCGGAACGCCCGCCGAATCCGACGACATCACCGGCGGAATCGGCTACGCGGGCCTTGCGGAAATACAACGCTTCGTGGACAGCGGCGGCCTGCTCGTGACACTAGGCAGCGGCTCGATGCTCGCTCTTAACGGTGGCCTCGTGCGCGGCGTGCGCTCCGTCGCCGGAGGCGTGCCGCGCAGCACTGCAGGTGGTGGCTCGGCTTCCGCAGCAGCCGCGCAGAATTCCTTCACACGCACACCCGGGGCGCATGTGCGCGTCACCTTCGCGCGCCCGGATCACCCGATCGCCTACGGCTACCCGGCACACACTCATGTTTTCCGGCAGAACTTTCCGCTCTACAGCGCACCCCGCGCGTGGCTGCGCATGGCCTACTGCACCACCTGTCTGGATGGCCCCGAAGACCGCTCCGGCATCGTCCTCGAATGGGGCGACTCGGCAGGCGCTCCCTTTGTCATCAGCGGCCAGGCTTGGGGCGAAGAAAATCTTTTGCGCCGCCCCGCCATTCTGGACATGCCAGTCGGCCGCGGTCACGTCGTCTCGTTCAACTTCAATCCTTTTCACCGCGACATGAATCGCGGCGATCATCGTCTCGTCTGGAATGCCATTTTGAATTGGCAAGCCATTCTTTCCGCCCACGCGCCTGCCAATGCGTCCACGTCCGACGACGCGGGTGATTCGGAACCGTAATCTGTTTTTTCTTCGCGCCTGCGTTGGCAAAAGGGAGACATATTCGCGCAGGCGTTTCACGGGGCGCTCATCGACCCGGCGGCGCGCCGACGTTGACCTGCTGTTGCTCCACCTGTATCATCCGCGCATCCCAAATTCATTTGCATCGGAGAGGCTCACTATGTTGAAGCGTGCGAGATTCGTTGTAGCGAAATACGCCGTCATGATCGCAGCGGCGCTGCTGGTTGCTCCTTGTTTGTTGCAGGCGCAGCAGCCACCCATCAGTCCTGACGTGTACGGGCAGCTGAAGTATCGCTACATCGGCCCGGAAGGCAACCGCGCGACATCGGTCGCGGGAGTACCGGGAAAACCGAATATCTGGTATGTGGGCGCGGCTTCGGGTGGCATTTTCAAGAGCACGGACGGCGGCATTCACTGGAATCCGATTTTTGACTCGGAACCGGTGGCATCCATTGGTTCACTGGTAGTGGCGGCAAGCGATCCGAACATCGTGTGGGCGGGAACCGGCGAATCGTTCATTCGCAGCCACATCTCCGTGGGGCAGGGAATTTACAAATCGCTGGACTCGGGCAAGACCTGGTCGCTGATGGGATTGGAGAAGGCGGGCCGCATCGGCCGCGTAGAGATTGATCCGCGCAATCCGGACGTGGTGTTGGCGTGTGCGCTGGGTCACGCCTATGGGCCGCAGCCGGAGCGCGGCGTGTTCCGAACCACGGACGGCGGAAAGACCTGGGAGAAAGTGCTTTTCGTTGACGAGAACACCGGTTGTTCCGACATGGGAATGGATCCCAACAATTCCCGAATTCTTTTTGCGGGGATGTGGCAGATCGAAATTCACACCTGGGGCCGCACCAGCGGCGGGCCGGGCAGCGGCTTGTTCAAGTCGACAGACGGCGGCGTGACCTGGAAGCGGATGGAGGGTCATGGGCTGCCACATTCTCCGGTTGGGAGAATTGCCGTGCGCGTGGCCAAGAAGGATTCGAATCGCGTGTACGCGGAGATTGAGACAGGCGATGGCGTCCCACATCCAGAACTAAAGGCCGAGGGGCAGCTCGGGCAATTGTGGCGTTCCGACGACGGCGGCGAGAACTGGGAGATGGTGAACTCCGACCGGCAACTGCGCGGGCGCACGCATTATTACACGCGCACGGAGATTGCGCCAGACAACGAGAACGAAGTGTTTTTCTTTTCCGCGTCATTCTCGCGGACGCTCGATGGCGGGCACACGCTCACCAAAATGCCTGCTGATCCCGGCGGCGACAATCACGAGATGTGGATCGATCCTACCAATGGGGATCGCATGGCCGTGGTGAACGATGGCGGTGTGAATATTTCCGTGGATCGCGGGAACAACTGGAACCACGTGAACCTGCCGATCGCGCAGATTTATCACGTCACGGTGGACGACCAGATTCCGTACTTCGTTTACGGCAACCGGCAAGACGGTCCGTCCTGGCGCGGCCCGAGCAACAGCCTGCAATTTGGCGGCTTCTACGGCAACAGCATCCCGCGCGGCGCGTGGCACCCGGTGGCGGGAGGCGAGAGCGGGTTCGCCGTGCCGGATCCGGTGGACAACAACATTATCTGGTCGACGGGCACGGGATCGGGAAGCATTGGCGGCACGGTTACGCGCTACGACGAGCGCACGCACCAGGACCGCGAAGTGGAGGTGTGGCCTGATTATGTGGCAGGCGCACCGGCGGCGGAAGTGAAATACCGCTTCAACTGGGAATTCCCCATCGCCATTTCTCCCCACGACCACAACAAAGTGTATGTGGGCAGCCAGTTTGTGCACGTCACCACCGATGGCGGCAATAGCTGGCAGATCATCAGCCCCGACCTGACGCGAAACGACAAGAGCCGGCAGCAGATTTCGGGCGGACTCACTCCTGACAACATCGGCGTGGAATATGCCGGCGTGATTTTCGCGTTGACGGAATCGCCGAAAGAGGCGGGGCTGATCTGGGCGGGCACCAACGACGGGCAGGTGCAGGTGACGCGCGACGGCGGAAAAAACTGGAGCAACATCACGAAAAATCTCCCGAACTTCCCGGAGTGGGGGACGGTGGACAACATCGAAGCCTCGCGCTACGACGCGGGCACGGCGTACTTGACCGTTGACGGCCACCAGGTGAACTTTCGCGATCCGTTTGTATACAAGACTACGGACTATGGAAAAACGTGGTCGCTAATCACCGCCGGGATTCCGCACAACATGCTGAGCTATGCGCACTGCGTGCGCGAAGATCCCGTGCGCAAAGGGCTGTTGTATCTGGGAACGGAGGGCGGGCTGTATGTTTCCTTTGACGACGGGAAGAATTGGCAGCCGCTGCAGTCCGGCCTGCCGCACGCGCCGGTTTACTGGCTGACGGTTCAAGAAAGATTTCACGATCTGGCGGTGGCTACTTACGGGCGCGGCTTCTGGATCCTGGATGATATTACCGCGCTGGAGCAGTTCACGCCAGAGGTCGGCGCAGCCAAGGCGCATCTGTTCGTGCCGCGCGATGCGTATCGTTTCAAGGAGGTGACGCAACCGGCGGCGATCGAGTACGACCCAACGACGGGAAAAAATCCGCCGTACGGCGCGTCCATCAATTTCTATCTAAAGGCCAACCTAGGAGAGAAAGATGTGGCCAAACTTACGATTACGGACGGCAGCGGGAAAAAAGAGCGGGAGATCGAATGCCGCGCGCCCAAACCAGGCGCCGCTGAGGCCAAAAAGCCCAGCGCGGAAGAGGAGTATGGCGATGTCGAGCCTCCGCCTTGCGAAGCTAAGGCGGGCATCAACCGCGTGTGGTGGGACCTGCGTTCGGAGCGCAGCACGCAAATTCATTTGAGAACCACGCCGCTCTATGCGCCGGATGTTCCATTTGGGCCGGATGGCTGGCGCAAGCCTCCGGCCATGGCGCGCCTGGCGGTGCTGGCGCTGCCGGGAACCTACACGGTAACGCTGACCGTTGGAGAAGAAAAATTCGCGCAGAAGCTGACGGTGCTGAAGGATCCGCATACCGCAGGCACGGAAAGCGACATTCAGGCGCAAGCGCGCGTGCAGACCGCGCTGTATGACGAGTTGAACGCCATGTCGGCCACGGTGAACCAGCTCGAGTCGCTGCGCGCGCAGCTCGTTGCGCTAGGCAAGGAGCTGGGCATCGACGAGGCTTCGAAACCGCTGCGCAAAGCCGGGGACGACCTCGGGGAGCAGCTCGCGGGAATCGAGAGAACGCTACTGCAGCTGAAGTTGACTGGCCGCGGGCAGGACGATTGCCGCTGGGCACCAATGCTGCTGCAGAAAATCAGCTACCTATTCAACCAGCTCGACAGTAGTGCGGATTTTCCGCCCACCACGCAGCAGACGGCCGTGCAGGAGGAGTTGAAACAGCGTGGCGAGAAAGCAGCGGCGGACTTCCAGCAGGTGGTGGGGAAAGATCTGGCGGCGTTCAACACCATGCTGCGCGAGCATAACATCGGCAACATTTATCTCAAGACGCCCTGACAAAGAGCGTTAAGCGAAACCGGTTCGGCCGCATCTCGGTTACTAAACTAGTTCCTTGAATACGGAAGAATTAAATGGTGCCCGGGGTGGGAGTCGAACCCCCCGGGGGGATTGATTCTACGTAAGTTATTGATTCTTCGAAATGGCAAAATGGAGAAAAACCATAGAAACGCCGAAGTGAGGTACACCGCGGGTACACGGAATGGCGTTCGTCACCTTTGGTTTTTTATCGCCCCGTTACTATCACACTCCTTATCCGACGATGGTAGACTCCGCAGCGGAGATCGACAGGGATGGCCGGACAGATTATGGGTGTCAATAAGTCTTCCCTTTCCTACGATCTCCAAACACACCGTTTCAACAACTCCTCTGTAGTCCTCAAGGATTGCACGAGCGTTATAAAGCTTGTTCGCCTCTGAGACCGATTGTCCCTATTAATAATGTTATAGGTGCAAATGCCTTTGAAAATCAGCGACATCCAGGGAGATGAAATCGCGAGCCGGTCCTAACAAAGCGTGTGGTTTTGGGTCTCACGGGCCCGGTTCAATTCCAATCTTGTCGTTCACGGCCTCTCTCAATCGCTGTTTGCAGCCGAGATATTTTTCCGTGGTCTGCACCGAGACGTGGCCCAGCAGAAACTGAATTTGTTCCAGCTCGCCCCCTGCACCGTGGCAGAGACGAGCACACGACCTTCGAAGGTCGTGTGGCGCGAGTTTTAGAATTCCGACTTTGCCCGCGTATTGCTTAACGACATGCCACACCACCTTCTCGGTCATTTCCGTGCCCCAAATCGTTCCCATCCTACATACACAACGAAATAACCGCCCGTTGACGATTTTAGACGCTGCGAGCCAATCGTCAACGGTTCCCTTAACCCACGAGGGCACCGGTATGGTTCGAACGTGACCACCTTTCCCTATCAAATCAACGATGGCCCAGTGATCCTCGCGACGTTGGAAGTGATCAATCGTGAGTTCAGTCAGTTCGCGACGCCTCAGGCCACAACCCAATAGCAAAGCAAGAATCGCCCGGTCCCTCTTGCCCTTCAGAGTGGTAGGGTCAGGGAGTTGCCAAAGCGTTCGGGCTTCCTCGGCCGTTAACCAATTCCCGAGTCGGCACCCAAGTTTCTTTGCGCCTTTCATGCGACGGATACCAGCGGCCAGGTCCGGGCTCAGGAGCCCGGTATCTGCCGCTTCATAGGCGAGTCGTCGGACCGCTGCCAGCCTGACGTTTATAGTCCCGGCAGCCAAGTGACGTTCTTCGAGATGAAGTCGGTAACGGAGAACGACCGCCTTGTTGAACGATAGTCGCGGAGCGGAGCAATACCAAGTCACAAACTCATCGATCGAGTGTCGATAGCTGCGCTGCGATTCAAATGATCTTAGGCTAACAATCACCGCCAACTTGGCATGCTCCAAATCGGGCAGGCCTAGCTTTGTCTTCAGCCGGGTCTGCCTGTGCTTGGTTTTGCGCTTCATGGTCAGCCGCCTCCCAACGGCAGGCCATAGACCGCACAATTCGATCCATCCCTCAAGCTCTCGACTTCACAGAGGCAAGGGAGTATGAAGGTGCTTGTTGGGGTCAAAACTCAAAGATTCGGTCTCTCGCATTCCGGGACTATAAGGTGGTGATCGATGGACATTGATCAGGAAAAAGTTGAACAGACGGTTTTGGCACTGCTCTATTTGACTTCCTTCAAGGACAAATTTGGGTTGAGAACCTGGAAGGGCCACGACTGGGAAGTGATGAATTCCTTGCATGAAAAAGGCTACATCTCAAATCCGGCAACGAAGGCCAAGTCAGTCGCGCTTACAGAGGAGGGGGCCAAACTATCACAGGAACTGTTCGAGAAACGCTTCGCAATGAAATGAGGCCCGCTCATTTTGATCAAAGCACGTTCTCGGGCCGTCCCGGGCCTTGGTGTAGGTACGGCACATGATTGCATAACAATGTCGGCTCCTCGACCCGAGTAGACTGTGGTTGTTCGACGACCAAAGGCTCGGGAGAGTCGGAGTAGGGATCACAGTTGCCCATGACCCCCTCCGCGGATCCGGACGAGCGGATTTCCCGCATCCGGCTCTTACCTTAGGTGACAACGCCCATGCGGCGTAGGGGATAAGGATGATAGATGCGAACAGGATGTAGCCAGTGACCGATGAGCCGATGCATTCGATCCCAGGGGACATGGCCGTTCTGGCTGCGACGTGATAATGCGCGATGCCACAGCCGTCCTACTTGGAGTCGAAAGAGATGCAGCGCAGCGTCGTTCATGGGCACGCCGTAGTAGCGATTGTGTCCATCAACCACTGATCGCAGCCACTGTCCTACTTCGGGGATAGGGTGGTGCATGCGTCGCCGGAGCGCGGCTTTCACCTCGTTCAGCTTCGCTTGTAACCGTTTGCGGATCGTCTGCCGTAACACTGTGAAACACCCGGAACTCCTTTTCTTTCCGCAGATATGCGTAAAGCCGAGGAAGTTGAACGTTTCAGGTCTTCCCTCTCCACGCCGCTGGCGATCCCGGATCGCAAATGGTCCGAACTCCAGTAGGCGCGTTTTCTCGGGATGCAGTTCGAGGTCGAACTTCCGCATTCGTTTCGTTAGTTCTGCCCAGAACCGCTTGGCATCCGATTTTCCCTGGAATCCAACGACGATGTCGTCTGCAAATCGCACGATGATGACATCACCGTGTGCTTGTTTGCGGCGCCACGCTTGAACCCACTCATCCAGAAATGGCTGAATGCCGGCGTGTTGGAGGAGGTCCGCAATTCGATGCTCGATGAACTTCACCAGCCATTCGTGTGAAATCTTGTCGAAAAAGCTGCGAATGTCCAAATCAAGCACCCAGCTCACTCTTCTTGTCAGCAGTCCCGTGTACAGCGCATCCAGCGCTTGATGCTGACTTCGCTTCGGCCGGAACCCATACGAGAAGCCGAGAAAATCCGTTTCGTAGATGGCGTTCAGCACCTCGACCGTCGCACGCTGGACGATCTTATCTTCCAGCGCCGTTACTCCTAGCGGTCTTTGCCGCCCGTCGGCCTTGGGGATGTACACCCTTCTCACCGGTTTTGCTCGGTACGCTCCTTGCTTCAGCCTCTCGCAGAGGTTTTGGAGATGATTCTCCAGTTGTTCTCCGTAGTGCCGCCACGTCTCCCCGTCCACACCAGGCGAAGCTTCCTTCTTCAAACGGAAGTAAGCCATGCGAAGTGTTTCTAGGTTGTAGACGTGGTGCAGGAGCGCTGTGAACCGTAACTTCTTATCTTTTCTTGCTGCCTGACGTACCCGCTCGAGCGCATTGGGCGCAACGATCCGGCTCGGTGTCCGGGTTGCGTTTTGCTGTGGCAGGTTCCCTTTGGTCAAACCTCTTCCCTCCATCCCCTCCGCCTCCGGTTTCCCAGTCTTGTTCGGGGATTTCTCAGGTACTACAGGTCTGTCCGACTTCCCGTGTTCGTTCATCGTCGGCGTACGTCTTTGGACTTCCCGACGCGTCCCGGTCTTGTTACCTCCGGGTGAACACGGGATCTCCCGGTTCCCTTGCGAGGTGCTTCCATACGTGCACGGGGTCTATGACTGCGCGGGACCCAGCTACACCTCGCGAAATCGGTGTGACTGGTATTGCCTTCCGCTTCTCCTTACAACGTCGGCGTCCCGGAGTTAGTTCTTACGCAGCTGAATACCCGCCCTATATTTTCCCCTGTCAACGCTTCGACGCCACCCTCACGAGTGGCTCCGCATGACTCGGGGTCGATGTGGCTCGCTATTCCTTCATCGAGTGATTTTGCATTCACTTCACCTCGCCGGTTTACCCGGCGCACAAGGAGCCGAACATGATGATTATAGGCGTAGATTACCACCCGAGCTCTCAGCAGATTGCATTTTTGATGGAAGAGACTGGTGACCTTTGTGATCTCCCTGCCAACGGATGATGGCGAAGTCGGCTATTATCGGATCGAATTTCTCTAACAGTACTTCCGTACGCGGCATCCATAATTGATCTTGCAGCACCAACGCGAGATTGTGCTCGCGGAGCTGATCAGCTAGCCATGGGGTCAGCCAATCCTTATTTCGGATCTCGATGGCGAATTTGTATCTACCGCGTGGCAACTCGTTGAGGAACGCGTTGAGTCTCGATATGAACCGCGCGGAGCTGGTGAACACGCTCTCATTGAAATGAGGAAACTGTAAAAGAATTGGTCCGAGTTTCTCGCCGAGGATGTGGGCTGCACTAATGAAAAGTTCAAACTCTTTGTGACAATCCAGCGGAATTTTATCGTGGGTTATTGCTCTAGGGACCATTAGTGAGAAGACGAAGCCGGGCGGTGTCTTTAGAGCCCAATTGCTCACGGTTTCCACTTTGGGAAGTCGGTAGAAAGTCGAATCGATTTCTACGGTGTCGAATCTCGTCGAGTAGTATTGGAGATAATCCAGCGGGTTCATGCCTTCGGGGTAAAACGAGCCGGGCCAGCCGTCAGCGGCGAATCCTGTCGTGCCGAGACGAATTTCAGCGGTCATGTTGTCTCGCAGGGAAGACTTCGCGGCCTGTCCAGGATAACCAAAACACTCCATTGCGGGGAGGGCCCGCGATTGGGCACGCCCCTTATTTCTGCAACCCCGTCTCGTTCTCGCGCTATTCCAACCGTCGTTTCGGTCACAAGTTGTTTTGGGAGACGACAAAGATAGATACCACCTCGTTCATACCGGTCGGGTTTTACCGGACGTGGATTCGGTGACATAGATCCTGAAGAATATCTGTTCAAGGTGTAAGCAAACACGCAGCCCGTGCGATTCCGTGGCGTTCATAGGTGATGCGTGGAGGGCGGCCCTTGCGAGCCGCCCGCGGGTTAAGAGTTGGTCTACTGACTTTCGTGAGCCTTAATGGCTTCCTGGATTTTTTGTTTGATGGCATCCAGGTTGAAGGAAGCTGGGTCTTGCATTGGAGGAAAGTCGATTGCCGTCATCGCGAGCTTTGCTACGGTCTGTTGCACGTTGACGAAGCGCCAGAACTCGCGCGCAAAGAACTCATTCCCATAGCCGAATGCGCTGTTCAAGGGAGTCTCCCCGCGGATGCTCGATGTACGCTCGAAGGGGTCCTGGCGAATGTTCACGATGGTGGGCATATCCGTGCTGACCTTCTCACCGGGCCATCCGTATGGCTGCTGAATGAACTGGTATTTGAAATCGTCGATGCGGATTGCCCCGAGGTGCGGGCCCGCGAAGTAAAAAAGCTCGTGGCGTGCCGAAGGACCTGTGCCTGTCAGAAGAGCCATCTGGTTGTAGCCGTCCAGGTGGTTCTTGAAGGTCCGGTCGCCAAGCTTCACGCCCTTGAGGAGCTGGTCAGTGATGTTCGGATTACCGGCGGCAGCAACAAGAGTTGGGAACCAGTCGAGGCCGGAGAAAATCCCGTTCTCAACTGTGCCGGGCTTGATATGACCGGGCCAGCGGATGATGGCGGGAACACGGAAGCCACCTTCGAAGGCCGTGCCCTTGGTGCCCTTAAAAGGAGTCATGCCGCCATCCGGCCAGGTGAAGACTTCGGCGCCATTGTCGGTGGTGAAGATGACGATGGTGTTGTCAGCTTCGCCGATGTCGTCGAGGTGTTTAAGAATAGCGCCGATACTATCATCCATTTGGGCCATGCCCGCTTCTTCCAGGTTATAGTTGTCCGTGGCATTCATCATGGCCTGGTACTTCGGCGGGAGGTAGGTAAAGACGTGCATGCGAGTGGTGTTGTGCCAGATGAAGAAGGGCTTGCCGTCTTTCTTGGCCTTATCCATAGCGCCGTTGGTGTTTTCTACGAGAACTGAGTCAAAGGTCTCCATGTCGTACTTGGCCGTGCGACCCTTTTGCCAGTTCTGCATGTCCTTCATGTCGGGGAAAGGCGCCAAGGGGCCCTCATCTACGATTTTCTGTTTTCCGACCTTGCCCCAGCGCGGCATCACCGTGGGGTCGTCCGTGTCGGTGGCCCAGCAGTGGGTTAGAGTGCGCGGCCCGGTCTTGTCGATCCAGTCCTGCGGATAGTCGAACCAGTAGGGATCGGACATGGCGTCGAGGTGGTAAAGGTAGCCGAAGAACTCGTCGAAGCCGTGCAGGCAAGGCAAGTACTTATTCAGGTCACCGAGATGGTTCTTTCCAAACTGCGCGGTCTCGTAACCCTGCGCTTTAAGGGCCAAGGCAAGGGTGGCGGCCTGGTCCGGCAAACCCACGTCCGCTCCGGCCTGGCCCACGGTCGTCAGGCCCGTGCGAAGCGGGATTTCGCCCGTAATGAAATTGGCGCGGCCCGCCGTACAGCTGGCCTCGGCGTAATAATCGGTAAACCTCATGCCAGCCGCCGCCAGTTTGTCGAGGTTCGGCGTCTTTCCGGACATAATGCCCTGGTGGTAGGCGCCGATGTTAAACCAACCGACGTCGTCCCCCATGATCACAATAATGTTGGGTTTCTTTTGCGCGGAGGCGGGTGGCGATGCTGCCAGCCCCAAAATCGCAAGAAACGCTGCAACTGCAAGAGCTGTTTTTCCCAGGTACTTCATGAATGTCCTCGCTTTCTCACTTGCCGGAAGGTGCGGCAGATTCCTGCGCGGAACAGGGTGGCGCAACCTCAGAGAGGTGCCGATTCTGCCCCTATGGCTCCCGGCTTGGAACTGTCAAAAGTTACAATCATGCTCCTGGTCGAAGTCCGACAGCCGGAAAAGTGTCTCTGTAGATGTAAACGGCAGATCAACTCCTGATTAACGTCGAAACCGGATTTGTGCGCTCACGACGGTAACGAGGTACCATGAACGGTACCAAGGACCGGAAAGTGAAGCCCGACTTCGCACAATACGGATTCGCCCATCAAGAAAACTTGATCATGGCGTGCATCGGTGGCTCCCAAGCGCACGGCGCGAAATTGGGCACGACCGACGATACCGACTGGTACGGACTCTATATTCCGCCGGCGACCAAACTTCTTGGGCTCGAACGCGAGGATCATTTCGTTTTCACGACCGGAGGCAAGGTCGGAGGGAACGGGCCGCAAGATGTGGACGTCTGCCTATATACACTGATGAAATGGGCAGGGCTCGCCGCTATAGGCAATCCATCGGCTCTGCATTTCTTGTTCGCGCCGGTGGAGTTCACAACCGCCACGTGGGATCACTTTTCTGCTAGGCCTGAAATCTTCCTCGCAAAGGGGCATGTGAAACCGTTCCTTAAGAAGTTCTCAGGGATATGCAACCGCCCCTGCTCGGAAACACAGTTTGATACTGGACGGGCGTGCTGCACGAATCTGGGGATGCGGCGTGACGCGAGTGCAGCGAATACGTATGCACCGAACAACACGCCGAAGCCCTTCCAGATGTGTACCCACTCGACGTGGCCCGTCGCCAGCATGGCAAGCTGACCGTATGCTAGATAGATATGAATTGCCGCGATGGTTCCTGCTGTAAGCGGATGAAAGACGAATCGTGGTAGTGGAAGCACGAACTTGAATGGCATCGAGTTGTGTCCTTATTTGGAAGCGCCAAATAGTTCCACAGTTGCAAACGGCTCAGCCGACCATGGCCGGAAACGATTGATGGTGAACTTCGTCGGCTGTCCGGGCTTCACTTCCACGTGTAAGTAGTTGTAGTCCTCTTTGGGAGCTTCACCTTTCCAATACTGGTCCAGCGGATAACCATCGGGAACCTTGTTGTGTGTTCTGCCGGGCAGAATTGGGTCTTGTTCCGCGCCACCGCCGCCAAGCACGAAATACTTCACGCCATCTACTTGGTAGGCTTCGGTCGTGTGCACGTGTCCATTGAACACCACGATGTCCAAGTCCTTCGCGTACGCTGCAATCGTCTTATGTGGATTCTGCTCCTCAGGAATTGGTCCCATGCCCGAGCGACAGAACGCCGGAGCATGAAAGGTGATGAACACCTTTTTCGTGCCCTTGGTCTTGGCCTCATCCAGCCACGACTTGAGTTGCTTCATTTGTTCTTCGTAGGCAGGGCGCGTCGCGCCCCAGCCGGTGGGATCGCGATAGTCGTATTTGCCGGTCCACAAAAAGATGAAACGCGCGCCTTCAAAATCAAACTTGTAAATCAGTTGTTTGTCGGTAACTCCAAACTTTTTCAGGTATGGGAACGACTGCAGCAAGCCTTCGACATCGGAGTCGTCCCACACTTCGTGATTGCCAACGGCGGGAAAAACGCGCCCATCCAATCCGGCGGCTCTCATCTCCTTATCTGGGTGCGGCAACTGCTTCAATACGTCTTCGTTCACCAACTTCCAGTAGGGATTCTCGGACGGTTTGTTACCCTGCTTGCCCCACCAGACAAGGTCGCCGGTGCTGAGAAGAAACTCTGCATTACCACCCTTGATGTCCTTCACTACTTCACGGGCAACCCAGTCGCCACCTTGCAGCCGGAACATCACATGACGGACGCCCGGCATTAGTTTCACGTCCTCGACCGAAGCCTCCGTGACCCAACCCTTGTCCAACGTTAACGTGGTCACTTCGCTAGCAGTCATGAACGGCATCATTAGCTGCACCAGTTCTTTGTTGGACGGGTCGTAGGTTAGCTTGACATCCTTTTGTACGACCGCATCCGCTACTTTTGCTGGAAGCACGAGTTCAAACATGTCCACCATCAATTGACGTGCTTCCGCTTCTTCGCTCTGTTTGTATGGCAGATACATCATCGACCGTGAATCGCCGTACACATCAAAAGAGAATCCTGCTTTGGTGGACTTCTCCTGCGCATTCAAAGGTACTGCAAATGACGCCACGGCTAGGCCGATAACACAGGCGAGCACCGTGAGATTATCTACACCTAATTTCATTTTGACCCCTTTCAATCGGCAAAGGCTGATGAGCCTGCGTTCTTGATGGCGTTCTTCGGTCCGCTGAAAACTTGAACAATTCCCTTCGCGTGACTTCCATGAGGAGCCCCTCTCGTATCCGGCGGTTTTAGCAAGATTCCCAGTGCAAACAACTGTCGATTGTGACAGGTAGGGACTCAAGTCCTGGTTAACGCACTAATCGGAGAAGTCCTATAAAAGGGAATGTCAAGAGACATTCTTCCCCGTCGGCTCGGTGCCGACACGTTTTTGTCTCGGCATTCAGCCCAACCGTTTGAACGTGCACTCGTGATCGAGTGGTCTTGCTCAGGCGACGTAGTTTCGTGCTTCGTTTCGTCACACGAAACGGTGAGATCCTTCTTCCTGCCTGTGGTTCCATTTCACTGTTGTGACGGCGCCATTCGTTTCTGAAACATCAAGCCTGACGGTCATCCACTCGATGAGTGGCAACGCATGGTCCTATTGGAGACTCGTGGCCTATGGCTTTCTTGGATTGTCCGAGGGGGCATAGGGTGAAATCGGAGACTCGCGTGTTTGCAGTACGGGCCTGACTTGTCCGATGGATACTTCCCCTCGAATCCGAGCGTCTCA
>JABCZR010000012.1 GCA_013289585.1 Acidobacteriota bacterium | reverse complement strand
CCCGGTGCATTTTGTTGGGACAGTTAAAGGATGCTATAGGGGGATGCCCAAGGAGGTCAATAGAATCCGGTTTTCCCCCAACTGGACTTCTGGGGAGTCAGCGAGATTCCACTTGATGTCCGGTTTGCGCGTTTATCAGGAGTTAGGCCATCGGGTTGAAATTATCGCGAACGTCCCCAAAGGGTTTTATCGAATCGCAATCAATAAACCGCCGGTTATGCCAAGCGATTGCTCATGGCCCCGTCCGAAGTTGTACTCGTAGCTCGGTTCGAGGTACCAACCGAATCTGTGCTTCTTGGAAGGCCAGAACATAAAATCAAGTACGGCTTCACCACTGACGGAGTTCGTTGTTTTGCCGTAACTCGTCGAGTGAACCCACTGCGGACCAACACCGACCATAAACTCCGCTTTTTTCGAGAGCGTCCAAGGCTTCTTGAATAGCAGGTCGATATCCCATTCAGTCGTTTGCCTGCTGAAAAGCGGCGTGACTCCCGCCTCAAGTTCCAGCCACTTCTCTATCGGCGTAACTTCAACGGCAACACTCGGACCGAAATTCGAACCGCCGTCTTTGATATTCCAATTAGCCGCTCCACCAAGCTCCACGATGGCGGCAGGCTCCTTCTCTACCGATTGCGCGAAAGCGTTTCCGGTGCACAGGAATAGAGATGCTATCAAGATGCCCTTTGTCGCGTTCATTGGATGTCCGAGTCCACTTGCCTCGTGAGTTGCCATAATATCAGCAAGTCCCGATAAGTCGTCTTACCAGGAAGGTGGCTCCCAGTATCCACTTGATGTCCGGTTTGCGCGTTCGGGATTTAGTGAGCCCCTGTTGCTTTTGACAGTCGAACTGCGCACCGTTCCCGCTATAGTTGGCCGCTAGCACCAACTTGTTCAGAAAGGGCACCCAATGAAGACGAGGACTTTTTGGCTTGTGGTAGTCCTGGCGACCTCTCTCTCCGTCATATCCTGTTCCAGAGACAACGGCCCGGTCCGTCAAGCAGTGTCGAACAAAGACATCTATCAGGAAGCGTACGTTTACGGTTTTCCGATGATTGCTGCATACAAGGCGCTGTACCAGTTCAATGTGGACACCACGAACTCGCAGTACAAAGGACCGTTTAACACAGTCCTCAACGAGGCTCGGGTGTTCACTTATAAGGACACCAGCATCGTAACGCCCAATAGCGATACCCCTTATTCGATCGTGCAGATGGACTTACGGGCTGAGCCCATCGTCCTGTGTGTTCCGAAGGTTGAGAAGGGTCGCTACTACACGTTCGAAATAGCCGACCTGTATTCACAGAACTACGCCTACATCGGCAGCCGCGCAACCGGGAATGATCCGGGCTGCTACATGGTTTCGGGGCCGGGCTGGAGCGGTACAACCCCTGCCGGTATCAAAAAGGTTTTCCCATCAGAGACGCAGTTCTCCCTCGCCGTCATCCGCACGCAGTTGTTTAACCCGAGCGACATGGAGAATGTGAAGAAGATTCAAGCGGCTTATAAAGCACAGACGCTGTCCGCGTTCACCCATCAGCCACCACCAGCGGCGCTACCGGCGCCTGATTTCCCGAAGTTCACGGATGATGCGTTCAAGTTGGACTTTCCGGCATATTTGAATTTCCTGCTCCAGTTCTGCCCAACGCCTCCTGAAGAGACTGCGCTGCGGGCGAAGTTTGCAACGGTGGGAATCGAAGCTGGAAAACCCTTCGATTTAGCAAAACTTTCGGAGGTGCAAAAGGGCGAGCTAGGCTTAGCCGTCAAGGAAGGCTATGAGGCAATTGAGAAAGCGAAACTCAACATCGGCAAAGACATCAACGGTTGGACCGTCGGAGCCGCGTTCGGCAACCGGGCGTTTTACAATGGAAATTACCTGCTCCGTGCTGGCTCAGCATTGGCTGGCATCTACGGCAACGACGCTGTTGAAGCTATGTATCCTGCGGCCAAAACTGCCAGTGACGGGCAGCCACTTGATGGCAGCAAGCACAATTACACGATTACTTTCGCTGCCGGACAATATCCTCCGGTCAACGCATTTTGGTCCGTCACGATGTACGATGGCAAGACCCAGTTGCTGATTCAGAACCAAATCAATCGCTACTTAATCAACTCTCCGATGCTGCCGGGCTTGAAGAAGAACTCTGACGGCTCGCTGACAATCTATATTCAGAAGGATGCTCCGGCTGCCGACAAAAAAGCCAACTGGCTCCCGGCTCCAGACGGTCCGATATACTTGGTCATGCGCCTGTACTGGCCGAAGGAAACTCCGCCGTCCATTCTTCCACCGGGCGATGGGACGTGGAAACCGCCAGCGGTGCAAGTCGCGCCGTAGCGCTACCGAAACTTAAACACGAGCCCATTCTCGCGAAGAAGTGTGATCTGGAGTGGAGTCTAGTTTGTCCCAACCTTCTGTCGCAAAGCGGCCTGGATGGCTCTTTTCGCTAGCGGCACCATCACGGCGTAGCCGACGGAATTGGGGTGTAAGTCATCCTGGCTCAACTCTTTCTTGAGCAAGCCCTGGTCATCCACCATCGCGGAAAAATAATCGACCAGGGAAGCCGAAATCCGGCAGAAGAATTCGCGTGGAGAATTCATGATGGAGAGGAAGAAACTCTGCTGGGTGAAATGAGCCGCAAAAAAGAAAAGCCCCCGACCAGGTCGGGGGCCTCACACTTTTCCCTGTTCGTTACAGTACCATACAGATATATCAACAGTTATTGGCTGCGGAACCGCACGTACGGATGGATCCCCGTGCAGGCCAAACCGTCTGTAAATATTGTGCCGAGCTATCCGTCCATGCCAAATCCGGGCGGTGTCGTGCTATCTTGCCTGCGCGGGTATCGGAAGGGAACCGATGGCATCGACTCCAGTACGAATTCCCTGGTGGGCCTGGACCTGGCCACTCGTCGCTTGCATCGTGCTGGTGCTCCAGTTGTTGCTCGGCTCCGGCGGACCGCTGGCAGCGGCGGAGGCATTTGCGTTGATCGCCGCGGTGTTCGCGGCAGTCTATCACGCAGAAGTCGTAGCGTTCCGGGTCGGCGAACCTTTCGGGACGTTAGTCCTCGCGGTCGCCGTCACCATTATTGAAGTGGCGCTGATCGTATCGGTGATGATCACTGGAGGACCTGAAAAAGCGGTATTGGCGCGGGACACCGTCTTCGCCGCGGTGATGATTGTGTGCAATGGAATCGTTGGACTGTGCCTGTTGGCGGGTGGAATGCGCCATCGCGAGCAATCGTTTCAGCTCCAGGGGGCAAACGCGGCACTGGTTGTGCTGATTGCACTCACTGCTTTGACGCTCGTTTTTCCCAGTGTCACCACAACCAGGGAAGGGCCAACGTTCAGCCCGGCTCAATTGATTTTCGCAGCTACTGTGTCTCTTGTGCTATACGGGTCGTTCTTGTTTGTACAAACCGTGCGCCATCGCGAATTTTTCCTCCCGGCGAGCGGAGGCACCGAAGAAGTGCATGCTCCTCCCCCAAGTAATAGAGTGGCGCTCCTAAGCAGCGCACTTCTGTTGGTGTCGTTGGTCGCCGTGGTAGCGCTGGCGAAGGCGCTTACGCCGAGCATGGAATTCGGGATCGAGAAGGCAGGCGCGCCGAAGAGTGTTGTTGGGATCGTTATCGCCGGTCTCGTGCTCCTGCCCGAGGGCTTGGCAGCTTTCCGGGCCGCCAAAGCGAATCGCCTGCAGACCAGCATGAATCTGGCATTAGGCTCTGCGTTGGCGAGCATTGGACTCACCATTCCCGCGGTCGCTGCCGTCTCACTTTTGCTGCACAAACCGCTCTCTTTGGGGATCAATGCAAAAGAGGGAGTGCTGATGGCCCTAACGCTCCTCGTCAGCGTAATTACGTTGGGGACAGGGCGCACCACGGTGCTGCAGGGAATCGTACACCTGGTCATTTTCGCCGCATTTATTTTTCTTTCGATCGTGCCATAGCGCATCCGCGCCAGTATCCAAAGATCGCCAGGACGTTTTCGGCGGCTTGCGTTAACGTGTCCTCACAACCTCTCGCCCTGGCACCTACTTTGGAGCCAAGTCCCGATTAACGCTGATCGGAAACCCAAACACGACGAGCCCATTCTTGCAACGAAGCGTGATCGGGAGTGGAGTCTAGTTCGTACCGGCCTTCAGTCGCAAAGCAGCCTGAATCGCCTTTTCGGCCAGCGGCGCCATCACGGCATAGCCCGCGGCGTTCGGGTGCAGCCCATCCTCGCTCAGCTCTTTCTTGAGCAGACCCTGGTCATCCACCATCGCGGAAAAATAATCGAGATACACGTCGCCCTTCTCTGCCGCGTATTTTTTGATCCACGCGTTCAACTCCAGGATTTTCTCCGGCGGGCGCTTGATGCGCATGTCCAGCGGATTGCCGCTACCATCGTGACCGTAGTTACTGACTGGCATCACCGACGACAGCACCACCTGAATTCCATGCACACGCGCAAGTTCCGCCATCGAAGCAAGATTTTCCTCGGTCTCCTGCAGCGTCATGGGCCCGGTGTTCCCGGCGATGTCGTTGGTTCCCGCCAGAATCACCACCACCTTCGGCTGCAACGCAATCACATCCTCGCGAAAACGCAGAAGCATCTGCGGCGTGGTCTGCCCGCCAATTCCCCGGCCGATGTACGGCTTCCCCGGAAAAAATGCGCCGAAGCGCGGCTGCACCCACATGTCCGTGATGGAATCGCCCATGAACACCACGCGCTGTTCGTCTTGTGCCGGAGGAAGGACCTTCGCATTCGCCTCGCGATAGCGCGCGAGATCCGGCCAATCATCCAGCCGCTTTGTCAGCGATTCGAGCTTGGCTTTCATCCCGTCGACCGCAGAGCAATCGCACGGCGGCTTGGTTTGCGCGTCTGTCGGCGCTTGCGCGCGCAGAACTCCCGTGCTCGCCAGCAGAAGCACAATCAGATTGCGGCTGAAGGCGCGTGTTGCTCTCATCTTCGCTCTCCCGGGTGAACTTTATCACGCACTCTGGAAAACAGTGGGGTGGACAGCGTCCACAAGAAAGGAAAAACCGCTCGCCTCGGTCGGCGGGCGCTAGAAGTCTTCATTCTGCGCTGAATTTTAGTCCGCGGCGACCGCGCGGGTTTTCGCCCATTCGCGGATCGACTGGACTTCCTCGGCGCGCGTCACGCTGAGCGGTTGCGTGCCCTGGATTTCGGCGATCAGAATCTCCGTCGAAAGCTGCTGCTTCGCGCTGAACGCCGTGTAAAGCCCCGCAAGGATGGCTTGTTCGATCTCCGCGCCGGAAAATCCGTCGCTGGCCGCCGCCAGCTTCGGCAAATCAAACTCGCCCGGGTCGCGCCCGCGCTTTTTCAAGTGCAGCGCAAAGAGCGCCGCGCGCACTTCCCCATTCGGCAAATCCACAAAGAAAATCTCATCGAAGCGCCCTTTGCGCAGCATTTCCGGCGGCAGAACCGTGATGTTATTCGAAGTCGCCGCCAGGAACACTCCGCTTTCGCGGTCCTGCATCCACGTCAGCAGCGTAGCCAGCAGCCGCTGCGAAAGTCCCGCGTCGGCATCACCGCTCGATCCAGCCGAAGCAAACGCTTTTTCAATCTCATCAATCCACAAAACCATCGGCGCCAGCTTTTGTGCCAGCTCCAAAGCTTTGTGCAGGCGTCGCTCGCTTTCCCCAACGTATTTGTCATACAGCGCGCCGGCATCCAGTCGCGCCAGTTCATATCCCCATTGCCCGGCGATTGCGCGCGCCGCCAAGCTCTTGCCGCAACCCTGCACACCGGTGATGAGCACGCCCTTCGGCGGCACCAGCCCAAATCGCCGGCCTTCCGCGGTCAGCGCGCTTTTTCTTTTATCAATCCATTCGCGCAGCCGCCGCAGTCCCGCCACGTCGCCGAATGACGCATCGCGCCTCACCGATTCGATCAATCCCTCGGTGCGCAACACTTCGCGCTTCGTATCCAGTACGGCATCCAGCAATCCCGCGTCGGCTTTTCCACGTGCCAAAATCGATTTGCGCAGCGCGCGCAACGCCTCTTCTTCCGGCAATCCCACAAGATTTCGCGCCAGCTGCGTCATCCCCGCGATATCCAGCGAGATGGGAACGTGCTGCTCGCGATTCAAATCCGCCAGCACCTGCTTCACTCCCGGCAGCAAATCTTCCGCCGCCGGCAATCCCAGTTGAAACGGAATCGCATCGCCCTCCAGGTCCGCGGGAAGCTGCAGCG
Source organism: Acidobacteriota bacterium (assembly GCA_013289585.1). Taxonomy (GTDB): domain Bacteria; phylum Acidobacteriota; class Terriglobia; order Acidiferrales; family UBA7541; genus Acidiferrum. The sequence continues at coordinate 147,135 of JABCZR010000012.1, read as the reverse complement.
ACGCGGCCGTCAGCACGATCGACCGACGCGCCGTTCGAAACTTTTCCGCCAATTCCCGCAGCCGGCGGCAAATCTTGTCGTTGTCGCAGTAGCGCGGAAAATCCTTGAGCAGAAAAACTCCGTCGCCCTGTATCAACGCGATATTCGAAAGCGCCTGCTCCGGATTGTCCGTGTTGTACATGGGCGCGCCGTGCGCCTTCGCCAGTCCTGTCGTGACGCTCCATTCATAAAGCGGCACGGCCAATTCCGTCGCCACATCTAGAAGCATCGCTTCGAGCCGCTCCTCCTCTGCCGTTTCCACAGTGATGATCGGATGCCGCGAATTGATGAGCAGGCGCAGTTCATCGTGCTTGCTCGGCGGATTCGAACGCCCAGGCGCGCCCATGGTCGAGCCTGCCGATACCGGCGGTTTCAGCGGTTGCAGCCCGGCTGGCGCACCCAGAGGACCTTTCACCTCGTTTGACAAAGCCTTTAGCCTCGTTTAACGTTAGAAGTTTGAGCGATACCTAAAAGGAGCAATAGATGGCCCAGGGACAGGCTACCAAAGTTAAGAAAAAGAAAAAGTCGGTTTTAAAGCGGGCGGCGCAATCTCGCCAACGCGCCGAAGTCAACCGCGCGAACCGCACCCGGGTCCGCACGATGATGCGCCGTCTGCGCACCGCCATCACCGCCGGCGACGCCACCGCGTCCGAAAACCTGCTGCAACCCACGATGTCGGCGATCGACCAGGCCATCACCAAGGGCGTGCTGCACGAAAACACCGGCAACCGCTACAAGTCGCGCCTCACGCTCGCCTACAACGGCGTCAAAGCCAAGGCCGCGAAGTAGAACTGCATTCCGCTCCAGGTTATTCGCCTTGAGTTTTTAATGAAAGAAAAAGGTGAGAAGGGCGAGCGCCAGCTCGCCCTTCTTTTTTGATCCGCGGCCCTTTCGACCCCAGCCTCACCCGGTCCGCGCATTCACACGCCCGAAACACTCGAGTCACCTGCAATTCATCTTCACGCAATCATCTTGTAACCCGCCCGGTGCACTCTCTCGTCGCTCGTAGCTGTCCCCACCATCATTGTTCGAGAGGAGAATGCATGTCCTTGAAGCAAACCGTTTCAAAAGCGTTTCATGGTCTTCGGGTTGGATTCATTGTCTTTACCGTGTTCCAGTTCAGCCTGGGTGGCCCGCTCGCAGCTTCGCTGCAAGCCCAGGAGAAGCCGCACACGCGTACTCCCATTAAGCACGTCATCGTGCTCATCGGCGAGAACCGCACTTTTGACCACCTTTTCGCTACCTACATTCCCAAGCGCGGCGAATCCGTCAAAAACCTACTGTCCGAAGGAATTATCAACGCGGATGGCACTCCCGGCCAGCATTTCAAAAAGGCGCAGCAATTCCAAGCCGTACCGCCGTTCAAAACCTCCTACTACATCAGCCTCGATGGCGCCGATAGGACTCCGTACGACGTCCTTCCGTCCCCAACCCTGAACTTTTCGCCCAGCCCGGACGCCTCCATCATCGGTTTTGCCACGCAGCCGCCTCCTTTTCCCCCGGCCACTCCGAGCTTTATTTTGGCGGCAATCGAGCCGTCTTTGGAGACCGCCGATCTCGGTCTGTTGACCACCGGAGCTTCCGGCCAGAACAATACGTTTGTACTCACCCCCGTACCCGACTTCGATACGCGCGTCGCGAATTTCAACAACTTACCGAACGGACCATTCCCGCTGCGGGGGCCGAGTCTTCCCTACGATTCCTACACGGGTGATACGACGCACCGGCTCTTCGAGATGTGGCAACAATCCGACTGCAGTATTAAGAACGCCACCAAGCGCAACCCTTCGGGCTGCCTGAGCGATCTCTATCCGTTTGTCATTACCAACTATACGAATCAGACCGATCCGTTTGACACCCCTCCGGCCACCGACGACAACGGCGGCGGCAACTCCATGGCCTTCTACAACATGCATGAAGGGGACGTCCCGGTCCTGAAGAGCCTGGCCGATAAATATTCCATGAGTGACAATTTTCACCAGTCGTTCATGGGCGGCACCGGTGCCAACCACGTCATGCTCGGCACCGGCGACGCCATTTTCTGGTCCGACAATACGGGCAATCCCGCCACCGACAAGGGCAATCCGACAATGCCGCCGTCGCACATCGCCAATCCTGATCCGCTGCCAGGCACGAACGACGTCTACACCGTGGACCTGTTCTTCGACGGCAACTTCACCGAATGCGCTGATCCCACCCAGCCCGGCATTAAGCCCATCCGGGACTACCTGGAATCTCTCCCTTACGATCCCAAACCCAATTGCGAAAAGGGACACTTCTACATGGTGAACAATGACAATCCGGGCTTCCTTCCGGATGGCACGGTGGACACCGCAAATATTGCCAAAGGTAAATCCATTCCCCCGATCATCACTCGCACCATCGGCGACGCGCTCAACGACAAAGGAATTTCGTGGGCTTATTACGGAGGGGCTTACAACGCCGCGGTGGCTCTCCAGCACGATCCCAAGAGCACGAATCCGGCTGTTCAAGTGGGCGCAGCCTACTGCAACATCTGCAATTTCGAATCCTACTCTACGTCCATTATGGGCGATGCAACGCAGCGCGCAGCACACATTAAGGACAGCATTGACTTCTTTGCCGCCGTCGACAACGGCACTTTGCCTGCCGTCTCCTTCGTAAAGCCCGACGGTCTGCTGGATGGCCATCCCGCCTCTTCGAAAGAGGACCTTTTTGAAGGCATGGTCAAGAAAATCATGGACCATCTCACCGCCAACAAAGAGCTGTTTGAATCCACCGTCTTGTTCATCACCATGGACGAGGGCGGCGGCTACTACGACTCCGGCTACATCCAGCCGCTCGATTTCTTCGGCGACGGCCCACGCATCCCGTTGATCGCCGTTTCACCGTTCACCCGCGGCGGCCACATCAGCCACTCTTACACCGACCACGTGTCCATCCTCAAGTTCATCGAGAGGAATTGGGATTTGAAGCCGCTTACGCACCGCAGCCGCGATAACTTCCCGAATCCTAGAGTGGACGACGATAATCCCTACGTGCCCCTCAACAGCCCGGCCATCGGTGATCTCTTCGACTTGTTCGACTTCGGACACCACGACGGCGATCACGACGGCGACGATCACGGCGGCAACTGAAAACCCTTCCAACCTCAACAACAAAAAGGGCGGCCGTTTGGCCGCCCTTTTTTCATCATGCTTCAATTACTCAGAGGTTAGACACTCCAACTCCAAGCAGCACGATTCCTGCCAGAAACAGCGGCCAGAAGAAATAATATGGCAATCTCGGCCAACCGTGTGTGGCTGATGCCTTCAGATACTCCTTGTAGTTGAAGAGCCCGCCCTTTATGAAAATCCATTTGTCGCCAATGGACCACATCCGAATTCGCATATACCAATCCACAACCGAACACAGAAGAATCGACAGGGATCCGAAAAGAATCCAAGGATTACGGTCACACACAACAAAGAATGCGCGGAAATCATTCGCCAAGCTGTGCACTAGCGCGCTGCCGTTCTTGTCTCAATCGGCGCCGCGGTTAATTCGGCCAACAAAAATTCCATCACCGCGCGCGCATCTTCCCCGCCTCGCTTGAGCCGGTCATCGGCTTTCTGCAGTGCGCTCAAACCACTCAGCAATCTCCCCTTCGAAATCTTGCGCGCATTCTGTAGCGCCAGTTCCGCCTGCTCCGGCCGCATCCCCAGCGCCCGCGCCGCCTGCCACCCGTTTACCGCGCCTTTTACTTCGCTGGCTTCGATCAGCTTTCGGTACATCCACGTCATCGCTCCCAGCATCGGCAGCGGTTCTTCTCCGTCGCGCAGCAAGCGGTCCAGGAATTCCAGCGCCTTCTTCGCCTGCCGCGACGCCAGCATGTCCGCCAGCTCCCAAACCGTCGTGGTTTTCTCGGAAATGACCAGCGCGCTCACGTCCTGCCGCCGGATCATTTTTCTCTCCGCCGCAAACGTCACCAGCTTGTTGATCTCCGTTTTCAACCGCATCAAATCCGCCGCAACAAACTCCGCCAGATCCTCCGCCGCGCCTTTCTCAAACTCCACTCCTTCTTCCTTCGCGATTGCCCGCGCCAGGGCCACCGCAGCCGCTTGCCGCTCCCCCAGGTTTTCCCCAAGCCCCACTTCCACCACCAGCGTCTTCTCCGCGAGCAGCTTTCCCAGTTTCATGCGCTGATCGAGCGCGCTGGCTTCCACCACCAGCACCGTGAACGGCGCGGGATTCTCCAGATAGGCGTCGAGCTGCGCCACGGCCTCTTCCCGGTTTTTCTCTCCGAGCTTCTCGATCGCTTCCGCCTCTTCCAGAAAAACCACCTGCTGCGGCGAAAGCATCGGCAGCGTCTGCGCCTGGTCGACCGCCGCCTGGGTCTCCCCACGGCCCGCGGAATACCGCGACACGGCCCACGCCCGAGATGCTTCCGGCACAAACTTCTCTATCAATTGCGCGCGGCACGTGTCCCGAAGATAGGGTTCTTCTCCCAGCAGCAAAATCGCCGGGATGAGCTTCCCTTTCTCCAGCCGCGCCAGCAATTCTTCCGTGGATACCCGCGCCATCTGCTCCCTTTCCTCTTTTCCCCTGCCGCTGCGAACCTCGCTGCGTCCGTCTCTTCCCGACTCCTGATCTTTGTTCTCTGATCGCTCCCCTAGTAATTCTCCGTCACCGCCGCAACCAGCCGCGAAGCAAAATCCTTCGCCACGCGCTCCAGCGCCGGATCCTGCTCCTGGAAAAAGCTGGGCACGTCCGTGGAAAGTTCATACTCGTTTCGAAAAACGAAATTGTCCGAATGATAGAGAATTTTCCCCGTGGCGCGCTCTTCAAACGTGACTTCGCATTTCACCTGCACCAGCATGGTGGTCGCCCGCCCCGAAGCCGTGTCATACGTCAGCGGCACGGCTTCTATGCTCAGCACTTTCCCGCGCAGCACCGCATCGGCGTTTTCGGGATTGGACACCACTCGGTACGAAGTTCTCACAAGGAATTCGTGGATCGTCGCGCTGGTAAATTTCTGTTCGATCCGGTAACTGGTCGTCTTGTTTTCCAACGCGGGCACGGCAATCACGTGAATCGTTTTCGGCAGCTCATCGCTTTTACCCGCAACGTGGTAGCCGCAGCCGATCCCCGATAACACCGCCAGCAGCGCCGCGCAAATAATTCCCCGGACCTTCATGCCAGCATCTCCGCCAATCTCACCGCGTTTGCCGCCGGCAAACGGATGTTGTCCGCCGCGCCCCAGAACCACCACGTTCCCGGTTGAGAGCCATCCGCCTGTGGCACCGCCAATTGAATTATTTTTTCACCCGCCGCGGTGACATTGCTGGGCCCCGCATCGCCGTCCTTGATCATTGCGAAGCCTGCCTCCTGGCAAGCATTCAAAATCTTATCCGCGTCCGCGCTCTCTTCCAGTTCCGCACAGGCGGCAAAGGCAGTTCCATAAAATACCGGCGCGTGCACCACTTGTATGGCCGGGATGGCCGCCTTCTTTCCAAGGCACGCTTTCGCTTCTTGACGCACGCGTTCGCGGATTGCATCCAGCTTTTGCGCGCTCCCCGGACCGAACCGGTCCACCATGTTGAATGCCACCTGCGTATCAAACACCGGCTGCCCAACGCCCTGAAACGTGAGCAACTCGCCGGTCTGGCTTTCCAATTCTTCGATGCCGCGCCGCCCCGCTTCCGATACCGGCTGAAAAAAGGTCATGACCAGCCTGCGCAAACCGCTCTTTGCCAGCGCCAGTGCTAACGCCGCCGCTGCCATTCCCGCGGCCGACGGAATCGCATAGGTCCCCGCAGTTTTTTTGAACTCGCGCCCCAGAAGCGCATCAAGCTTCGGAAACCAAACGACCGTCTTTGCATCGCCCGCAATCCCGCCGGAAAGATCAATCACCGTTGCGCTCGCGCGCGTCGCCTCCGCCAGGTTTCTCCGCGTGAACTCTCCCGAACCGGTGAAAAATACAAATCGCGCCCGTTCGAAACTTCCTTCTTCCACCGGCTGGATCACCGCGGGCTCGCCGCCCGCCTCCGTCAGCGTCCCCGCCGCGGTCTCCTCATCCACCAACCGAAAATCCGAAGCTGCAAACCGCCCTTCTTCCAATAGCGTTTTCAACTCCGCTCCCAGCAGCGAAGACGCACCCGCAATCACAATCCGGTTGGATTCCCGTTCAGGCGAAGGCATGAATCACGCGGTCCGCGATACCATGCGCTGGCGAATGAACCGCACCAGGTGGAGCAAAACACCGGCCACCGCATAGGTACAAGCCAGCAGGACCAGCACCACTTCCGAAAACGCCCAGATCACCGCGCCAATCAGAATGAGAAAAAGAATCAGAAAAGCTGGCTGCTTCCGCGACCACGGCAGATCCTTGAAACTGTAATAACGAATCGTGCTGACCATCAGCCCGCCGAGCGCCGCCGCCATCAACAGCCATGCCACCGACCATCGCCAATCCTGCAGCGGCCCCGCGCGATGCAACGCATGTACCACTGCGGCAATCACCCCGGCCGCCGCCGGAGTCGGCATGCCCACAAAATATTTCGATCCCCCCGGCGCCATTCCCTTTACATTGAATCGCGCCAGTCGCCACGCGCAGCAAATGAGGAAGAACAGGCAGCAGACCCAGGCGAACAATCCCAACTGGTGCAGCGCCTCCAGGTCCATGGCCGTCACGCTTCGAATGCCCCACGCATACGCCAGAATTGCAGGCGCCACTCCAAAACTGACGACATCCGCCAGCGAGTCGAACTGCACTCCAAATTCCGTATTCGTTCCCGTCATTCGCGCGACTCGCCCATCCAGCGAATCGAACAAAATGGCCAGGCCGATCGCCTTCGCCGCGCGATTGAAATCGTCCGGCGCCCCCACCAGCGACGCGACGATGGCGTAATAACCGCAGAGGAGATTCGCGGACGTAAACGCCGCCGGAATCAGAAAAATTCCGCGCCGCAATTTCGGATTCTTGATGCGCCGGTGCTGAAAAGATATTTCCTGTTGTTCGGGCTCGGGCATGATTACGACCGCTTCCCTGTCGCTGTCAGATTTGTGTCCGCTTCCGCCGCGCTGGCTTCATTCGAATGCTCGGCCGCCGCTTTCCCAGGCCACCTTGCCAAAACGCTCGCTCCGCCCTTCACATTCTGCCCCAGCTTCACCAGAATCTCCGCCTCTTTGGGCACCCAGACATCCACACGCGAGCCGAATCGTACCAGCCCAATCCGCTCCCCGCGCGAGACCCTGTCGCCAACTTTCTTCCACGAGACTACTCGCCGCGCGATCAACCCCGCAATCTGCTTGAACACCATTTCCCCCGCATCGGTCGAAAGCGTAAACACGTTCTGCTCGTTCTCCACCGAAGCCCGTTCGCGCATGGCCGCAAGAAACTTCCCTGGCCGGTATTCCATCTTCGTGATAATTCCCGCCGCGGGCGAGCGGTTCACATGCACATTCCAGACTGCCAGAAAGATGCTGATGCGGCTCCCCGGACGCCCGGCGTTCTCTTCCTCCGTTACCACCACCACGCGGCCATCTCCCGGAGACACCACCGCCCCCGGTTCCGAAGGGATGACTCGCTCTGGATCTCGAAAAAAGGAAAATACAAACAGGGCCAGAAACACCAGAGCGGCTGCCGCGGCGTACCAGTGCAGCAAAAAAGAGCTTCCGCTTAGCAAAAGCGGTGGAACCCCGAAGTAGTAGCCTTCCTTGACCATGCTTGCCGGAGTAGACCTCTGCATTCCCGCTCGTGGTCTGAATCCCGCGAGCGCGCAGTGGTCATTCTACGACAGAATCACCCGGGAAGCCGTTGCTATTGGCTGTAGTTGGTCTTCGCGCGTAGGATACGCGCGGCAATCCGTTCCATCTCATCTTTACAGTGGAGCTTCATCTTCTTGAGCTTGATTTCTTCCAGGAGGTCTTCCGAATTCAGGTAGGGCGATTTGGAGATTTGCTGGAGTTCTGCTTCGTATTGCTGGTGTTGCTGTGCCAGACGCTGATAGTCGGCGTCTGTTTGAAGAAGTATGTCCCGAGGTGCCCGCTGCGCTGTTGCCATGCGTCCTCCTCACGACTCCGTGAATGTGCGATGAACACTACATGAGCGAAAGATAGCACTTTGGTTTCCCACGTCAAGGGGGAACCCGTGGGAATTTGGTCCTAGCCTGTGAGTTTCTTCTCCATCACCAGCGCCGCCTCGGCCGGATCGCGGTAATACCCGGGCCGGCGGCCGCTTTTGGCAAACCCATACTTGAGATAGAACGCTATCGCCGCCGCGTTCGACTCCCTAACCTCTAAAAACACGCGACTTACTCCCCGCCTTCGAAATTCCTCCAGCGCCGCGCTCAGTAGCGCCCCACCCTCCCCCAGGCGCCGCCGATCGGGAATCATCGCCAGATTTAAGATTTCCGCCTCGTCGCCTACTTGCCGCCCGAATAGAAAACCCGATAGTTCCCCGATCGTCTCGCTTGCAAGCGCAACACCGCCAGACCAAGCCAGCAACTCCTCAAAGCTCTTACCCGACCAATTCGCCGCTTCCGGGGCCTGTTGCAAGATCTTAGTCACCGCTGGCGCGTCCGATGGACGAAGCGTTCGAATGGAAGCGTTGGTTTTTTCCTGCCTCACTTCAGCGCCCATGCGCCGCCCCGCCCTTCCAGAAGATTTCCGCGTCCGAGCGCCGCACGTAATTCGCATCCAGTGCGAGCGCATCCGTGTGCCGTCCTGCCGCCAATTGCGTCATTCCAATCCGCCCAATCGCCGGAGCCAATACGCTGGAGACGCGCTCCACCTTTTCGCCGCGCGACTCTCGCGCACTCCACGCCGCATCCTGAAGAACGCACTCCGCGTCCGTAGACACCCACGAAACGCTTCCTCCGCTCGTCAGCTCCGCAGCCATCTCAACAAACCTTCCTGGAGGGATGACCATTTCCTCCCCCAGCCTCTCTAATCCCGTCTCCGCGCACCGGTAAACCGCCCCGAACACCTGCCCGCGACGCGCATCCGCAAACGCCGCAACGTGTGGCTCTTCCCCATTGGATTGCACAGCCAGCGCCTCCAGCCGGGAAACCGCCGCGATGCGCTTCCCATAAACTTCGCCCCAGGCTTTGACCGTTGTCAGTCCCACCCGCACTCCCGTGAAGGACCCCGGCCCCGCCGCGACCGCGTACCCATCGACTTCCGCCATCCCGAGACCTGCGGCTCGAAGCACCTCCGCCACCGCCGGCAGCAGCCAGGCGGAGTACTCCTCCGCCGATTCATGCCTCGCCACTTGCACAACCGCTTCGCCTCGCAGCACCGCTACGCTGCCCCGCGAATCGCATGTATCTATCGCCAGTACAATCACATCCGCATTCTACCGTACTCTCGCCAGCCCCCGGAAAAGTTCGCAAAAAAACTCATTGGCCGCCACCGTTCGCAAGCAGCGATTGGCCGATTTTCACCGCTGAATGGTGGGAATTCTCCCCTGATCTGCAAAGCCGCCTAGCAATTTCATTGCCAAATTAATATCTCTTTTTCCCTAACCTCCTCATTCCACTGGATATATCTTGACTCTTCCGGCACATTGTTAATATACTGTTCCAGCATCTCTCAGGGGGCAACCGAATTTATGGACTACAAGATCGGCGACAAGGTCGTATATCCGAATCACGGTGTGGGCATTGTTGAACAGATCAGCTACGGCGTCTTGAACGGCAGAACCGAACGTTACTTCATGATTCGCATTGTTTCCAGCGGTTTGCGTGTCATGGTCCCGCAATCCAACGCAACCACCGTTGGCCTTCGTTCCGTCATCCGTTCCACGGAGTCGGCGAAAGTCCTCGGCTTCCTCGAAACCGGTAAACTTAACTCTCATCACGACTGGAAGCACCGCTTCAAAGAGAATTCGGAGCGCATGCGCACCGGATCCCTCCTCGAAGTCGCCGTCGTCCTCAAGAGTCTCGTTTCCCTCAGCCGCAGCAAGCCGCTCTCCTTCCGCGAAAAGAAAATGCTCGAACGCGCGAAGTACCTCCTCGTCAGCGAAATGGCTACGTCCCGCAACACCACGGCGGAGAGCGCCGAAGCCATCGTCGTCAAGTCCCTGGCTAAAGCCAAGCTCCAGTTCCCCGTCCTTACCGAAAAGTTCGAATAGCCCTTGCCGCCTACGCGGCTCTTCCTTCCCCGGCGGGCAGCTTTTTAAGCTGCCCGCTTTTTTTCGGTCACTGGCGCAGCCGACGTCAGGTCACCACTTACTCGAGGATGCTAAGTAGTCTCCAAATTCTCCAATCCGAGCTCGACCGCAAGATCCTCAAGGTATTTCAAGTGTCCTGGATGCCCTCGTTCTCGAATATGTGCCGCCCTATGCGCTGCCAAAAGATCGTGTGCTTCGCTCCGTTGACCGCGAGCCGCCAGGATAATCGCACAATCAACCCGCGAACGGGGACTCCTGTAGCTTGCCGTGGAAGGCCCGCTGAGTAACTCACTCAAAAGCGCCTCGCGCGTTTCAAACCGGGCAAGAAATGGAAACGCGTCCACTTCCAGTCGTTGCCTTATTTCATTAACCACTTCTTCGACTGAGTCAGGTTCTTTTTTAAGTTCCCACCAAATATCAACGCGTTCGGGACCAAGGGTTCCAAGCCTCTCACGAACGCAACAGTAATACTCCGCCACGAACTTGGGTTCCTTCCCCCCAGAGCCGAATAACTGCACTTCGGGTACGTACACCCCAACGTTGATCGTAAATTTTCCGTAGAGGTTCTCCCGAAACCCCGGTATTGACGTTGTGCCGGGTAGGTCGAAGCGCCCCTTTTGAAAATTCACAACATGGGTTAGGCCATCTGCAGTGATCCGATTGTAGGTGCCTCCCAGCCGTCGGAAATTTCGTTCCTTGAAGAAGGGGTTTAATTTCGCTTGCAAGTCACGCATTTCTCTCATGAGTTCCGATTTTGCCATCCCGCCTCGATCTGGGCTCCCTTCAATTCCCTTTCATGCCCCTGACATTTTTCTCAGGGTAGCTCCCGCTTCGCGCAGCGTCCGCGTGATCGCCTCCGCAATTGCCGGCGCGCCCGGAGTGTCCCCATGAATGCACAAGGTCTGCGCGTCAACCGAGACTTCGCTCCCGTCGCTCGCAATCACTAACCCTCGCTCCGCGATCCCCAGCGCCTGCCACGCCGCTTCCTCCGGATTGCGAATCAGCGCATCCTCAAACTTCCGCGAGCGCAAAGTTCCATCCGCCTCATACCGCCGGTCGGCAAAGGCCTCTGCCGCCACCGCGAACCCCGCTTGCCGGAACACCTCCAGCATCGGTGACCCCGCCAACCCCACGAGCACGGTGCCTTTGTCCCACCTCGCCACGCCATCCGCAATCGCCTCCGCAATCCCGCGATTCTTCACCGCCTGATTGTAAAGCGCGCCATGCGGCTTCACGTGAACCACCCGCGCGCCGCAACCCGCCGCAATTTCCGCGAGCCTGCATACCTGCTCGTAAACCGAATCCGCAATCTCCCTCTCAGGCAGGTTCAACTCCACCCGCCCAAAATTTGCCCGATCCGCATACCCCGGATGCGCCCCAATCGCCAGCTTCCATCGAAGCGCCTGCTCAATCGTCGTCTTCATCGTCCGCTCGTCGCCAGCATGTCCTCCGCAGGCAATGTTGACCGACGTGATCGAGCGCATCAGCGATTCCTGCGTGCCGTCCGCAATCGCTTCCGGCACCTCGCCCATGTCGCAATTCAAATCAATTCTTAAATCGTCTTGATTCATATGGAAGCAGCCGTCTGTCGCGCAAATCTGACCTGAGCACCGTTTCCTGGAGGACCAGCATCGTTCGCGCGCCTAGCCCCTCGACCCGTCGAAACCGAATCTCATCCCGCGGCCGCAACTGACCCAGGCTATGAAAATCCACCGAAGCCACATTCGCAATCTTCGGATAGCCCCCCGTCGTCTGTTGTTCCACAAACAAAATAATCGGCTGTCCTCCCTCCGGCACCTGCACGGCCCCAAGCGCGACGCCCTCTGAAATCATCTCTCCACCAACCGGCGCTGGAATCCCCGGCCCTTGCAGCCGAATCCCCATGCGGTTGGAATCTTCCGCCACCCGATAGGTGCTCTCATAAAAAACTTTCTTCGCCGCCTCTGAAAACCGATCGTTTTGCGGTCCGTCCGTGACACGCAATTCTTTTCGCGGCTCGAGAGCATCCAGCACCCGATCCGATAACACCCACTCGCGTTTTCGAAAACTCGCAGCCCAACCGCTTGGCATCTTCCACCTGTGCGTGCCGATCTTCAGCACATCCCCCTTCCGCAGTGCCCTCCCTTCATGCCCGCCCAGCCCGCTCAAAATGTGCGTCGAAGCGCTCCCCAAGAGAAGTTCCACTTCGATTCCTCCCAGGACGCACAAGTAACACCGCGCCCCAGACTGCGTCGGCCCCAATCGCAGCACCTTTCCCGCACGCGCTTCAAACCTTCTCCACAACTCAACAGGCTTTCCATCCAGCGTCGCCCCAAAATCCGACCCCGCCAGCGCCAGCACCGCGCCTTCCGGAAACAGGAACGCCCCGCCAAGCAGCGTCATTTCCAACCCCGCTTCCCCTTCGGCATTTCCCACCAGTCGATTCCCCATCATAAGCGAAACCGCATCCGCCGCCCCTGAAGGCGAAACGCCCAGCGGACCATAGCCCTCCCGCCCCAAATCCTGAACCGTCGTGAACAGCCCCGGCTCCAGCACCTGAATCACCGCCATGCGCGCCTCGTCACCGCAATTATCATCCCGAGCGTAGCGAGGGATCTGCTTTTTCTTTCCCTTCTCAATTTCCCCTTGCCTCCGCCGCCACGAATTCCTCGCGCGAAATCGGCACAAACTTCACACGATCCCCAATCGAAAGCAGACTCAACTCTGCGCGATCCGCCCGGAACATCGCCAAAGGCGTTCGCCCCAGCAATCTCCATCCCCCCGGCGTCGCGAACGGATATACCCCCGTCTGATTCCCGGCGATCCCCACGCTCCCCGCCGGCACCTTCCGCCGCGGCGTCGCCAGCCGCGGTGTCACCAACCCTTCCGGCAATTCCCCCAGGTACGCAAATCCGGGAACAAATCCCAGGAAATACACCTGATATTCGACCGACGAATGCAGCTCGATCACCTGCTCCGCCGTCATTCCTAGCAAAGCGCCCACTTCCGCCAAATCCGGCCCAAACTCGCCGCCATAGCTGACCGGAATTTCAACCATTCTTGGTTCCGGAAGTTTCACCTCTTCGAGCCGCGCGAGATATCCCCTCAAAATTTCTTCCACTTCCCCATGCTGCAACTTCAACACATCAAACTTCACCAGCAACGAGCAATACGCCGGATGGAGATTGCGCACTCCCGCCACCGGCTCCAGCTCCAGCAGCCGTAGCAGCTTCCTGACTTTTTCATTCGCCTGAACTGTGATCTGATTTTGCCGTGCCCGGCTTTGTAGCGGCTGACTTTGTAGAGGCCGGGCTTCAGCCCGGCCTTGCTCCTGATCCTGTAGTGGCCGGTCTTTAGACCGGTCCGTCTTATCCACTTGATCAAAATAAACCAGCAGCGACTGATCGCTGGCAATCTGAAACCGTGCGCCCTCGCCCGCCAAGTTCCCCATACTCGCGAAAGTATAACCCACGCGATGGTCCACAGTAGGACAGGCATTCCTGCCTGTCCTCTTCCGCCCGCGCACACGAATACACTAATAAATTGTCTTCGGTGCTGTCTGTCTAGTGCTACGCCAAGGCAAGGCTGGGATCGGCGTTGAGTGAACTATCCGCAAGAATTCCCGCGCGGAAACGCGAATACGCAGCCGCCGCAATCATCGCCGCATTGTCTGTCGAAAGCGCCCGGCTCGGAAAAAACACCTCGACGCCCGCGGATTTCGCCCGCTGTTCGAACGTCGCGCGCAACTGGCTGTTGGCCGCCACTCCGCCCGAGACCAGCACGCTCTCGACGCCCAACTCTTCCGCCGCTCTCATTGTGCGATCAACCAGGTCACGCACCACCGCATTCTGAAACTCGCGCACCAGTGCCAAAGTCTGCGGGCTGCACAATGGCTGCAATTGTTCCACTTTTCGTTCGCCGCGCTGCAGCGCTTCTTCCCGCGCGCGAATCTCCGCAGAATATTCCAGATGCTCGCGCACATGATAGAGCACCGCGGTTTTCAGCCCGCTGAAGCTGAAATCCAGCGCGTTTCCCTTCATCTTCGTCGGCCCGAATTTCACCGGCGCCGCCACGCCATTCGAAACCGCCGCCAGCCGGTCCAGAACCGGCCCCCCCGGATATCCAAGACCTAGTAGCTTCGCAACTTTGTCGTACGCTTCGCCCGCGGCGTCGTCCCGCGTCTGCCCCAACTTCCGATAGAGCAACTTCCCGCTCGCATCCTGCACGTTCGAATCTTCCGGCTTCACTTCGTACAAAACCGTGTGCCCGCCCGAAACGATCAAACACACCGCCGGCAATTTCGCCGTTCGCCCCGCCTTGTGCGCCTCCAAAAAAACCGCATGAACGTGCCCCTCCAGATGATTCACCGGCACCAGCGGTTTTCCAAGCGCCTGCGCCAGCGTTTTTCCATATGTAATTCCCACCAGCAACGCACCAACAAGGCCCGGCCCTTGCGTCACTCCAATCGCATCCAAATCCGCAAGTTTCATCCCCGCTTGTTCAATCGCTTCTCGCACCACCGGTACGATCTGCCGCAAATGCTCGCGCGACGCCAGTTCCGGCACCACGCCGCCATACTTCCTGTGCACATCGATCTGCGACGCCACCACGCTGGACAGGATTTCCCGCCCGTCCGCGACCACCGCCGCCGCCGTCTCATCGCACGAAGATTCAATCCCCAGGATTCGAATGCTCATTTTCCACTCACGCCAACATTGCTATTCATGAGGTTTATGCTAGCACAAGCCCATCCGGTGCTTCGGCTCAGCATCCTATGCCATCGTCCCGCGTCAACCGTATTCGCCGGACCGGGCTGCTTCATCGAGGAAGCAACGCGGCTTCTCAAATGCATTGACTGTTTTCGAATCGCATCGAAGAATGGTGTCCATTCGCCGGGAGTAGGCAAGATCTTGACTCTATGACCGACACCATCACAGCTACACTCAACGCTTCCTCCAAGGGCTCGCGCATGAAAGTCCGCAAAGCCGTGCTCCCTGCCGCTGGCCTTGGCACGCGCTTTCTCCCCGCCACCAAAGCGCAGCCAAAGGAAATGCTCACCGTCGTCGACAAGCCGCAGATTCAATACGTCGCCGAGGAGTGCGTCGCTTCCGGCATCGAGCACATCATCATCGTCACCGGCAAGGGCAAAAACTCCATCGAAGATCATTTCGATTCCGCTCCCGCCCTGGAGCGTTTTCTGGAAGAGAAGGGCCGCCACGATCAGGCCGAACTCGTTCGAAAGATCAGCAACATGCTGCAGGTCAGTTACACGCGGCAGAAAGAACCGCTCGGCCTCGGACACGCTGTGCTCGTTGCGCGCGATCTTGTTGGCGACGAACCCTTCGCCGTGTTACTCGGCGACGTGCTCATACCGGGGAAAAACCCTGCTACCAAACAATTGATCGACGTCTACGAATCCATCGGTGTAGGGGCCATCGCCGTCGAGCAAGTCCCCAAGGACAAAACGCATCTCTACGGTATCGTGGATGCCGTGCCAGCGCCGCAGCCGCCGTTCGGCGAGCGCCTGCTGCGCATTCGTGATCTGGTGGAAAAACCAAAACCCGCGAACGCGCCTTCGAATCTCGCGATCACTGGCCGCTACGTTCTGCCTTCCGCGATATTTGATTGTCTGGAACGCACGAAGCCCGGCGCTGGAAACGAAATTCAACTTACCGACGCGCTGCGTATTTTGGCGAAGGAGCAAGGCCTGTTCGCTTATATCTATGAGGGAATTTCCTACGACGCGGGCGACAAGCTCGGCTTCCTGAAAGCGACCGTGGAGATCGCGCTGCAGAACCCGGAATTCGGCGCGGCTTTTCGCGAGTATCTGAAAACTCTAAAGCTGTAAGAAAAACCAAGCCGCCCGCCGCAGCAAATCTACTTTTTCGCCGCCGGCTTCTTCTCTTTGGATTCCTTGGGGGCCGGCTCTTTCTTGGTGGTTTCTTTTTCCTTGTTCGAGCTATCTTTCTCCTTGCTCGCCGTTTCTTTCGCCTCTGCGCCGGCCTTGTCCGCCTTCTCCGCTTCCCCGCCGCCGGACTTTTTTCCGCCGTAATCCGTCACATACCACCCCGCCCCCTTGAACTGAATCGCCGGCGCGGTGATTACGGATTCCACTTTTCCGCCGCAGTGCGGGCACTTTTTCAGGTGCGGCCCGGAAACACTCTCGATCTTTTCCGTGTTTCGGCCGCACTTCAGGCATTTGTATTCGTACAGGGGCACTGATGCTCCTCCGATGCGCTGTTCAAAACTCAAAGTATAGCATGCGGCCCATTGCCGCTCGGAACGCGTGCTAGACTCATCCACATGAGCGCGAAGATTCCATTGGAGAATGCCGCCAGCCCCGCGGGTTGCCTCTATTTGGTGGGGACACCGATTGGGAATCTCGAGGACATCACGCTTCGCGCCATTCGAATCCTCAAGGAAGTAGACCAAATCGCCTGCGAGGATACCCGCCACACGCAAAAGCTCCTCACGCACTACGAAATTCGCAAGCCACTCGTCAGCTATCACGAGCACAACGAACTGACACGCGCGCCCGAGTTGGTTCTTGCACTGGAGCAAGGCGCGAAAATCGCGCTCGTCAGCGACGCCGGAATGCCGCTGGTCTCCGACCCGGGCCACCGCCTGGTCACACTTTGCCTGCGCCACCACATTCCGGTTGTGCCAATTCCCGGTCCGTCTGCGATCCTCGCTTCCCTCTCCGCTTCCGGCCTGCCCAACGAGGAATTCCTGTTCGTCGGATTTCTTCCGGCGCGCAGCGGCGAGCGCCGCCGCGCTTTCGAACGCCTGCGCATCGAGGACCGCACCCTCATCCTTTACGAGGCGCCCCATCGCATCGCTGAATCCGTCGCCGACGCCCGCGAAATTCTCGGCGATCGCCCCGCATGTCTCGCGCGCGAAGTCACCAAACTCCATGAAGAGTTTTTGCGCGGAAAACTTTCCGAAATCTTGCTGTCTCTGGAAAAACGCCCGGCCCGCGGCGAAATCACTTTATTAATCGGCCCCGCCGACGCCACCGAAGCGCGTTCACACATCGACTCCGCGCAATCGCTCGCCGCGCGCGTCGACGAACTCATGCATCAGGCCAAGCTCGACCGCAAAGAAGCCCTGAAGCTGGCCGCCAAAGAGCGCGGGCTGACCCGCAGAGACGCCTATGCGCAAATCGTCGACGCGCAGGCGGATCGCGAAGAACCCTGATTTGGCCGAGGCGCGGAAGCGCCCCGTCATGACGTGGCCTCGATGGGATGAAGTCTGTTCCGCGCGGTGCTAGAATCCGTCTCGCAAAGGAGAGCATCCATGAGCGATAGCACAGCAGTGCCAGCGAAAGCAGTTCACTTTATGCGGCCGGGTTTGACCTGCATCACGCCGTACATCATTGTGCGGCCGGCGGCGCGGTTCATGGAGTTCTTGAAGAGCGCGTTCGAAGGGATCGAGCGAGTGAAGATGCCGGCGCCCGACGGCTCGATCATGCACGCGGAAGTGGCAGTGGGCAACGGCGCGATTGAACTGAGCGATGGAAACGAGCAGTATCCGACCGCGCCTGCTGCGATCCACCTGTACGTGGACGACCCTGACGCTACGTTCGAACGGACCTTGCAGGCCGGCGCCACCTCCTTCTACGCGCCGACGGATGACCATCCCTCGGGCGATCGCTGGGGCGCCGTCAAAGACCCTTTCGGCAATCATTGGTACATCGCCAAGCCTCGTGGATGGACGCCCGGGCCGGAGGGGCTGCGCTCCGTGCAGCCGTACTTGCACCTTCACGAGGCACACAAGATGATCCCATTCCTGGAGGCGGCGTTCGCGGCCGAGTCGATGGGCGTTCACATGTCGCCGGAGGGCAAGGTGCTGCATGGGACGATCCTGATTGGAGACGCCACATTGGAAATCGATGAGGCGCACGGGGAATTCCAGCCAATGCCCTGCCATTTGCATGTGTATGTGCCGGACACGGATGCGGCTTATGAGCGGGCGCTGCGGGCGGGGGCGACGTCGATTGAAGCGCCGAAAGATGCGCCGTATGGGGATCGGACGGCGGGCGTGAAGGATGCGTTTGGGAATAGCTGGTTTATCGCGACGTATCTTGGGATGAAGTAAAGGAAGGAAAGGATTCAGAGGAAAAGACGGAAGGGTGGGAGTGTGCCGGGTTTCGGAGGAAACGCCGGCGTTGCGGAAAACGTGCTGGAAGAAAAGCGGGAGCGAGCTCCCGCACTCCAAGAAAATCAGGCGGCGGATTCGGAGCGGAAAACGCGCTGGAAGCGCGGCCCGGTGAATTGCACACCAATCAATTTCTCGCCGTCCCACTGCGAGTCGCGGACGTGGACGACGCGGCCCTGGGTGGTGAAGTCGGATTCCCCGCGCCGCGAAGCATATTGGGAAAAGGGGATACGGATTTCGAGGTCGGAGCCGATGGCCACGTCAAAACGAGTGACGAAGGCGGCGCCGCTGCGACAAAGATTTTCGCTAGAAGTTTCTTCTTCGAAAACCACGCCGCGTTTATCGCGTCCGCTCACGCGGAGGGGCAAGCGTACCGAGATTCTACGTTCCGCGCGTTGACTCGCAACCGACGTGCTCAGAGGGACCATGGGCTGGGTCCTCGTTTCTGGTGACCGCAGAGCGGTCAACATTTCTGGCGTTCTGGGCGATCGCTGTTCGACCGTCGTCCGCTTGCGCGCCAGGATAACCGGCCACCCCGAGCTTCTCGGAGACAGCGCCTGCCCCGCCCTGGCCCTCGTTTTCTGCGCCCGTAAAACGGTCTTCTTTTTGGTCGGTCATAACACGGCCGACAAAAAACCGTTCGACGCTATCGAGAACCTCGGCGGGCGTATGCGCCGCGTGCACAATTCGACGAAGTTCGCTGCCGTTCCCCACGCCATGAGTAAACCAGCACGCGAACTGCTTCATTTTGCCTACACCGTCGGGCAGGTGGGCAGCATTAATTTGCCTATAGTAGTCCATGAGTAAACGGTGGCGTTGTTCCTCGGTGGGCTGGTCGTAGCGCCCAGTCAGCGCGAACTGCTGCATCTGGCAGAAAATCCAGGGGTTGGTCGGCGCGGCGCGGCCGATCATCACGGCGTCGCAGCCGGTTTCGCGCACCATGCGCGCGGCATCTTCGGGGCGGTTGATGTCGCCGTTACCAATCACCGGAATCTTCACCGCCTGCTTAACAGCGGCGATGATGCCCCAGTCCGCGGCGCCGGTGTAGCCCTGTTCGCGGGTGCGCGGATGCACGGCGATGCCTTCGACGCCGAGGCTCTCGGCCATTTTCGCGACGTCCACCGCGACGATGGAGTTCTCATCCCAGCCCGCGCGGAGTTTGATCGTGAGAGGAATCTTCACCGCGACGCGGACGGCTTTGAAAATATCTTCGAGCAGCGGCAAATCGCGCAGCAAACCCGAGCCGCCGCACTTCACGACTTTTTTCGCCGGACAGCCGAGATTGATGTCCACGGCGTCGTAGCCGAGATCTTCGACCATCTTCGCCGCTTCCGCCATCACGGCAGGATTCGCGCCAAAAAGCTGCGCGGTGATGGGATGCTCGTCTTCCTGAAAATAGAGATACCGCAGTGTTTTCTTCGCGCTCCGCGTGATGCCCTCGGAGCTGGTGAACTCCGTCATCAGCAGCCCGCAGCCGCCCAGGCCGCGAATCACGCGGCGGAAAAGCGTGTCCGTTACGCCGGCCATAGGTGCAAGCACCGCCGCCGGACGGATCGTCAAATCGCGAATTTGGAATGATGCAGGAATCATGGGCTTATCGGTGCCACAGCCGGAGCAAAAATCCCCAGAGACTACCCAATACAAGCGCGCCCAGAAAGAACCACCGGAATTGCGGGATTCCTACCAGTCCCATCAGAACAAAGCCAAGCACTATTACCAGACCGATGGGATGTCCACTCCATTCGCCTGCGCCGTAGCGGCCGAATGGCAGAACCTTGATGGGGTCCGGTTCGGCGTTGTGGGGAACTTTCCGCCGGTCGCGAATTTGGAGGCTCGCCGGAATCATAGGTTCAGTCTAGGCCGGTCAGACCAGTGTAGCAAGACGCATCCATCCGAGGGAGCATGGCCGCCGGAACAAGGATTCCGCGCTGAACGTTGAAAAGCTAAGGGCGCACCCTCCCCCCAGTTTCTTGTAAGTGTTGCACCTAAAGAATTTACCCTTTCCGTAAGTCTATTGTTTGCAACACTTGCAAGGAGGTCCATAAGTGTTGCGTTTAAAGGAGTTACATTTCGTTTTTCAAGGCAAAAGGGGACGGGATTTTGGTCGTGGGGGTGGAACAGAAAGGCTGGCCGAGGATGATGGCTGACGATCACGACTGATGTTACCAGAGCGAAACGGGGGCAGGTCGTTGGTGCGGATAAAGAGAAGAGTGACCCACTCGCCGCCTCCACCGCGAGGACCGCCTGACCGCCGCCGAACTCGCCGAGCTCCTCCGCGCCCTCGTTTCAAGCAAGCTTCGCCCTTCCCTGCTTCATGCCGCTTGACCTATCTACCACAATACATGGATTAGACATCATATGATTCCATGACATACTATGGTCGTGAAATGGGCCGTCGAGATTGCCGATGAGTTTAAACCGGAATTTGACGCGCTCGGCCAGGATGTCCGCTCCGAGGTACTCGCGTTGGCCCGCGTGCTGCAGGAGTTTGGGCCGCAACTAGGCCAGCCCCGCGTTGATACCCTCAACGGCTCGCGCCACGCCAACATGAAGGAATTGCGATTCAGCGCGGCTGACGGCGAATGGCGAGTGGCTTTCCCATTTGATCCCAGGCGTAGGGCGATTTTACTTGTCGGCGGCGACAAATCGGGTGGAAGCGAAAAGCGCTTTTATCGCGAGCTGATACGCAAGGCCGACGAACGTTTTGACGCGCATCTTGCCCGGATTAGAAAGGGGACATAGCCATGCCCGTGAATGTGAATGAAGTCATACGGAAACTGAGCCCAGCCGAGCGAAAGAAAGTCGAGCGCCGTACGGCCGAGATCATTGCGGAGGAAATGAGCTTGCGCGACCTGCGAAAGGCCCGCAAGCTTACGCAGACCAGCGTTGCCAAGACCCTCGGGATCACCCAGGACAGCGTCTCCCGGCTTGAAAAACGCAGCGACCTGCTGCTTTCCACGCTGCGAAAAACCGTCAAAGCCATGGGTGGCGACCTGCGCATCGTTGCCCAGTTTCCCGACCGCTCGCCGGTCTTCCTTTCCCACCTGGCGGAAGAACATCCGCGTCGAAAATCCTCTCGAAGACGGAAAAGCTAGTCGCCCCGCCGAACTGGAAAATAGCAATTAGAAAAGGGACAAGAGAAAAACCCCACTCTTGCCTGCCGCAGGCAGGAGGCGCTCGCCAAGCCACTCCTTCGTCTCCGCCCCCATTAGCGGATGTGATAATCTAGAGCCATGAAATTGACAGCCGTGTTTGAACCCGCGAAAGAGGGTGGTTATACCTGCTTCGTGGAGGAATTTCCCGCCGCGATTTCGCAAGGTGAAACCATTGAAGAGGCTAAAGCCAATCTTGCCGACGCGCTAAAACTGGCGCTGCGGTGCCAGCGTGAGCTTGCGGAAAAAGGCCTTTCCCCACATGCCGTGCGCGAGGTTTTCGAAATAGCGGAAGCATGAAACTCGCGGAATTGGAACGCCATCTGCGCCTGCATGGCTGCGCTTTGTATCGCGAAGGTGCTGCCCATAGCATTTGGCTCAACCCTGCGTCGCATAAGATCGCCAGCGTCCCACGGCATCGCGAAATCAAGGAAGGGACGGTTCGGGCGATCTGCAAACAGCTGGAAGTCCCCCGGCCATAAGGTGTCTTTCGGAAGTAAGGAGCGGCCGCCCGCCATCTTAATCCGTGGGTGGCGTCGCGCTGGCGAGGGCGAGAATCGCTCCGGCGAACAACAGGGTGTCCGCAAAGTAGTTGACGCCCTCAACCTGGGCCGCAGTGCTCGGGTCGGACATCTGCGCGATCAGGATCGGCCCATAGATAAACAAGACCAGCAGCACCATCCAGGTACCAAGATATGTTGCCGCCATCCGCGTCTTCCTGGCTAGGAGAAAGCTTGCACCGGCAAGGAGAAGAATTGCGCCCGTCAGATAGCCAATGAGCAAGCGCCCCGGAATCCACGCAGGCGTCAGTTTTTCGAGCGGGACTCCGGGGCATCCCGCGGGGTGCAGAAAATGCTCTACGCCAAAAAATAGAGCGGCGATCGCGAGCAACACGCGGCCCACGATGATGAGCTTGCTTTTGCCTGGCCCGCGCATCGCGTTTCCGGCAAGAATCCAGGCTCCGCCGGCGAACGACATTTCGCGGATGACAATCGTCCAGGGAATCCTGTTTCCGGGGCTGGCGAGAGCTCGCGGGATATGCACCATGGCCACAAAAATAACCATCATGATCCCGAACAGCAGGCCGGACCAGCGCACCTGTATTTTTGTGGCAATGCTCAGGGACGCGGCCAGCAACGCAAAGCCGACGAAATAGGCCCAAAACAAGGGCCACGGCATGTACGAGGGCACGCCGAGCATGATGAATTTTGCGAACGAGAGATGCTCCGCTCCGAAGACCGCCAGGGGGACGGCAAAACACAAATTGCTCAATGTTACGATCTTGCCCAGGCCTGCGGCCCGCGCGATATCGGCCTTCGCGGCCCACAGCGCAACCAGGAAAAGCAGGATGCCGGCGCTGCACATAAAAACCACCGGGCGAGAGATATCAAAAAATGTGGCGAGAAGGGTTGTGTGCATGGGAATGGCTGGCGTAAGGCTGCGTGCTCGATCTGTGCTCCAACTGGGCCGGAATCTCCTTTTTTGGTTCAAAAACGGTCAGAAGTATACACCCACCCCAACGGCGTTTTTTGGAATTAAGACGCAGCCACCCGCGTGCGAGCGAAGGTCAATGAGGCTCCAGGAGGTCGTTCATCTTGTCAGGGGATGTTGACCACCGCCCCGACGCCGGCGTAAAGGTAGCGGTCGCCAAAGCTTTTTTGCAGAGCGGCAAAAGTCGGCTCTCCCGTGCAGTGGCCGATGGCGATGTAATCCAGCTTCCATTGATCGCGCAACGCAGCCGAGATTTTCTGAATATCGGCGTCCGACGCCCCTACGAGATGGAGCCCTCCAAACACAACGCGGACATGCGGGTCTATTTTGACCGCGGCTTCGAGGACCTTCTCCACGCCCGCGTGAGAACACCCGTCCACAATGATCAGGCCCTGGGGGCCGCGAATGGCCATCGAGATTTCACGAAGTTCGAGCGTCCCGGTGACCTGGGAGATGGTCGGGACAAGAAAAATGCCCGGCGCGATCTCCGTCGTTGCATCCACTCTTACGAAGTTCGCCTGAGGCCACGGGGTGCTCGCCGAAATAGTATCGGGCGGATTGCCGTCAAAGTAGCGCATGTTCGCGGCCAGCGACTCGTCTTTGCGGTAGAAGCTGTTCGGGGGTCCCCACCCGAATGGCCCCCACGGTTCCGCCGGAGTGTAAATCTTCACCGTCGGATTGATGCGCAGCAGATAGTTCAGACCGCTGATGTGGTCGCCGTGCCGGTGGGACAGCACGACGAAGTCCAGCTTGGTGAGATCCACTCCGAGTGCCTTGACGTTATGCTCGAAAATCTCAGCATTCCCGCCGGTGTCGAAAAGTATGCGCTTGCCGCCATACTCCACTAGCGCGGAAAAGCCCCAGGCTTTCGTCATCGCCGGAGCCTTTCCGAATGCGTCATAGAGAATCGTGACGCGATTGCCGGACTGGGCAGCACCGAGACAAGGTAGCAGAAAGAGAAGGACGACAAGAGCAAACGAGAAGCGGGATCGCATGGTGTCCCCCTTGAAGGTCAGGCGTGGCATCAGCAGCAACCGGGATTGTAAGCCCCGATGCCTGGGCCTGACACGCGCTATTTTTCCCGAGGCCTATGCGTGTGGGGTTTGAACCTTAATCAGGTGGTGGGTTTAGTCACAACGCGGTCAGGACATCTGGGCGAGAACGGCAACGTCGAACTTTGAATAGTACTTCTTCACATCGCCGGGCCCGTACTTGGTGCGGAATTTCTCGACCACAGACGAGACCTCTTTGGCATCCGTGATACGAACGGCTTGAAGTTTCGCCTCTGCGCCGCGCGCATCGATGCGAATCGTCGGGTTCTTGAGCGCGTTCTTGTACCACTGGGTATCCGAACCCTGCACCGGCAACAGGTAAAGCCTCTCGCCTTCCAATACGAACCAGACCGGGATGGAAATCGTACGTCCTGAATTCCTGCCCGTCACACTGATTTCGATTTCGCGAACGTGGGAAAGGCGGTCTTTCAGAGCATCGTTCCGCGCTGGCATGTGCACCTCCTGCGGCACCTCACGAAGGATAATAGTAGCGCAGGACGCCGAGAATGGGCGCCTGGGGCATCCATGACAGATGCGCTTCGGTAAGACGAGTTAGCGTTCGTTGCGTCTAAGCGGAGGCGGGGAACAAATGGAGGAGGGAGACTCGAATGAAACGAATGCGAAGCTTCTTGCTATTGGCAGCACTGATTTTCGCCGTGGGCGCCACCGCCGCGAATTCTCCTCAGGGGCAGCAAACGCAGGGGGCGCAGCAGCCTTCGCCAACCGTAGCTTCCGTCGTGGACCGGGAGATCAGCGCCATCGAAAACCTAATCTTGAGCGCTGCGGAAGCCATGCCGGAAGATAAGTTCAACTTCTCTCCGGAGAGCTTGAACATTCCAGGCGGCGACTACAAGGGTGTGCGCACGTTTGCCGTGCAGGTCAAGCATATCGCCTCTTCCAACTATTTCATTTGGTCGCCGCTTACGGGAGATAAGGTGCCAGAAAACATAAAGGACGGGAATGGTCCTGCGGAGTTGAAGAGCAAAGCGGACATCATCAAGTTCCTGAAGGATTCTTTTGCGCTGGGACACAAAGCCGCGGCTACGTTGACGACGGAGAACATGTTGCAGACCCCGGGGAGCAGCAAGTCAACCCGGCTGCGCCTGGCTAATTTCGGTGTCGCCCACGCTTATGATCACTACGGGCAGATGGTCGAGTACTTGCGCATGAACGGGATTGTGCCGCCAGCCAGCCGGGGGAAGTCAGACTGACTGCCGAGTACCGCGCACTTGCGTGCCCACCGTAGGAGGGGCGCGGTTCTTCCGGATTTCATCACTATCGTCACGGAAACAGCTTTGGATTGGGAACGTTTTCTTCCGCTTTGGCAGTAGTGGACCTCAGGAATTCGTCGAGGCGGAGGAATTTGCGGCCGAGGGCGCCGCTATAGGCGGACCATTCGGGTTCGCCGGTATCGAGGGCCAGGGCGGCGCGGACGGCTGCGAGCTTGGAATCGAGATCGTCCATGTAATGGAAAGCCATCGCTTCGCGGATCATGGGGAGCTTGGGCGAGCCGAATTCATATTGGCCGTGATGGCTGATGAGCATGTGCTGGACGACGGTTTTCAGATTCGGCGGAAAACCTTCGATGGCGTCCATGGCTTTGGAGACGGTTTCGAACTCCATCATGATGTGGCCGAGAAGCTGGCCTTCAATGGTGTAGCCAATGGCGCGCTCGTAACAGAGTTCGTCGAGTTTGCCGACATCGTGCAAAATCGCGGCGGTGAGGAGCAGATCGACGTCCAGTTCCGGGTAGTGCGAAGCAATCTGCTTCGCCAGGCCGCACAAACCGACAACGTGCTCGAGCAAGCCTCCGAGATATGCGTGGTGCATGACCTTCGCGGCGGGCGCGCGTTTGTAGCGCACGGCGATTTTTGGATCGCTGAGGATGCCGGTCGTCAACTTCTTGAGCCAGGGATTTGCGATGGAGCCGGCGTATTGAAGCAACTCTGCGTACAACTTTCCGACATCTGCTTTGGTTTGCGGAAGAAAATCGGCCAGGTCAATCTCTTCCGGCTTCGCCAGGCGAAGATTTTGTAAAGAAAGCTGCGGCTTGTTGCGGTAAATCTCGACGCGCGCCTGCACTTTTACGAAATCGTCGCGGTTGATGTCCTTGACCGCGGCGTCGAACTGGTCCCACATGCGCGCTTCGATAGTGCCGCTGCGATCGCCAAGCTCGAGGCGCAAATAGGCTTTGCCTTCGCGGGTGTTGCGGATTTCTTTTTCGTGGACGAGAAAAAACGAAGTGACGCTCTGCTCGGAGCCGAGATCCGTGACAAACGACGTCTTCATTGCCCCGAATCCGGCTTTTTCCCGAACAAGAGATATTTCTTGTGTGCTTTCTTCTGCTTCGTCACTTCCGGAGTCGCGCTAACTTCCTGAATCTCGGAGTTCCCGCCGCCGCCCGCCGCATCCTGGTATCCCGGCTTGATGACCACAAAACTTTCTTCACGCAGCGTCTTCAGGTATTCGCGCATCGCCGGCTCCATTCGCGCGCTGTAAAGCTTATCCATGATTTCGTTTTTGACTTTGGCCAGCGACTGCTCGCCTTCGTCGTAATGCTCCAGAACCTGTAGGATCAGGAAGCCCTGCTTCGTCTCCATCACTTCGGTCAAGTCATTCTTCTTCATTTTGAAAACGGTGGCTTCCAGTTCGGGAGAGAGTTCTCCGCGCTTATAGATTCCCAGGAAACCGCCCTGGTTCTTGGTGCTGCCGTCGGAAAAACGCTTGGCGATTTCTCCAAAGTCCTCGCCATCTTGTACGCGCTTCAGCGCGGTTTCCGCCTTTTTCTTCAGCTCGGGAATCTCTTCCGGGCTCTTTCCCTGCGTGCTGATCTCAATTTCCCGAAGCGCCACCTGCTCCGGCCTCATGAACTCCGTCTTGTGCGCCTCGTAATATTTCGCTATTTCGTCATCGCTGATGGTGATGTGCGAGCCGACCTCGCTGCTGATCACGCGCTGCGTGAGCAACGTGTT
The DNA here is from genome assembly GCA_013289585.1 of Acidobacteriota bacterium. GTDB lineage: Bacteria > Acidobacteriota > Terriglobia > Acidiferrales > UBA7541 > Acidiferrum. The sequence goes on along the minus strand of JABCZR010000012.1, from coordinate 120,161 downwards.
GCGGAGATTATTTTTGAAGTCCTCCCAGTTCATTCCCTGGCCGGATACCGCTTTTTCAAGGTCTTCCATGCTCGACAACTTGTTGTCGATTCGAATCTGATCCAGCTTTTTGATCACTTCGGGCTCGACGCTTATTCCCATGTCCTTGGCGCGCTGTACCAACAGCGACTGATCGATCAGATCTCTCAGCGTGGTTTTATCGCGGTCCTCGATGACGGTTTTCAGCTGTTCGGGTGTGCAGCGGTTCTGGCATTCCTGCCTGGCGTCCTCTTGGGCGGTCTGCCGCGCCTTATCGTATTCGGAGCGCGTAATGATCTCGTTGTTGACCCTGGCGACAATTTCCTCGACGGTCTTGCCCGCATTGGGATCCACCGCCACCTTCTTCGCGACCACTGCAGGAGCATCTTTTGCAGTCTCGGGTGCCATTCCGGGCTTTTCCAATACGGGAGCGGGAGGCTTTGCCTGCGGGTCCGAAGGTTTTTCCTGTGCCGCGATCGGCAGGGCAGCGCAAAGCGCCACGATTAGAGCTAGTTTTCGCATCAAATCCCTCACCTCTAAAGTTTAGCTCTGCCCTTGAAGGCCGAGCAATACGTTTCTCAAAGCCGCAGGGACCGACTCACCCCGCTTCACTTCCATCCAGAGCACGCCGCTGGGATCAAGCTTAATGCCGCTCCTTGAGCGTACCACGCTGACCAGTTTTGCGGGGTCCAGGGTGGTCTCCGGATGGAAGCGCACGGCGATGCGGCTTGCCTGCCGTTCCACCGCGGAAATGCGCAGACGTTCACACATGGATTTGAGGACGGCGTACTCCAAAAGGTTTTCTACCGAGGAGGGGGGAGCTCCAAAGCGGTCTTCCAGCTCCTTTCGAACGTCCTGCTTGTCCGCTTCGGTGGCGATCGAGGAGATTCGCTTATAGGTTCGCAACCGCAGATTTTCGCTGGGGATATAGTCCTGCGGGATGCGCACGTCAAAACCCAGGTTTAGCGTGGTGCGCAATTCCGGCGCGGCTTCCTCGCCCTTGAGTTTTGAAACTGCGCGTTCCAGCATCCGGCAATACATGTCGAAACCGATCGCCTCGATGTGCCCGTGCTGCTGCCTGCCCAGCATGTTGCCGGCACCGCGCAGTTCGAGGTCCAGGGCGGCGATGCGGAAACCTGCGCCGAGTTCGCTGAACTCCTTCATGGCGGAAAGGCGCTTTCTGGCGATATCGGAGAGCACCGTCTCCGTGGGAACGAGAAGATAAGCATAAGCGCGGTGACTGGAACGTCCAACGCGCCCGCGCAACTGATACAGCTCGGCGAGGCCCAGGCGGTCCGCGCGATTGATCAGAATCGTGTTGGCGCGCGGGATGTCCAGGCCATTTTCGACAATCGTGGTGGCCACCAGCACATCGGCTTCGTCGCGGATGAATTTCAGCATCACGCTCTCGAGTTCTTTCTCGCCCATCTGGCCGTGGGCGACCACGACGCGGGCCTTGGGAACAAGCTTCGCCACCAGGGCTCCGAGCGAATAGATCGATTCGACGCGGTTGTGGATGAAAAACACTTGTCCTTCGCGCGCAAGTTCGGTTTCAATGGCGCGCTGCACAAGATCTTCCTGAAAGGGTGCGACCACGGTCTGAATGGCCAGGCGGTCGCGCGGCGCCGTTTCGATTACGGACATGTCACGGAGGCCGACCAGCGACATGTGCAGGGTGCGCGGGATTGGTGTCGCGGAAAGCGCGAGCGCATCCACATTCTTGCGCATTTCCTTGAGACGCTCCTTGTGGGCTACGCCGAAGCGCTGCTCCTCATCCACGATCAGCAGACCGAGGTCGGAAAATTTCACGTCTTTCGAAAGCAAGCGGTGCGTTCCAATAACCACATCCACCTTCCCGGCTTCCAGGTCGGCCAGGATTTTCTTTTGCTCTGCCGGGTTGCGAAAACGGCTGAGCATCTCGATCCGCGCCGCAAACGCCGCGAACCGTTGCTTAAAGGTTTCGAAATGCTGGAAGGCCAGAACCGTCGTGGGCGCGAGAACCGCAACTTGTTTGCCGTCGGCGACGGCCTTGAAAGCAGCGCGCATGGCGACTTCCGTCTTGCCGTATCCAACGTCGCCACAGAGCAGGCGATCCATCGGTTCGGCGCGCTCCATGTCGCGCTTGATGTCGCCGATCGCGGTGATCTGGTCGACCGTTTCCTCGAATTCGAAGGCGTCTTCGAATTCGCGCTGGAAATTGCCATCCGGCGAAAACGCAAAGCCCGGCGCTGTTTTTCTCTCCGCGTAAAGCGCCAGAAGCTGTTCCGCCATATCCTCGACCGATTTGCGCGCGCGCGTCTTCCGCGTGTTCCAGGCGGTGCCGCCGAGTTTATCGAGCGGCGGATGCGCTCCCTCGACGACGCGATAGTTCTGGACCAGGTCCATTCTTTCCAGTGGGACGTAGAGCCGCGCATCGTCGGCGTATTTGAGCAGCATGAACTCGCCGTGGTGTCCGCCGGATTCGATTTGCCGGAGTCCTTCGAACTGCCCGATGCCGTGGTCCACATGGACGACAAAATCGCCGGGCTTAAGCTCGGCGAAGTCCCCGAAAAATCCGGACGTGCGAATCTTGCGGCTGGGGCGCTCCACCGTCGGCGTAACGTCGAAAAGATCGGCGTGGCCGTAGAGTGTCAGCTTCGCTTCGGGAAAGGTCACACCTTCGGCGAACGGCGCGCGAATCAGCAGCATGGCCGCGGACTCGTGCGCGCCTTCCGCGGTGAATCCCGCCGCGGCATCCTCCGATTCGCCAAGAACGTAAGGGACTTCGTATTCGCGGCAGATGTCCGCGAAGCGCTCGATCTCGCCGGTGCTGGCGGCGGTAAGAAAAACCGTCCCGCCGGAAGCGAGCTGCGATTTCACCGCACCCATGCAAGCCACAACATCGCCGTGGAATCGCGCGCTGGGCCGCGATGAAAGTTCAAACTGCGGCGTGGATCCGATGCCGAGCGCCAGTTGCTCGATGTGAATCTGCGAGGTTTTTTCGAGCGTTGCGGAAAATTCCCTTTCCGTCCAAAAATAGTGAGCGACCGCCGGAGAATTGGCCTGCCCGTGGCGTTCGTAATTCTCGGTGGCCGCGGCCAGATGCTTCGTCGCCGCCTCGCGCAGCAATTGCGGTTCATCCAGGAATACGATCGGCCGCAACGAACTTTCCGCCAGCTCAAAGAGAGAAGTGGAGCCCGGTTCGCGGGCCGGCCCAAAATAGGATGGATTTTCCCAAGCGGTTTCGGAGTTGAGTTCGGCCTTCTCAGGTTCGGGGACAGACCATTCGGTCAACGGCAAGAGCGTGGTGCGCTGGACCGGCGCGATCGAACGCTGCGTGCGCGGGTCGAATTCGCGGACCGATTCAACGGTGTCGCCAAGCAATTCGATTCGAACGGGGCGCGGCGCTTCCGGTGAAAAGATATCGAAGATTCCGCCGCGAACTGCGAATTGCCCCGGCAGTTCCACCATTTCGGTGCGCGTGTAACCGACGGAACCCAAATGTGTCAGCAATTCGTCATGCGGGATATCCGTATCTTTCGCAAGCGTGCGCGTCAAATACAAATACGCCGCGGGATCCTGGTAACGCCACAGCGCGGCCGCGACAGGCGCGATCACCATCGAGATCTGTCCGTCGGCCAAGCGAAAAAGCGTGGCAGCGCGCCGCTCCAAGATGTCCGCGTGGGGGCTTTGCGTTTGCCAGGGGAGCGTATCGAAAGCGGGAAGCGTGGCCACCCCACCGACTGTTCCGGGGAAAATGCCGCTGCAGAAGCGCAGCGTTTCAGAGAGCGCTTCGGCCCGGCGGTTGGATCCCGTCACGAAAAAAGCGGGGCGCCGCAACTCGTGGGTCAGATAGGCAGCGACAAGAGCTTTCGCCACGTCGTGCAGGCCGGTGAACGAAATGTGGCTCGCGCCGGAACGCAAGGCAGCGAGCGCGCCTTCCATCGCTGCATGACGAAGCAAGGCCTCCAATCTTTCGCGGACGGCAGGAAGTATCATGTTGTAGCGGTCAGGATTCCGCGCGGGAGCCGCGCGTCCCTTCTCGAATTTTCTGGAGAATAGCAGTCGTCGAATAACCCGGAACGACGGGAACGGAGACGACGCGACCGCCCGCGGCTTCCACTTCTTCGCGGCCCACGATCTGGTCACCCGGCCAATCGCCGCCCTTTACGAGAACGTCCGGGAGCAATCGCGAGATGACCTCGCGCGGCGTGAGATCGTCGAAAATCACCACGGCATCCACGGACTCCAGCGCCGCGAGAATTTCCGCGCGCTCGCGCTCCGCGATTACAGGACGGCCTTCGCCCTTCAATTGCCGCACGCTGGCGTCGCTATTGAGCCCGATGACGAGCGCGTCGCCCAATTCGCGCGCTTGCTCCAGGCTGCGAATGTGGCCGGGATGCAGCAAGTCGAAGCAGCCGTTGGTGAAAACGACGCGGCGACCGTTGCGATTCTTGCGGCCGAACCGCAGAATCGCTTCCTCAAGTGTCAAGACTGATGAATGCAATGGGTCTCCATGCGGGCCGGAAAACAACTGAGTGAACTCCGCGAAAAATCAGTTTATCACGCGCGGGAGGATAGGCGGGCGCGAGCCGGGGGCTGTCACTATTAGCACAGCGCTCAGGAACCCTTCTGCTCGATGCCCAAGTAGCGCAGAAATGAGCGCAGAAGCTCGCGCTTAAGTGACAGGTCATCCTTTGGAATTACGGCCTGCCAGCACTGCATATCATGATCCACCAGAATCAGCTCTATCAGCGTGCTGATCAGAGTCACAAGGGCAAAAGACACCGCCATTTGCGGGTCGGGATGCTTGACCTCTTTGCGATGCTCCAAGAACAAGTCGACCAGGTACTGGTAGGTGCGCATCTCCAACCTGGTCACTTTCCTGTAAAACGATGTGTGATCGCGGCCCTGCGCGAACTGGCGGAGGGCACGTAACAGTCCAGCGTTAGCGCGGTAGCTGACCAGCATGTTGTTGATGAGCTGCTCGGCAAACACGGCCAGCGGAATCTGGCGCGCCATGGCGGGCGTGAGCATCATGCGCAGCCTCTTGTCCTGGCGCTCCAAGATGCCGATGATCACCGTTTCGAGCAGCGCGTCCTTGTCAGGAAAACGGCGATAGATGGCCCCGGGCGTCAATCCCGCGTGCTGGGCGATGCGCGGAATAGTGGCGCCCTCTAGTCCGTGCTGTCCCAGCACTTCCGCCGCGGCCTTCAACAATTTGCGCATCGATTCCCGGCTGCGGGCTTGTTGGGGAGCGAGTGTCTTATCGGCCATGGCTTTCCTTTATATCAGCTGAGCAAAGATAATGCTTGACACGAATGTAAATGTAAATATACATTTACATTAGATGCAGCAAACGCCCGCCGGCAAAATGCTTTTCCGGGGCTTTGGCCCGCCGGTAAACGCATTGAGGAGATTCTTATGGCTGCCGCAACCGTCTCCACTGCAAATGTGCCCACCACAACCGTCGAGCATCCGCTGCGCAACCCGAATTATCGCCTCTGGCTGATCGGCGGCACGATTTCGCTGCTGGGCGACCAGTTCTATTTTGTCGCTTTGCCCTGGCTCGTCTTGCAGCAGACCGGCTCCGCCGTGGCCATGGGCGCCATCATGATGGCCGGCGCTATTCCGCGCGCTCTGCTCATGCTCATGGGCGGCGCCGTCAGCGATCGCATCTCCGCGCGCAAGATCATGATTGCCACGGCAGCGGCGCGCACCATCTGCGTCACAGTGATTGGCGTTCTAGTGTGGCTTCGCGTCCTGCGAACCTGGGAGCTATACGCTCTGGCGGTTGCTTTTGGCGTGGCCGATGCTTTTGCCGCTCCTGCACAAACGGCCTATATGCCCTCGCTGTTGAAGCGTGAACAACTGGTTGCGGCATCGTCGGTCAGCCAAAGCACGGCGCAGATGACGAGCATTGTTGGTCCTGTTCCAGCCGGGTTTGTGATCAAAACGCTGGGTGTGGCATGGGCCTTTTTCGTGGATGCGATCAGTTTCTTGTTTATCATTGGCGCGCTGTGGAAGCTGCCGGATCCACCTAAGCCTCAGACAGCCCGGAAAGCGATGTTGCACTCGATCGTGGAGGGAATCGCCTACGTGGGAAAAGATGTGCCGCTGCGCTCGCTGATGCTGTTGGCCATGATTTTGAACTTCTGCATTGCCGGGCCGGTTTCGATTGGTCTGGCGTACATGACAAAGACGAGATTCGGCTCGCCTGCCGTGTACGGCATTGTGATCTCGGCGGTTGCCGCGGGAAGTTTACTGGGCGCGCTACTGGCCGGTGTCTGGAAGATTCGCCGGCGCGGCGTGATGATTCTTCTGGTGTCGCTGGCGTTGGGTGCCTGCCTGGGATCCATCGGCCTGCTGGGGAAAATATGGAGCATCGCCAGCGTGCTGCTGGTCATGGGCGCAGCGGCGGGAATGGTCAACATCCACATCGGCGCCTGGGTCATGCAGCGGATCGATGTCGCGGTGCGCGGGCGAGTTGCGAGCGTGCTCATGCTTGCCTCCTACGGCATAACCCCCATCTCCCTCGCGGTTGCAGGATTCCTGGTTGCGTGGAGCCTGAAGCTCATGTTTCTGCTTGCCGGAGGACTCATGGTGCTGACTGCCGTTGGGGCTTCGTTCCAGAAACAAGTGCGGGAGATTGAGTAAGCATCCGGGGCTTACCGTTGAGCGAAATGGGAGTCCCGTTGGCGCGTGACGCCGATTTCGGACGAATGACGGGCAACTCTGACGCAACGTATCGCGCCGAAGCGGCACGACTGCGCGAGGAACTGGCTCAAATCGAAAACCAATCCATCGCCGCCAGCGTTCAGGCGCCCTAGGGTCTTTCAGTCTCAAGTGCAGTAGCGTGGTTTCGAACTTATGCTGCGGGTCAATCGAATATGCCAGATTCATCAGGAATGACGGGCAACTCGGAAGTAATTTCACTTGCCGAGGAAGTCGGATAATCGGAAACTGACCGACTACTAGCGGCGGGCGATGAAATCACGACAAGTCATTCGAGCAATTGTGGGAGTGTTACTCTGCGGTGTCGGGCTCTGGCTGGCGCTTCCCTCTCCGTATCGCGAGAAGAACTACATCATCGGCGCCGGCGGGTGCCAATTGGAAACCACCATCGTGGAAAAGCCTGCAGGTGCGACGAAAGGGTCGGTGGTCCTCTTTCACGGAATCTCCGCGAACAAGAAAATCATGTCGTATCTGGCGCGCGGCTTGGCCGAAGAAGGTCTTCGAGTTTACGTTCCAGATTTGCCAGGCCACGGACGCACGCCAGGACCGTTTTCCCCCGCGCGCGCGGAAGAATGCGGAGAGTCGCTGGTCCGCGAACTCCTCGCACGCGGAGCCATCACCCCAGAGCGCACGATTCTTGCGGGCCATTCCATGGGAGGCGCGATCGCCGTGCGCATCGCTTCCCGCGTTCCGGTTGCCGCAGTGATCGCCATCTCTCCCGCTCCAATGAAAGCGACACACGGGGTGTCGCGCGAGAAGCTGCTGTTCACTGATCCGCCGGATTTGCCCCCGCATTCCCTGGTAATCGTTGGCGAGCTCGAATTGGAGTCCATGCGCGGCAATGCCATGGACCTGGTTGCTTCCAACAAGGACGAATCCGCAAAATACCTGGACATTCCGCGGGTTTCGCACGTCAGCATTCTATTCAGCAGCTCCGCGATGCGCGCAGCGCAGGAGTGGTCGGCTAAATTCCTGCGATTCTTGCCGACCACGACGCTGCCGTCGCACCGCGCGATCGCCGGTGCGCTGGCAGGCTTCGCGGGGATTTTGCTCATAGCTGGGCCTTTCCTGCGGGAAGCGGTCGGGAAAATTGGGAAAGAAACCGCCGAGACAGCAAGCGCTCCGATCGGCCAGCCACGGCTCATTCTAGAAATCGCAGCGGGCGCGGTTCTTGTCGTGCTGCTGCTGCGATTCTGGATTCCGTTGAAAGGTGTGGCCGTTTTTCAGGGCGACTATCTTGCGAGTTTCCTCCTGCTGCTTGGGATAGCACTGGTGGCAGCTCACTGGAGCGCGGTACGCTCCGCTCTCGCCGGTTCGCCCCGTGCCGTGCTTGCAGCTGCATTCGCGGGGCTCCTGCTGCTCATATTGACTACCGCGTGGTTTGATTTGACGTTTTCCGAAGCCTGGCTGACGGCTTCGAAATGGGCGCGATTCCCCGTGCTTCTCATCGCGCTGCTTCCCTATCACATCGCAGAAGAGACGCTACTCGGTCCGGTGAAACCCGGGAAAGGAGGGCGCAGGCTGGCACTGGCACTATCGCTGCGACTGATCCTCTGGGGAGCGATCATGGGAGGCGTACTTTTTCTGCACAACGGTGAAATTCTGATGGGCCTGCTGGCACTCTATATGGCACTGTTCAATATGTTACAGCGGAGCGCCATGGACGTAGTGCGTAATGAGACCGGTTCGGCGGCGGCGACGGCACTATTCGGTGCTATACTTCAGGCTGGTTTTTGCCTGGTGATTTTCCCCATCACGTAAGGACTCGTCTCTTTCACACCCCCTCCAGCCGGGGTATCGCGCAGGGGACGAAATTCAAGGCACGCAGAGAGACACAAGCATGGCAGAGATTGCAATCGTCGGCGGCGGCCCCTCCGGCGCAATGTGCGGTGAACAGCTCGCGCGCGCGGGTCACAAAGTAAGTATTTTGGACGAGCACCTCGTGTGGGAAAAACCCTGCGGCGGCGGATTGACGCACAAAGCCATCGAGTGCTTCCCTTTCCTCCTCGATAATTCCTATCCCAAAAAACTGGTGCATTCGGTCGAGCTGATCAGCAGCGAAGAACATCAGGCTACGCTCGACATGCCGCATCCGATCGTCATCTACTCTCGCACCGTGCTGAACGGAATGCTTCTCGATCGCGCGAAGACCGCGGGCTGCAACGTCCAGCAATCCCGCGTGATGGGCGTGGAAACGGCAACCACGAAACCGCGCTACTGCGTCGAGGGAGAATGGCATGAGGCCGACTTCCTGGTGCTTGCGGCGGGCGCCCGGAATCAACTGGTTCCGGAGTCTCGCCCTCTCGAACGCGACGAACTGGAAATGACCCAGGGCTACTTCGTCCCGCAGACGGCCGACGCGATCACCATAAAATTCCTTCCCCACTTCGAAGGCTACATCTGGTCCTTCCCGCGCTGCGATCATTTGTCGGTGGGCATTTGCGGCAGTATGGCCTCGCATACCAGCACGGAGCTGCGCGGCCATCTGCAAACGTTTGTGAACAAGCATGATATTTCGACCGAGGGCGCAAAGTTTTACAGCCACGTGCTGCCCTCTCCGAAAGAACGCACCCTTTCCGATCGCGTCGTCGTTGGGAAAAACTGGGCGCTCATCGGCGATGCCGCCGCTTGGGTCGATCCTTTGACCGGTGAAGGCCTCTTCTACGCGATTCGCTCGGGCGAGCTGCTCGGCCGCTCCCTCGCGGAAGGACAACCGGAAAAGTATCCGGCATGGGTGAAGGCCTCCTTCTCCACCGAGCTCGAATTTGCCGCGCGCATCGTGCGCCGCTTCTATCGCGGGTCGTTCCTGGGCAGCGCGGTCACGACGCGCATGGTCCAGTTCTTGCGACGGAGCCCGGTCTTCCGCCAGCTGATGAGCGATCTTTTCAGCGGAACACAGGACTACTCCAGTCTGAAGCGCCGCCTCTGGGGCCACCTGGGCATCACGCTCAGCGAATTTATCTCCAGTGTGTTGAACCTCGATCGTAGCGCAGCAACCCGAGTGCCCCGCGCAGGCACGGCCGGCGACTGAATCGCGCTGGGCGTTCCGATTCTTTTCTCCAATATAGTTATATTCCCCCCGCCAGCATCCAACTTGCGGGTATAGTTCTTTCCACCTATCATGGCCACCGAAAAAGAAACGAAATCGCCGACGAAAAGTGAAAAGCGCAAGAACGCGTGGAAAAATCTCCCTGACGTTATCGCCCTGATCAAGCCGCGCCGGGGCTTGCTCGCTCTGGGCTTCGTGCTCATGGCCATCAATCGCCTTTCCGGTCTGGTTCTGCCGGCCTCCACCAAGTATTTCGTTGATAATGTGGTGACCAAGAGGCAGGTCCATCTTCTGACTCCTATTGTGCTAGGCGTCCTCGCTGCCACGATTGTGCAAGGACTCACTTCCTTCAGCCTTACGCAGTTGCTCTCCAAATCCGCACAGAAGATGATCACCGATTTGCGGCGCCAGGTGCAGGCGCACATCGGGCGTCTTCCCGTAGCCTTTTACGATGCCAACAAGTCCGGCGTACTCGTTTCTCGAATCATGAGCGACGTCGAAGGTATCCGCAATTTGGTCGGTACCGGCCTGGTGGAATTCGTGGGCGGTCTGATGACCGCGGCGATCGCCCTCGTTTATTTGATTCACACCAGCGTGGCCATGACCGCCGCGGCCTTCGCGATTCTGCTCGTTTTTGGATTCGGCATCAACAAAGCGTTCGCCACGATTCGCCCGATTTTCCGAGCGCGCCCGAAAATTACCGCCGAAGTCACTGGCCGGCTGACAGAATCTCTCGGCGGCGTCCGTGTCGTGAAGGGCTACCACGCGGAGGAGCGGGAAGAGAAAATCTTCGGCGCCGGCGTTCAGCGATTGCTCGACAATGTCTTGAAGACGCTTACCGCGACTTCCCTCATGAGCCTCTCGGCCGCAGGCCTCATGGGCATCGTCAGCGCCTTCATCATGGAACTGGGAGCACACCGCATGCTCGCCAACACTATGACGTTGGGCGAATTCTTCGCCTTCAACGTGTTCCTGGGCCTGCTCATCGCTCCGGTGTTCCAGATCGTGGCCATCGGAACGCAAATTACCGAAGCCATCACCGGCCTTGAACGCACACGCGAAATTCTGAACGAGAAGCTCGAAGACGCGGCTCCCGGCCGGACCGTCACGCTTGGCCGCATCCAGGGGCGGGTGGCGCTGGAACATGTCAGCTTCGCGTATGATTCCCGCAAGGAAGTCCTCCACGACGTCGGTTTCCAATCGGAACCTGGAACGGTAACGGCGCTCGTCGGCCCATCGGGCGCTGGAAAGTCCACCATCATCGGCCTGATCGCGGCGTTTTACGTGCCGTCAAGCGGGCGCGTTATTGTGGACGGCGTGGATCTTTCGACCGTGAAGCTGAGTTCCTATCGCACACAGCTGGGCGTAGTTTTGCAGGAAACATTTCTCTTCGACGGAACGATTCGGGAAAATGTGGCTTTCGCACGGCCTGATGCCACGGAGGAAGAAATTCTGGCCGCGTGCCACATCGCGCGCGTGGACGAATTTGCCGAGTCTTTCGAAAACAGATACGACACGCTGGTCGGCGAACGCGGCGTGAAACTTTCCGGCGGACAGAAGCAGCGCGTCTCCATCGCTCGTGCGATCCTCGCCGATCCGCGGATCCTGATCCTCGACGAAGCCACCTCCAGCCTCGATTCCGAGTCCGAGGCGCTCATCCAGGAAGGTCTGCGCTACCTGATGCGCGGCCGCACAACGTTTGTGATCGCCCACCGACTCTCCACGATTCGCCGCGCAGACCAGATCCTCGTCGTCGAGGATGGCCGCATTATCGAGCGCGGCACGCATGCTACTCTCTATGCGCTTGGCGGACGCTACTTCGATCTCTATACCAAGCAGCACGCCGTGGAAACAAACCTCTTCCTCGCTCCCGGCGAGGGCAGCTATGCCGAGGACACGGGCGGCTCCGAATCTTCCTCCGGCAGCAACGGCCGCACGGGTGGTGCTCTCCCCGACGCGATTCGAATCATCCGCGGACAAAGCAGCTAGCTGCTGTCCCCCGTTCAAAAAGAAAATGCGCAGCAAATGGGCCGCGCATTTTCTTTTTCATCAAATTGGGGAAAACTTCAGACCGTAGGACGCCGCACGATCAATTTCTTCGTGGCTGCCGGCGGAATCAACGTAGCCATCTTTCGAATCATGGCCAGCACCAGCCGCTTGTCGCCATCAGAAAGCGTGGTGCTGAACTTTTTGATCTCCGCAAGAAAGCGGATCTCGTCCTGCGAAAGCTCACCGAGAGCTTTCTGCGTTTCGCGATCACGCGGCGTCTCGGTCCCTGGGAAAAAGTCCGCAAGCGAGATGTCCATAGCTTCCGCAATCTTGGCCAGGGTTTCGAGCGACGGCACGGTGTGCCCGTTTTCAACACGAGACAAATAACAGCGCAGCAGCCCGGTGCGGCGCTCGATGTCGCCCTGGGACAATCCGCGCTGGCTGCGGTAACTCTTGATGACTTCCCCGATGTTTACGCGAGGTTTTTCTTTTGGCATGGTCTCCTCACCAGAGGGGGTATCTTACTGACTAACAGTAGGAGTAGCAAGGGGGGATTTTGCGTCGATGGTTCCAATGCGATACGGGGGTGCAATGCCCCGCGCAGGTTGGCGGATAACTCGCTTAAGGATGAGCCAAGCCCACCCCACAGGACTCCCTGCTGCGCTGGGCTGTTCTGCTCAGTCAATCCAACTCATTGTTGAGTCGGCGAGACCAAGACCTGTTGTTGCAATCGGAACTCCAACAAAGTCTCGCTTGGCACTTTGACCTGCTGGCCACGTGTGAATACTTGAACTCCCGCACCCGCCGCCGAACCAACACCAGCTCCAATCGCCGCGCCCGTTCCGCCGCCGGCAATGGCCCCGATAATCGCGCCAAGCGCTGCACCACCGCCTACTTTCTTCGCCGTGTCTGACCCGCGCCCTTTCCCTTTCAAGGTGTAATCGCTGCTGACGACCGGGTAGTCCCGGCCGTCGATTACCATGCGAGTGAGCTCCAGCTGCAGTTCCGAGCTGCCAGCCATGTGGCCTGCCTCTTTGGCTACCGCCAGTCGCCCATAAATATCGCTGCCCTTGCGCGCCACTAAAGTATCGTTCACCACCAGATCCGTCTCCAGGCTCGCGTGGAAGACGTCACCTACGTTGTTTTTCTTGGAGTCCACACCATCAATCATCCGCACCAGCAGGGATTGCCCAGCTGGAATCGTAATGTCACTGCTGGAAGCGGCGTTAGCCGCGGGGATTGGCGCAGCCGGAGCCGGCGCTGCCGCAGCAGGTGTTGCATCCTGGGGTGTTACCGCTGGGGCTGGGGCCGGATCCGCCGGGGGAGGATTGTTATCGGAGCGACCTGTAAACGTCAGCGCAACGATATCAATTGTGTGGAAAGTCTGGACCTCCCCATTCACCTCAAAGCGCAAAACAGCTTGCGTTCCGCCAAGGTACCTGCCGGTCAGCACGCGCCCGTCCTTGAATTCCAGCGTATCGGCCGACGCGCTCCCCGCAAAAATCAGTACCAAGGCTCCCGCAGCCAAAAAAGAGTCCCATTTTTTCATCGCGCTCTCCCTCAGGCGGAAATTTGACTGACCTCCGTGACCTTCGTGACCTTCGTGATCTCCGCACTCTTCTCCCACGCACCCAAATGTCCCACAATTCTACCGCATTGGATGGCGACTAAGCAGCGAAGGGTTGCGCAGGCTGCAGAGGCACCAAACTGATGACAGTGAGCTGAATGCTGTTCTGAAGATTATCGAGAGAAGAATTGGTGTCCGCATTGCCGGCTTCGCTGCCGCCAGATTCGAACGCACTCATAAACTAAGGAAAAGGGGCTAGCGGCCGGGCGCCAGCCCCTCTCTTTTACTGGACGGTGAGGCTGACTGAAGTTGAGTGGGAGAGACTGCCGGATGTCCCCGTGATCATGACCGTGGCCGTGCCCCGCTGCGTGCCGTTCCCGGCATTATTTGCGTTGTAGCCGCAGCCGCCTGCGCCAAGGAGGAAACCTGCGACGATAAGCAGAGCGAGGCTACCCGTGATGTAGTGAATCCAACTCACCCCCGAAATTCGTTGACGGTTTCCCTTCCCCGCAACAAGCAAGCCCAAGAGCCCCAGCGCGGGGATTGGAAGCAGCAACGCAAAAACGCCGCCGGTAGAATTGCTAGCCATCACTGCCGCCGGCATGTAGGGCGAGGAGGAAGTCATGATGGTTAGTGTTGAGGTGGCTGTTCCGCCACTCGCCGGCGAAACAGACGCCGGCGAGAAACTGCAGGTGGAGCCGTTCGGCTGCCCAGAGCAACCAAGCGTCACAGCGGAGTTAAAGCCGTTGAGCCCGCCTAGCGTCACGGTGAAGGAAGCGGTCTGCCCCGCAGCAATCGTCCTGGTCATTGGTGATGCGCTGATGTTGAAATCTGAGGTGGGAGCCGGCGCGGCATTCGCGGTGATGGCCGAGAAAAGTCCGTGTTGCTCGTTGGCCAGGCCCGCAGTAATGTACATCGTGTTGGAATTGCCGGAAGTCCCTCCGCCGCCAAAGACCATGTCCCACAGTGAGGCATTTGTGATGACCGTCCCGTTCTGATCCTTCATTTGGTCGATGAAAGCGCCAGTGGAGAAGTTGTAGGCGTTAATCGTGCCATCGCCGAAATTCCCAACCAGCAAATCCCCCGCTAGTGAGCCGAAACCGGCTGGAGGGATAACCACCCCCCAGGGGGCGTTGAGATGAGCGTCGCTAGTGATTCGACGAAGCATGGTGCCGTCGGCACTAAAGAGATCCACAAAGCTCGCACCAGCGATAGGCAGGGGATCGTGCATGGGCGTGTCCTGGAGTGCGTACGTGACCACCACCATGGATGTGTTGTTGACGTTGATTACGTGTATGCCGAACGGTGCGTATCCTGGAGACCCCGAGCCCGTAGGAACTGCCGGCAGCGCTGGATCATTGAACGCTCCGGGCCCGAGAATCTGCGTTTGCTTAATGCTGCTGTCGTATACCTCGACCTTGCCGGACCTGAAATTGGTGGCCAGGAGAAAACTGCCGGTCGCATTGGTGATCAGCGCCAGGCCTTTGTAAACCGCGCCCGTGGCGGCGGAGGGAACCGTGGAATTGTCCACCGCCAGAATTGTTGTGTTTCCGCCCGTCCATGCTGAGATCGTTCCGTCTTCGGTGTCGAAGATGAAAATCCCGGGCTGGCCGTTCACATTAAAAGTCACGCCGTTAGCTGGCGCAACAATTCCTGTTGGCGTCGCCGGATTCGAACTGCCATTCGGAGGGGCGATCTTAAACGAGCCGCTCGACGCGCCAGTCTGGTCGTACAACGTTGTAAACCCGCTGTTGTTGTCGGAAATCCAGAAGGGACTGCCGGGGATAAAAGCGATTCCCCAAGGATTCACCAGTTTGGCGTCGGTGTTTGGCGCGATTCCCGCCATATCGGAAACAAGATTGGTTTGTTTGTAGCTGTTCGTTTGTGCATGAGCAGACGGGAGAGGCAAGGCGTTGACGAAAACCAGCCCCAGTAAGAAAGAACAGAACTTCTTCATAATTGGCGATTGCTCCTGTTTAAGTTAAGGCAGCCGTTATGACGTATGCCTAATTGTTCTGGGGGGTTAGATGGTGCAAATGAGAGGGGAATAAATCATCGGTGGAACAAGTCTTTATCAAGGGATGGCGCTTTCAGCCGAAAAGACTTACGGAGAAACATCACGTCTAAACAGATCTCGCCGGTGGGTGGCTCATGAACCCTGGCGGAAAGCCCTAGGGAGCTCGGAAATGAACCAGGTGGAAACCACAGTGCATTTCGGCACCTTTGAAGTTGACCTGCAATCCCGGGAATTGCGAAAAAATGGCATGCGCATGCGTATGGAGGAAAAGCCCTTCCAGATTCTGGAAATGCTCCTTGATCATGCGGGCCAGGTTGTTACACGCAAGTTACTTCGGGAACGGCTCTGGCCAGACACCCATGTTGGCTATGAGCACAGCCTGAACACCGCCATCAACAAACTCCGAGAATTGCTGGGGGACTCCGCGCAAAGTCCACGCTTCGTGGAAACCGTGCCGAGAGTGGGCTACCGTTTCATCGCACCGGTCATCAAGCCCAGCCGCGCCAGTTCGCGCGGCGGGAAAAAGATGCTTGCAGTTCTCCCTTTGGAGAATTTGAGCGGCATTCCCGAGCAGGAGTATTTCGCAGACGGACTCACCGAGGAAATGATTGCACACCTGGGACAGCTGAATCCCAAGCGGCTAGGCGTCATTGCCCGCACGTCTTCCAACCAGTTCAAGGACACGAAAAAATCCATCGCCCAGATCGCGGATGAATTGCAAGTAGACTACGTCCTCGAAGGCAGCGTGCGCCGGGAGGGCCGGCGCGTTCGAATTACAGCGCAGCTGATCGAGACGCAGGATCAGGCTCACCTGTGGTCTGCTACTTACGACCGCGATTTGCGCGATGTCCTTGGCATGCAGGCGGACGTGGCGCGGCAAGTCGGGAAAGCGCTGGCTTTCGAATTACTCCCTGGCGAATCGGCGGATTCCCTGGCCTTCGATCCGAGTGCTCACGAGTTCTATCTTCGCGGACGATTCTATTTTGGCCAGCGATCCGTGGAAAGCCTGCAGAAGGCTCTTGTTTCGTTCGAATCGGCGCTGCGCATCGAGCCCAGATGCGCGCGTTCCTTGTCCGGCATCGCGGACTGCTCCAGCCTGCTATCCTGGTTTGGAGCTCTTTCGGCAAAGGAAGCAGGAGTTCGCGCGGGAGCGGCGGCTGCGCGCGCCATTGAGATCGATCCTACTCTCAGCGAACCACATGCTTCGATAGGTCTGGTCAAATTCTGGTACGAGTGGGATTGGCAGGCCGCCGAAGCAGCTTTCCTCCGCTCCATCGAGCTGAATCCCAGCTATGCTCCCGCCCGCCAGTGGTATGCCTGCTACCTGACGGCCATGGGACGCCTGCAAGAAGCGCATGCGGAGCTGAAACGCGCACGCGAACTCGACCCGCTCTCGTTGATGCTGAATATGAACGCCGCGGATCCATTTTTCTATGGGCGGGAATATGACCGCGCGATCCGGCACTTGCTCGCCCTCCTGGAACAGGAGCCGCGATTTTCTCCCGCCCTTTTTAATCTTGGCCGCGCGTACGTTCAAATCGAGAGTTACGAGGAAGCGATTGCGGCGTTCGAAAAGGCGATACAGTTCTCCGGCAGCGGCGAAGGCCTGCCGGCCCTTGCGCACGCCTACGCGCTCTCAGGCAGAACTTCCGAAGGGCGTCGGATTCTGGATCAGTTGAAGCAGAATCGCGACGGCTCTTACATCGCCGCGCCGATGATTGCGCGCGTCCATCTCGGTCTTGGGGAGATTGACCAGGCGCTCGAATGGCTTGGCAAAGGCCTCGAGGAACGCTCCTACTGGAACGTTTTCCTGAAAACGGATCCCGTCTATGACCCCATTCGGCGGGTTCCGCGCTTTCAGGAATTTCTCAAGCGCGCCGGCTTCGCCGCCGTGCCCACATCGCTTGCTGTGGCCGTTTAAGGGATGTCAGCGCTGCCCCGCTGCTCCCTTTGGATTGACGGGCGGCTATTTCGCCGGTAAAGAACCGGGCACGACGTTGTACCCATCCACCAGAAGGACGGCTGGTTTACCCTCAAGGACCGACGAAGCGTAAGTTCCGGTTACTCGACGTTCCTCTCCCGGAAGCAGTGAAAAATAGTTTTCGCCCCAGAAGATGGGCACTACATCATCGCCACCCTGCCCGCGCGTCAGACGCAAATGCGTCATAAACGCGACGCTGCTGCTGGGATTTTTTACCGTGACCGTGACGGCATCCCTTCCAGCCGCGCTGCTTGTGACCACGCTGCTGGAGAGTGTCACCTGGGGCAAGGAGTTCAGCCCGCTTAGATCCGCGAAATCTTTTTGTGGCGTGTAAACCGTATCTTTTTTCTTCGCCCAATCCAGCGTATCGAGCTTCGTGGAAAGCCAGTAGAAGTTGTCGCTCACCAGCTTCCCCGCGGAATCATGCAGCTGCAAGCGGAGAAAGTACGTCGTCGAAAGCCCGTCTACCTTTGGCAAATCGAGTGCTTTGGTGCTGCTGTCCGGACCGATATCCAGCGTCGCGTCCTGTGATGCTTTTTCCTTGGCATCGATGTTGTAAATCTTCGCGCTGACTTTCATCCCGTTGAACGATTCGTAGGTGCTGTTGACCACCCCGACGGTGTTGTCGTCGTAGGAATACTGCACGTGAACCGGCTCGCAAGCTTTTTTCGTGCCGAAGTAGCCTCCCGCGGGCACCAGATAATAATCATACAGATGCCAGATGAGCGACGGCCACGAGTTGTTGAGCATCCACTGAATCACTCCCGTCGCAGTGTATTTATTTCTGCCGTATGCCTCGAACATGGCGCGCTGGCCGTCATAAGTCATGGCCTGCGCCTTGCGTTCATAGTCGTCGAGCGAAGTCGCCGCGCCATAGCGCCGCGTCAGACCGTCGGTGAAGACATTCACCGTGGTGAATCGCTCCTTCCCCGCGTGGAAATTCCAGTACTCATCAATCGGCCAGAGATGATCTTTGGGAATAAATTTTTCCAGTGACTCTCGCGGCGGAATGGCTGGGCCAGGGCTGGTCTCCGTGTTGTAACCGTACGCGCCGCCCGCTTTGGTATCGGACAGCCAGTAGACCGGCGGCACGTATTCATACGGCCCCGTCATTTTTACGCCAGAGACGCCGGTCACTTTAGTTTTCTGTTCACTCGCTGAGGATACCGCGGGATTCGGCCACTCGGTCTCCTTCAGAACGTCCAGGTACATCTGCTCCACGTCGGCGGGCGGAGGATTATCGCTGCCATAGAGCCACACGAACACGCTGGCATGATTGCGCAGGCGTCGCGCCTGGTCCCTCATGGATGCTTTGGCAATGGCATAGGTCTCCGGTGTCCAGCGCTTCCACTTTTCCCAAGCGTCGCAGCAGGTCCACCCCGGCATCACCAGAATGCCGAGTTTGTCCGCCGTATCAAACAATTCATCGCGATCGATGCGACCTTCAAGGCGAATCGTGTTCATCCCCATGTCGCGCACATAAGCCAGGTCCGCCTGAAGTTTCTGGGACATCGGACGAAGGAACATGTCTGGGGCCCATGCCGCGCCCCGAATCAGAATCGGACGACCATTGATTTTGAATAGGCGGTGGCCCTTGTCGGTGAGCTCCGAAGTTACCTCGCGAATGCCAAACGTCACCTCCGCCCGGTCGGAAGCATTTGCCCCGCCATCCACTTCGAAATGGAAAGCGGCAGTGTACAAATTCGGCGTTCCGATGGTGTAAGGCAACCAGAGCTTTGGGCTGGCCAGCTTCAAGCTCGGAAACTGCGTTGCCTCGAAGCGTACCGTCTTCGTCTCGCCCGCCGCCAGTTCCACAGTTTGTTTCAAGGTCTGGCCGTCCACTTCCGCCACCAACACGCCTTTGACCGGCTTTTCCGCCTGATTGTGAGCGTCCGCGCTCAGTGTCAACTCCGCGCTTTTGTAATTCGCGTCGAGCTTGGACCTGGCGAAAGCATTCCGCAGCGCCACCGCGCCATTCGACGTCAGCGTGACCTCTTTCCAGATTCCCATGTCCTTGTCCGGAGGCGTGGGATTCCAATCGACCCAGGTAATCCCCAGATCATTTTTTTCCGGCGCGAAGATCTCCAGCGCCACCGCATTTGGTCCGTTCAAATTGAGCGCGGAAGTCACATCAAACTCAAAAGTCCGAAATGTCCCGGCGACTTCCTTGGCATCCGCGATTTTCTTGCCGTTCACCCACACGTTCGCGCGGTAATTGATGCCCGGAAAATGCAGCCAGAAATGATTCCCTGTAGATGGCGGCCGCAGCGTGAATTCCGTCCGCCACCACCACGAGCACCGAAACGGGCTCCCCTCCGGCATATCCTGATTCGCAAAAAACGTCTTATCCGGGTGATCCATCCCCGGAAGTTTTTTCAGATTCAGTCCAAACATCGGGTCAGGATAAGTCTTGTCGTCAACCAATGTGCCGACCACCGTATTCGGCACCGTCGTCTTGTGCCATCCGGTCGCCGCGAACCCCGCCATCGAGACTTGCTCCCCCGCGGCCTTCGCGTCGCAAGACGATTGAATCTGCCAGCCCTCGTTCAGATTCAGCGTAGAGTTCAGCGCGTTATCGGCGGCGCCAGCTCTGGCTGCAGGCGCGATAAAAGAGACCGCGGCAAGTGTTGCCGGCACAAATACGGACTTGAAACGGAGCATGTTCCCTCACACTGATAAATTGAATAACTCTCGCGAACCCAATCTTAAACCGATTCAATACGCTTCGTCTCTATTATTTCGTGGTGGAGTGTTGCGGGACGCCGGCATGGAGGTGTTGGCGCAGCCGTTTGAATTGCACCCGGAAGAATCCCGATTTATACCGTGTGCTTGGCGCGTTGACTCGCCTGCTTGTTCGCTTTCCGTTGCGCCTTTTCTTGCGACTTCTGGTATTTCTTGATTGCTTTCTGCTGATTCTTGTCCGCCTTCTTGTACATCTTTTGTTGCTTCTTGGCATCCTTCTGTGACTTGCGCGCACTTTGTTCCATGTCAAGGCGCTGAGCCGTGGCCGGTGTCGACCACGCAAGACTCAAGGCGGCCAGCAGCGTGAAAACAGCAATCCGTTTCATCTGCAAATACCCTTTGCCCACAAAAACCACACCAGTTTATACCCCTCTCGCCCGTTTTTGACACCGGGATTTAGCGCCGGCAAGGAATCATTGGACGCAACGGGAAAAATGAAGAATTGGGTCTGGAAGTCAACCGGATAAATACGAACGCCTAAGCCGTCTCATCAATTCCGCCAGACGCTGGCGGTCATCATTGTGTACGGCCGTGAATCTTAGTCCTAAACCACGGCCGGGATTCGTATGCCGCACAACCGCGTCAACCCTTATCTGGCCTTCTTGGACCAGGAAATGAAGCTTTGCCGATACTCCCGGCGTTTTGGGTGCATGCGTTTCGATGAACAAACCACCCATGCTTAGATTGCGCACCGGCGCAATATCTTCTTCACCCGCGGAACGCCATTAGACGTACACGCTTCCTCGTGCCTCGACTCGCGAGTGGATTCGCCTCGAAGGGGAAAGATGGTTTTGCAAAATGGGCTCATGGGCGGGCCTTCAGACTCTTTAATGCGTGGGGCTGGGCTGGATTAGCTTGCCACGTGGTTCTTACCGCTTGTCGTCGGGATGATTGTGCCGCCAGGTCCAATATTCCTTTTGCTCATCGGAGTTTCGCCTCTTGAACTCTCGCCCGTAGTGTTTAGCGGGTGTGCGGCACGAGAACAAAATTGAAGAAAAATATCTGTGTCCACGTGACATCGGACAATTCCTCCTTGTTGGTGTGGGCCGCACCGGATTTACAACGCCTCTGGAGAAAGCACATGCGCTGCCAACCTGCCTAAGCCAAACATTTTTTTGATTTTAGGGGAATTGCAGAACCAGTTTAGATTGGTACCGGTACGGGGATTTTGATTCGTTTCCTACGACAGACAGTGAAAAAATTACCCTATGCCCCAGAACTCAATCGCGCATCAAGATTTATCGGAAACCCAATTTTCATCGGCCTGCACGGAGGTCGCAGCTTCTGCGCTAGGAGGTCCGTCGTTTCCACAAGATGAGGGAATTATCGCGCAAGCGAAAAAAAAATGTACCGGCAAAAGACCTCGTTATTTTCAGCAGTTGTTGGTCCCGGAGGAGGGGGTCGAACCCACACGGTACTAAGTACCACTGGATTTTGAGTCCAGCGCGTCTGCCAGTTCCGCCACTCCGGGACAGCAATCCAAAATAGCACGCCCGCGCCGCCCGCTCAAGATATCAACAGGCCACCGACTGGACTTGGTTGCACTCAAGCGTTAACCTGTAGGGCCCGTTCGACAGGGGTCTTTGCCCACGAGACGATCGAACGGTTTTCTGAGGATGTAGATGGCTACTGTCACTCCCCTTGCTTCCGGGGCTCAAGCCGAGCACCGCGGTCTGCCCTTTTGGATGGACCGCGTCCTGGTGGAGCTGAAAAATGTCCGCTCGTCCCCTGACGCGGATGCCGTCCACGATCTCCGTGTCGCAATCCGGCGCTGCCGCTCCGTGGCCGCCGTGATGGAAGAGGTAGACCCCGATCCCGCCTGGCCGGCCATGCGCAAACTCGGGCGCAAACTCTTTCGCAGTCTCGGAGCCCTTCGCGATGCGCAGGTGATGAACGAGTGGGTGAAAAAGCTCGCTCCTGAAACCGACGCCGTTCGAGGTCATCTACAATCCGCATTCGAATCCAGCGAACCTGCGTTGCGTGCCGCCGCCATCCGCGCTGCGAGCAAGTTCGATGAAAAATCCTGGAACCGCCTCGCGCGAACACTTCGCCAGCGCGCGCGTCTCGTCCCCGTCGGCAGTCTTGCCGCCGAATGTCTGGCGCTCGAACGATTCGAACGCGCCCGGGATCTTCACACTAAGGCGCTGCGCACGGAAAAGCCCAGGCCTTGGCACGCGCTTCGCATTGGCGTAAAGCGCTTCCGTTACACCGTCGAATCCCTGCTCCCAGAGCATTACGCAGCCTGGAGTGAAAACCTCAAACGCGTCCAGGACCTGCTCGGCGATATCCATGATCTCGATATCTTGGCCGCAAGCGTGAAGGAATCCGATTCCGTCGAAACGGAAGACTCGCGGAAAGCCTGGGAAGAAACGATTGGGCGCGAACACCACGAGCGCATTGAAACCTATCGCCAGCTCACCTTGGGCAAAACCAGTTTATGGCACGAATGGCGTTCTGGTCTCCCGACGAACGGCCGGGTCGAAGCAGCCACCATGGCCCGTCTGCGCGCGACCGCGCGTGCCATCGATCCGCGCCCGCGCCGAACCTCACAGATCTCTCGCATTGCGGTCGCGCTCTTTGACTCCTTCCGGCGGGCAAACGCGGCATCCGCATTTAGCGATGCAACTTTTCGCCGCATCTTGCTTGCCGCCGCGCGCTTGCACGGTGTAGCCAAGTCACACAGCAACAAGTCTCCGCAAAAAAGCGCCAGCAAGTTTCTACTCGGTCTGGCGCTTCCTCCGGGTTGGACCAATGAAGAATGGGAACTGCTGGCTTCCGCGGTGCGCTACCATCGTGGAGCCGAACCGAGCACTGAGAGCGGTCATTTTTCGAAGCTGTCCGCGGAACGGCAGAAGAAAGTTCAAGTGCTCGCGGGGTTGCTGCGCTTTGCGCGCGCAATGCGCAAGTGCGGAGTGGAAAGCGGCGCCGGTTTTCGCGCGGAAAAGTCCTCCGAGGCCATCATTCTCCGCGTTCCCGGCCTCGTGGATGATGTGCAAATCGCCGCCCGCCTCGCCGCCGGCAAGCACTTGCTGGAAGAATTTCTGCAGATACCCTTGATCGCAAAGCCCATCGCCCGGCCGGAAAAAGTCGTCACCCTTCCAGTGACGCAGGTCCCCGCGTTTTCGGCCGCTTCCGACTGAGCAAATCATTCCCCAGCGGAATCTGCGCTGAAAACTCTTTACATGTCTCGACTATTTCGCGGATCGCCGCAGCAGCTTCGGTGTCGCCAGCCACGCCAGCTGGCCGAGCGGCGGTGAGATGCGCTTCAACTCGACCAGCGCCACACCCGCCTTTTTCAGTGAACTGATGTGATGCTTTGAGCCCAATGCCATGGCAATGATGTCGTCGAGTTGCGGCGCGTGGCCAAACAGAAAGATGGAAGAGTACTGCTTATCCTTCGCCAGCTCGCGGAATAAGAACGAGGGATCCGCCCCCGGAAGCAGCAAATCCGTCCTGCGGATTTTCTGCTTCGCGTAGTCGAGAGCCCCGGCAAAAATCTCCGCGGTCTGCGTCGCCCGCGTGTAGGGACTCGAGAGCAACAACTCTGCCGTGGCCCCCAGCGCCGCCACTCCCTTCGCCACCTGCTTGGTCTTCTCCACGCCTTCTTCTGTCAAGTACCGCTCCGCATCCGGCGGACACTTCGGATTTTCACGGTCGATCGCAATTCCGTGGCGAACGATGTAGAGCTGCATGGTTTCCTCTCAACTCGATCTTAAAGCGAGCGTCTCAGGGATCCGGGCCCGTAGTTGAAACCTTGTTCTCCCGCCGCCAACTGTTCACTCTTAACTTGCCGGCGCCTGCCGGAAATAAACCCTCACGTGAAACTCTTTCTCAAACAACTCCGCGCTGCGGCTCGCGTCGCGCATGTCTTCCGCTGCATCGCCTCGCGCGGTCACTTGCAACCCGACGGTGCCGCGCTGAAACGAAGCTCGAATTTTCAGCACTCGCTGGCGGTGTGCATGATCGAGCGCCTCGGCAATCCGCAAAATCGCCGCCAGCCTCCTGGTAATTCGCTGGTCGGCGTTGTTCAACGATGAATAAGCCGCGTGATGCTGCGCCGGTTCCGACTTGCGATTATGGTATCGCACGAGAGCCGCGACGATCGCGCGGTCCCGCCCTTCCAGCCCCGGCACGTCGCCGTTCAGCGCTAAATACTCGCCATGCTTGTGATGCCCGCGGTCCCCCACCAGGTGCCCCGTATCGTGCATTAGCGCCCCGGCCTCCAGGAGCACCCGGGCCTGCGCTGGAAGATGATGCAGCGCCTGCAACTGATCGAAAAGCAGAATGCTCAGCTCCCGCACATGCTCGGCATGCTGCGGGTCGTATCCGAGCCGCCGCGCAAAACTGCGTGTTCCGACAATGAGCTGCCGCGCGGCAACATTGTAGTGGTGCGGCTCTTTGCGTGAAAATGCCTCGCGCGCAATCTCTTGCAGGACTCCGTCGCGCACCCCAACACCGGGTATCGCGAATGTGCGCAGATTCAGGAATCGTCCAAGAGTGATGATGGTGATGGCGGCAATGCCCATCACGTCGGCGCGGTCGCGCCGCACCGCATACGCCTTCATCCGTTCTCGCACGTTGCGCTTGAGAATGTCCGGAAGTCGTTCGCGCAAGAGCGAAAGTTCCACCGTCTGCAGCCCATGCTGCCGCGGTCCCGGCGCCACATTTGCCAGCGTTTCAGCATTTCCTCCCAGCGCCACGGCGATGCTTTCGCCGAGATTCGGCCGTGGCGCCAATTTCGACTCCAGCAGCGCGCGCACGTAGCGCCGCACCTGCTCGCCCTGCGCCGGACGAATCGCGCCGCGAAGATTCAAAGTGGTCATCAACCGCACGGTACCCACCGGCAGTTGTGCCGCCTGCTCCACGGTGTGGTCCTGGAGGATGCTGATTTCCAGGCTCCCACCCCCTAGATCGACGATGCACCTCGGCGCCTCCGCTCCAAACGCTGCCAGCACCGCTTCCCTTCCAAGCCGCGACTCTTCCGCGGCGCTGATGACTTCCAGCGCGATTCCTGATTTTTTCTTGATTGCGCGAACAAAGGGCTTGCGATTTTGCGCTTCGCGCGTCGCGCTCGTAGCCACAGCCCGATAACGCGTCACTCCGAATTCATCCATCACTTCACGGAAGTGGCGGAAGGCTTTCGCTGTCCGTTTGAAAACTTCCTCGCTGAATCGGTGGCGCAGAAACACGCCTTCACCCAAACGCAGCGAATACCGTTCGTCATGTACCGGCTCGATATCGAGCGCCGAATATGCTCGCGCCACGGACAGGCGGAGCGCGTTGGAGCCGGCGTCGATGGCGGCAATGTGAACCGGCTCAGGCATTGAGGGATCTACCGCCAGAGATGCGCAAGCGCCGCAGAAGGCGTGTACTTCGTGCTGCGGATTCCCAGCTGTTCGCTGATGCGCTGGCGAAGCTGCTTGTTCACCGTGGAAACGCTGGCCTCGCCGTCCAGTTCGATGAAGCTGTGCCGCTTGGCCATCACTTCGAATTCACGCTTGATCATCGTCTGGTAGCGGATAAAAGACCAATAAAGATCGTGAGACAGGGACATGTCCCGCCCTGCTTCCCAATAGCTGATGGCCTGCGCCTTCTTGAATTCGCGCCCGAATGCCGTCTCCGGCCGCACGTTAAGCCAAAAAGTCAGATGCGGTCGCAGCGCCATGGCGTAAAGTCCGCTCATATAGTCGCGATTGATCCCACGCACCACACCTCGCGCGATCAACGTGAAAATAAAGCGGTCGGCGAGAACCACCGTGCCGGAACGTAGCGCGGGAAGAATGCGGTGTTCGACCTGGTCGAAGAAGTCCGTCGCATACATCAGCGCCAGTGTAAGCCGTGTCACCGCGTTTTTCGCCAGCAGCTCATCGATGTCGCGGCCCACCAGATTCGAACGCCGCAGCCCGCTCGTCTGCACCGCGAAGCCCTCGGATTCCAGCCATTCCTGCAGAAGGGCGATCTGCGTCGACCGGCCGGAACCGTCCATGCCCTCGATCACCACCAGGCTTCCCGTAATTTCACTGGGATCAAATCCCACCAGCGGCTCACCAAAAAAATAATGTGCTGAAGCCTCTTCCACGGCCGCTGCAGCTTTGGCTGGGACTGTGGTGGACGCCGTCGGAAGTTCGGCCGGAATCGCTGCCGCCGGAGTTTTGTCTTTGTCCTGATCCGGCATGGTCACTCTGGCTCCTGCGCGCGCGGAGCGAATCGCTTCAAATCGATCTTGGACGCCACGATATCCCGCATCTGCTTTTGCAATTTATTCACGGGCAGCGTGCCGTCGAGTACCACGAAATTGTCGGAGTCCACCATTTTGTCGTACTCCTCCAGGATCCGCGCCTGAAACAATCGAAAACTCTCCGCGCGGTCATAAGACATCCCCAGATCCATCCCCGCTTCGTAATATTTCAGTTTCGGGCGCCCGCTCAGTATGCGGTGCACGGCAACATCCAGCGGCGCGCGAAAATAAAACGTGATGTCCGGAATCGGCGCGAAACGATACAGGTTTCGCAGCCAGCGAGGCGGGCAGCCGCGCGCCGCGTCCCGCGCGAACGCCGTATAAATGTAGCGATCCGCAAGCACCAGGTAGTCGCCCTGCAGCAACGGCATGATCTGCCGCTCGCAACGGTCCGCAAAATCCGCCGCATGCAGCAGCGAAAATGTCGCCGGCGTCAACAGCCGCCGTTGTTTGCCGCGGCGCGTCGCCGATTTCACCAGTGGCGAAGAATTCCATTCCGTAAAATGCAGCCGGTACCCGCCGATTTCCAGCCAGCGCTTCAGCAAATACAGTTGCGTGCTCTTGCCTGATCCGTCGGTGCCTTCCACCACGATGAGCGCCCCGGGATACGCGCGGCTCGGCACCGGCCTCCCTGGCTGCGGAAGTGTGGATTTCGACGCCTCGGTCCTCGAGGCCTTCTGCGTTACGTCCTGATTTTCCATGATTCTCTTTAGGGGAAGCCGCTCAAATTATCAAATTAATCTCATATTGTTACTGTCGCATTACAACACAGACGGCACTTCCTGCAAAGCGCTCGCATGTATTTTAGAAAAGCGTGACCTTGATGTGCAGGAACTTTTTCGGATTCGCGCGGAAATCCGAAATCAGCAGCCGCATGTCACCCGTCAACTGCGTCAGGTTGTCATATAACTTTGGGTCGGAGAAAATCTTGCCCGCCGTATTCGTGTTTTCATTCAGCTTGGCGGTGGCCGTCGCCAGGTTCGAACTGGTGTCACGCATCTTGTTGTAGAGAGTGTCATCCGTTACCAGCTTGCCCAGCGTGCCCTTTCCCGCTCGCACGTCATCCAGCGTGGCGTTCCCGTTGGCCAGTGCCTGCTTGGCCTGGTCATACAGCGACGGGTCATACAGCAGCTTTCCGATCGTTCCCTTCTGCGCCCGGACGTCCGTCAGGATTACATTTACATTGTCCAGGCCTTTATCCACTTTCGAATACATTTCGTCCGAAGCGATCAGTTTCCCCAAGGTGCCTTGCCCGGCCTGAACATTGGTCACCATGGCTTCGCTCTTCGCCAGAATCCCGTTCAAATGGTTGTACGCCTGTTCATCGGTCAGCAATTTCCCCAGCGACCCCTTCCCTTCTTTCACGCCTTGAATCAGCTCGCGGATTTCGTCGGAGAGCGCGTTAAGATTTCCCAGCACTTCCGCGCTCCGTTCTACCACCTCTTTCATGGCCTTTTCTTCCGCCCCGGGAATCACGCCTTTGTCGCTGAGGGGCTTCCCGGTGAATCCGCGCGTAATGTTCACGTAGCGGTTGCCCAGCAGACCCTCGGTTACCAGACTGGCGGCCGAATCCGTGAGGATGTCATTTTCGAATCGCCGGTCCACGCGCATCACCACTTCGATATTCTTGTTTTTTTCCAGCGGCTTGCCGGGTGTCCGCGGCAACAGCCGGACATTTTCCACGTTGCCGACTTCGACGCCATCCACCCGCACCGGTGCTCCATTCGTTAGCCCCGAGACCTCCGGGAGATAGGTCTTCAACGTATACTTGGGCCCCAGAAATCCCGAGCCGGTGACGTAGAAGATGCCCGAGGCCAGCACGAACAAACCGACAAGCACGAACAGTCCCACCCGCAATTCCGTCCAGGTAAGTTGTTTTCTACTCGCCATGGCTGCTTCCCTCCCGACATCCTGTCCAACAGACTACCCCAAGACTACTCAAGAAAGCGCTTAAGGTACGGGTCCGCGGAACCTGCTAGCTCCGCCGGTTCTCCTTCGAAATAGATTCCTCCGTCACGATAAACCAGGAATCGCGTGATCGGTGCCTTCGCTGGTCCTCCGGCACTTCCGTTTTGATTGTTCTGCACCACTCGCTTGCTCTCTGCATCAAAATGAAAATTCGCCAGGCCAAAACCGTCTTGCAAGCGCGGCGTCGCCATCAGCGCCGTGACTCCGTAAACGTCCCTCAGCCGCAAGATCAGCGTAATGATCGTCTGCGATGTCACTGGATCGAGTCCCGCGGTCGGCGAGTCGTACAGCACGATGGGCGGATGGTTGATCAGCGCCCGCGCGATGGACACCCGGCGCCTCATGCCTCCGGACAGTTCCGAAGGAACCAGATCCAGCGTGTCTTCCAGTTCGACGAATCGCAGCACCTCGAGGACCCGCGGCTCTATCTCTTCCGCAGGAACGTGATCTTCGTGCAGCCGGTAAGCCACGTTGTCGGCCACCGTCATCGAATCAAACAGCGCGCCTTCCTGGAAAACGAATCCAACTTTCCTTCGAAAATCCAGCAAATCCTTCTCCGGCATCCGTGAAATATCTTGGCCGAGAACTCTCACATTTCCTCGCGCCGGCCGCAGCAATCCTGCCGCCATTTTCAAGGTAAGCGTCTTCCCCGTGCCGGTCTCGCCCAGCAAGACCAGCGTCTCCCGTTCGCGCACGGAGAACGATACGCCTCGAAGGATCTCTCCTTCTTCGAATCCGATGTGTACATCTTCAAACGTGATTGCCGCGGTTGATCCAGGTGTGGGCATAGACGCGGCCATTATCGGCCACGCCTGCGATTATAGCGGGAAATCTCGTTCTCTCTTCGGAATGGATGGGGCAGCCGGCCAGGTGGCAGCATCTCTCTCGTCAGAAACCTTTGTTGGCAAGGTACAGCGCTAGTTTCGTCAAGAATGCATCGGCCACGATGATCAGCACGGAACCTAGCACGGCCGCTTGCGTCGTCGCGCGCCCAACACCCTGCGTGCCGCCTCGTACCGTCAATCCCTTGTAACATCCGATAGTCGCTAGAATGAAACCGAAGACCACCGGCTTCGTGAATCCCTGCATCAAGTCCGCGAAATCCAGGGCATCAATCGCGCGCCGCCAGAATTCCACCGCTCCCAGGCGCAGCGAAAAAACCGATGAAGCGCAGCCACCCAGCAGACCGATAAAATCCATGATCGCCGTCAACAACGGCAGCATCAGGATCGCCGCGATCACTCGCGGCGTCACCAGTTTGCGGTTTGGATCCGTCCCCATTGCTCGCATGGCGTCCACTTGCTCGGTCACCAGCATGGACCCCAGCTCCGACGCGATTCCCGTCGCGCACCGCCCCGTTACCAGCAAGCCTGTAAACGCCGGCCCCAGTTCGCGCACCAGCGCTATCGAGACGACATCCCCCGTCAACGAACTCTGTCCGAATCGCACGAATTGCGACCCCGTTTGCAGAACCATGACCGCGCCGATGAAGAAACCCGACAACAAAATAATCGGCAGCGATCCCGCGCCTATAAAATCCATCTGTTCCAGTGTGTCTTGAAAGTAGTGCGGGCTTGTAAAGATGTTGGCCACCGCATGCCCGGATAACAGTGCGTAGTCTTGTACGTTGGCCACCGCTCCCTTGGCGGTATCCACCATCAAGTCCATGACCGATAGGCTAGGTTCCTGCTTGGATTCTCCGCCAGTTACCTGGAAAGATGTGTCTGCCACGAGTCCCTTTTCGCGTTGGCCTTCCGCGATGAACTTCTCGACAGCATTACTGCACGAAAGCCTAACCGTGCGGCAACAGCACGTCAAGTAAGCGATTTCCCTGCGTCCGTTGCGCGACGCATGCCGCTGCATACTGATATTCTGTTCAAGTATGAGTGTGCGCGTCACCAGGTTCGATCACATCCAGATCGCCGCTCCGCAAGGCTGCGAAGCCGCTGCTCGCGAATTCTATGGCTCGCTCCTTGGCCTGCAAGAGATCGAAAAGCCAGAGTCGCTTCGCTCACGCGGCGGATGCTGGTTTCAGTGCGGCAACCAGCAAGTTCACGTCGGCATCGAACAAAACTTCAGCCCCGCCAAAAAAGCTCATCCCGCGTTCTTCACCAGCGATCTCGATGAACTCCGTCAGGCTCTCCTCGCTCGTGGCATCAAGGTCTCCGACGACGATTCAATCCCAGGCACTCGCCGCTTCCACGCCGAAGACCCCTGGGGCAATCGCCTCGAATTCGTAGAAAGTCCCCCTCGAAACCCCGCCTGACTTGGACGCATCCAGCCGTCCGCTTGCGCCACAAGGCCGTCCCGGAATCGCACACTCTATCACTTTACAGCCCCTTGCAATTTCTCCTAACCCATAAATTTTCAATAAGATATCTACCTTTCACGTTTAGGAAATGCAGTTGCTTCATCCTTCTCGGAAAAATCCTTCGAGGTGCCACCCATGCAGAGTTTCTGGCAGGATTTGCGCTACGCCTTCCGCGCGTTGCGCACATCGCCCTGGTTTGCTGCTCTCGCCGTCGTCACGCTTTCCCTCGGCATCGCCGTCAACACCTCCATCTTCAGCATCATTAACGGCTTCATCTTGCGTCCCTTGCCGGTCCCCGCCGCCGAACAGCTCGCTGTCCTCAGCCTCCAGCAATCCGGCGATCATTCCCTGCAAAAATTCTCCTACCCCGATTATGTCGAGCTCCGCGATCAATCCGCTTCCTTCACCGACATCATCGCCTACCGGCTTACTCTCGCCGGCCTCTCCGCCGACAACCGCGGTGACCATTGCATCGTCACACGCGTCTCCGGCAACTATTTCTCCGTCCTTGGCGTCCAGCCCGCACTCGGCAGATTGTTTCTTCCCAGCGAGGGCCAGACTCCCGGCTCCGATCCCATCCTCGTCCTCGGTTACTCTTACTGGCAAAAGCGCTTCGCCGGCGACAAAAACATTCTCGGCAGGCAGGTCGAGATCAACCGTCACCCCGTCACCATCGTCGGTGTCGCATCCAAGGAATTCCACGGCACCTATTCCATCGTCGATTCCGACCTTTACATCCCCCTGAGCGCCATCATCACCACCCACGACGAAACTCCCGTCCAGGACACCTGGACGCATCGCGCCGACCGCTCGCTCTCTCTCATGGTCCGCCTGAAGCCCGGCGTCAGCCTGAAGCAAGCCCAGTCTTCCCTCAATGTCGTTGCCCAGCGCATCGCGCAGCAGCATCCCGATACCGACAAGGGCATCTCCATCCTCGGCTTCCCGGAAAAGCTCGCTCGCCCCGAACCTGACCCCGACAATTCCCTTCCCGCAACCGCCGCCGCATTCATGGCCCTTGCCGCTCTCGTTCTTCTCGTCGCTTGCTTCAACGTCACCAACGTCCTGTTGGTCCGCGCTACTTCGCGCCAGCGGGAAATGGCCATCCGCGCCGCTCTCGGCGCCGGCCGCTCTCGCCTCGTTCGCCAGTACCTCACAGAAAGCTTGCTCCTCGCTTTTCTCGGCGCCGGCGGCGGCATGCTTCTCGCCTATTGGGCCATGCGTTATCTCAGCACTCTTTCTCTCGGTACGGACTTACCCATTCAATTCAACTTCATGCCTGACGCCCACGTCTATCTCTTCGCGCTCGGCGCAGCCCTCTTCACCGGCGTAATCGTTGGAGTCTTCCCCGCCCTGCGCGTAGCCCGCCGCGACGTCAGTTCCGTCCTCCACGAAGGTGGCCGCGGCTCTTCCGATGGCCGCGGCCGTCAATTCGCTCGCGGCTCGCTCGTCGTCGCGCAAGTCGCTGGCTCATTGGTTTTGCTCATCGTCGCCGGCCTCTTCATTCGCAGCCTCGGCAAAGCGCAAACCATTTATCTCGGTTTCAATCCCAGCAACGTCCTCAATTTTTCTCTCGATGTTCAGCAGGTTGGCTATCAGGAAGTTCAGGGCCGCGCCTTCTATCGCGAACTCGAATCGCGCCTGCGCACCCTTCCCGGTGTCGTCTCCGTCGCCCAGGCCTTCACCGTTCCCATGGGCGTCATGAGCGCTTCCGCTCAGATCACCGTCGAAGGTCATCCTCTGGAAGCCGGCCAGCAGCCCCCCATCGCGGACAACAACACGGTCTCTCCCGCCTATTTCGATACCTTGCGTATTCCCGTTCACCGCGGCCGAACATTCACCGATGCCGACGATGAAAACTCGCCCAAAGTGGCCATCATCAACCAGACCATGGCCAAACAATTCTGGCCCGATCAGGATCCTCTCGGGAAACGCTTCAGCACCAAGGGCGCCAGCGGGCCCTTTCTGGAAGTTGTCGGCGTCGTTCAGGATGGCAAGTACAAGGCTGTAGTCGAAACTCCCACACCGTTCTTCTATCAGCCGCTGAATCAATCCTACATACCGCTGCGCACCTTCCACCTTCGCACTTCCGTCCCGCCGGAAAATCTTTCCATGCAACTACAATCACAAATCCGCAATCTCGCTCCCAATCTCTCCGTCTCGCAATTGCAAACCATGGATCAGGCGCTGCAAGGTGTGAACGGCTTCCTGCTCTACCGCCTCGGCGCGCAATTAACCGGCACCATGGGCCTTCTCGGTCTCATTCTCGCCGTCGTTGGCGTTTACAGCGTCGCTTCCTACGCCGCGGTCCAGCGTACCCACGAAATCGGCATCCGCATGGCCATCGGTGCCACGCCCCGCGACATCCTGAAAATGGTCCTTCGCCAGGGCTTTGGTATCGTCAGCCTCGGAGTAGTTGTCGGCCTTGCTGCCGCCTTCGCCGGCACACGCCTGCTTTCCGACCTGTTCTACGGCGTAACGCCCAGCGATCCCGTCACCTACGCGGCCGTCGCCACTCTCCTGCTCGTCGTCGCGCTGCTGGCTTGTTGGATCCCAGCCCGCCGCGCCACCCGCGTCAGCCCTTTAGTCGCCCTGCGCTTCGAATAGCGCCGCACTCCAGTATCTGTTCCTCACTATGCCTTGCAGTCGTCTAGTCCGTCAGTTTCCCGTTAGCCGACTTACCAGGCACAATGGATTGTGAAGTGGCGTAGCGTTCCCCTTTTCGTTACAGTACCCCAAGAAAAGGCGGTTGATGGGACCTTCTAAGGCTGGCACAAGGATTCGCATTGTTTCCAGTTCAGGGATGCTTCGTGTGACGATTCCTCCCAGACGTTCTTGGCTTTTGATTTTGTTTGAAATCGCAGTGTTTTTGGTTGGGGTGATATGGGTTTACGGCTTTTGGACGAAAATCTCTACCTTGTTTCACGTGCTCTTCATCTGGGGATTTGTCAGCACTGCTCTGGCACTGATTTACCAACTTTCAGTCACGCAAATCGTTGACCTCGACTCGCAACGCATGACCCTGTGCAAGGAAATCCATGGCTGGGAGCGAAAGAAGGAATACAAAACCGAAGCATGCAGTGAACTAGAATGGTCAGAGGGCTCAGAGGGTGAACGAGAGGCGCTGAAGTGCAAGGTAGGTCGGAGGACAGTTAAGGTCTGCCAGGATGTGTCGGAGCCTGAGTCCATCGAGATTCTCACGGCACTTCAAAGAAGTTTACCTGAGGTAGCTCAAAGGCTCTGCTCTTATCCTGACTTCAAGGAACATTTTTTAACTCTGGGACTCCACAAGCAAAAATAGAGCCGCTCCGGGCCAACTCCCGATTAGCGCTAATCGGAAACCGCCCTGCGACCTTTCCTCGTTGCAACAAACCATGGGGCGAACCTTCTGGATCCGTCGAGTGATGCGTCTCAACTCGTGATTGACTAATCGGGAGTTTGGCATCGAGTTTGCGATACTATTCGCAAGACTACGAACGCGTGTCACTAAGGAGCTACCAAGCGGGGAAACAATGAAATTCGTCGCAAAGCATCGATGGAGCTTTCTGTCAATGTTGGTTACCGTAGGCACAGCTCTGGTTCGGTCTCAACTATTTATTATCTCCATCGGCGCGGTATGTGGCGACCCGAGTCAGCGTTGGCCATTAGAATGGTTGGTTTAGGCGGCTTAGCCGTCTTAATTTCGTTTGTACTTGCGTGCATCTCGCTAGCCAAAGAGAGGCCATTCATTTATGGACTTATCGCTCTTTGCATAAGTATTCTGAGTTTCTCTATTTATGTTCAATAGATTCTGCAAATTAGCCGACGATTCTGCTCCAAGTCATAAACGCAGCGCTAATCGGAAACTGACCCGCTGCTTGCCCTCCTTGCAACTGGACGGGCAGCAACGCTGCCGTTACACTGATTGTTTTTACGACAGCAACAATGGGCTGCCGAGAAGGCGCGGAGAGCAATGCTGCGTTTCTATACTGCCGGTGAATCGCACGGACAAGCGCTCCTCGCGTTCGTCTCCGGCCTGCCCGCGCAACTCCCCATTGACGTCGACTTCATCAATCAGGAGCTGCACCGCCGCCAGCTCGGCTATGGACGCGGCGGCCGCCAGAAAATCGAAAAGGACCGCGCCGAGATTTTTGCCGGCGTGCGTCATGGAAAAACCATCGGCGCGCC
The DNA here is from genome assembly GCA_013289585.1 of Acidobacteriota bacterium. Lineage (GTDB taxonomy): Bacteria > Acidobacteriota > Terriglobia > Acidiferrales > UBA7541 > Acidiferrum. The sequence continues at coordinate 85,403 of JABCZR010000012.1, read as the reverse complement.
CGTCGCCCTGCGCATTGAAAACCGCGATTGGTCCAACTGGGAAAAAATCCTCCCCGTCGAGGCTTCCGAAGACGATCCCGGCACAAAAAAACTCGTCGCCCCGCGTCCGGGCCACGCCGATCTCGCAGGCTCGCAAAAATTTAATTACCACGACGCCCGCTACATCCTCGAGCGCGCCTCCGCCCGCGAAACCGCTGCCCGCGTAGCCGCCGGTGCCTTCGCAAAATTATTTCTCCGCGAACTTGGTGCGGAAATCGCCAGCCACACTATCCAAGTGGGCCATATAAAACTCGATCGCGCCGCAACCTGGGAACAAATTCGCAACATCAGCGGCAATCTGGAATCCCCCCTGCGCTGCGTGGATCCCGCGACCGAAGAAAAAATGAAAGCCGAAGTGGATGCAGCCCTCAAAGCCGGCGACACCGTCGGCGGAATTTTCGAAGTCGTCGCCCACAACATTCCCGTCGGCCTCGGCAGCCACGCCCAGTGGGACGAAAAACTCGATGGCAAGCTCGCCCAGGCCGTCATGAGTATTCAAGCCGTCAAAGGCGTCGAAATCGGCGCAGGTGTGACCGCCGCAGGCTCTTACGGCAGCGAAGTTCAGGACGAAATCTCGTACGATAAGTCCGCCCGCCGCTTTCACCGCTCTTCCAATCGCGCCGGCGGCCTCGAAGGCGGCATCACCAACGGCGAAGACGTCATCGTCCGCGGCTATTTGAAACCCATTTCCACGCTTCGCCGCGCACTCGGCACCGCCGATATGGTCACCAAGGAACCCGTCCAGGCCGCCTACGAGCGCTCCGACTGGTGCGTGGTCCCCGCCGCCGGTGTTGCCGGAGAAGCAATGGTCGCCCTTGTGTTAGCCGATGCTTTTCTGCAAAAATTTGGAGGAGACTCCCTCGCCGAGACGCGGCGGAATTTCGACCACTATGCCCGACAAATCGACGAGTTCTAAAACATTGCCCGCGGCCAGTTCCGCGGCACAGGAAACGGCCGCGGTCGCCGCCCCGGAAACACCGGCCAAGCCGGTGAAGATTTATCCCATCGTCAAATTCGGCGATCCCATCCTTGAAAAGCCCGGCGCATCCGTAAAAAAATTTGACGCTGACCTCGAGCAGCTCGCCGAGGATATGTTCGCGTCCATGTACGCCGCGCAAGGCGTCGGTCTCGCCGCGCCGCAAATTGGTTTGAGCCTTCGCCTCGCCGTCGTCGACGTCACCGCCGGAAAAAACCCCGAAGCCAAAATCGTCCTTGCCAATCCGGAAATCATTCACGCCGAAGGTGAAGTCCGCGAAGAGGAAGGTTGCCTCTCCATTCCCGGCTTCCGCGGCTATGTCATGCGCCCGCAATTTGTAACCATCAAGGCACAAAACGCCAAAGGCGAACCCTTCGAGATTCGCGGCGAAAATCTTCTCGCTCGCGCTTTCTGCCACGAAATCGATCACCTGAACGGCATCCTCTTTCTCCAGCACCTCAGTATGCTCAAACGCGACCTCATCAAGCGCAAAATCAAAAAGCTCCGGAAACTCGGCGAGTGGTAGTCTTACCCGCGTTGGCTCTCATGGAGCAACATGCGCTGATCCACATTCCTTGTAGGGTCCGCCTTCTGAGGCGGGCCGCTCCTTTAGCTCTACCCGAAACGCGCCGTTCTAACTCTACGGATCAATTCGTTTCATCGGATTAATCTCGTGCGCTTACTCTTCTGCGGCACACCCCAATTCGCCGTTCCCACTCTCAAACACTTCCTCGCGCAACCTGACTTCGAGATTCTCGCCGTCATCACCCAGCCCGACCGCCCCAGCGGCCGCGGCCAGGAAGTCTCCTTTTCCCCCGTTAAACAAATCGCGCTTGCAGAAAATCTCCCGGTCCACCAACCCGAGAAAATTCGCGCCCCAGGAGTCCAGGAGCTCTTGAGCGGTTACTCCCCGGACGCCATCGTCATCATCGCCTACGGCCAGATCATTCCCGCGCGCCTGCTTCCCATTCCCAGGCACGGCTGGATCAATCTCCATGCTTCCCTGCTCCCCAAATACCGAGGCGCCGCACCCATTAACTGGGCCATCGTCAACGGTGAAACGAAAACCGGCGTCACTACCATGCGCATCGATGCCGGCATGGACACCGGTGAAACGCTTTTGCAACGCGAAATCGCAATCGGCGCAAACGAAACCGCGCCTGAACTCACCACTCGCCTTTCCGAACTCGGCGCGCCGCTCATGGCGGAAACCTTGCGCGGCCTCGCCGCCGGAACCGTCCTGCCCCAACCGCAAAATCATTCCGCGGCCACCATGGCTCCCATTCTGAAAAGAGAGGACGGCCGCATCGACTGGAACCGCCCGGCCCGCGAAATCTTCAACCGTATGCGCGGCTTCGCCCCCTGGCCCGGCGCGTTCACTACTTTTCGCAACCAGACCTGCCACCTCTTGGGCGAGTCGGTGTCTAAAGAAAGGGAGCCAGCGTCTGAGGAACTGAAGTCCGGGTCACAGGGGATAAAAAACATTCCGCCCGGTACATTGCTCCTTGAAAAAGATAGCTTGCAAGTTGTCTGCGGGCACACAACCGTTTTGCGCCTTTCCAGCGTCAAACTGGAGGGACGCAAACAAGTCTCCGCATCGGAATTCGCCAATGGTGCACGATTAAGAACAGGTGAACGCTTTGGCAACACCTGATTTGCATGCCGCCAATTGCTAGGGCATACTCGATTTCTACGCTACTTGCTTGCGTTGCAACACACTTGAACTGACCACGACATTGGGAGCTCATTTTTCATGACCATTTCTGAAGCCGTTCGAACGCGCGTGCATACCCCCTCCCGCGCCGCCAAACTCTTGCGCCTTGCCGCATCCTGGACGCTCGCCGCGCAACTCACCGGCGCGCCCGCGGTTTTCGCGGAGAGCGACAAGCCGGCGGCCAAGACGTCCGCGGAGTCTCCCTCCACCGATCCCGTCCTCAAAGCCATGCAGGGCGAACTCGCACGCGCCACCACGGATCTGGGCAAATCTGAGCAGCCCCCGTACTTCCTCTCTTACACCGTTTACGACCAGGATTTCGTCGTTCTCGTTAGCGCATTCGGCAGTCTGTTGAACAGCGTCTCTGCCCAGCGTCGTACCGCCGACGTGACCATGCGTGTTGGCACGCCCGATCTTGATAATACTCACGGTCAAAGCCGGCCCAGCGGCGTCACTTCCGGCGCTCTTCCGCTCGGCAATGACCAGGACGCTCTCGCGCGTGTCCTGTGGGAACTTACCGATCGCGAGTACAAGCGCGCTGTTCCTTCCTTATTGAATGTGAAAACCGACACGGCAGTCCGCGCCGAGGAAGAAGACAAATCCCCGGACTTCTCCAAGGAAAAGCCGCAAACGCACCTCGGCGAGATTCCGTCATCGCCGGCGCTGGATCGCGCCGCCTGGGAAGCTGAAATCAAGCGTCTCTCCGCCGCTTTCCGGAAATTTCCGGAAGTCTACAACGCAACTGTGGTCCTGCAGGTCCAGAACTCCAAGTCGCGCATGGTTTCCAGTGAAGGCAGCGCCATCACCACTCCCAGCGCGTCCGCGCGCCTGGTGATTGAAGCGCAGACGCGCGCCGACGACGGCATGGATTTATTGCGTGTCGAAACATTTCAGGCGCCCTCCGCGGGCGGCCTTCCCAGCGAGACAGAATTGATCGCCAAGATCGACAAGATGGCTGCGGATCTAAGCGCGTTGCGCAAAGCCCCCGTCGCCGAGCCCTACGACGGTCCCGCGCTTTTGAGCGGTCGCGCTGCCGCGGTCTTTTTTCATGAAGTGCTCGGCCACCGCCTCGAGGGCCATCGTCAAAAGGACGAAGAGGAAGGACAGACCTTCACGAAGAAAGTTGGTCAGGAAGTTCTGCCGAAATTCCTCAGCGTCATCGATGATCCGACCACGCAGGAAATTGGCGGGGTCAAACTCGCGGGAGCCTACGCCTACGACAACGAGGGCGAACCCTCGCGCCGCGTGGACGTTATTCAAGACGGCGTGCTGAAAAATTTCCTGATGTCCCGTATGCCCGTCAAGGATTTCAGCAATTCGAACGGCCACGGGCGCAATCAGCCGGGCCTTATGCCCACCGGACGCCAGGGCAATTTGATCGTCAGTTCCTCGCAAACCGTCCCCGAAGCGCAACTGCGCCAAAAACTCATCGATGAGGCAAAAAAACAGGGCAAGCCCTACGGTTTGTATTTTGACGATATTCAGGGCGGCTTCACGCTCACCACGCGCTCGCTCCCGCAAGCCTTCCAGGTTTTGCCGGTAATCGTTTACAAAGTTTACGCCGACGGCCGACCCGACGAATTGGTTCGCGGCGTGGACATCGTTGGCACTCCGCTCGCTGCGCTGACGCGCATTCTCACCACCGGCGATCAGCAGCACGTCTTCAACGGCGTTTGCGGTGCCGAGAGCGGCCAGGTTCCCGTCGCGGCGGTGGCACCGGCAATGCTTTTCTCCGAAATGGAAGTTCAGAAGCGCGCGCATGAGCATGAGCGTCCGCCGCTTTTGCCGCCGCCCGGATTCGAAGACAGTGGCGCTGCCAAAGATGCTTCCGCGAAACCGGCGGTGAAGCCATGAAAATCATGCCCGCATCCACCGCCTCGCATCGTCTCATTCGAATGATTGCGGGATTTCTTGCCTCCACTTTATTTTTGCTGCACGCACCAGCCACTCGCGCGGCGGACAGCGCGCAACCCGCTCCGGACGTCGCCATGGCCGCGGCGCACGAAGCCGCCAAAGGCGATGGGCTTCTTGAAGCGCTGCTCACCGAACTCGATCGTTCGAAAGCCCAGCTCAAGATGGATAAAGTCCAGCCGCCCTATTTCATTCAATACCGCGTCGACGAAGTGGACGACTTTGGCGCGGAGGCCGCGTTCGGCGCCCTGCGCGAAAATCAGCACGTCCACGTCCGCGTTTTGCGCGTCGTCGTTCGAATCGGCGATTACAAACTCGACAGCTATTTCGGCCGCGGCCAGGGCGAAACCACCATTCTCCCTCTCGACAATGATCCCATCGCGCTGCGCCACCAGATCTGGCTGGCCACCGATGATGCGTACAAAGCCGCCGGGCAGGCGCTCGCGGAGAAACAGGCCGCCCTGAAACAATTCAGCGCGGATCCCAGTCCCGTCGATGATTTCGCAAAAGCTCCCGCAGTCATCGCGGTCGAACCAACTGTAACTCTGAAAGTGGACGAAGCCGCGTGGAAAAAAACTCTCGAAGAAGTCACGAATTTGTATCAGCAGTATCCCGACGTGCAATCGGTGACCGCGTCTGCGCGTTTTTCCGCCGTCAACGTGTACCTCGTAAATTCCGAAGGCACCGTGACGCGCAATGGAAAAACGTTCTGCAGCGTGCAATTGAATAGCTCGGCGCAAGCCGCGGATGGCATGCGTCTGGGCCGCAGTCCGGCGTACATGGTGGAACGGCAGGATGAACTTCCCACGCGCGCTGCGCTGATGAGCGACGCGAAGAAAATGCTGGATACCGTGGTGGCTTTGCGGCAAGCGCCGATCGTCGACGAGGATTATCGCGGGCCGGTGCTGTTTGCCGCGGACGCCGCCAACGACATCGTCGCTTCACTCGTCGGGCAAAATGTGCTGGGACGAAAACCGCAAATCGGAAAACCGAATCGCACGACGGGAGCATTTGCGACGAGCTACAAGACGCGCGTGTTGCCGGCCTTCCTGACGCTTGTGGATGATCCGACGATGAAAGATTTTCAAGGCAAGAGCCTCGTCGGGAATTACGCGGTGGACAGCGAAGGCGTGAAGTCCCATGCCGTCAACGTCGTCGAGAACGGCGTGCTGACGAATTATTTGCTGGGCCGCCAGCCTATTCGCGACTTCCCTGTTTCGGACGGGCATGGCCGCGCGGCGCCGGGATCTCTCCCCGGGCCGAGCCTCGGCGTGCTGCTGGTGAAAAGTTCGGAAGCGCAGACACCCGATGCGCTGAAGCAAAAAGTTATTCAGATGGTGAAAGATCAGGGCCAGCCGTTCGGCTATCGCGTGGACACGCTCGGCGCAGGAAATTCGCCGCGGCTGCTTTATCGCGTGTACGCGAAAGACGGCCACGAGGAACTGGTGCGCGGCGCCGTTTTCAATGAGCTGGATATTCGCGCGATTCGCAACGACTTGATCGCCGTGGGCAACGACCCACTGGTAAGCAATCGCGGCGGCGGCGCACCAAGCACGATCATTTCGCCGTCGCTTTTGTTCGGTGAGCTGGAAGTGAAGCGCGCGGACACCAGCAAGGACAAGTTGCCGGATTATCCGGCGCCACCGTTGAAGAAGTGAGATGCGGCGGTGAATGGGAAGTGGCGATTGGTGACTGGTGACTCGTGACTGGTGACTGGAAAAAAGCGAGCGATTTGCGTTTGTGTTGACGCCGCGATCCCTGCAGCGACGACTTCGGGCCCGAAGAGCGATATTCAACAAACTCAGCATCCCCCAGAGTACGGACTGTTCACTATCCACTGATGACGGTAGACTCTTTCTTGTATGAACCTGCGCGAAAGACTTGAGTGGCTGGGCCGGATGATGTTCCTGATCTTCATCCTGGCGTCGGCGGCGTTTTTGAGCGCCATCACGGCGATGCGCATTGCGATTCACGGGCGCGAAGTGACCATGCCCAACCTGGTGGGCAAAAATGTTTCCGAGGCCAGCCAGGAGCTGCAGGCGCGAGGATTGGTACTGCGCGTGGCGGACCGCATTTACAGCGACCAACCGATCAACGTGGTCGTGCGGCAAACTCCCCCGTCGGGCCTGCTGATGAAGGTTTCGCAACAAGCGCATGTGGTGCTGAGCCTGGGGCAGCGGCAATTGCAGATTCCGCTGCTGGAAGGCAATTCCCTGCGCGTATCGAGGATCGAGCTGCTGCGCGCGGGATTGCAGGTAGGCGAAGTTTCCGCGGTGACGATGCCCGCGGAGCCGATGGATACGGTGGTCATTCAAAATCCCAAACCGGGCGCGGGAGCGGCGACGCCGCGCGTGGATGTGCTCGTCTCTCAGGGACCGCACGACGTGGCCTACGTCATGCCGCATTTGATCGGACTGAATGAGGTTGACGCGCAGCACCGGCTCGACGTGGCGCAAATGCGGCGCAAAGTGAATTACGTGACCGCACCACAGTGGCCGCACGGCGCGGTGATCGACCAGTCCCCGATGGGCGGCGCGCGCATCCCGGCTTCCTCCACTATCGAACTCACCGTTGGGAATTAGACCCTCGCTAGAGTTGAAGTGAACTGTCGGGTGTAGCCTCATCGACGATCCCCCCAGACGCGAATTCGTTCCAGAATGGGAATTGCCGGTAAGCACGCCGCGAAGTGCGTGGCGTGAGGTAGTCAGCTCCCCCCTGTTTTTTTGTAAGTGTTGCATCTAAACGGTTTAGCTTCCAGGTAAGTCTTTTGTTTACAAGACTTGGCGGAGGAGTTCATAAGTGTTACATCTGAAGGACTTAGATCCGGGAAGCGTTTGAACGTTGCCATGGCGGGTTTTTCGCCGCAGTGACGAGACAGAGGGGCGTGCTGGGGATTGTGACTGACGGTCACGACTCATATTACCTTATAAGTACCGTTCCTGTCAATGAACAAGTGGAGGCCAGGAAAAGAGAAGAGTCTGTTGCGCTTACGCGTCTCCCGTGTTATACGTATTTTGCGTGTAACACGTGTAGCACGTGTTCCGGATTGAGGGGAGGGTATGAAACAGAATCTGACCATTAGCCTGGACCGCCAGACGATTCGCAAGGCCAAGATTGTCGCGGCCCGGCGGGAGACTTCCATCAGCGGACTGCTGGCGCAGCAAATTGAAATCCTGGTAGGCGAAGAAGAAGCCTACGAACGAGCGGAGCGCCAGGCGGTGGCGCTCCTCGAAGAAGGATTTCACTTGGGAGGCCGCGGGCCGGCCAGCCGGGAAGAACTGCATGAACGGTAAGACCTTCGTAGATACCAATTTGTTGATTTACGCTCACGATGTAGATGCAAAATCGAAGCATACGACGGCCAAGAAAATTTTGCGCGAGCTTTGGAGCGAGCGCGCGGGCGTTTTGAGCATGCAGGTCTTGCAGGAATTCTATGTGAATGTAACCCGGAAGATCCGCACTCCACTGCCGAAGGATTCGGCGCGCCTGGTGGTCAGCACTTATTCCCTGTGGTGCGTGGAAACGACCCCAGCTGAGCTTTCGGCGGCATTTCGAATCGAAGACGAATCGCGGATCGGCTTCTGGGATGCGCTTATCATGGCCGCGGCCGCCAAGAGTGGCGCGATACGGCTGCTGTCGGAAGATTTGAACCCGGGGCAGAAAGTTGCCGGACTTCTCATTGAGAACCCTTTTGCGGCGATCAGAGAATAGAAATCAGAAAAGGGAAAAGAGAACGACCCGACCCGCCAATCTGTTGAATTCATTTTTATAACCTCATATTGCTTCGGGCATCAAACTGGTCCACTGTATTGCCATAAGGAGGGACGATCATGAATTCCAAGCAAGTGGTTCTCATCACCGGTTCCAGCACCGGCTTTGGCAGGCTGTTCACGGAAACCCTGGCTCGTAAAGGGCACACCGTTTTCGCGACGATGCGCGACCCCGGAGGCCGCAATGCCAAGAATGCCTCCGAGATTCGCGCGCTTGCGGAAAAGGATTCCCTGCCCATTCATATCCTTGAGCTGGACGTGACCAACGATGCTTCCGTGGAGCGGGCTGTGGATGCCGCCGTCGCCAAAGCCGGCCGCATCGACGTGGCCATCAACAATGCCGGTTACTACCTTTCCGGGCTGGAGGAAGCGGTCACCACTGAACAAGCGCAGCGCCTGATGGACACGAATTTTCTTGGCCCAGTGCGCGTAGATCGCGCGGTGCTGCCGCACATGCGGCGCCAACGCAGCGGCATGCTGATGCACGTCAGCAGCGGCGCCGGCCGCTTGGTTCTTCCTTCCGCGGGTTTCTACTGCGCCAGCAAATTTGCATTGGAGGCGCTGGCCGAGGCTTATAGCTACGAACTTGCCGCGCAAGGGATTGAGTCCGTGATTCTCCAACCCGGTCAATATGAGACTTCTGTTTTCGGCAATACCGTTACGGCGGCCGACCAGGGTCGCACCGATACCTATGGACCTGCCAGGGAGTTTCCTGCCAAGATCAACGGCGCACTTTCCTCCACGGCCGGCAATGCGCAGGAAGTCGCGGACGCGGTTCTGCGCATTATCGAGACTCCCGCGGGAGAGAGGCAGTTGAGGTATTTCGTCAGCCCCCAGAATTTCGGTGTCGACGAGATCAACGCCGTCGCGAAGCAGGTGCAAGCCAACGTGCTGGAAGGCTTTGGCCTCGCTGCCGACACCAAATTCCTCAAGGGAAAAGCAGCCGGCGCGGTCTAGATCTCTTGCAGGTACGCTTCTCCTGCCCGGGTCGCGTTTAAAACAGCGGCTAACTAAAATAGAGAATTTAGAAAAGAGACTAGAGCAAGAGCGCTTTTCGGAAGTACGGCGCGGCCACGCGCCTATTGAATCAGGCTATAGACCAAGAGCGCGGCACGTTTGCTTTGCAGCGGCAGGCGAGAAAGGTCCACGCTTTCGCCCGGAGCGTGAAAACCTGCTCCGGGAGCGCCGATACCATCCAGAACGTCGGCAAAAGGAGCAACGAACGAGGCGTCGCCGGCACCACGCGACATGGGGTCCATGGCTTCCATTGCCGGCACGCCCAGCGCGCGATTCGCTTCGTTCAATTTTGCCAAAAGAGCGAGGTTGCCAGGAGTTGGTTGCATCGGCGGGTAGTCGTCCGTAAATCGAATTTCGGCATTGGTTCCGGGCAGGCTTCGCGCCACGATCGCTTGCATCTTTTCCTTCGCATGGGCAAGTTGCTCCGGGTAGAGCGCCCGAATATCCCCACTGGCGCGGGCTTCGCCCGGCACGATATTCGCCTTCCCGAAGACGGAAGCTTCGCCGCTCGATTCGACTTTTATATTGGAGCCGCCAAGGGCCATGCCGACGCTATAGGTCATGTTGGGCTCACGCAGGGTGTCGTGAAACTGCGACAGAATCCGGCTCAGCTCAAAAATAGCGCCATCTCCCATTGCGGAAGAAAAGATCTGACTGGAGTGACCGGATTTGGCCTGGACACGCAAATCCCAAAAGGTTGAGCCCCGGCGGGCAGTGACGGCATAGTCTTTGCCCCCTTGGCTAATCTCGGGCTCAAAAGACAACACGGCGTCGCTGTTTTTGGCTGCGGCGACCAGCGCTTTTCGCGCCATTTCCGGCGGGTCACCAACCGATTCTTCGTCACCGGTTAGAAAAACGGTGATCGTTGCAGCGTCCAGAGCGCCTACGCTCTTGAGGGCCTTCAGGGCGGAGAGAATGACAACAATTCCACCCTTCATATCGCCCGTCCCCGGGCCAACAGCGGTATCGCCGTCACGCACAAATTTCTGAAACGGGCTGGAGGGCTCGAAGACGGTATCCATGTGCCCGATGAGCAGCACGCGCTTGCCGCGATGGCCCTTGTGTTCGGCGATGAGAGAGGGAGCGCGCTTCACGGTATCCATGGGGACCCATTGGACGGTAAAGCCGAGAGCCTGAAACTCGTGCTCGAGCGCCTTGCCGACCTCAAGGACACCAGCCGTGTTGAAGGTTCCCGAATTGATGTTGACGATTCGTTCGAGCAGCGCAACCGGCGCTTGCCCTTGTTCATCAATGGAGCGAACGAGAGCCGCCTGCTGTTGGGAGATTTGCTTTCCGGGCGATGGGGTCGAAAACAGAATAACCGTGAGGATGAAAAGCAGGTGTCGAAGAGAGCTGCGCAAGAGGCTCACCTCAGTAGACAGTAGAATTCGCTATTGCAAATAGACTGCTGAATTGCGCGGTAGTCTAGCACGAGAATAATTACATCGGCGAATCAAGCACTTGGCATCGCCACTCCGACCGGCGCGTTGCCACACAAAGAGTGCGAGTGCTAGGCTCTCCAAGCCGTGGCACCGAAACGCCCAAAAATCGGAGCAATTCGCACGCCGACGCTTTTTCCGATGGAGAAGCTGGATCAGGGTAACAAACCCGCCAGCTCGCTCGGTGTCGAGAGGCCGTACTCCGAACCGGGAATCTATCTCGGCACGTCATCGTTCACGGCTTCGGGATGGGAAGGCAATTTCTATCCCGCCGGGATGAAGCCACGCGAGTTCCTTTCCTACTACGCAACGCAGTTCAGCACGGTGGAGGTAGATAGCACATTCTACGGCACGCCCAGCGCCTCCACGGTAACTGGATGGTATGAGAAGACGCCGGCGGATTTTCCATTTGCCGTAAAAATTCCGCAAATCATCACGCACGAAAAGGTGCTACTGGACTGTGAAGCGGAGACCGATGAGTTCGTTACGCGGATGGAGCTGCTCCGCGAGAAGCTCGGCCCGATGCTCCTGCAGTTTCCGCACTTCGACCAATACGCGTTCAACAGCATCGCGGAATTTCTTCCGCGGCTACGATTTTTTCTAAAGCGGGTACAGGGTATGTCCAGCTGCAGGTTTGCGGTGGAGATTCGAAACAAGAGCTGGCTGGATGCCAGGTTCGCGGACGTGCTGCGGGAATACAACACCGCGCTGGTGCTGAACGACACGTCGTTTGTGCCAAGGCCGTGGGAGAGGAAAGAGCAGTTTGACCTGGTCACCGCGGACTTTAGCTACGTGCGATGGCTGGGAGACCGAAAAGGCATCGAAAAACAGACGAAGACGTGGGACAAACCGATCATCGACAGGCAGGACGATTTGAGGAGATGGGTGGAGTTGCTGCGGCGGCTGGTCAGCGACAAGCGCATTCGAAGGATTCTTGCCTTCGCGAACAACCACTACGCCGGGCATGGGCCGTCGACTGTGAAGTTATTTTGGGATTTGTGGACCAAGAACAAGTAGAAAATAGAAATTGGAAATTAGAAAGGGAGAAGAAAAAAATCCGCCCTTCGACTGCGTCGAACGACACGGCGCCCACCCGCTGATCAAATCTATGGCTTGGCAGGGCGCTGCGGTGCAATGTTTTGGGCTACGACCCATGCGGCGGAGGCAATCGCCCAGGAGATGAAGAAGGCCGTCCACGGCAGCCGGGCTTTGGGGGCGGCGAGGATCGCAGGAGCCCAAACGAGAAGTGTAAACACGCTGATCATGCCCGCTTCGGCCCACACGGCTATGCGGGGCAAGATGGAGAACAGCACACCGAGGCCGCAGGCGATCTGTCCGGCGCCGGTGAGGTAGGCCCAGCCCACACGATAAGGAAGCCACGCTGGTACGAACTCGACGGTCTCCTTGACATAGACGAGATGGGAGAGTCCGATCGGGATGAGAGAAACGGCAAAGAATAGGCGCGCAAGGCGAATACCCTTCTCGCCCGTGAGGAAAGTGAACGGCGAACCGTCTCGCAGCGCGGCGAGTCGGGCAAACAGAACCCATCCTCCGGCGAGAAGCACAGCCAGTTCGCCAAAGCCGAGCCAGACAGCTTCGATCTGCGGCGCAACCACCAGCGCGGGTACCTTCAGCAGAGCCCAGACGACGAGATAGGAGAACAAGATGCGGGCCGACCATGCCGCTGTGGTTGTGAAAAGAAGTCCAATACCACCCAGCACCATGAGGAAGCCAGAACCGTAGGCGAGGATCGTACGGCCTGGAACCCATGCGGCGACGGGTTGCCAGACCAACGCGAAATCGCCGTAGATCAGAGCGAGGATGCCGAGGCCGATCATCCCGACGGCAAAGAGTGTCAAGGCAGGCTGCTGGCTGCGGTTCATCGGATTTCGACGCTATTAAAAAGGCTGAGTCCTGTCAATCCATAGCTGCTCCACACGCGCAGGATTAGCGGTATGGGCGGCACCAAGAAGAGTAGGTAAAGACAAAGCCAATGACCCAAGGCGCGAGGCCGGCACCCCCGCGATCTCTCGATCGAGGTCCTTACTTCCTCGCTGTTGGGACGCGGCGCTTCAGGTCTTCAAACCAGTTGAGCACAACAATGATTTGCGTAGGCGCCCCTTGGTCGCTAGGCTTAAGCATCAGGAAACGCTGGCCATCGGGAGAAACGTCGTAGTTGGGAAACGTGTAAGGGGTAGGAATGTAAGGGCCCTCAAATAGCACGCGAGGCCTACCTGCAGAAAAGCGGGGCTGAGTGGCAATGTCAACGGCCATCATCTTGTCGCCGCTCCGAAAGAACAGCTCCCGACCATTGCGGTTCCACACTGGCTCAGTGCCACCTTCGGTTGAGATTTGCCACTTGCCGCCAGGGCCCGGATACGGCTGAACGTAAACCTCATATCTGCCGGATTCATCCGATACGTAGGCCAGCAAGTGCGAGTCGGGAGAAAAGCGAGGCGCGCTCTCGTTGAACCGAGTTTGGAGAAAAGGCTGCGCTGTGCGATCGCTCAGGCGCAACACCCAAATGTCATAGCCTGTGGCAGGGTTGACTTCGATGAACGCCAGCAGCTGCCCATCCGAGGACCAGGAATTCGGGGATTGGAGGTTTTCACTGTTGGTCAGTCTTTCCAACCCTCCGCTGCCGTCAGCCAGCCGCCAGAAAAGGTTCAGGGAGCCCTCGGGGCCGGATTGAAACGCTATGCGTTTACCATCGGGCGCCCAAGCTGGATTGGAATTCAGATTTCCCTCAAACGTAAGCCGCTTCAAGGTTTCGTCGGAGAAATCGTAGAGCCAGAGCTGTGTATCCTGCTCGTCAATGATTACGGCAACCCGACGTCCATCGGGGGAAGCCTGGGGCTGGCGATAAGCGCGCGGGGGAGCGGCCAAGGGCTGCTCTGTTCCGTTGCGACTAACCCACACCAGCCTGCGTTGGGCGGACTGCACGCCGCCAGGAACATAAACTAGCGATCCTGTCGAGGAAATGCTGAATTGGCTGTCTCCAACGGATGAGGATTGCAAAACGCCTTCAACGACGGGGACCGGCGGGCCCAGGACCGAGAGACGCTGTGGGTCGAACGGGGAAGCCACCAAAGTTCCGCCCTGCGCATAAACCAGGTGGCCGGAGGAGGAGTAGCGGGGGCTTGTCCCCCCCTTGACCAGGTAGCGCCGCTCGCCCGTCACGTTGGAGTGGGCCACGATCTTAGCGCGAGTCCAATTACCGGGGTTGGCCCCGGTAGCAAAAAGCAAAGCTTTGCCGCCAGGCAAAAAGTCCGGCCAGCGGTCGCTAAACTCACCTTTTTCGAAACGAGTCAGCGGTTGCGATGGGCCCCCCGCGTCCGGTACTTGCAAAAGAACCGAGTTATTTGTGGGCGCGAAAGCAATCGTTCCAAGGTCGCTCCAACTGGCCCCGTTCGCGAGTGCAACCTCGCTCAATGTGATCGCGGCTCCCCCGCTGACTGAGATCTTTTTCAGCTTTTGGCCCGCGAAAAATCCGAGCCACTGTCCATCGGGAGAAAAGAAAGGATCGGTAGCTCCTTCGGTGCCGGAGATGGGCTTCGCATCCAAACTATCCATGGCCCGCAAATAAATCTGTTGAGTGCCACGTCGGATAGCAACATATGCGAGGCGCGTCCCGTCGGGAGAGAGAGCTATTGCCGGACCGTTTTCCAGCAACACCAATTGTTGGTCCTGCGGCAGTGTGATTGTAAGGCGGCTCACGGGGCGTCCCGGGGAGGGCTTCAGACTCCAAGCGGTAAGGCCCGCGGCCGCCGCCAGAAACAGGGCGACCACTCCCCACAACAGCTCTCTTCGCCAACTCGCAGGGTTTGCACTCGCAGTGCCAACCCCGAGAGTGTGGCCTTGGGAACTGTTGTCGGCAATCCATTTCAACTCCAATTCCAAATCGCGTGCCGCCTGCCAGCGGTCGTCCGGCTCTTTTGCGAGGCATCGCTTGACTGCACGCTCGAGCGCTGGAGGAGCCATGGGCTGCAACGTGCTGATGGCCACAGGCTCCTTTCCCAGAATCGCCGAGGCCACGCTGAACTGGCTTTTGCCGGGAAAGGCGCGCTGTCCAGTCACCATTTCGTAGAGCACGGCTCCAAAGGAAAAAATATCGCTCCGCCCGTCCACTTCTTTCCCTTCCAGTTGTTCGGGTGACATATACCGTAAGGTTCCGACGATGGTGCCCTGCTGTGTCACGGAAGCGTCGTCCGTCACCGCGGCCGTCAGAGTCGCGCCGTTGGACAGCTGGACTGACGTTCTGGCCAGCCCGAAATCGAGCAGCTTCGTGCCAGAGTTTGCCAGCATGATGTTGCCGGGTTTCAGATCGCGGTGGATGATTCCTTGTCGGTGGGCTTTGTCGAGCGCATCCGCAATTTGCATCCCGTACTTCAGCACTTGTTCCGGCAGCAACGCCCCTTTTTCCAGGCGCTGTGCCAGCGACTCGCCCTCGACGCACTCCATAACCAGGTAATCGATCCCGTTCTCTTGCCCAACGTCATAGAGCACGCAAATGTGGGGATGATTCAGGCTGGAAATGGTTTTGGCTTCGCGTTCGAAACGTTGCTTGCGGACACGATCGGAAGAGAGGTGCGCTGGGAGGATTTTTATGGCTACTGTGCGGTCGAGCCGCGTATCTTTTGCGCGGTAGACTTCTCCCATCCCGCCCGCGCCGATGGCAGCCAGGATCTCGTAGGGTCCCAACCGGACGCCGGGGGATAGTGGCATTTGGGCGCCATTCTACACTGAAAAAGTTGGTCACAGCCAAGTGCGGAGTGGGCATTTTTTCGTGACCGGGTGCATATTGAAAAACGTATTCGGAACAATCGCGAGAATGCAATTAGCCACGAAGAACCGCGCAGTGTTTAGGGAAGATTCCGAGGGGTCGCTCCCAGATTTGGGAGAGTAAGAGCACATTCAGAAACAATCCAAATGTCCGATCAACGCATGCGGGCTCAATGAGTTGGCGATTTGCCGCCGGACAAATTGGGGCCGAGGATAACTTCCGAGAAGGCAACTGTCCGTGCACAATAATGCCACTTGGCCAGTGCT
Organism: Acidobacteriota bacterium; assembly: GCA_013289585.1. Lineage (GTDB taxonomy): Bacteria > Acidobacteriota > Terriglobia > Acidiferrales > UBA7541 > Acidiferrum. The sequence goes on along the minus strand of JABCZR010000012.1, from coordinate 69,488 downwards.
AGAGAAAGTGGTGTGATGTTACCTTTAACTTAGGGACGGGCGGGAAGGATACTGGTCCAGTTCTGGAGAACGGTAAGAGGACGATTGTTTTCGTCGGCAGCGACGACCAGAAGGAAGCGCTTGCCGTCGGGACTGACATCGTAGTCGATCATGCCGACACGATAGATGCGAACCGAGGGGCGATAGGAGAAGAGCCGGACTGCATGGCCAACCTCGATGCTTCCGTCCTTCTCGCGCATGTCGACGGTCATCATTTCGTTGCGGCTGGAAATGAAATAGAGCTGCTTGCCATCGCGGCTCCAGCGCGGCCAGTGTCCGCCATCGGTGGAGGCCTGCCACATGCCATTTCCGCCCGAGAATGGAACTACAAAAATCTGAGGAGTCCCGTTCGCCAGCATAGTGAAGGCAATAAACCTGCCGTCCGGCGAGAATTGACCGCTCGTCTGCGTCCCGGTGTTCGCAACGGGCAGCACGCGCGGTTTTTCCTTGGAATCAAGCGGAACAACGCTGACTTCCGAATCTCCGCTCGTCAGATTGGCGCTTTCCGTAAGCAGATAACGTCCATCGGGAGACCAATCCGTGGCGCTATCGGCCGAGGGGAGTTCCTGAAGCGTGGTGGATTCCCCTGCGCCGGAAGAGGAACGTGTAACGACGCGGAACATGCTGTTGGGCATACCAAGAGTGACGGTAAACCGGGAGCCGTCGGGTGACCACGTTGGTTCCCCCGCGATGAAGCCGTCAAACGTTAGACGCGTCTTTTGCGGCCCGGAGGAATTGTAGAGCCACACGTCGTGCGTTGGGTCGCCACTGGTTACCAGAAATCGCTGGCCGTCTTTGGAAAGCCGCGGGCCCAGATAAACGCCTTGCTCGCCGACATAGCTCAAATGTTTGCCGCTACGATCAACCCATTCGAGGCGGGACTGGGCCATGGCGGCGCCTGTCTGAAAAATCAGCGTATTCGACACCAGGGAAGCGGTAAAGGTGGAGTGCCAGACGCCGAGGTCCAATACCACGCTGTCAACCACCGGGTGGGGAGAGCCGGACAGCGAAAGCGAATGGAGGTCGAAAGGCTGCGCAAGGAGAGTAGAGTCCCTGACGTAGAGGAGATTGCCCTGCGCATAAGCCGCGCCGGCAAGTGAAGCAACGAGGAAGCGATTGAGTTTGCCATCGAGCGAGGCGACGTAAATGCCGTTTTGCTCACCCTGTGGAGAAGAGTGATTGGAAGCAACGTAGAGAAAATGCTGGCCGTCCGGGAGAAAGAAAGGCCAGCGATGTGTGGTGTGGAGTTTGGTATCGAGCTTGGTGATGGGAGCGGAAGCGCCACCGGTGACGGGAACCTGATGGATAACGTCGCGAGGGCCGGGCGTGAAGAGAATGACGCCGCTGGAGCCCCAAGCGCCGCCGCGGGACGCGGGCGCGTTACACAAACTGCGCACAACACCGCTATTGACCTCCAGAGTTTTCAGTTTGCCGTCGGTGAAAAAACCGATACTCAAGCTGTCGGGAGACCAGAAAGGATTCTGGGCGCCATGAGCCCCGGGAAGAGTGTGTTCCGATCCTGTGCGCAGAGAGCGAAGCCAAAGTTCGCCCCCTGCGCCGAAAACGAGAGAGCTGCCATCGGGGGAAAGAGCGGGCTGTGTGCCCATGTCTCCTTCGATCTCGAAGGAAGTTCCGGCCGGCGGGATGATGGACGAGAAGACTGGGAACGGAGGAGTGGGGTTACCGGGACGGCGCAAAAAGAAAATACCGAGCGCGGCGATTAAAGCGAGAACAGCGAAGGACCAGGCAAGAAGCTCACGGCGATTCTTTTTGCGCGTTACCGGGAGCGCAGCGCCGGACGATTGCGACGAGGGATCGCTGCTGGAGATGGATTTTAGCTCGAGCGCCAGGTCGCGCGCGGATTGCCAGCGGTCGTCCGGATCCTTGGCCAGGCACCGGCGCACGATGTGGTCAAGTGAGCGAGGCGTGAGCGGCTTGATGCTGGAAATGGGCGCAGGCTCTTTTTCGAGGATGGCGGAGGCCACGCTGAACTGGCTCTTGCCCTCGAAGGCCCTTTTGCCGGTGAGCATTTCGTAGAGGACCGTGCCGAATGAAAAGACGTCGCTGCGGCCATCGAGCTCTTTGCCTTCCACTTGCTCGGGCGACATGTACTGGTAGGTGCCGACGATGGCGCCTTGCTCGGTGACGGGAGAGTTGGCCGCAACATTGGTGAGAGTGACGCCGCCGGCTGGCGCGATGGTGGGCTTCGCGAGGCCGAAATCGAGCAGCTTGGCGCCGGTCTTGGTGAGCATGATGTTGCCGGGTTTCAAATCGCGGTGGACGACGCCGCTGCGGTGAGCTTTGTCGAGCGCGTCGGCGATTTCCGTCCCAATTTTTAGAACCTGCTCCGTCGGAAGCGGGCCTTTGGCCAAGCGCTCAGCCAGGCTCTCGCCCTCGATACATTCCATGACCAGGAAATCCGTGCCGTTCTGTGAGCCGACGTCAAAGAGAGAACAGATATTCGGATGATTCAGCGCGGAGATGGTTTTGGCTTCGCGTTCGAAGCGAAGCTTGCGCGCGGGATCGGCGGAAAGATGCGCCGGAAGAATCTTGATGGCAACCGAGCGGTCGAGCCGCGTGTCGCGAGCGCGGTACACTTCCCCCATACCACCTGCGCCTAGGGGAGACTGAATTTCATACGGACCGAGCTTGGTGCCTGGAGCAAGAGGCATGGTTGGACGAGATTATAGAATGGAATACCAGGCAAGAGACAGTTCGCTTGTAGGGAACTGCCGAATCGTCTTGGCAGTTGGTGTCCTCGCTACCATCCTGCTTCGGGCTACCCAAGCTCCCAATGATCGAGACTACTTGTCGGGAGTTGACTGATTAGCGTCGAACAGTTGCTTAGATGCTGAGCCGGAAGGATACTGACCAAGCCAAAACAGCCAGACACGGCGACCTGAAAGCAGCCGCATTCTTCTCATCGCAGATGTAGACAGGTTCGGACAAAGCAATACGGGAACCAGATTCTTTACGATCTGCGTAATGCCGCGTTTACGCGGCTAATCGAACACATTGACTACGCCGCCCACGGGCAGTTCGAGGTTGGCGCACGGAAGGCCAGCATAAAAAGGGAGGAAGATATCTTGATAAAAGCCCGACGCAGGCTGACGGTTCCGCTCACGCTGTTCCTTATCCTCCTTAACGGACGACTTGCGCTGGCGCAAGACGGGAACAAACTACAAATTGGTTTTTCCATAGAAGCGATGAAGGGAGAGCGTTGGCAGACGGACCGGGATTCCTTTGAGGCGCGGGCTAAGCAGTTAGGTGCGGAGGTGGTCTCCAGCGACGCCAACGGAGACGATGATCGCCAGTTCCAGCAAGTGAAGGACATGCTCAAGGCCGGTATCAAAGTGCTCGTTTTGCTACCGCACGATACTACGAAGGCCGGCCGGATGGTGGACGCGGCGAAGTCGGCCAATGTCAAGGTCATCAGTTACGATCGCCTGGTGCTGAACAGCGATGTCGATCTTTACGTGAGTTTTGACCGGGTTGAGATCGGCAGGATGCAAGCGGAATCTCTGGTAAGAATTGCGCCCAGAGGAAATTATGTGCTGATCGCGGGTTCTCCCAATGATGAGGGTGCGAAAACCCTGCATGACGCACAGATGAGCGTTCTACAACCCTATATTGATCGAGGCGAGATCAAGGTGATCGCGGATGCGTATACCAAAGAATGGCTGCCTTCCGAGGCGTACCTTTTTACGCTGAAGGCTATTGATTCCGCCCAGGGCCAGATCGCTGCGGTTCTCGCTTCCAATGACGGAATGGCCGGCGGTGCGATTCAAGCGCTCCGCGAACACAATCTCGCCGGCAAAGTGGCGGTTTCCGGCCAGGATGCGGATTTGGCCGCTTTGGTATGCATCGCCCAGGGCACGCAGACAATGACGGTTTACAAGCCCATCATCAGGGAGGCGGAAAAAGCCGCGGAGGAAGCGGTTCGCCTGGCGAAGGGGGAGAAGCCACACGCCGACGGAACAATAAGCAATGGCAAGGTAAAGGTGCCTGCCATAATGCTGAAACCTGTAGTGGTGACGAAGGAAAATATCAAGACAACGGTTGTCAAAGACGGATTCCAGACGCTAAAGAGCATTAACCAAGCGTTGCCTGAAGATCAACAGATCAAGTAGGGCAAATTCCTCCATAGGATTGAGCTTGCCGTTCGCTTCGGGCAACAATTTCATCACTTCTTTGATTTCGAAAGAGAATTCCTCTGTTTACTTGCCTGCTAAACGGGGTAATCGCACAAGTAGAATCTTCGCAAACCGCAAATCAGAAATTAGCTTGCCGTCGCAGAATAGGCGATCACGGATTCAATAGGGATAAGTAAGAAACTGAAATACTGCAACTTCATCTTAGTAGGCAATCAGGAGCGCCTGCCGATTACGAAGGCTGGCTGTCCTATACGGGACAGTTTGGCGGTTCGCAAGGTGGCATAGTTGTGAGATGTCACTGGCGTTGGTGAGAAGAGTCATCTTGCGGGTTGTTGGAGCGTCACGCGCGGCTTTGTGGAGGATCGAACAGAGCGGGGAGCGAAGCGAGAATGCCGGTGTTGGCGTGTTGCCGCCAAAGACCTTGCGCCGCATGACCAGCTCCACGATGCGAGCAGCACGTGACTCGGGGCAATCAGGATGAAGAGCACGCGGCGCGAACTGCTGAAGGTCGGAGGCAGGACAATTCTGGCGGCGGCGATTGGACGAAGCGGCCTGGAGTTCGGAAGTGAATTCGAAGGCGAAAAAGGTCCGAAAGATTTAGCGAAGTTGAAATTCTCCCAGCCTCTGCGGGTTCCCCCCATACTAAGTCCCGTTCGAAGTGACGCGACGACGGACTACTACGAGATCACCCAAAAAGAAGCGGACGTCGAATTCATGCCGGGGATTCGGACGCGCATCTGGGGCTACGAAGGGATGTTCCCCGGGCCGACGATCAAGACGCGCCGTGGCCGAGCCGCGGTCGTGCGGCAGACGAACCGGCTGCCTGGTGATACCGTTGTGCACCTGCATGGAGGCGTGACCGAACCTGCTTCCGACGGGTTTCCGACCGACATGATTATGCCGGGCGAATCAAGATCGTATGTGTATCCAAACCAGGCTCGAGGGGCAACGCTGTGGTACCACGATCACGCGATGGATCATACCGCGCACAACCTGTACATGGGGCTGGCGGGGCTTTACATCATTGAGGATGAAAGCGAGGCCGGCCTGGGATTGCCAAGCGGGGAATACGATGTGCCGTTGATTCTGCAGGACCGCTCCTTCGGCCAGGACGGCAACTTTTCCTATCATGCCGGGCGAGCAGGTCGCATCGGCGCGCGCGGGGCGGTGATGCTGGTCAACGGCGTGTCGTGGCCGCGTTTTGAAGTGGCCACGCGAAAGTATCGGTTCCGAATCCTGAATGGCTCGAACGCCACAGCATTCGAGATCGCGCTTGGAAACGGGCGGCCGCTGACGCAGATTGCGACGGAAGGCGGATTACTTACGAGGCCGACCGAGTGTCCGAGTATCCCGCTGGCGATGGCTGAGAGGACCGAGGTGATCGTCGATTTTTCGGGATATCCCCTTGGCACGCAGATTGTTTTGAACAACGTGGGGGGCGAAGGCCCGAAAAGCGAAATCATGCGCTTCGATGTAACGCGCGAGGAACGCGACGAGAATACCATTCCCGAAAAACTGAGCGATTGGGAACCGCTTGACCCGAAACTTGCCGTGCGGACGCGTGAAATCGAGTTTGGAATTTCGATGGAGTTTAATATTCATCCGCTCATCTGGACGATTAACGGCAAAAAATTCAATCCGAATGCGAGCCTGGCGAACGTGGAGTACGGCCAGGTGGAAATCTGGCATCTGAAGAATCGAAAGTTTGGATCGCTGGAGAAGCTCCATCCTGTGCACGTGCATCTGGTCAATTTCCAGATTCTCGAACGAAACGGAGAACCTCCGAAGCCGTGGGAGCGAGGCTGGAAAGACACTGTTTCGCTGGGCAAGGGAGAAGAAGTGAAGATCATCATGAAGTTTGACGGGCACCGGGGCCGCTACCTGATGCACTGCCACAATCTTGAGCATGAGGATCACAACATGATGGCGCGGTTTGATGTGGTCTAGCCATCGCTGGAGCGAACAGGTGCCGCAGGACGAGTAAGCCCAAGCAAGTAAAATACGCTTCGCGGATCCAGTTCCTCGCGCCGGCGGTTATTGCAGCTTCGTATATTCGGCTTTGGCTTCCTTCAGGATGGGAATGTCAGGGTCAGCATCTTTCCAGAACGTGAAGAAATCCTGATAGGCGGTGCGGGCTTTTGCGGTGTCTCCCCGCGCGGTGCGGGCACGGGCGATAACTAGAACTGCCAGTGCTGCGATCGGTTCATTGGTTACTACCCCACGATGGTTGAGAATTTTCTGGAATTCAGCCGCCGCCTCGTTGCCCTTATGCGCAGCCAAATAGGCTTCTCCACGCACATAGACGGCATAGAGAGAAGGCGTAAAAGCAGAATCGCCGGGCTGTCCGAACTCGAAGGGAATCGCAACGCTTAAAGTCTCGATGGCTTTGGCAGAATCGCGGTTGTTTACGGCGACTTGCGCTCGGATAGTTGGTAAGTAGTTGAATCTCACTAAAGTATCTTCCGGAAATCGCTTGGCTAAGCCATCAGCCAGTTTTTGCGCTTGTAATGTTTCGCCTGCAAAGCCCAGAGCAAGCGCTGCTCCAAATGTCACATCCCGGCCATTCGAAAGCGCCAGTGCTGCGTCTGCGTGCCGCCGTGCGTCGGCGAGATTGCCGAAGAGGGCTTCCCACAGGGCGGCATCGTCTTCATAGCCCGCGGCTGTTTCGTTCTCTTTTACTTGTTGAGCGGAAGCGATCGCCTGGCGTGAAAACTCGCGGGCCTTTTCCAGTCGGCCGAAAAATGCGGCTGTATCCGCCTCGGCTCCCAGAAGCATGTCTCGTACTCCCGGTTTGTCCGCGGACCAAGCCACTTGGCGCGCCATCCCTCTCGCGTCATTCTGCAAGAAGGCCAGCCGGTAGGAATAGAAGCACAGAAAAGGAGAATCGAGGTTTTTTGCGTGCGCCTCCTCGGCCGCTGTGTGCGCTTCATCCAGGCGATTCAGATGAGAATAGCTCTGGACGAGGTTGGCGTACCTCAGACTGCTCTCGGGATGACGGCGAAGTGCCTCGCTTGTTTCCTCAAGGCTTCTTTCATATTGCCCGAGATAGCCGTACACGAGTCCTAAATTGCCCACGGGTACGTCATCTCGGGGATAAACTCGAGCCCAGAGTTCATAGACTTGGAGCGCCTTATCCAGATTACCGACGACCAAGTCGTGATAATAAGACTCAATATAGTATTTTTCTCGTTCGCTCACCCGCTCGCGTAACTCGTACGCCTTCGTCATGATCTCGCCGGCTCGGTTCCTCTCTCCCAAATTCGAGTAGCTCGTCGCAAGCAAGGCATAGGCCATTGCGAATTTCGGGTCCAATTCAATGGCTCTTTCAAATAGTGGAACGGCCGCTTCGTCGCCTTTTGTGTCCTTGATCTCGTATCCCAGGCTGTAAGCATGCAGCGCATCGAGTGACGATGTGGTGGCTTGCTCAATTGTCTTATCAAACCTCTCGATGGAACTCAGAGATTCACCCAACTGTTTGCGAAGCCGCGTCGCGGCTTTCGAAAGCGCTCCCAGCACCTCCTCCTTGCTTGCCGCCTCCTCCTGTTCGTGGGCGAGCATTAGGCCACTGTGCCCGTTGACCGCCACCAGAGTGAGGACGTAGTGGCTCCCTAACGGAGAAATCGTTCCCGCGACGAACGCCTTCAATCCCTGGCGTTCGCAGATTTCCCTCCCCATTTCCGCTGTGATTCGGTCATCGGAAGCGTGTCCCATCATCTTCAGCGTCTCCCGGACCTGTGGCCCCGGCAGGAAACTCAAGTACGGTGATTGCTGGAGTTGCACTGCAAGGCCCTGCCGGAGCGTGCCATCAAAAATGGCCTCCCCGGTCTTGTTCTCGAAATCTCCCAGCAGAAGCGTGTCTTTGGCCGTAAACATCACTGGTCGGTGCGTACGCCAGTAGAGTCCACCAATGATGAGGACGAGCACCACGAACGCCGCCACGGATGCCACCATCCTCCGGCGACCACGCCCTCGTTTCTCGGCCGGCTCCGGCTGCGAAATCACTTCCTTCCGTTTTTCACTGGAGCGAGGACCGCTTTTGACTGGTAATGGGACGTACTCCTCTTCGTCTTCTTCGATTACTGGCGCTCGGTCGGACTGTGTGTCTCGCATCAATCGTTGCAAGTCCGTGCGAAGGTCAGACGCAGTCTGGTAGCGAAGATTGCAATCCTTCTCCAGCGCCTTATTGATAATGTCTTCCAGCTTGGGTGGAATCTCAGGGTTGAGCCGGACGGGGGCCACTGGAGTGCGATTCAAGATGGCCTCCGTGATCACGCCCGAGCTCTCACCACGGAACGGCATTCGTCCGGTAACCATCTCGTAGAGAACCACGCCGAAGGAGAACAAATCCGTGCGGGCGTCCAGTTCTTTGGCGCGTACTTGCTCGGGCGACATGTAATGGACCGTGCCGAGAGTAGCGCCCGTGCTGGTCAGGTGCTCCGCGCTGGAGGCCAGCGTTTCGTCACCTATGACTCCTGCCATGGCAGCCTGACGGCTAGTGACGTAGGCCACTTTGGCTAACCCAAAGTCGAGGATCTTGACGTGGCCGCGCTTGGTCACAAAAATGTTCGCGGGCTTGATATCGCGATGAACGATACCCTCGGCATGCGCCGCATCAAGCCCTTCGGCAATTTCGATGGCAATCGCTACGATGCGCTGGGTATCCAATGTATGGGCGGCAATGAGATATTTGAGAGTCACGCCATCCAGATACTCCATGGCGATAAATTGCTCTCCTTCATGCTCCCCGATTCCATGGATCGTGCAGATATTCGGATGATTCAACGCAGAAGCGGCTTGGGCCTCCCGACGAAATCGTTCCAGGGCTTGAGGGTCCCGGGCTAACTGGTCTGGAAGGAACTTCAGCGCGACAAACCGGTGGAGGGTGAGATCCTCAGCCTTATAGACCACACCCATGCCTCCACCACCGAGTTTCTCCAGCACCCGGTAGTGCGAGATGGTTCGACCCGTCACGGAATTGGATTCGGGCATGCTTGATGTTGCGCCAGTTAAGCGTGTGCACCTACTGATAAAATTAACAGTCGTGCTGGGAGGGGGCAAACTCAGACCGCGAGGGTCCTATTGTGTGGGGAACCTGGGGACGACTGAGGCTGAGGACCGGATCGAAGCGTTCTCCGCGGGTCAAAACAAGACCCAGAGAAGCGCCGAGGTATCTGTTGCCGCCTTAGAGGATCGCGAAGCCGTCGTCAGTCGGATTCAACTAGGGGACTTCGGGAGGAAGCGCATGCAGGGGCAGTAGCCCTTGCGGTCGCCGGGGCACTGGCAGGCGTATTTGAGAGCGGCGTGGTTGATGGCCCGGTGGCCGCAGGTGCAGAGTTCGCGGCCGAGGGTTTGCAGTTCTTCCGGACTGAGGCCGCGAGCTCCGACGGCGGCTTTTTTCTGTTCGGGAGTCTTAGCGGTCATCGTTCCTTATTGGGTTGCTCGCCGGCCGCGCAGACCACGCTTGCCGGGAGCAAGAAAACTGGAGCCCTGACCCCAGCACCATTATCTTGCGACACTATGGCAATGTTTTCCAGTGCTCGTTCCAACCGCACAGCGATGACGACACACACGACGGACTGAACCTTCGCCGTGAAACCATTGCGAGACACAATAACAGCGTCCCGGCGAGATTCGGAGAAAGAGGATTACTTCGCGGCGTCCTTTTTGTGCAGGGTGGTGCACATGGTCAGAGCGGTGTTGGGATCGACGGCGCTGTCGCCTTCATCGATCAACTGGATAACGCCCTGCTTGTCGATGACAATGTTGGCGCGCAGAGCCCACTCATACGTTTCATCCTGGACATTGTATCCCTTAAGGATGCCGTAGGTCTTGAGCATTTTGCGGTTCATGTCGCTGAGAAGCGGGAAGGTAACGCCGATTTGTTTGGCAAACGCGGCGTTGGCGGCGGGACTATCCAGAGAGACTCCAAAAACTTCCGTATCCGAGGTGTCGATTTTGCCTGAGGCGATTCCAGCCTGGACCGCCTGAAGTTGCTTCGTTCAACCACCGGTGAAAGCCAGGACGTAGACGGCAAGAAAGACGTTTTTCTTGCCGTGGTAGTCGCTCAACTTCACGGTTTTCCAGCCGTCGCTGAGAAGAGTAAAGTCCGGGGCGGTGTCACCGACCTTGAGGGACATCTTGGCAACTTGAGACTTTTCGGCCTGCGGCAGCACCGGGGCGGCAGCGAGGGCGGCAGCGATCAGGAGGCCGAGAGCGATCTTGCGTTTCATAGAAAACCTCTTATGAGTCAAAAAGCGAGCAACAGCGGAAGCTTACACCCCGCCTGTCGAGTAATACCACAGGAATGGCCAAAATATTCCCTAATATTCGCGAGACGGGAATCGGAGGAACTTAAGCGGTCTGAATCGCGTATCTATGAGCACGAGGAGGTCTTGTGGGCAAACAAAACAATAATAATGGGAAGCTACAGGGGCTTTGCCGCGGAGCCGGTGCTATTGGGAGCCTTGTGCTCTTCGGAACTTTCTTTGCTGTTGTTGGTGCGCTGTCCTTGATTCAAGCTACACCATCCAGAGCAGGCGTCAGTTGGGGAGATCAGGATAAGGACGGGGCTGGTGTGACCATCAGCAAGCAGGCAACTCCTAAAGAAGTGGGATTGCCCGCCTATCCTGGAGCAAAGTTGCACAAAGACGAAAAGGACGATTCACCTTCTGTTCAATTGGGACTGTGGGGGAGCACGTTTGGATTCAAGCTGGCGGTGATGAAGATGGAGTCCGGCGATGCGCCGGGGAAGATTGCGGATTTCTATAAAAAGGCACTGGCGAAGTACGGGACGGTCTTGGATTGCTCTGAAGCCTCGCAAAGAAAAAATGTCAAGGAGAAGAACGGAACTTCGAACCAGCTCACTTGTGAGGATGACAAGCCGGAAAAAGGCGGGCTTTTGTTCAAGGCGGGGACAAAGGAGAAGCAGCACCTGGTTGCCATCCAGCCGGATGGACAAGGGAGCCTTTTCCAGTTGGTTTACGTGGAAGCGCGAGGCGATGACAAAGATAAGAAGGCGCTGTGAGGAAATCTTCACAGTCGCCAGAACAAGCGGGCGCGATGATTCCAACAAAGCTGGCGTACTGTTCGCGATGAAAAGCGTTCAGCGCAAGTAACCCCAGTTGTGGAGTTTGTCGGAGTCTTCGGCCCAGCGGTCGCCGATGTCGGTGCGGTAGTACATATTGGGAATGAGAATGTTTTTTGTGCGGGAATAGACCTGGGCTTGAGCCTGCTTCATGGTTTGTCCAAGGCCGACGACGACGAGAACGACGCCGGAGGTGCCCGCGATGAGCCACTGGCCGTTGACTTCTTTTACGTCTTCGATGTGAATGCCTTCCATGTTGGGCTTTTTGAAGACGATGGCGTTGTTTTTGGAGAAGGATTCGAAGGTGGCGTCGTCGTCGAAAGGGAACGGCGGGACGACGATTCGAATGCCGATCTGAAAGCCACTGCGTGTGCGCCACTTGGGCTCGACGCCGGTGGCGAGCTCCCAAAAGAAATCGCTGATGGGCGTGAGCATGCCTTCCTGCTGGATGCTGATAGTGGGATAACCGAAGCGCGAAGTAAATTCAAGGGGGTAAATACCGTTGTTGTTCACGATGCAATTGAGATCGATGTAGCCGACGTAGCCTTCTTCGGCGAGCTTGGACTCCATTTTGAGAAGCGTGCGATTGAAGAGGAGATTGGGCTCGCTCCAGAACATGGCGGTGCCCATTTCACCAGTGGGAGGCCCGACTTCGCCAGGGAAAAGTTTTTTGTGCTCGAAATTGATGTTGACCGGGGTGACGAATTTCTTGCCGTTGAAGAACGCGCCAACGGCGACTTCGACGCCGTTGATGCGCCGCTGGAGTTGAAAGACTTTGATCTCGTCGGAGAAGGCTTTCTTGTAAGCCTCGAGCATGCGAATGACGTCTTCTCCGTCTTCTTCTTCGCCGACGAAGAGGCGGCGCTTGACGTTTTGCGCTTCCCCACTGGGCTTAATGACGTAGCGATCGGGATTTTTCTTGACGAATTCGATGGCAGGATCGAAAGAATCAAAGTCTTCGTAGGGAATGATGCTAACTCCCGCAGATTTGAGCTCTTCCTGGCCGAAGGAGCGATCGTCTTCAAGACGGTCGGCGTAGGGAGTGCCGCCGATGACGGGCTTGCCGCCGGCGCGGAGAGCTTGAGCCTTAGCGCCTTGACCGAGAGTGTCGTCGAAAACGATGATGTCGGACCATTTAGCATCTTTTTCCCAGTCCTTGGATTTGGGGACGAAACCATCGCCGATATCGCGCTCTTTTTCGGCTTCGATATAGTAACGAACGTCGTGGCCTTCCTTGAGAACTTGCCAGGCGATGTCACCGATAAGACCCGAGAGCGAGACAAAGAGAAATTTGCGTTTTTCCATGTGAAGAGAGCGCGGCTCCTGACTGCCGATAAGCGAAGATGGCATTGTAGCCGAAATCAGGCCAGGCGATTGTTACGGCGTGTTAAAGAACTCGAGGAGGACGGGCCATCCGAGAATGTTGGGTCGATTTCCGAATACACTGCCAGGTGGCTGCGAGCGGGCCTGCTTGTAATTCGCGCAACGCGCGAGAAGCCCAACTGTTTTTACGGACTGCCCGACCGCATTTGTGCTTGTGCGCACGCTCGGGCACGGCCCAGGAGGAGTTCGCTTTCGCGGGCGTTGCGAGTGAGTGACGCGGCGCGCTCGAACTCCGCTTGCGCGTCGGGGAAGCGACCGAGCCTGAAGAGAAAGTCGCCGCGGACGCTAGGAAAGAGGTGGTAGGCGATGAGAGACGGCTCCGAGGCAAGATTGTCGATGACCTCAAGTCCTGCTGCCGGACCGAAGGCCATGGCGATGGCGACCGCACGATTGAGCTCCACGATGGGAGACGGCGTGAGTTGTGCTAACGCCTCATAGAGAGACACGATGCGTGGCCAGTCCGTCTCCGCTGGGGTACGTGCTCGCGCGTGACACGCGGCGATTGCTGCCTGAACCGTGTACGGGCCACGTGCGGCAGCTAACTTCTCCGCGCGGTCAAGCGCGGCAAGACCACGACGGATGAGGAGTTGATCCCAGCGGGAACGGTCTTGGTCCATTAGTAGGATGGGCTCTCCGGCTGAGCCCACGCGCGCCCTGGAGCGCGAGGCCTGAATTTCCATCAACGCTACGAGGCCGTGGACTTCCGGCTCCTTGGGAGTCAGCTCGGCCAAGATGCGCCCGAGACGCAGGGCATCCTCGCAAAGAGCAGGCCGCAACCAGTCATCACCCGCGGTAGCAGTGTAGCCCTCGTTAAACACCAGGTAGATGACTTCGAGCACGGATGAAAGTCGAGCGGCGCGCTCGCTGCCGCGTGGGACCTCGAAAGGGATGCGGGCGTCGGCAAGAGCGCGCTTGGCCCGAACGATACGCTGGGCGACGGTAGGCTCCGGGACGAGGAAAGCACGAGCAATCTCCTCCGTGTTCAAGCCGCCCAGCAAACGCAAAGTGAGCGCCACGCGCCCTTCGGGGGAAAGCACCGGATGACAAGCCGTGAATATCAACCGAAGAAGATCGTCTCCGATGTCATCATCGATCGCGGTTTCGAAATCCGCCACGGCCTTCTCCTGCCGCGACTGGAGCTCACGAGCAAGCTCTCCCTGCTTCTGCTCGAAGAGCTTGCTGCGGCGCAGCCGGTCGATCGCACGATGCTTGGCAACGGCCATGAGCCACGCGCCCGGGTTGTCGGGGATGCCCGACGCGGGCCATTGCTCGAGCGCGGCGACGAGCGCATCCTGGGCGAGTTCCTCGGCAAGACCAACGTCTCGGAGGATGCGCGCGAGGCCGGCGATGATCCTAGCGGACTCGATGCGCCAGACTGCGTCGATGGCGCGATGTGTATCGGCAACCGTCACGGCTACCGATCACACCACGTTCGATCCATCCATGCAAGATGGGCAGAGAGACCACTTCTTCGCGGCCTTGAAGCGATCCTAGGGTTTGGGACAGAAGTCTTCCGGCCCTAGGAGCTGGCGAACTTCGGTTTCACCCTCCCAGCCCGGCCAGTGCTTCTTGTGAAGTTCCATAAATGCCACGGCCCCTTCGAGCGCTTCTTTCTTCGACTTATATTCAAGAATCGCGAACCCGCCGACGACCTCCTTGGCCTCGGTGAAGGGCCCGTCAATGGCGTTAATCTGTCCTTTTGAAAGCCGCACACGCGTACTCGCGGCAGTCGCGGCCAGCCCGCCGCTAATGACCATCGTGCCAGCTTTGACCGCGTCTTCGCCAAGCTTTGCCATCACCTCCATGAATCCCTTGGGCGGGGGCCCCTGGTTTTCAGAGTGCTTGACCATCATCATGAATCGCATCGTTCTATCTCCATTCTAATTTAGGATCCTGAGCTCAGTTCCCTGTCGGTCTCGACCGATCGAAACTGTGGTCTATTTAAGCGTCGAACGAGGCCCAACAGAATCGACAAGCGCGAAACGATTTGTCGAACCCACAATGCGCCCGAGTAAACCAAGGCGCACGGCGGCTAGGAACTTGCGGCAGCATCGGCACATTTATTTTGGCCGGCTTCATACAGCTGGCGAAGCTCGCACTCACCATCCCCGGCTACCTGGAGGAAATTCTTGACCATCTCGAGAGCTTCCTCCTTTGAGTTCGCCCGAAGGAGCGCGAAGCCACCGACTACCTCTTTGGCTTCAGCGAATGGCCCGTCGGTCACGGTGAGCTTCCCGCCGGACATTCGAACGCGCGCGCCAAGCGCGGTTGGCAGGCACCCTTCGGTGGCAAGCAGGAAGCCGGCCTTCATCCCGTCTTCGACCAGCTTGCCCATCCTGGCCATCTCCTCCTGTGAAGGGGGAACGCTTCTTTCCGCGGTCTTATAGATGCTTAGGAATTTCATGATCGTCTCTCCTTGTGAGTCTGGATTCACTGCTTTACTGCCGGGTACTCGGGAACATCTGCAATTTCCCGCTCAATGGTGCGTCGAATGACGCTCTTCGAAATCGACACGACAAGTCTGTTGTTTTTCGTTCTGCAACAGGTGCGCGCTACGACTACCGCTTTGCGGTTTTCCTCTGCAGCTCGTCGCGCAGCTCCTGCTCACGCGCGGCGTCTTCAGCAGAAAGGACCTCAGCCGGAAAGTCAGATGCTTCGTATACCTGGCGGATTTCGACCTCCTTTCCCCCATCGAACGGGGCGCGCTTCAGCCACTCCACTGCCTCTTCCATGGATTTCACCTGCCACAGCCAGAATCCTCCGACGAGTTCCTTGGCTTCGGCGAAGGGCCCGTCGATCACCGTCCGCTGCTGTCCCGAAAACCTGACCCGTTTGCCCTTGGAGCTGGGTTGGAGCCCTTCGCCTGCGAGCATCACCCCGGCCTTTACCAGCTCCTCGTTGAACTTCCCCACGGCGGCAAAGGTTTCCTTGGTCTCCTTGGTCGGCAGAATCCCCGCTTCCGAATTCTTGTCTGCTTTGACGATCACCATGACCCGCATTGGCTTATCTCCTTGTGGTTCGATTTCCGGTTCGGACCCGGGCTTCCTGCCAGTCTTAACCGGCTATGCTCTTTCTCTACTTAGGCGTCGAACGAGGGGCAGCCGGATCGACATGTACGGTCTCACTTTTTAAACGTACTCGGTTGGCTCAGGTATCTTAGCCTCTAGTCGCGAAGGCAGCCCTCAACAACAGTGCTCCGACGATAACGAAGAGCAGGAGCCAAAAGGATACCAACATTTGAAAGAGGCCCTGCAAAAACTCCGGTTGATTAATGACGCAGGCCTGGAAGGCTTGCGATGCTGCTGCAAGGATAAATGTGGGCAGCATTCCTAGAGCCTCTCCCGCGGTATTCCCGAGGGGGCAGCTCAACTGGACTGCGGCCCTCTCCGCCACATTTCCGAACAGAATCAGGAGCCCAAGGCCAACGAGGGCCGTTCCCGCGATGGATTTGGGTCCCCTAGGGAGTGTGAGCTGTCGCGTCATGTTGGCCTCCAGAATAGCGAGTTCTTTACCCTTACTTACACGTCGCATGAGGGGCAGCGAAATCGACAGGTTCGGCAAGGTGAGTTTTGAAGAGCCTCTCCGAACGCCGGCGATGCTTGACTTTGGGGGGGATGAGGCCTAGTTCTGGGCAAATTGGAAGCCGCTGGGGTGCGCCCACGGCCCATGGGAGGCAACCTTTTGTGGAGCGAGGCGGCATCAGACAGTAAGGTAGTCTTAAGAGACCTGGCCGAAGGGGCAAAGTTGTTGTTCGGCCTGGCCTTTCGTTCAGGGTATACTAGGACGTTCCAAGCGACGCTGAATCAGCGAGCTCCCGGCGGTCTGGCAGAGTGCGTCGAGGAACACTAGATTTGCGAGAGAGGTGACGTTTGCACCGAACTTCGTCAGAAACAACTGCGATACGGTTGATCCTAGTTTTGGTGACCGGACTGTTTCTCCTAAGCGCCACCCGGTGCGAAGCCCAAATTTTTCACAAGAAAAAGGTCAATAAATCGACCAGCGCGGACAATACCGCCGAGCCCGATAAGATCCTCTATGACAAGGCAATGGATGACATCAAGCACGGGAGACAAGAGGTCGGGCGGCTGAACCTGCAGACGCTGATCAATACCTATCCCGACAGCGAATACCTCGCCAAAGCCAAACTCTCGATTGCCGATTCCTACTTTAAAGAGGGCGGCAAAGCGAACATGACCCAGGCAATCCAGGCCTACAAAGATTTCATCGTGTTCTTCCCGTTCATGCAGGAAGCGGCCTACGCGCAACTGCAAGTGGCAATGGCGCACTACAAGCAGATGGAAAAACCAGACCGCGACCGAACCGAAGCGCGCGCTGCGGAGGATGAGTTTCAGACTTATTTGAAGAAGTATCCAAATGATCCGCTGGAGGGAAAAGCAGAACAGCACCTGCGAGAAGTGCAGGAAGTGCTGGCCGAGGGTGACTTCCGCATTGGCTACTACTATTACGTGAAGGGCGACAAAAAGGCCGCGGAATCGAGACTTAAGAGTGTGGCGACACGGTATCCGCTTTACAGCAAGTCGGATCAGGCGTTGTGGATGCTGGGGAATCTCTGGGAAGGAACGGAAAAGAAAGAGTTCGCCGCGAATTATTACGCGCAGATTGTGCGCAACTACCCGCTGTCGCCCCTCGTTCCGGATGCAAAGGGACGGCTGAAGGCCATGGGCGCGCCTATACCGCAGCCTGATCCGAAAGCAGTGGCGTGGATGACAGCAGAACAGAATGCGCCGAGGCCGCACACCAGCCTGGTCATGAAACCGCTGTCTATTCTCCATTCGGGGCCCGTACAGGAGTTTCAAGTGGCGTCCCGGGCCGGAAAACCACCACTCGAACCGGAACCAGAAAGTTCCGCGGGAGTGGAAACTCTGACGGGCGGGGACCAAACCCGGAAAGCGGGGAGTACGACGGGAATCGTCCAAACGATAGCTGTAGGCGGCAATGGCGCTGGGACTGGCACGGCGGAAGAGGTAGCGCCCCCTGCGGACGGGAGCACCGACAAGTCCGGAACACAAACCGATCCGAACAGCGTGACGCCAGTAGCTGATCCGAACAAACCTGCCACGAGCGATTCAGCCAACGGCACAGGCACAGTCCCCGCTGCAACGGCCGACGCCCCAGCCAAGTCAGACTCAGCGGCGCCGACGGGAGACGATGCGGCAAAGACAGATCCAGCCGCCGGTACGCAACCGGCTGCCGATGCCGCCAAGACCGACGGCACGCAGCCGCAAAGCACGGACAATTCGAAAGAGTCAACCAGCAAGAAAAAGAAGGGGCTGAAGAAGCTCGTCCCCTGGTAGAAGTGGCTCAGAAGGCGAATTCGTAGAGGCAGAGGGGGTGCGGACATTTCCGCACCCCTTGTGCTTTTTGACGTCCCCGGCAGGGCGCGAAAGCACCATATTCACTTCCGACACATCCTTGACCCGTAAGCGTTGACGCCTACCTATTCGAGTGCTCCAATATATCGAGGAAGACGGTTCAGTGCGGCCACGCGGGATTTGGCGTGGCGCGCGGTGGCGTGGAATCGTCGGAGGACGTTTGGTGGCCAAGATTCTGGTTGCGGACGACAACAGCAACATCCAGAAGATGGTGGGACTTGCCTTGAAGGATCAAGGCATTGAAGTCGTTGCCGTGGGCAACGGCGAGGCCGCCGTGCGAAAAATTTCGGATATACACCCCGACTTGGTGCTGGCCGATGTATTTATGCCTGTACGAAATGGGTATGAAGTGTGCGAGTACGTAAAGACGGACTCCACGCTCTCGCACATTCCAGTAATTCTCCTGGTGGGAGCGTTCGATCCGCTGGACGAGCAAGAGGCGCAGCGAGTTGGCGCTGACGGCGTTTTGAAAAAGCCATTTGTTCCGCCGGACCCCCTGATTTCCATGGTGAAGTCGGCGCTGGCGCGCGCCGGTGTGATTCTTGCGGCGGCGAATGCTGCCAAGACTCCGGAGCCTGCGCCGGTGAAAGCAACGGATTTCCTGGCGCCTCGTGTACCTGCGGTGACGCCGGCTGCGCTGCCTGATGCGCCAATTGTGGCGTTGGAGAGCGAAAGTTTTGTCGACGAGGTTCCTGCTCATCCCGAGCCCGTCCGGATTGACGCCGGTTCGAATACCGTGGCCTTCGGAAGCCTTCTGGACACACCGGCAAGCGAGCCGGAGGACGAAGCGGCGTTCATGCCGCCGGCAAATTCGGAATTGGCGACGGAACGAGATTGGCGCGATCCCGCACCCAAAGAAGACGAAGAAGAAGAGGAAGAAGAGCCAACGGGAGCATGGCGTCGTGAGGAAGCTGAAACCTTTGCCGATGGAGAATCGGACTCACCCAAGAAAACCTGGCGCTCCACGGGTGGATTCGAGCCGGTTCAGTCCGGGATAACTCAGGTAGACGCCTGGGAACCCGCAGAAGAAAAGCCCGAACTTCATGAAGTAAGCGCACGGGTGCAAGAAGCACCCGCGGCGGCAGCGGTACCTGAAACGAGAGCGGAAATCCCAGCAGCGCCCTTTGCTTCGGACGCGTGGGCAGCTGTGATTGCATCCGGCGCAGAGAAGAAACCCGCTGAGGAGACCGTGGGTTCGCTGGAAGAAGTTGTGGCAGCGGAGAGGCACGCACAATCATCCGTGGAGCCTGCTGCAGTCAGTGCCTACGAAGCAACTCCCATCGAGCCGGAACAGAAGCCCTCCGGGAGCAGCTGGTTTTCTTCGGCGTCCAGTCCGTGGGATTCAGAAATTCAGAAGGCCAACCGCCTGGCGTCCACTTGGGATTCTGCGGCGGCACCTGTAACACCCAACCACGAGTCGACCAACGGGACCGGAAAAACGGCAGAGTTGCCGATTTCCAGCGAGGCGGTCCAAGCAGTGATTGAAGAAACGGTCCTTCCTGCGGCGGCCGTCGAAGCGATTCGAGAAGAAGCGGCTCAGGTTGCGGAAGACGCCGCGCTTGCACCGGTCCACTCGGCTTCGAAAGAAGCTGCCGCGGAAGCGCAGCCCCCGTCCAGCGAGGCGACGGCCCCAAGCATGGACGAACTCGTCGCCAAAGTGTTGGCGAAGTTGAGTCCGGATGTCCTGCAAGCGGTGACGCGAGAGATCCTGAAGCCGGTGATCGAATCCATGGTCAAGGAAGAGATGAATTCGAAGAAGTCGTAGTTCCCTGCTCGTCTGCAACAATACTCACCATCCATCAATAGATAGCGCCGAATTGACGCGCTTGCTTTCCACCTCGTATAGTCAAGGATTACTCTGAACGAGAAATGGCGGGTGTGTGCAGGCCGCGCCGGAAGTATTTTCAGGAGAACTGCAAGAGATGGCTCGCGAGATCGCCAAAGCGTACGAACCGCAGCAGATTGAGCCGCGCTGGGCGGAGTACTGGGTGAAAGAAGCGCTGTTCAAGGCCGATTCGAACGCACCGGGGCCGGTTTTTTCCATCGTGATTCCGCCGCCGAACGTGACAGGCTCGCTGCACATCGGACATATGCTGGAGCACACGGAGATCGACATCCTGACGCGATGGCACCGCATGCGTGGGTACAACACTTTGTACCTGCCTGGCACGGACCACGCGGGAATTTCCACGCAGCGCGTGGTTGTGAAGCACCTGATGGATCAGGGCATCGACTACAAGAAACTCGGGCGCGAGGAGTTTGAGAAACAGGTGTGGAAGTGGAAAGCAGAAGCGGGCAGCCAAATTACGCAGCAGATGAAGGGTATTGGGGAAAGCTGCGACTGGTCGAGGGAGAGGTTCACGCTTTCTCCGGAAATGTCACGGGTGGTCCGCGAAGTTTTTGTGCGGCTGTATGAAGAGAAATTGATCTACCGGGAAACGCGACTGGTGAACTGGTGCCCGGTGTGCTTGACGGTGCTGAGCGATTTGGAAGTGGTGCACGAAGAGCGGCAAGGACATCTGTGGCACATCAAGTATCCGGTGGTGGGGACGAAGGAGTTTGTTGTGGTGGCAACGACGCGCCCGGAGACCATGCTGGGCGACACGGCGGTAGCGGTAAATCCGGGAGACGAACGTTATAAGGGCTTGATCGGCACGAAAGTTTTGCTGCCGCTGATGAACCGCGAGATTCCGATCATCGCGGATGAGATGGTGGACCGCGAGTTTGGAACAGGGGCGGTGAAGATCACGCCCGCGCACGATCCGAACGATTTCGAGGTGGGACGGCGGCACAAACTGGCTGAGATCGACGTGATGACGGACGACGGGCGCATGAATGCCAACGCAGGAGCGTACGCAGGACTGGATCGGTTTGAGGCGCGCAAGAGGGTTGTGGAAGACCTCAAGGCACAGAACCTGCTTGAGAAAATAACGGAGCATACGACAGCGATCGGAATTTGCGAGCGGAGCAAGACGATCGTGGAGCCCCGCATCTCGACGCAATGGTTCTGCAGGATGAAGCCGCTGGCCGAACCGGCGATTGCGGCGGTGGAGCGCGGAGAAATCCGCATGGTACCGGATAACCGGCGCGAGGAATATTTCAACTGGATGCGGAATATCCGGGACTGGACGCTGTCGCGGCAATTGTGGTGGGGGCACCGGATTCCGGCGTGGTACTGCAAAGAACACGCGCATATCACCGTTGCGCGAGAGGCGCCGGCAAAGTGTGCGACGTGCGGCTCGGCAAATCTGGAACAGGATCCCGATGTTCTGGATACGTGGTTTAGTTCGGGGCTGTGGCCCTTTTCGACGCTGGGCTGGCCGGAGGAAACCGCGGACTTCAAGAAGTATTATCCGACGACACTTTTGATCACGGGATACGACATCCTGTTTTTCTGGGTGGCGCGAATGATCATGCTGGGAATCCACTTTACCGGCAAGGTCCCCTTTGGGGCGGTTTATCTGCACTCGTTGGTGCGCACGGCGAGCGGCGAGAAGATGTCCAAGTCCAAGGGAACGGGGCTGGATCCGGTCGCGCTCAATCTGCAGTACGGAACGGATGCCATGCGTTTTTGCCTGGCGTCGATGGCCGCGCCGGGGACGGACATTATTTTATCGGATGACCGGCTGGCGGGAGCGCGAAATTTTGCAAACAAGATTTGGAATGCGGCGCGGTTCCTGTTTGTGAATCTTGACAAGTTTGAGGAAGGCGGGACGAAGTTAGAGGAATTGGCAACTCCGGAAGCACGCGCGAAGGCTCCATACGCCGTGAGCGGGAAAGTGCCGTTGGTGGATGCCTGGCTGTTTGCGCGGCTGGCCGGGGCGATTGAATTGGTGAACGAAGCGCTAAAGAATTACCGGTTCCATGAAGCTGCGCAAGGTGTGTATCAATTCTTTTGGGGAGATTTTTGCGACTGGTATATCGAGTGGGTGAAGCCGGAACTGCAGAATACCGACCGCGAGCGTGCGATCGCCGCGTGGAAGAATTTATTTGCGGCATTCGATGCCGCGTTGCGGTTGCTGCATCCTTTCATGCCATTCTTGACGGAAGAGCTCTGGCACCAATTGCCGCAGAAAGCGGGTGCGAAATCGATCGCGCTGGACCGGTTTCCGGAAGCGAGAGTGGATTGGAAAAACACAAAGGCTTTGAGTGATGTCGCTTTGATCCAGGAAGTGGTTACAGCGATGCGGACGATTCGCGCGGAATTGAAACTCGATCCGAAGAAGAAAGTACAAGCGGACTTCTCTGCAGGGGATGCGATCGCTCGTGATTTGATCGTGGCAAACCGAGCTGCGATCGAGAGATTCGCAGCACTATCCGGATTGCGCGTGACCTCCGAGCGACTCCAGGGAGATGGAATGACTCGCAGCACCTCGGCGTTTGACCTTCGTATTCCTTTTACGGAAATAGTCAATCCGCAGGTAGAAATAGCTCGGCTGAAGAAAGAAATTGAGGGATTACAAAAGGCCATCGCTTCGAAAGAGCGGCAACTCGGCGATGAGACCTTTCGCAGCCGGGCGCCGGAGAAAATCATCAAGGGGTTGGAAGCGACGCTTGCTGAACAGCGTATCGAGCTGCAAAAATTGCAGGAACGATTGAGGCAGCTTGAAAAGGGTTCTTGACGAGTCTGCTTGTGGACGACAACCAGGAAACGTAAGCTAAGGCGGCGCAAGAGCGCTCCATTCCATTCTCATGGCACAAGACACTCTTCCAGGAACAACCGACCGGCGGCTGGCGGGACTGCTCACGCTGCTGGCGGAGAATTCCATGATCGTAATCAGCGGCGCGCGGATCGCGAAAGAGATTGGTGTTTCGCGATCGACAGTGTGGCGCTGGGTGCAGCGGCTGCGCGCATTGGGCGTGAAGGTGAAAGGCCAGCCGGCCACCGGATACTTTCTGGAACAAACAGCGGATATTCTTACTCCGAATATGCTGCGGCAAAGGTTGAAGGGAAGCCTTTTCGGGAAACACATTTACCATTTTTTCAAAACCGATTCCACGAATCGCGTGGCGCTGGAATTGGGGCATGCAGGCGAGGCGGAAGGCGCCGTCGTGCTGTCGGAAGAGCAAACGGCCGGGCGCGGGCGTGCGGGGCGCTTGTGGCATTCGGATCGCGCGGTGGGAATTTATGTGACGGTGTTGTTGCGGCCGCGGCTGGCCCCGGTGCAGGCCCCGCTGTTGACGATGATGGCGGGGCTTTCGGCGCGTTCGGCCGTGCAGGCGGTGACGGGCCTCACGGTAGACTTGAAATGGCCAAACGATTTGCTTCTGAATGGCAAAAAGACCGGCGGAATTTTGACGGAGATGCACGCCGAGCCCGGACAAATCCGCTTCGTGATTGTGGGAATCGGGTTGAACGTGAATCAAGAGAAATTTCCGGGAGCGCTTGCAGATACGGCGACTTCGCTGCGAGTGGAGACGGGCAAATCCCAATCTCGCATGGAACTGCTGGTGCGGTTGCTGCGCGAATTCGAGAACGACTACAATCGATTTCTGCGCGAAGGCATGGAAGGCGTAGTGGCGCGGTTCGAAGAGGTCTCGACTTACGCAAAGGGCAAACGCGTGCGCGTGACGAATGGTACGGAAAGTTATGTTGGCACAACGGCGGGGCTCGGGCCTGAAGGTTTGTTGCAAGTGCAGCGCGACGATGGAAAAGTCATGACCGTCATTGCCGGCGACGTGACGGAGGCACGATAGATGCTTCTGACGATTGATGTGGGCAATACCAACACGGTGCTGGGAGTATTCCGCGGCGAAGAGCTGATCGCGAATTGGCGGCTGACAACGGCCCGCGAACAGACGGTCGATGAATATGGCGTTCTGACGCGGAATCTTTTTACCCTGGGTGGGCTGGATCGCGACGCGATTACAGGCGTGATTATCAGCTCCGTAGTGCCGCCCGTGAACTGGACGCTCGGCGAGATGGCGCGGATTTATTTCGGCAAGAAGGCGCTGTTTGTGGAGCTTGGCGTGAAGACCGGGATGGCCGTGCTGGTGGATAACCCATCAGAAGTTGGCGCGGATCGCATCGTGAACGGCGTAGCGGCGTATCACAAGTTCGGCGGACCGTGCATCGTGGTGGATTTCGGAACGGCGATCACGTTTGATGCGATTTCGGCGAAGGGAGAATATCTTGGTGGGGTGATTGCGCCGGGGCTGGGGATCTCCTCGGAAGCGCTGTTCGCGCGAACGGCGCGGCTGCCTCGCGTGGAAATCAAGGATCCGGGAAAAGTGATCGGCACAAACACGGTCAGTCACATGCAGGCTGGGCTGTACTACGGCGCGGTGGACATGGTGGACGGAATGCTCACACGGATGAAAAAGGAACTGGGCGAAGATTCCAAAGTTGTGGCAACGGGTGGACAGGCAAAGCTGGTGGCGAAGGGTTCGAAGCACATTCAGTACACGGACGAGTTTCTTACGCTGACGGGGCTGCGCTTGATCTGGGAGAAAAATCAAGGCTCGGAGCATGGGAAAAGCGCGGCGGCGGAAGCCGCCAAGAAAGCGCAACGATAGCTGGCGTTGAGAAACATAAGCCGTCACTTAGGCCATAATAGAACCCCGCTGCGGTAACCATCGAAATGGACGGCTGGAACTACTTCAATTACTTCACGGAAATCGAAGCGTATTTCTGGAAGAAGCGCGGGGCGCATCTGCTGGTGTCGCCGCTGGATTGGGCGATCATGGAGGCGTGGCAGAAAGCGGGCGTGCCCCTGGAAGCGGCGTTGAAGGGGATCGACAACGCGTTTGAGAGCTACCTACGATCGCGGCGCGGAGCGAATAAACCATTGAAGAGCCTAGCGTACTGCACGGACGCGGTGCTGGAAGCAGCGGAAGAGCAGCTCGAGGCAGCCGCGGGCAGCGGGCCGAAAAGTACGCAGGGAGCGGCCAAGGAAATTTTCTCGAGAGAGGAATTGAAAGCGTATTTCGCGAAGAACATCGAAGCATTGAAGCGGGCGACAGCGCCAAATGACTCGCGGCCGGCAGACATGAGCAACAGGTTAAGAGAAATTTCCGAATCGCTTGAGTCCACTATCACGCTGCTGGATTCGCCCGGCGCGCTGGACCTGGAAGATTTGGAGCGGCGGCTGACCATTCTGGACGAGAAGCTGCATGCCGCGCTCACCACTCACGCGACGGAAGAAGTAATGTTGAAAATCCGGCGCGAAGTGGATGGGCAGCTGGCCATGTACCGCCGGAAGATGAAGGCGGAGCAACTGGCCACGGTCGAGAAACAGTACGTCCACAAGAGGCTGCTGGAGGAATTTGGTTTGCCGCGGCTGAGCCTCTACTATTTTTCCTGAAGCTGATTCGAGCAAGACGCAACTTTCTTTTCCACGCGAAAAGTCGCAGAAGGGAAACACCATAATGGCTGATGAGTTAAGATTAACGATTGAGAAGCTTGTATACGGAGGAGATGGCTTGGCGCACGCCGACGGAAACACGGTGTTTGTGCCTTATGTGCTGCCGGGAGAAGAGGTGCGCGCCGCGACGAAAACAAAAAAGAAAAAACTGATCTGGGCCGAACTGCTGGAAGTGACGAAAGCGGCAAAAGAACGCGGCAGGGCGAACTGCCCGCATTTTCAGAAGTGCGGCGGGTGCCACTATCAGCATATTCCTGCGGCGGAACAGCTTCGACTGAAGAAAGAGATCTTGCGGGAAACACTCTCGCGGCTTGGGGGTATCGCGTGGGACGGCGCCATCATCGAACACTCCGCGGAACAGTATGGTTACAGAAACCGGGCGCAATGGGCGGTGCGCAGCGGGATGCCGCGGGCGCTGGGATACTTTTTGCCAGAGAGTTCGGTGATTGTGCCCATTGACGAATGCCCGGTGCTTTCACCCCGGCTTACGCAGACGTTTTTGCAGCTGCAGGAAATGGCGCGTTCTGGGGTGCTTCCCGTTGGGATCCAGGAGATCGAAGCATTTGCGGATTCGAATGACGAAAAGATTGCCTTGAACGTGGCGTTCGAAAAATTCTCGAAGCCGGCAGCGGAGCTTGCCGCAGCCTTTAGCGCTCACCTACCTCAACTTGAAGCCTTGCTGCTGCTGGACAAAAAGAAGGACCGCTTCGAACTGACGGGGCCGGGCTATTTGGTACATGAGGCCGGTGGATACAAGTTCCGTGTCAGCCATCTGTCGTTCTTTCAGGTGAACCGCTTCTTGATCGAAGATTTGTTGAAGACGGTGACTGCGAATGCCAAGGGCGGGCTGGCGCTCGATCTCTATTCTGGGGTGGGATTCTTCACATTGCCGCTGGCCAAGACATTCAGGAAGGTTGTGAGCGTAGACGCAAATCTTGCAGCAACGCGCGACCTTTATGCCAATGCGGAGGCAGCGGGCGTCGAGGTCACGACACACAACGAACACGTGGAAGACTTCCTGAAAAAAACGCAAGAAAAAGCCGACCTCGTGATTTTGGACCCGCCACGCGCAGGTTTGGGCGCGGAGGCGGCGCGGATGCTGGCGGAACTTGGCGTTGCGGAGATTGTTTATCTGTCGTGCGATCCTTCCACTCTTGCGCGGGACCTCGCCGTTTTGACAGGCTCGCCGCGCATGTCGAAGGAAGTCTCTGCGCTGAGCGTTCGATACGAAATCACAGAAATGCATTTGTTTGATCTGTTCCCGCAAACATTTCATATCGAAACGCTCGTCAGGCTGAGAAGGATCCCGTGAGGCTGCCGGCCGTGACGATTGCCGCGGCGTTTGCCTGCGGTATCGTTCTCGGCCTGCAACCGGCGGCTGTTCGTCACGCCTCATCGGCTACTTTTCTTCTCTCTACCTTCTCTCTGACCGCGCTATTCGTATTCGTTGGAATCCTAGTGGTGAAGTTCAACCGTCTCTTCCCCGCTCTCGCCGCTACACTTCTGGGTTGGGTTTTGCTTGGTTTTCTCGGGACTAGCATCGCGGAACAACCGGTGGCTGCGGACCACATCACTTCTCTCATCGAGCAGCGGCGCATTGGCTTGAGCACGGCGCTGCGGTGGCACGGTCGCCTTCGCGATGAGCCCACACCGCTTCCCTGGGGCGCTGGATATGAAATCGATCTTTCAAGCGTTGAATTCGAAGGCGAGTTGCGCTCCGTAAGCGGAGGCTTGCGCTTGAGCTTTGTGCCGCTTCCGGAAGGTGGCCTGCCGGTAGCGCTTCATGCTGGCGATGAAGTCTCCGTCCTGACGGAAGCCCGGCAGCCGCAGGTATTCCAGGATGAAGGCGCATTCGATCGGCGCGCTTACCTGGCACAGCAGAATATCGATCTGGTCGCAACGCTCAGAGCCCCGGACTTGATCGAGCGCGTCCGCGCGGCGAGTCCAACTGCGGCAACGCTCCTGGCGCGAGCCCGGCGGCGGCTGCGTGACGAAATCGATGATTTATTTGGAGCGGGTTCACAGGTCGCAGGTGTTTTGAAGGGAATGCTTCTTGGTGACCGCAGTTTTGTCGATCGCGCCGAATCCGCGGATTTTCAGAAGACCGGCGTATTTCACGTGCTGGTGGTTGCCGGTCTCCACGTTGGTGCACTCGCGTTCGCACTCTACTGGGTGGCGCGCAGGCTCAGACTGCCAAAAGGATGGACCGGATTCCTAACGCTCACACTCCTGTTTGCCTACGTCGCGGTCGTGGAACAGCGCCCACCCGTACTACGCGCGGCGATGATGGCGGCAATCGTCGTGCTTGGCGGATTTTTCTTCCGGCGTCTGGACCTGCTGAATTCCGCTGCGGTGGCCGCGCTGGTGTTGCTGGTAGCCAAACCGCTCGCGCTGCGCGATTCGAGCTTTCAACTAAGCTTTGTCGCCATCGGCTCGATTGCGGGATTGGCGGTGCCGTGGCTGGAGAAAACGGTTCAGCCGTACGTGCGAGCACTGCGGGGCTGGAGGGATGTAACCCGTGACGCTGCTCACGAGCCGCGCGCCACGCAGTTTCGTATCGATCTGCGTTCGATGGCGCAATGGATTTCCACGCGAATGCCGCGGGGTCTTGTTCGAATGGCGGAAGACTCGCTGGTTGGCGGGCTGTCTCTGACGCTGCGAGCCTGGGAGCTGCTTGCCGTGACTGTGGTACTGCAAATCGGCATGTTGCCTTTAATGGTCCGCGATTTTCACCGCATTAGTTTGTCAGGCCCTATGGTGAATCTCGTTGCCGTGCCGTTAACGGGCGTGATTGTCCCGCTTGGATTCCTTACACTAGGCACGGGGTTGCTGTTTTCCGCTTTGGGAAAGATTCTCGCGGCGCCGCTGGCCTGGGTCACCGTGTTGCTGATTCACGTGGTTCAGTGGTTCGCAAGTATTCCGCGGTGGAGTTACCGGATTCCAGGACCATCTCCGTGGCTAATCGTGTTCTTTTTTGTTTCCGCACTTGTGCTCGCAGCCGCATTCCGCATGAAAAACTCGAGGGTTGCGTTGGGTTCGTGGTTCGCATTGATGGCCAGCGCATTGATTGTGGCCATCTATCCGTTTGGTTCGCAATGGGAGCGGGGCAAACTGGAGGTCTCGGTGCTGGATGTCGGTCAGGGCGACTCTATTTTTGTTGTGTCACCCGGCGGCAGGACGTTGCTAATCGATGGCGGAGGCGCGTTCGGCGGATTCCCCGGCCGCGAACGGAACAATAACGGCGTCGACCCAGGCGAGGAAGCGGTGTCACCCTTTCTGTGGTCGCGGGGATTTCAAAAACTGGACGTGGTGGCTTTGACGCACGCGCATCAGGATCATCTTGGCGGACTGACCGCGATCCTCGAAAACTTTCACGTCGCAACACTTTGGATCGGGCGAGAAGTATCCTCGCCCGCGCTTGCCCATCTCGAGGAAATATCGAAATCGAAAGGAATTCAGATCGTACACGAGTTGCATGGCAAGGCATTTTCCTGGGACGGTGTCGAAGGCGTCTTTTTGTGGCCAGAGACAGCCGCGGAAGAACGGTTAGCAGCTCCAAAAAACGATGATTCGCTCGTGTTGCAGCTACGCTACCGGAAGCGAACCGTGCTTCTGACCGGAGATGCAGAAAAGCAGGCCGAACGCGAGATTCTCGCAGAAAATCCGGCCGAAGTCCTTCACGCGGATGTTCTGAAGATCGGACATCACGGAAGCAAGAATTCAACTTCCCCTGAATTTCTCGCCGCTGTGGGGCCGCAGGTGGGAATCATCTCCGCGGGGGAATTCAATCCTTATGGGCATCCGAACTCTGAACTGATGGATCGACTGGAGAATGCCGGCGTGCGTATCTTGCGGACGGACCACGATGGCGCCATACACGTCTTGACGGATGGAACGCGACTGGAGATCACTTGCTTCACCGCCTGTCCCGATGCGGCGATGATAACACCTTCAATGAGTGCGGACGTACCAGATCACCAGCAACGTGGCGAGAAGCAATAAAAAGCCCACGGCAGCCTGCCACTCGTGATTCTTCTTATACTGCGCGAAGGAAAACGCGCCCGAGGATTCCCCAGGTAATTTTGCAGCCGTCAACCGCGGGAGAAAAAGGGGAACTGCGCGAACGTACTCTTCAAAGGAATCGCCGTGACGGGGGCGCAGCTCGTTCTCTTCACGCCGCATGACGATGGAATAAAAGAGTGCGAAATAGGTGCAAAGAATTGCGAGGGAGACCCAGGAGCGCGTGGCAATGCCCACACCAAGAGCAAGGACAGCGCTGCCGAGATACAAAGGATTGCGAGTGTAGGCGTAGGGACCAGCCACGGTAAGGACTTCCTGCTTGTGAAGATACCCCGCCGCGTAGGCACGAATCCATAAGCCGATTAGCCCAACCAGTGCACCGCACAGAAGGGTGCGCGGTGTGGGCCGGGCAAACCAAAGAACGGCAATCGCCAAGGGGTAGCCGAGACGAACGCGCCAGCGGACAAAGAATGCTCCCGGGGCGCTCATGAGTGAACCTGGACCTGACGGCGCACTGCATCGAAGACCGAGTCTACTTCGATTTCCAGCATGGAAGGGTCAGGTTGGTCGCCGCGTTTGTAGCTGGTGACCGCGCGAGAAGTTCGTAAAACGATGTCAGTGGGAGAGGCGTTTCCGGCGGCACTCACAGATCGATACGGTCCGTTACGCGCCGGGTCGGTAGGCCCAAAGAGTCCGACTGCCGGAGTTCCGAGTGCGACCGCAAGATGCAGCGGCCCGGTGTCGCCACCGACAATGCAAATCGCGTTGCGCAGGAGGGCCATGAGCTGTCCAAGCTCTCCCGACCAGAGAAGCGGATCCGCATTGCCACTCGCGTCGCGCACGGCAGCGGCTAAACTTTCTTCGCCTGGGCCGTAATTGACGATGCATCGCAGATTCAGTGAATCACGTATTTCTTTGCACAGGGCCCCGAATCGGTCGGCCGGCCAGCACTTCGAGCGCCAGCCTCCTCCAGGACTGAGAGCTAGGTAGCGATCTACGCCCGCCCTACGCAAGTACTCAAGAAATATCGACTCGTCCGACGGTGGTACGTTCAGCTTCACCGCTGCCGTTGTACAGCGCGCACCAGCCCGCTGTGATAGTTCTCCATTTTGCTCTGCTATGTGCGCCCGCGTGCATCGGACCGGGTCCGTGTAAAGCAGTGGAACACCATATTCGCGGATCGTTTCCGATGAAAAACCGATCCTGCGTGGAACTTTACCGAAGAATGGAAGGGCCGCCGACTTCCACAATCCCTGATAGTCGATAGCGGTGCCAAAATATTTATCGCGAATACCGCTGACGACCGATTGGAGCGATTTCAGGGACCGCGTCTCCGTGGCCCAGACCTCCGAAGCGAGCCCGCTGCTCTCCACAAGAAGTTTCCATCTCGGATGCGTGAGCCAGATCATCTCGGCGTTTGGAAATGATTCGCGCAGCGCCGCAACCGCCGGAAACGTGTGCACAATGTCACCCAGCGAGCTGAGGCGCACGACCAGAAGTCGCGGATCACTCATGCGGCGCCTTGCGGATGGATTCCAGAAGCTCCCTCGTGGAGTGATCCTTCCGGTCCCCGACAATGGCAACGCGAATACCGAGCCGCGCTGCGACTGCCCCCTCGGGTACCGTGTCCGCGGTGTAGTCGGTACCTTTGGCGTGCACGTCTGGCCGCAGAGTTTCCAATAGGACTTCCACGTTTGGTTCGGCGAAGAGCACAACGTAGTCTACGCTCTTGAGCGCGGCGACGAGCTGGGTGCGCGCGTTCTCATCGAGGATGGGCCGGCCGGGGCCCTTCAGGGCGCACACACTCGAATCCGCATTCACGCCGACGACGAGAAGATCACCTTCGCTTCGAGCGCCCTCAAGATAACGGACGTGCCCGACGTGCAAAGTATCGAAGCAGCCGTTGGCAAAGACGATTCGCTGGCCGCGCCGCCGATGCTCCGCCAATCTTTCGCGCAGCACATCACGAGTGACAATCTTCGATGCGGCAGTGCGCATGATTTAGGAGGCTGCTCCAGAAGCTTCGCCGCGAATCGCTTCCAGAAGTTCTTCACGCGAGACGGTGGCGGTGCCCCTTTTCATGACCACGAGGCCTCCCGCGATGTTGGCGATGTGCGCGGCTTCAAGCGCAGAGGCGCCGCAGGCGAGCGCGAGAGTGTAAGCGGCGAGAACTGTGTCGCCGGCACCGGTCACATCGACAGCTTGATCACCGCCGTGAACTGGAATGTGCGTGAGCCGATCGCCGCCTTCGAGTAGAGCGACACCGTGCCTACCGCGAGTGACGAGGAGCGATCGAAGCCTCATCGCGACCAGTGTTTCGCGCCCCGCGCGTGCGAGCTCTTCGATGTTCTGGCCGATGGTGATGCGATGTTGAGCCTCGAGTTCGGCTTCATTGGGCGTCGCGGCGGTAATGCCTGCTTTCGAATAAGCGTGCAGATCATAGCGTGCATCAAGCGTGACAGGAATTGCCGCTTTGCGCTTGTCCATGGCTTTTTGCAAAAGCTGCGGAGAGGCAACGCCAAATCCATAATCGGACACCGCGAGCGCGTGGGCACGGCTCAACTTGGCTGCAAGCGATTTTCTGAGTTTTTCCCGCACAGCATCTGTCAAATTCGATTTCGGCTCCGTATCGACCCGAAGCACCTGCTGCGCGGCAGTGTGCGCCCAACCGGCAAGAAAACGGGTTTTCGTGGGCGTAATCCAGCCCTTGACACGTTGGATTCCGGAGACATCGACCCGCTTACGGCGAAAATACGCGATCAGCGCATCGCCCGCTGGGTCATCGCCCACGGCCGACACGGGCAGGGCCCGCGCCCCGAGAGAGGCGAGATTATTCGCCGCATTGGCTCCGCCACCGGGAACAAGTTGCGTCTCGCGATGTTTGAGGATTAACACCGGTGCCTCGCGCGAAACGCGGGAAATCTCTCCGTACTGAAATTCGTCCGCGACAAAGTCCCCGAACAAAACGATAGTCTTCGAAGAGAATTGTTCCACGCACTCCGCGAGAGCTACAAGATCAACAGAGGTTGTAGCTGGTTTCTGCGCAGACGCTCGATTCATTTCGGTTGCCTCAGGATCCAGTCTGTCGCGTCTCTTAGATCTTCCGCGACATGATCAGGTTGTGTGCTCCACTTTGCCGAATGCCAGGCCAGCTCACCTTCGCCGTATCCCGTTCGAACAAGGACGCTGCGAGCTTGCGCGTTGCGCGCTAGCTCGACGTCGCCGTATCGGTCGCCCACGACGAACGAGCGGCGCAGGTCCAGCGCATGTTCACGAGCCGCACGCTCCAACATCCCGGTTTTAGGCTTGCGGCAATCGCAGTTATCGGCGGAAGTGTGCGGACAATAATAAATTGCGTCGATGCGCGCCTCGGCCGCTGCGAGTTGCTGCGTCATGAGTTCATTCACCGTTCGAACGAGCGACTCCGGGAAGTATCCGCGTCCTACTCCGGACTGATTCGTCACGACTACAACCGGCAGTCCCGCACCATTGAGCCTGCGAATGGCCTCCGCGGCAAAAGGGAACATACGAAAACGGCTGGCATGATTCAAGTAGCCAACTTCTTCGGCGAGCGTTCCATCGCGATCGAGGAATACAGCCGGGCGAAGCGCCGTCTGCTCAGGCACGCTGCACCTCGATCGAAGATAGCCATGGTTTCACCGCAGCCTCCACCATGTCCGCGGTGACTCTCGTCATGCAGCGATGATCGGTTGGGCAGCGCCGGAGAAAACATGGGCTGCAATACGGTTTTTCCTGGACGACCGTACAGCGCGGAGTGACGGGCGCCGTGCCCTGCGGATCCGTGGGGCCGAAAATGGCAACAACGGGCAAGCCCACCGCGGCGGCAACGTGCATTGCCCCGGAGTCATTACCGATGAAGAGATGACATTGCGAAAGCAGCGCGGGGAGATCGGCAATCGCAGTTTTTCCAGTGAGGTCAAGGGGCGGCCGGCGCAGTTCGGTGGCAATGGCGTTCGAAACAGCTGTTTCTGCCACAGTGCCGAAAAGAATGATGTCTGCGCCGGTTTGCGACTGCAGATGATTGGCGACTTCCGCGAATCGAGATGGCGGCCAGCATTTCGCGGAGCCATAGGAGGCACCCGCACCAATGGCGATCCGCAGGGCGTGCGGCCGCGATCCCCATTGAGCCAGGAACTCCGAGGCTTGCCGCTGCTTCTCTTCGGGAACATTCATGCGAATGAATGATTCGTCTGATACTGACTCAATCCATCCTGCGCGGCGAACGAGTTCCAGATAATAGAACTTTTCGTGCGCAGGGATTTCCCCAAGCTTCGGAACGGGCAGTGCCTTAGTGAGCAGAAAACTGCGTCCATCCCGAGCATAGCCAATACGTTCGGGGATCTTTGCGCGCCACGCAAGCCACGCCGCATCAAATGCATTTTGCAAAAGAAGAGCAACGTCAAATCTCTGCGCGCGAAGTTCCGCAGCAAGTCGCTCGCGGCCGGAAAAACCGCCGTGGACGCCTTGCGGGTCATAATGGATGAGTCGATCGCAGATTTGTTGGTCGCGGTAGATTTCGGCTCCGTAAGGCCGCGCGACAATCGCGATTTCCGCCTCAGGAAATCGGCCACGCACCGCCCGCAGCGCCGGCAGCGCCATAATGGCGTCACCGACCCAGTTCGTCGCGCGAATCAGGATCTTCACGCTGCAACCCCATTGCGCGCTTGGAGTTTGCGCTTCAACGTCTTCTGAAACTCTTCCGTATCTGCGAGCTTGACGTCAATCTCGCAGTAGTAGAGCGGCAAGGAAGAAAACCTCAATTCGCCCAAATTTTGGGCATCCTTCTCGGTCGTGAGCAATGCGCGAGCCCCGGAGCTTTTCGCAGATTCTTCCAACCGCCGGATATCGTGCACGCTGTAGGAATGATGATCGCGATAAATAGAACGACCGGCAATATAGTTTCCCCATCGGTCCGCGTCGGCGAGAAAAGCGTCCGGGTTGCCGATCCCACAGAATACGAATACGGGCTGAGGAGGCAGCTCAATGTCAGAGGCGACCTCACCTTCGGAGGT
Source organism: Acidobacteriota bacterium (assembly GCA_013289585.1). Lineage (GTDB taxonomy): Bacteria > Acidobacteriota > Terriglobia > Acidiferrales > UBA7541 > Acidiferrum. The sequence goes on along the minus strand of JABCZR010000012.1, from coordinate 35,018 downwards.
CGTTACTCGTCTGTAACGGAGTAAACGAGTTGTTGCCGGAAAGATAGGAAACTCCGGAAACTCCTGAATAGCCCGCTTTACGGGAAGCTGGTCAGTCACTCTAGTGAAAACGACTAAGTCCGCGCGGTGAATGCCAGAAAGAGGTTCACGCAGGCGGCCACTGGGAAGCAGGGATTCGTTGCGCAGCGGACGCGATGAATCAACTAAGAGAATATCTACGTCACGGGCGAGTTGCATATGCTGAAAGCCGTCATCGAGGAGAAAGATGTCAACGGATCGCTGTGATTCGAGGCGCATACCCTCCTCGTAACGATTTTTGCCGACTCCGAAAGCGACGCGATCTTTTAGCCGGAATTTCATCAACTCGATTTCGTCGCTGGTGCCGTTTGCGCCGCGATAGCCGCGACTGAGGATGGCTACGTATTTCCCCTCCGAAAGGAATCTTTCGGCCAGCCAGATCACCATGGGAGTTTTGCCAGTACCTCCAACAGTGAGGTTGCCTACACTGATCACCGCTCCCTTCAGTTTCTTTTGCTTCAGCCAGCCGCGCGCATACAGCCAAACGCGAATTCGAACGACGACGCCATAGAGCAAGGACAACGGCCAGAGCAGAATTCGTACTGGCAATGAAAAATTCATCAAGCAGCGCCGTCCAAAAGTTTCCCGATTTCCGCGACGGCACGGTCCGCAGCGCCGCGGCTGCCTTCGACGAGATTCCGCGCGGTCTCTCCCATTCTGTTCATGCGTTCGGGGTTGCGAAAAAATCCAATCCAGGCAACTCCAACGTCCTCGGGGCTCTCCACTTGCACAGCGGCTCCCGCACTGACGAAGCGCGAAGCAATCTCCGCGAAATTTTCCATCGAAGGCCCGAACACTGGAATTTTACCGAAAGCCGCAGGTTCGAGTATGTTGTGTCCGCCCGAAGGTACCAGCGATCCTCCTACGAACACGCCGTCAGCGACGCGATAAAGCGACGCGAGTTCACCGATACTGTCCACCAGCACGACCGTAACATCATCGGATATGGCGCCGTTCTCTGAGCCGCCGGCGGCGCGGGACGGCCCCGGTATCGCCAGCTTCGACCGCCGGATAAATTTGCGATGCGATTCATCAATGAACTCGGCCGCGGAATCAAAGCGTTCCGGCTTACGCGGCGCCAGAACCAAAAGCGCCTTCGGATACTCGCCTTGCAAGGTTCCAAATGCGATGAGGACGTGCGGCTCTTCGGTAGCTACCACGCTCCCAGCAACAATGATCGGCGAGCGTCCCCGGCGTTTCGCTTCTTCCTCGAGCCAATTCGAGAGCGGCGTTGCAACGGGGAGCTCGAAGTCATATTTCAAGTTGCCGCTGACGCGCACACGGTCCGCCGGCGCCCCAAGCGCGCAAATGCGCTCGGCATCTCTTTCGCTTTGCATGAGGAAGCCGCTGGCCTTCGAAAGCGCATCCTTCAGGAACGGCCGAAGAAAGAAACCGAAGGGTCCCAGAAAACGCTGGTACCGCTCGAAGGACCGGTCTGAGATCCGCCCGCTGATAAAAAGTACCGGAATCTTTCTCTTCTCCGCTTCCCGCAGAAAATTCGGCCAGATTTCCGTCTCGAGAACGAGTACGAGCGAAGGCCGCACGGCTTCCAGTGCGCGCCGTACGCAAAAGGCCCAGTCGAGCGGAAAATAGATGACGGCGTCGGCAAACGGCATGCGCTCCCGCGCGAGCACCTGACCGGTGATGGTCGTCGTGGAGACAATCAGAGGCCGGCTGGGGTAGGCTTCCTTCAACCGGCGTGCAAGCGTCACGCCCGAGAGCGCTTCCCCCACGGAAACGGCATGTATCCAGATCGCACCCGGACGGTCCCCGGGAAGATTCGCGAGCGACGGAAAGGAAAAACCCAGCCGCTGGCCAAGATTGGACAAGTATTTGCCCTGGCGTAAGCCCTGCACAAGCCAGTAGGGCAAAAGCAAAAGGGCCGTGAAGCCCATGAGCAGGCTATAAATGAAATACACTAAGTGTGGCTCCGGTCTGTCCCCGCACCGCAAGCAACTGGCGGCGCGCGACGCAGGGCAACCCTGCATGTCCCCCAGGAATCGAAGGCCTCGAGATGAGAAAAGTCTATTATAACCTGATGCCAAAACTATCCATCTCAATTCCCGTTTTTGCTCTATCGCTTCTGGCGGCCATGCCGGGAACCACCCAGCAGCCGGATTCCCTGAAAACGGCCTCCCTGCAATCGCACGAGGCTATGACCATCTCCGCTGTGCCTTGGATGGATCCCGCGCTGTACAAAGCCAAGTTTCCAAAGAAGTCTCCGTTCACGGCCGGGATCCTGGCGGTGATGGTAGTGTTTCGAAACGATTCTGACCAGAGCGTGAAACTGGGCCTCGATCGCATTCGTCTGTCGCTGCAACTCGATGAGGAAAATCGTCAGCAAATCGCGCCTCTTACCGCTGACCAGGTCGCCTATGGAACGCTCGCTCCCACAAGGAAAGATCCCACCTCGAAAAGAAAGACTTTTCCTTTCCCCACGGGTCCGCCGAAAACCACACCCGATAAGAATTGGTTTGAAATCCAGAAGCAGGCGGAGAACGCAGGTGTTCCGACAAACGTCGTTGCGCCGCACAGCACTGTGCAAGGACTGCTCTACTTCGATTTGCAGGGACAATTCGACCTCTTGAGCACCGCGCATCTTTACGTCCCGGATCTCATGGTGATGGAGAAGAATCGCTCTCTGACTTTTTTTGAAATCGATTTGAGCCGGCCCGGCGGTAACTAACACAGGAAAAACGAGCCCGTTTGCGGAGTTCGTCGCGGTCGGCTAACATGACGTGTGCAAACTTTCATCCCACACCGCGAACAAATGCTCACTCTTCTCGACGAACTGAATCCTGAACAACGGCTGGCAGTCGAAACGGTCGAAGGGCCGGTGCTGATCCTTGCGGGTGCGGGAACCGGGAAGACGCGCGCCATCACCTTTCGAATGGCCAATCTGATCGCCAATGGAGTGCCCGCAGACGCGATCCTCGCCGTGACCTTCACCAACAAAGCCGCCGAGGAGATGCGCAATCGGGTCTCCGGCCTTTTGCTGCGCGCTGGGATACCCCCAGCCCAGCCCTGGCTTTCGACCTTTCATTCGCTCTGCGCAAGGCTGCTGCGCCGCGAGGCAGCGGCTGCCGGACTTCCGCGCGATTTCGCCATCTACGATGACGACGACCAGATCGCCGCGGTCAAACTGGCGATGAACAAATTGCAGATCGAAGACGATTCCCTGACCCCGCGAAATATTCTCAGCGGGATCAGTTACGCCAAAAATCATGGACAGACTTCGGAACAGTTGCGTGCGGAAGCCTTTGATCAGGATGGGCGACGGATAGCAGATATTTTCTCCGCTTACGAAAAACTTCTTCACGACAGCAAAGCGCTCGATTTTGACGACCTTCTTCTGCGCTCGGCCCGTCTGCTTCGGGAATCCACGCCTACCCGCTTGAAATGGCAGCAGCGCTTCCAATACATCCACGTGGACGAATACCAGGACACCAATCGAGTTCAGTACGAACTGATGCGCCTGCTTACCGGGCCTCAGCAGAATGTCTGCGTGGTTGGCGATGAAGACCAGTCCATCTACCGCTGGCGTGGAGCGGACGTTTCCATCCTGCTGAGTTTTTCTCGCGATTTCCCTGCGGCTCGGATCGTCAAGCTCGAGCGCAACTATCGCTCGACGCAAAACATCCTCGACGCCGCCGGCGCGGTCGTCGCCAATAATTCGGAGCGCTTGGGAAAGTCGCTCAACGCGGAAAAAAGGGGCGGGGCCAACCTCAAGTATTTCGAAGCTCGCGACGCCCAGGCGGAAGCGGAGTTTGTCGCCGGTGAACTGGATCGCATCCTCAACGATGATTCGGACCAGACCTGCGCCGTCGAATACCGCACGAACTTTCAGTCGCGCGCGTTCGAAGAAGTCTTTCGCCGCCGCGGCTTGCGCTACAAACTGGTTGGCGGCTTCAGCTTTTACAATCGCGCGGAAGTGAAGGATGCCCTGGCCTACGTGCGGCTGGCCATGCATCCAGAAGATGACATTTCGCTCTTGCGCGTGATGAACGTGCCTCCCCGCGGTATCGGCAAAACCACGGTGGACACGCTGCGGGAAACGGCGCGCGCGGACGGTTCACCGCTTTGGAACGCCATCGAAAAATTTATTTCCGGCGCATCCGCAGGCCGGGCGGTTACTCCTTTGCGGGCGTTCCGCGAAATCATTGACAAGCTCCAGGCAGCTTTGGCGGAAAAGGAGCCCGCAGAATTTCTGCGTGTGGTATTGGAAGAATCCGGTTACATGGAAATGTTAAAGGACCGCAACACTCCGGAAGATGTCGCGCGCATCGAAAACCTCGAGGAACTGGCGCGCGCGGTGGCCGAAAGCATGGAAGCTGGGGAGACCTTTACCGATTTTCTGGATGCCGCGGCGCTCGTCAGCGACGCGGATCAATTCGAAGGCAAGCCCGGCGTGACACTGATTACTCTGCACAGCACCAAAGGGCTGGAATTCGATCATGTTTTTCTGACGGGCATGGAAGAAGGCATCTGCCCGCACAGCCGTTCGCTGAATGAAGAAAAAGGCATCGAAGAGGAACGCCGGCTGGTCTACGTGGGAATGACTCGGGCGCGCCAGTCCTTGACCATGACGCGCGCGGTCTATCGCCGTATCTTCGGCAACGAGCAGCAACTGCGCGCTTCCCTTCCCTCGCGCTTCCTGGCGGAAATTCCCAGCGAGCTGGTGGATACGGTTCGCGGCTCCATGGCAGAGATTGGCGAGAAGCGCCGGTATGAGCCCGACCCGGAATACTCTTATTCTCCTGAAGAATTCGCGCGGCGCGTGCGCACAGGGTCAAAACCAGCTGTGGCGGCTCCGCGCAAACAAGCGTCTCCGAGCTCGTTTGGACGGCCCGCCTCGAAGCGCGGCGGCGACGCGCATCCCATGCTTGGGCGAAAGGTGCGGCATCCCAGCTACGGCGTCGGAACAATCGTGGGAGTGGAAGGCGATGACGAGGACCGGCGCGTCTCCGTGAGCTTTCCCGGGCGCGGCACGAAGAAGTTTGTCGAGCGCTACGCGCAGCTCGAACAGGCGTAGCAAAATGGAAACCATCGCCTGAAAAGGAGCTTCCACGCAGGTTGCGCGGCAGCGTTTCTCAGGGTACATTGAGGCACGCAATCATTCACCACAGGCGTGACGGCTGATATCCGGCTTCCAGTCTTCCCGGATGCGATCGGAGAGCATGAGTGGGATCAGAACTCTTCCGCTGCAAGAGTATCGACCAGCTGCTGTCGGATTCGGAAAACGCTGAAGTCCGGTTAAAAAAGTCTCTTGGATGGCTGAGCCTGACGTCGCTCGGCATCGGCGCGGTGATTGGCTCCGGCATCTTTACCATCGTTGGCACGGCGATAGCCGGTCAAAAGTTTCAAGCTTCTTCCATTCTCAATGCCCCGCTCCTTGAATATCTGATCCACCATTCGGCCTCGTTTGGGAGGCCCGGCGCCGGACCGGCCATTGCTCTCTCATTTATTCTTGTGGCCATTGCTTGTGGATTCGCGTCCGTGTGTTACGCGGAGCTCGCCGCCATGATCCCCATCGCGGGCAGCGCGTATACCTACACGTACGCCACGATGGGTGAACTCATCGCCTGGATTATCGGCTGGGACCTGATTCTGGAGTACGCCGTCAGCAATATGGCCGTCAGCGTTGGTTTTTCTCAGCACATGGTCAATTTGTTGGACTGGTTTGGCGTAAATCCAAATCCTCGCTGGATTTCCCCTGCCTACCTCCCCAGCGGCCTGAGCGACCTGCAGGGAAACATGCTTTATGGTCCCGGCTGGCATTTCGGATTTAACTGGCCCGCGTTCATTATCGTGATGTTGTTGACGGTGATTCTGGTCCGCGGCATTAAAGAGTCCGCGCGCACCAACAACATCATGGTGATGCTGAAAATCGTGGCCATCCTTGTATTTGTAGGCTTCGCGTCCAAGCTCATCCATCCCGCGAACTATCATCCCTTTGCGCCAAATGGCTGGCCTGGAATTTTGACCGGCGGTTCAATCGTCTTCTTCACCTACATCGGGTTTGATTCCGTCTCGACGGCCGCCGAAGAGTGTAAGAATCCGCAGCGCGACTTGCCCATCGGCATCATCGCCACACTGGTCATCTGTACGCTTCTCTATATTGCCGTGGTCGTGGTGCTTACCGGACTGGTTCGCTGGGACACGTTGGTGGACGACGCCGCCCCCGTCGTCAATACGCTTAAGAAACTTCATTTCACGGGTGTTCGCCTCGTCGTGCTCATCGGCGCACTGATGGGGATGATCTCTTCCCTGCTGGTCTTCCAGCTCGGACAGGCCCGTGTCTGGTTTGCGATGTCCCGCGACGGCCTCTTCCCCAGAATTTTTGGCCGCGTGCACCCGCGCTTTCAAACGCCGGATTTCTCCACCTGGATGGCCGGGTTCGTCGTTGGTATTCCAGCCGGGCTTCTCGATATCGGCACTCTCGCCGATCTTTCGAACATCGGCACGCTCTTCGCCTTTGCGCTGGTCGCGGGAGGCGTACTCATTCTTCGCTACCGCGAACCGGACCGCCCGCGAGCTTTCCGCGCGCCCGGTGGACCGATTGCGCCTGTCGTCACGATTATCACGTGCCTCCTGCTGATGGCCGGCCTTCCGATCATGAACTGGATTCGATTCTTTGTCTGGATGATCCTCGGGCTGATTCTTTATTATTCTTATGGCCGGAAGCACAGCACTCTTAGAGCAACAAATCGCGCGTAAGAGGAATCGCCAGATGCAGCGATGGTCGAAATGCTATCCGTGGAAGCAAGCAGTCGCCGCGCTCGTTTCCCTCGTCCTCGCGCTTTCGCTTCCGCCGGATTCGCGGGCGTGGGGCAAGAGCGGATCGAAGCTCGTCGTCAACAAGGCCATTGATACCCTTCCCCAGGGTCTGCGGGAATATTTTGAAAATAATCGCAGCTTTCTGCTGGAGCACGTGACCGATCCCCTGGAGGCGATCGGAAAGACACCTGCCGAACGCCACAATCACTTCATTGCGATCGACAAGTACGGGAGATTTCCCTACGACGCCCTGCCGCGCGTTTATAAACTCGCCTTGGCGAAATATGGCAAAGCGAAGCTGGAAGCAAACGGGCTCCTCCCCTGGCAGATAGGCGTGTACAGCGAGAAGCTGACCGATGCAATGAAAGCGGGAAAGTGGGAAGAGGCAAGGCTCGACGCTGCCATCCTTGCAAATTACGTGGCGGATGCGCACGACCCGTTTAACACCACCGATAATTTCGATGGGCACCTGAGCGGCCAGATCGGCGTCAACGAACGCTTTGGGGCCGGGCTGATCGACCGCTATTCCTCTTTTTTCCCCATGCGGCCAAACGACGCCGTCTTCATCGAGGACCCCACGGATCACGCGTTTGAAGCCTGCCTGAGCGCTCATAGCTGGCTGGAAACCGTTCTACTTGCCGATCGCAACGCGCGCCGCGGCGAAAACTCCTACAACGACGACTATTACGATCGCTTCTACAATCAGGCTGCGGCCATTCTGATCCGCCAGCTTTCCGACGCGGCCTCCGATGTTGGCTCCTACTGGCTCACGGCTTGGATCAATGCCGGCCGGCCCCAGCTTCCTAAGTGACTGCTCGCGGATGCCGCCGTCTCTGCTTCCTCCTCGTATTGCTTCCCTTCCAAAAGCCGAGCTGCACCTCCATCTTGAAGGCTCCATCCAACCCGCTACCGTCTGTGCGCTGACGGCCCGGCACGGCGTCCACCTCAGCGAAGGCGGAGTCCGCCAGCGTTACGCCTACCGCGACTTCCCCGAATTCATTGAAGCTTTTAAATGGGTAACTTCTTTTTTGCGCGGGCCAGAAGATTACGCCCTCATCGTTCGCGATCTTGCCGAACATTTGCTCACTCAGCGCGTGGTCTACACCGAGGTCACGCTGTCGGTTGGAGTAATGCTCTTGCGCAAACAGCGGCCCGAAGCCAATTTTGAAGCTCTGCTCCGCGCCACCGAGCCCTTCGAACACCGCGGCCTGCGAATCCGCTGGGTGTTCGACGCCGCGCGCCAATTCGGCGCTGAAGCCGCGATGGAAGTCGTCCGCTCCGCAAAGCGCTGCGGCTCAAGAGCCATCGTCGCATTTGGGATTGGCGGCGACGAACTCAGCGTTCCGACCGAGGCTTTTCAATCTGTCTACGAAAGAGCCGCGGAAATCGGCTTACACCGATTGATGCATGCGGGAGAGGTGGGTAGCCCGGAAAAAATCCGCGAAGCCATCGAGCTGCTGGGCGCCGAGCGGATTGGACACGGCATTGCTGCGATCAACGATCCAGATTTGATGGAATTGCTCGCGGAGCGCCAAATTCCGCTTGAAGTCTGTCCCGGCAGCAACATCAAAACGGGCGCCCTCGCCCTGCAACTCGGCCGGAACGCAGCAACCATCGAAGACCACCCGTTGCCGGCACTCTTGCGCCACGGAATTCCCGTCGTTCTCTCCACCGATGATCCGGCGATGTTCCACACCACCTTGCAAACGGAATACGAAAACGCTGCTCGCATGGGGCTGCACGAAGACGAACTTGCCCGCATCGTCGAGATGGGATTCCAGCACGCATTTTCCCCGGCCGGTGAAACGTCAAGAGCATGAACCAGCCGGTGCCAATGTTATACTGAAGGCATGAAAGCACACGTCTGGGTGATGCCAAAACGCACGGTGCTCGATCCGCAGGGCCAAACCATTCAGCACGCGCTCTCCGGCCTCGGTTACGCCGCCGTGAAAGATGTCCGTCAGGGAAAATTCTTCGTGCTGAATCTTGATGGCTGGAATCGCGAGGAAGCGCAGAAGCAGCTCGAGCACATTTCGAAAGAAGTGCTAACCAATCCCGTCATTGAGGAATACCGGTTCGAGATCGTCGACTGAACGGCCGACTCCGTGATCAAAATGAACCGAGGCACCAGGTATTCATTTTCGCTCCGCTTGAGCTCTCGCTTGGTCGGCCTTTTTCTGGTACTGGCGCTGGCGGGTTGCAGTACCAGCTCGCACACTTCCGATCCCCACCTGCGGCAGATCGATGAGATGCTCAACACGCAACTGCCGCAAGGCACTCCGAAGTCGCGCGTGATCTTCTTCCTCAACACGCAAGCCTTCCCTCTGGAGAATTCCGCCGACGCGAAGGTACTCGTGGCCGTCGTCCACCATGTGGACACGAACACCCTCCAACCTGCCACGGCCCGCGTAACTTTTCATTTTGATGCCGCTGGTAAGCTCACAACTTACGAGCTCGCCCCGGCCTCCGATGCTGCCCCGCAGCCGTAACCTCATTCGCGACACGATCCCCGGATTTCGCCGTGGCAAATTGGCGGGCATGCTACGCTCTTAAAATCGCTTCCAGGAGACACCGCTAATGTGCGGAATTGTCGGCTACATTGGCCCCAAGAAAGTTGTGCCGGTCATCATTGAGGGCCTGCGCAAGCTCGAATACCGCGGTTACGATTCCGCCGGGATCGCCGTGGTTACAAAAGACGGCAAGTTGGAGATTCGCCGCGCTCCCGGGAAACTGCGCAACCTCGAAGAGGTCATCGCCAAGTCTCCCATCGAAGGCACCTATGGCATCGGCCACACTCGCTGGGCTACCCATGGCCGTCCCACGGAAGAAAACGCTCACCCGCACCGCGACTGTACCGGGCAGATCGTCGTGGTCCACAACGGAATCATCGAAAACTACCTCGAACTGAAAGAAAAACTCCAGAGTGAAGGCCACAAGTTCGTTACGGAAACCGATACGGAAATCGTGGCGCACCTGGTAGAAAAGAATTCGCAAGGCGGCGTCCCGCTGGAGGAAGCGGTGCGCCGTTCGCTCAAGGAATTGCGCGGCATCTACGCGTTGGTTTTCCTTTCCGCTAAGGATCCGCAAAAAATCGTGGCCGCCCGCCTCGGCCCTCCTTCAGTCATCGGGCTGGGTGAAGGAGAATACTTCGTCGCCAGCGACATCCCGGCGCTGCTCGAACACACCCGTCAGATGTTTTTCCTCGCCGATGGCGACATCGCCGTTCTCACTACCAAAGGTGTGCACGTAATGGACCACGACGGCCGCCCCGTCGAGCGTCCCTCGCACCGCGTGGCGTGGGATCCCATCATGGCGGAAAAAGGCGGCTACAAGCATTTCATGCAGAAGGAAATCTTTGAGCAGCCGCGCGCCGTGCGCGACACGCTGCTCGGCCGCATCTCCCAGGACACCGGAAAAGTTTTTCTCGATGAAATGAAAATCACCGAGAAACAGTTCCGAGAGTTTCACAACGTACGCATCGTCGCCTGTGGCACCAGTTGGCACGCCGCCCTGGCCGCAAAATTCATGATCGAGCGCCTTGCGCGCCTGCCCGTCGAGGTGGATTACGGTAGTGAATTCCGTTACCGAGACCCCATCATCGATTCGAATACCCTCACCGTATGCATCAGCCAGTCTGGCGAAACAGCGGACACTCTCGCCGCGCAGCGCGAAGCAAAATCCAAAGGTTCTCCCACTCTTGCCATCTGCAACGTCATTGGCTCCATGATCACCCGCGAAGCCGCCGGTACAATTCCCACTCACGCCGGGCCGGAGATCGGCGTTGCCTCGACCAAAGCCTTCACCTCGCAATTGACTGCGCTGCTTCTGTTGGCTTCTTATCTTGGACAGGTCCGCGGAAAAATGACGGAAGAAGCGGCGAGAACCTTGATGCAGGAATTCACCCGCATGCCTCACAAGATCGAAACCGTTTTGCAGGCGGATGAATCGGGATTCTACGAAAATCTGGCCCGGCAATTCTTTCGCTTTACCGACTTCCTCTACCTCGGCAGGGGCATCCACTATCCCATCGCTCTTGAAGGCGCTCTGAAGCTGAAGGAAATCTCCTACATCCACGCCGAAGGCTACCCTGCCGGAGAGATGAAGCACGGCCCCAACGCCTTGATCGACGAGAATCTGCCTGTCGTCGTGCTCGCAACCCGTGACGAATCCGATCCCGAAGCCATGACCCGTTACGAAAAAAGTGTTTCGAACATCAAGGAAGTCAAAGCGCGCGACGGCATCGTAATCTCCATCGTTACCAATGGCGACCATCTCGCTCGCGAAGCCTCCGACCACATCATCGAGCTGCCCCCCGCGCCGGAGCTGCTCGTTCCGCTGCTGGAGATCATTCCCCTGCAATTGCTCGCATATCACATTGCTGTTCGCCTGGGCTGCGACGTCGACCAGCCGCGCAATCTCGCGAAATCCGTCACAGTGGAGTAGTCCGGTCGTTTTCGCTAAAATGAAGGCATGTTTCGAACCCTCCGGGCGACTCTGTGCGCATGCCCGTTCCTCCTTTTGGCTTCTGTAGTCCCAACCTTCGCGCAAACTCCTGACGCGGCCACTGCGCCGCTCCGTGAAGTGCACGTCGAGGGCGCCAAGATCCTCACCGAAGCTCAGGTCGTCTCGCTGACGGGGCTCCAGTCCGGCTTGCAGGTTGGCAAGAACAATTTGCAGACTGCCGCTGACCTCCTGGTACAAACAGGCCTGTTCTCGAAAGTGAATTTCAGCTTTCAAACTCGCAACGGAGGTGTAGTAGTCACCTATCACGTCGAGGAGTCGCCGCGCGTCCCGGTCTACTTTGACAATATTCCCTGGTACTCCGATTCGGAGTTGGGCGACGCCATTCGCAAGACCATCCCGTTTTTCGATGGCACACTCCCCGAAGCCGGCGCTGCCGTGGAGCAAGCCGCCGCCGCCGTCAAGGACCTGCTCTCATCCCGCGGCTTGCAGGCTTCGCTCGCGCACACCGTTCTCGCCAATCCCATCGGCGAAGGCAATGTTCAGGAGTTTCAGATCGAAGGCGCGGCCCTGCAGATCTCGAAACTGGAATTCGGCGATCCCGCTCTGAACGAATCCAAGGCCCTTCAGCAGCATCTCTCCGAAATCCAGGGGAAAGCTTATTCCCGGATGGCCATCGATCTTTTTCTCACGGAAGCGGTTAGGCCGATTTATTTGCAGCAGGGCTATCTGCGCGTAAAACTTGGGCCACCAGAAGTGCGCTTGACCGGCAATCCAAATCAGAAGCTCCCTGACAGAATCCCCATCTACGTGCCGATTGTGCCCGGCCCGGTCTTTCGGTGGAAGGGAGTCAAATGGACCGGGAACTCTGTCATCTCGGAATTCACGTTAACCAAATTGCTGGGCGAAAAAACAGGTGATGTGGCGAATGGCATGCAATTGGAAGAAGGTTGGGACCGCATTCGTGAAGAGTACGGCCATCTCGGCTATCTCGAGGCAAAGCTTGATCCTGTCATCACCTACGATGACCAGGCCCACACCGTTTCCTACGCAGTAAGCGTGCAAGAGGGCGTTCAATTTCATTTCGGAAAGATGGTCCTGACGGGACTCTCTCTGGCCGGCGAACGCAAGCTCTACGCGGCGTGGCCCATCGCCACTACCAACGTCTTCGACAAAACGAAGTTCGAAGAGCTTCTCCTTAAACTGCAGTCCCATCACGAGCAGGTTTTCGGAGAGTTGCCGGTGCATTACGAAACCGTGGGACATTTTTTGCAAACGGATCCGGCCAAGGGCACCGTGGATGTCCTTCTGGATTTCAAGTGATCCGCCGCCACATCCCAGGCTGCAATCCGTGGGGCACTCTGGGATATACTCACCGCTGAGATGAAAGAACTCGTCCATATTCGTTCCGTCGACGGAGATTCGGCTTCACCGGAAGAAAAAGAAGCACTTCTTCTTTCGCACCTGGCCCAGTTTCCGTCGCTCATCGTTGCGCTCTCCGGGGGAACGGACTCCGCTTACCTCGCGTGGGCCGCTCACCAATCGCTGGGGAGCCGCTCGTTGTCCGTCACGGCGCTCTCACCGAGTTTCTCCGCTCACGATCGCGCGATGACGGAAGGTTTCGTCTGCAAGCTCGGCGTGCGCCACGAATTCATTGAAACTCGCGAGATGGAAAATCCCGCCTACCGCGCCAATGCCGCTGACCGCTGCTACTTCTGCAAAGACGAGCTGTTTTCGGCGCTGGATGATTTGGCCCGCGCACGCGGACTGGCTGCCGTGGCCTACGGCGTCAACGCCGATGACACGCTCGATTTTCGCCCCGGCCATCGCGCCGCCACTGAGCACCAGGTTCTGGCGCCACTCCTGGATGCCGGCTTGCGCAAAGCTGAGATTCGCATGCTTTCGCATCGCGCAGGACTGCCCACTTGGGACCGTCCCGCCTCCGCATGCCTCGCGTCGCGTCTGCCCTACGGCACCGAAGTCACCCCGGAGCGCCTCGGCTTGGTGGAACGGGGGGAGGCCGCGCTTCGCGAACTCGGCTTCCGTCAATTCCGCGTTCGCCTCCATGACAAGCTTGCTCGCGTGGAGATTTCGCCGGAAGAAATGCCGCGTGCCTTCGCACCGCCCATGCCCGCCACGATCGCTGCGCGCCTGAAGGCCATTGGCTTCACCTACGTTTCTCTCGATCTTGAAGGCTACCGGCAAGGCTCGCTGAACGAAACTCTTTCGCCACCCGGCGATCGCTCTCTAAAAGCTACATCGGGAACATAATCCTTCGTTTTTGCGTAACTATCTAGGAAGCATCACGGAGCGAAAATTTGAAGTCTGCCGGAGGATGAATGGGCCGCGATCGCAAACTTTTTTTTCTGTTTCTGTTGACCACGGCCATCGCTGGGTTGGCGGCTTGTGAGACCGGTCCGTCGGTTAGCGGCAAGTTCGACCGCGAGTTCAGCGTCTCGGGCCCCATCCGCCTCGAGCTCAACAATGCTTCGGGCGATGCGAGCATCACCGGGAGCGCCGACGGCAAGGTGCACGTCCATGGCGAACTGCACGCCTCCGGAATGGGATTCGCCAACACGCAAAAGCGCTTGGATGATACTGTCGCAAATCCTCCCATCGAACAAAAAGGCGGCACCATTCGAATTGGGAAAGACATTTCCAGCATGCGCAATATTTCAATCACCTACACCATTCAAGTCCCTCATGACACCGAGGTCAGCGCCAACGTCGCCTCCGGCTCACAGATAATCCGTGGCGTGCGCGGCCCCGTAAAGGTACAGGCTGCCTCGGGTTCCATCCGCGTCGAGAAAATCGACCGCGACACCCAGCTAACTACTATGAGCGGTTCTGTCTCGGCGACGGATGTGGGCGACGACGTACAGATCAACAGCGCCACCGGATCCACAAATGTCTCGAATACTAAAGGGGATGTGAGAGTCACCGCCATTTCGGGAGACATCCAGATCGCTGCGCCGGGAGGACGCGTTGAAGCCGAGACCGCGAGCGGTGCAATCGAAATCCAGGGCGCTTCGAATGACCTGAAAGCACACGCCGTTTCCGGCCGCGTAGCCGTCCGGGGAAATCCCGCCGCAAACAGCTACTGGGAACTGAAAACGACCTCGGGCAGCATCCAATTGAACGTCCCTGCCGCCGCGAATTTCAATCTTTCCGCGCAAGCCCTCTCCGGCGAAATTCGAACGGACGTCCCGATCATGATTGAAGAACAGGGCAAGCATTCCCTCCGCGCGCGCATGGGCAATGGTGGCGCCCGTGTGGACGTGCAGACGGTCTCCGGCGAAATTCGCGTCAGCGGTTCGAACTAGGCGCGGAATCCGGCGCTTCTCCACGCGGAAGTAACAACGATCGTATAGCGACAATTCTCCTGCTTGCCTTTAGAATTCCTACGTATGTCTTTTTCAACTTTTAAAGTCGGGGCGTTGGCTCTGACCTTTTTCTACGCGACGCCGATGCTCGTCTGCGGCCAGGTCGGGGCGCCGATAGAGAAGAGCCAAAGCAATTCGCAGCCGCCTTCCAAAGGCACCGCCGCAAAGCAACCCGCCCCTGCCAAGGAGCCCACGCCGGAAGAGGAGTTACAGCTGGCCATCGGCTCCGCCGGAAGCGATCGCGTGACTCTGGTTCGCAATCTGGAAGCTTTCTTGAAAAAGTATCCCGAAGCACCGAACAGAGTTCAGATCTATCGCGCCCTGGTGGAAGCCAGCCTGCAATTGCGCGATAACGCGCGCGCCGCCGATTACGCCGAGCGCATCGTTGCATTAAACCCCAACGACATCTCGATCACGCTGCTGACCATTCAACTTTTGGAACGCCAAAGCAATGAAGCCAGCCTTCGCCGCGCCATCACCTATGCAACTCGCGTCCTGGACTACGTCAATGCCACCGCTTCTTCCGAGCGATCCCTGCGAGTCTCCGAAGAACAATGGAATCTCGAGAAAAAGACTGACCAGGCGTCCACGCTTCTCTTGCGCGGAGATATTTATATGAAGTTGAAGGACTTCACCGCCGCACAGCAGGATTTCCAGGCCAGTTATCAGCTCCTTCCGGGCGCCGGTGCCGCGGAAAGACTAGGAGAAATTGCCGAGCTTAGAAAAGATTGGAATACCGCTATCACCGAATACGCGCGCGCCTTCGCCTTTGCCGAAGGAAAAAGCGGCAATGTCAGCCGCAAGGAAATCCGCCAGAAGCTGGGAAATGTCTGGCGTATGGCGCACCGCTCTGATGATGGATTGGGTGAATATCTGCTCCGCACTTACGACCAAGTCTCGCAACTTTCCGGCACAACAAAGCCGAAGAAAAACGCGCAAGCTCGCGAAATTTCGGAATTCACTGTTCGGAAAGCCCCCGAAGGCACCGCCTTCCCTTTGCGCGACACGAAAGGCAAAGTTCTTGTTCTGAATTTCTGGGCCACCTGGTGCGGTCCCTGTCACGCCCTGGAGCCGCAATTCGCGCGCGTCGCCATGGAATTTCAGGGCTCTTCGGATGTGCTCTTTCTGGCCGCCAATTGCGACGAAGACGAAACTTTGGTGGCTCCCTACCTGGAGGAGGACAAACCCCGCACCGCCGTCGTATTCGCGGACGGCATCGACAGGCTTTTCGCCGTCAAGTCTTTTCCTACTATCCTGGTCATCGATCGCGACGGCACAATTGCGTATCGCTCCGATGGGTTCAGCCCCGAAACCTTTGAGCAGGATCTCGCCGCCGCGGTGCGGCGCGCGCTTGTTCGAACGGATGCCACGGTCCCTGCGAACGATCCCGCTCGTTAACCGTGCGTTGAGGAAGACTGCGGATATTTTTCGACGACGTCCCGCGCAGCCAGAATCGTATTGACGTGTATGCGCACCGTGTCTTCGACCCGCCGCGCGTAGCCCCCGGCCAGAACCGTCGCCACAGGGATCCTTCTGCAGCGCGCGTCTTCAAATACTTTGCGGTCGCGCTCCTTCAGTCCTTCTTTCGTTAGCGACAGTCCGCCGAGCTGATCTTCGCAATACGGGTCGGCGCCGCCGACGTAGAACAGGATCTCCGGCTGAAACTCATCGAGCGCTTTCTGGATCGCAGGAATCAGCGCGCCCAAGTATTCATCGTCATCGGCGCGATCGTCCATATTCAGATCGATGCTCGAAGGCGGCTTGTGCGCCGGGTAATTGTTCTCCTGGTGAATGGAGATGGTGAAAACAGTCGGGTCGTTTCGAAAGATTGCCGCCGTGCCGTTTCCGTGATGCACGTCCGTATCCACGACCATGACTTTTTTCACCGCGCCGTCCGCCTGCAGCTTTCGAATCGCAACGGCGACATCATGAATCGCGCAGAATCCTTCACCGTGGCCCGGATAAGCGTGATGAAATCCGCCGCTGAGATTCGAAGCGAACCCGTCGCGCAGCGCGGATTGGCCCGCGAGAATGGTTCCACCGGCCGCGAGCCATACCGCCTCGACAAGTTCCGGCGAGTACGGCACTTCGAGCTTCATCACGTCGCTGGCTGCGAGCGTGCCGGTCTTCAGTTTGCGCACCCAGTCTGGCGTGTGCACGCGCAGAATATCTTCGTCGCTCGCGGGATTGGGGATAAGAAAATCGCTTTTTGTTGCAATGTTTTCGCGCAAAAGCATTTCGTAAATCAATCTGAATTTTTGCGAGGGAAAAACGTGCGGGCCAAGATTCAAATCGTAGCGTTCATGATAGACAATTTTGAACGGCAGCATGGCGCGTGACGCGATTAGTTTTCGCGCTCGAGAATGAAATCCGGCAGCGTGGCAAGGGCCCGATGGTACTCGGAATCGCGGCCGCCATTGAGGCAGTCCTTGGCGCGTTGCGCGTAATCCTGCGCGAGATTTCTTGCCCGATCGAGCGCGCCGGACTCGTTCACCAGCGCGACGATGGTCTCCGGCCGAACGGAAATGAACTCTTTTTCCGCGAGCACTCGCGCCACCATTTCGCGCGCGTCGCGGTGTCCGTTTTCCATCGCGTAAATCAGGGGCAACGTGACCTTGCCTTCTTTCAGATCGCTCAGGACTGGTTTTCCCAGTTGCTGCGCCGACGCCGTGAAATCCAGCAGATCGTCCACAAGTTGAAACGCGAGGCCGGCGTACCTGCCGTAATCTGCAAGCGCCTGCTCTTCTTGGCCTTCGAGGCCGCCAAGCACGGCGCCAAGACGCGCGCAGCCGCTAAAGAGGCACGCGGTCTTATAGGTGGCCAGCCGCAGAGCGTCTTCTTCCGTCACGTCAATGCGCCCGATTTTGGAAAGCTGAATCAGTTCGCCTTCCACCATTTTCTGCGTCAGATCGATGAGGATATCGAGAATGCGAAAATTGCGTTCTTCCAAGGCCATTTGAAACGATTGCATGTACAGCCAGTCGCCGGTGAGCACGCTGCGATGATTGCCCCATCGGGAATTGGCGGAGGGACGTCCGCGGCGCGTGTCCGCGCTGTCAATCACGTCGTCATGAATGAGCGTGGCGCTATGAAGAAGCTCTACGACCGCGGCGAGGCGAATGGCGCTGCAATCTTTGCGGCCCGCCATGCTTGCCGAAAGCAGCAGGAGTGCAGGACGAAGGCGCTTCCCCCCTCCACCCAAAAGGTAAGCGGTAATTTCAGACACGGGCGGGAAAGCCGTATCGCTTTGGCGTGCAAGCTCCTCTTCGACCAGGACAAGGTCGTCACGGACAAGATCAAAAATCTCTTTGACCGTCAGCAGCGCGATAGCGTTTCTCCTGAACTAACCCTTTTCGTTGTGACCTGAGGCCGCGAGACGCGCCGGCCGGGAAAGGCCGAAGAAGCGCCGAAAATTTTCGGAGGTCGCGGCGGCCACTTCGTCCGGCGACAAGTTTCTCACACTCGCAAGCGTGCGCGCTACTTCCGCCACGTAGGCAGGTTCATTGCGCTTGCCGCGAAAAGTTTGCGGCGCAAGATACGGAGCGTCCGTCTCAATCAAAATCTTTTCCAGGGGCAATTCTTTCGCAATATCGCGAATGTACTGCGTTTTCGGATAGGTCGAATTTCCCGCAAAAGAAATCAGAAAACCCATTTCAATCCCCCGCCGCGCATCTTCCAGGCTGCTGGTAAAACAATGCAAGATTCCGCCGAGGCCGGCAGGTTTCCAGACTTCTTCGAGAAGATTCAGACAATCGGGCCACGCGTCGCGGCAATGAATGATGATGGGAAGCTTAGCTTGCTGCGCGAGCGCCATCTGCTCGCGAAAAACGCGTTGCTGCACGTGGCGCGGAGAGTGGTCGTAGAAATAGTCGAGGCCAATTTCGCCCCAGGCAATGACTTTTTCATGTGTGGCAAGCGTGGCGAGCTGTTCGAGATGTTTGGGTGTGACTTGTTCCGCTTCGTGCGGATGTATACCAACCGTGGCGTAAATCCAGTCATGTTGCTCGGCGAAGGGGATAGCGGAATCCAGTTTTTCGGGGCCCGGACCGGTGCCGATGGCGAGCAATGCAGAGACTCCAGCCGCGCGGGCGCGATCCAACATAGCGTCGCGGTCCTCCGCAAATTGCGGGAAGTCGATGTGCGCGTGTGAATCGATCAGGTCCATGGTGGAACTTTTGCCGAGTCAGGCACAGCATGCTGCGCCCCTACAGGGAAAATATTTATTTCAAGCGTGCACCGACTTCGACTTCCTCGAGGAAGCCGGCGAGGACGGGGCGGCCTTCGGGGCCCACGGAGGCGGCGACGATCATGCCGTTGGATTCGACGCCACGGAGTTTGCGCGGGGCTAGATTCACGACTACGGCGACTTTGCGGCCGACGAGCGCCTCCGGTTCGTAGTATTGCGCGATGCCGGCGCAAATCTGGCGAATCTCCGCGCCGATGTCCACGGTGAGTTTCAGCAGTTTATCCGCGCCGACGATGCGCTCGGCGGTTTTGATTTGGCCGACGCGCATCTCGACTTTGATGAAGTCCTCGATGCCGATTTTCTCCGGCGCTGCTTGCGGAGCTGCAGCAGCAGCGGCGCCGCCCGCGGCTGGAGCGCTGGCAGGCGCTGGAGCGGTCACGGGTGAGGGCTGCTTTTGTACTTCGTGTTCCATGGTTTCCATCCTCTCGATTGCTTCTGCTTTTTCAATGCGTGGGAATAGCGCTTGTGACTTGCCGAGCGGCGTGCCCGGCGCAAGCTGTCCCCAGCGCAGTCCGTCCAAAGCGATAGATCCGGGCAGTCCCGGTTGGCCGAGCAGCCCCCACACTTTTGTGGTGCTCTCCGGCAAAACGGGATGAGTCAGTGCCGCTACAATTCGCAGTACTTCTGCCGTGGTCCAGAGAATTGTTGCGCGGCGCTCCTTGTCGGAGTCGCTTTCGCTGAGCGACCACGGATGCTCAATTGTCAGATATTTGTCTGTTGCAGCGATCAGCGACCAGATTTCTTCCAGGGCTAGAGAGAATCCTAGCTTGTCGAACTGCTCCAGGACTTCGCCAATCGCTTCCTGAGCTTTCGTCGCCAACGCAGTGTCCTGCGGCTGCAGCGCGCCCGGCTTTGGAGTTTTTCCGCCGCTGTTTTTCTCGATCATCGCCGCGGTGCGGCTGGCGAGGTTGCCGAGACCATTGGCGAGGTCGCTGTTGTAGCGCTGGACGAGCGCATCGTAACTGAAATTGCCATCCTGGCCGAAAACTGTTTCACGCAGAAGATAGTAACGAAGCGCATCCATTCCGAGGACATGCACGATCGGCCGCGGTCGAACGACATTGCCCAGCGACTTGCTCATCTTGGTGCTGTCCATGAGTAGCCAGCCGTGCGCCCATATCTGCTTCGGCAACGGAAGGCCGGCAGCCATCAGAAATGCGGGCCAATACACGGCGTGAAAACGAATGATTTCCTTGCCGACGAGATGAACATCCGCGGGCCAGAAACCGGTTTTTTCATATTGCGGGCCGCCGACGGCGCTGAGATAGGCGGTGAGCGCATCAAACCAGACGTAGAAAACGTGCGGCTCTTCGCCGGGAACGGGAATCCCCCAGCGAACCGTGGTGCGCGTAATGCTGAGGTCACGAAGGCCGCCCTCTACAAAGCTGAGCACTTCGTTGCGACGCGCTTCGGGTTGAATGAAATCCGGATGCTTGGCGTACCAATCGAGCAGCGGCTTTTGAAACGCGGAAAGCTTGAAGAAATAGTTTGGCTCGGTGACTGTTTCGGTGGGCCGGCCGCAGTCGGGACAATTTTCTCCTGCTTTCACGTCCACGTAGGCATTGTCGTAGATGCAGTATTGGCCGGTGTAGTGTCCTGGATAGACAAAACCGTTTTCACGGCACAGTTTGAAGAGCCACTGCACCGTATGCGCATGCTTCAGGTCTGTGGTGCGGATGAATTCGTCGCCCTGCACTCCCAGCTCATCCCAAAGCGCGCGCCACTCCGCGGCCATTTTCGCAACGAATTCAGATTCCGGAACGCCGGCATTTTTCGCGGAGCGCTCGACGTTTACGCCGTGCTCATCCGTACCGGTGGTCATCACCACGTCGTAACCGCGCATGCGCTTGTAGCGGCGGATGGTGTCGCATACGATGGTCGAGTAAGTGTGGCCGATATGCGGCAAGCCGTTCGTGTAGTAGATCGGCGTGGTGATGTAATACTTAGGCTTGTTGGCTGGCATCTCTAGTGTGTTTTCCCACCCGCTTCAAAGGCTCGGAGAGCTTCGCTGATCACGCGTTGCAAGGGCACATTTTTTTCGGCGGCCAGCTTGCGACAGTCGTCGTACTCTGGCGCGACATGCAGGATGCGGCCATTGACACGGGAAATCTTGATGCGCACATTGCCGAAGGCGGTTGCGACGTTTACGAAGTCACGCGGCAGCGTGCGGCGTTGCGCGCGGTAGGTACGCGCGCCAAACGTGGTGGTCTCCACAAAAATCAGGGACATCAGCGTATTGGTATCCTGCGGCTTGCACAGAACCGTGAGCAGCGTGCCGGGACGATTCTTTTTCATCTGCACAGGTGTGGTGTAAACGTCGAGCGCGCCTGCGCCCAAGGCTTTTTCGAGGAAGTAGCCGTAAATCTGCGGATTCATGTCGTCGAGATTCGCTTCGATGACGGCGATTTCTTCGTCGAATCCTGCGATCGTTTTTTCCGCGGCTTCGCCGACCATGATGCGGACGACATTGGGTTGGCCTTCAAGATCGGCTGTTCCAGCACCATATCCGATCGCAGAAACACTCATCGCCGGCTGCGGACCGAACGAATCACAAAGCGTCGCGACAATGGCTGCGCCGGTGGGGGTGACGAGTTCTTTCTGCACGCCGTTGGAGTACGTCGGCTTGCCCTGCAACAGATTTGCCGTGGCCGGTGCAGGCACGGGCAAGACACCGTGCGCCATTTTTGCCGTTCCACCGCCGACGTTCAGCTCCGAGCACGCAAACTTTTCAATGCCGAGAGCGTGGAAACCGATGCAAGCACCGACAATGTCCACGATGGCGTCCACGGCACCGACTTCGTGAAAGTGAATCTTTTCGAGAGGCACGTCATGGACCCGGGCTTCGGCTACGCCAAGTTTGGTGAAGATCGCCGCGGCGCGTTCGCGCACCTGCGGCGCAAGCTGGGATTTTTGCAATATCTCCAGGATCGCGCTAAGCGAGCGGTGCTTTAGCTGATCCTGGGTCGTGACCTTAACGTAAGTGGCGGCCATGCCGTTCTTCCATACTTTTTCGGCGGTGAGGTCCCAGCCCGGGACTTGCAGGCCGCGAAGTTCGGCACGGAGATGGTCTACGGAGCACCCGGCGTCGACCAGAGCGCCGAGGGTCATGTCGCCGCTAATGCCCGAAAAGCAATCAAAATAAGCGAGTTTCATGGGATGCCGCCGTCGCGCGGGTGGGATTTCCGATTGAATGACCTGTCCGCGGGATGCAGATTGATACTATCGGCGGAGGCTGAAGGTGTCAAACGAGGGAAGTGAATGGTCACGAGAAACTGGTGACCAAGCCGAGCCAGGAGAACGGATGAAAAAGGCGTGGGCCGGTTCCAAATTGTGAAGGGGAGGGGTACACCCCGGCATTTTATAGAAAGAGTGCGGAAGCGGTTATGGATAAAGGAATTGGGAAACACTCTTGGTGCAAAGAGCGGCAAAAAAGAGCGATAAGAGCGACCGGAGGAGTCGAAGTTCAAGTAAGACTTGAAGAACCAGGGAGGAGGAGAGGGTGACACCCGGCATTTTTGAGAAAGAGTGCGGAAGCGTCTGTGTGCAAAGGAGTTGTGAAACACTCTTGCTGCGAAGAGTGAAAAGAGCGAGCAAAGAGCGCGGACTGTGGACAGTAATCTCGAGTAGGAGATGAGGTTTTTGTTGTGGGGAGAAGGTGACACCCGCCATTTTCCGTAAGAGCGGATTCTAATGAGGTTATGGGTGTGAAGGTCTAAAAGAGCGGAATTTAAAGGACTTGCAATGACAGGTTCTACACCGCGGCGATGAAGCTGAAGCGGATGGACAGAGCAGCGGCGAGCGTGTCGAGAATTCACAACCGATGATAGCATGGGTAGGTTAGCTTGTCAATAATGATAACGTTATAGTACTAGAACTAAAGCGCGGTTGAAGCAAAATCCCTACATGGGCGATGTGGGCAAGCAGCATTACGCGATCCGGGTCAACCGGCGGCTTGTGCTTTCTTTGACCCTTGTCAGCAGCATCTCCTATACTGGCGGGATTCTAATCTTGAGACTTACGCTGACTGAGGACACGTGTATCAAACACTGACAAACCGGTTGCGGGCGGCGCTGGCGGGGCACATCCGCGAGAAGTACGGCGTGGAGCTGGCAATTGTGCTGGAGCGGCCGCCGAAAATTGAGATGGGTGAAGCGGCGTCTCCGGTGTGTTTTGAGCTGGCAAAACGGCTGAAGCGCTCGCCGCGGCAGATTGCGCAGGAGATTGCGAACGGGATGGCCAAGGTCGAAGGAATTGCAAAATTGGAAGTGGCTGGGGGCGGGTATTTGAACGCGTTTTTCGATCGGGCGGCATTTTGGGCGAGCGTGGGCGCGGAACAGAGTGACGAGCAGCGAGCAGCGAGTGGCGAGAAAATTATCGTCGAGCATACGAGCATCAATCCGAACAAGGCGGCGCACATCGGGCACGTACGGAATGCGGTGCTGGGCGATACGATGGTGCGCGTCCTGCGGAATGCGGGAAACCGCGTGCAGATTCAGAACTATATTGATAACACCGGGGTGCAAGTGGCGGATGTGGTCATCGGCTTATTGCATATGGAAAAGGTCACGCCGGTTTGGGTGAAGAACCGTGCAGGGGAGCCAAAGTTTGATTATTACTGCTGGGACTTGTATGCGAAGGCCACGAGTTTTCTTGCGGCGGATAAAGCACGAGCGGCGGAGCTGCGCGGGACGACGCTGAAGTCCATTGAGGAAGGCAAAGGCGAAGACGCGGAAGTGGCGCACGTAGTGGGAGATGCGATTGTGGGGTGCCATCTGCGTACGATGGCGCGGCTGGACATTCACTACGACTTGCTGGCGAGAGAGAGCGAGATCCTGCACCTGAAGTTCTGGGATGCGGCGTTTGAAATGTTGAAAAAATCCGGGGCGATCCATTTGGCGACGAGCGGGAAGATGGCGGGGTGCTGGATTTTGCCGTGGGAGGAGGAGGCAAAGGAGGTAGAGGAGAAGATCGCAGAGGAAGAGGAGGAGAATTCACAGGATAAGATTATTGTGCGTTCGAATGGGACGGTAACGTACGTCGGAAAGGATATTGCCTATCAGCTTTGGAAATTCGGGCTGCTGGGGAAAGATTTCCATTACCGGAGGTGGCCCAATGCGCCGGAGGGGCAGGCAGTGTGGGCCACGACGAGTGATGTGGGTGATTCGCACGCGCCGCATTTTGGCGAGGCCGCAGCCCGCGTTTACAACGTGATTGATGCGCGGCAGGCGTATTTGCAGAAAGTGGTGGCGGCAGGGTTGCGCGCGCTGGGATATGCGAAAGCGGCGGAGCAGTCGATTCACTTGTCGTATGAGATTGTGGCACTGACGCCGCGATGCGCCGCGGAGATGGGCTACGAGCTGACTCCGGAAGAAGCGAAGAAGCCTTACGTGGAGGTGAGCGGGCGCAAAGGATTTGGAGTGAAGGCGGACGATCTGCTGGACCAGCTAGAGGCGGCGACGATTGCGGAAGTGCAGCAGCGGCATGCGGAGATGAGCGCGGAAGAGCAGAAGCGCACGGCGCACGCGATTGCTGTGGGTGCGCTGCGATTTTTTCTGCTAAAATTTACACGGACGGCGATCATTGCGTTTGATTTCAAGGATGCGTTGAGCTTTGAGGGAGAGACGGGGCCTTATTGCCAGTACGCGGTCGTTCGAATCCGTGGGATTCGGCGCAAGGGCGCGGAGGCGGGCTCGACCAATGTGGAGGTGACGAAAGAATCCGTCGGTCAAATGCTTGCAGGCGCGGAGGGCAATGGCTTGTGGGAATTACTAGTGGCGGCAGGATCGCTGGATTACGCGGTGGACGCGGTGATAGGGACGCAAGAACCGGCGTTCGTGGCGAAGTATGCGTTTCAACTAGCGCAGGAGTTCAATAATTTTTATCACAAACACCACATTTTGTCGGAAGCGGATGAACAGAAGCGGGCTTTTCTGCTGCGGCTGACGGAGCTGGTAGAGGCACAGCTGGTGAAGGCGTTGTCGTTGCTCGGAATCGAAGCCCCAGAGAAAATGTAGCCCGGCGCACGATCGAAGGCGCAGCTGCGCTGCGCCCCTACAAAGCGAAAGAAACACTCAATACGACAGGACGAGGTGAACGAGGGTGCGCAGGGCGACGCCGGTGGGACCTTTGGCGAGCCACGGTTTGGCGTCGTCGTTCCAGGCGGTGCCGGCGATGTCCAGGTGAATCCACGGGGAGTCGCCCGCGAATTCGCGAATGAACCAAGCGCCGGTAATTGAGCCGCCGCCTTTGCCGCTGCCGATATTTTGAATGTCGGCAAAGCTGCCCTTGATGAATTCGCGATACTCGTCGTCCATCGGAAGTTGCCACATTTTTTCGCCGACGGCTTTGGCGCTGGCGAGGAGTTTGTCGGTCCAGGCTTGATCCGAGCCGAAGACGCCGACGTTAATGTTTGCGAGCGCGACGACGATAGCACCGGTGAGAGTGGCGGCGTCGACGAGATGAGTGGCGCCGAGTTGCTTGGCGTAGTGCACGCCGTCGGCGAGGATGAGGCGGCCTTCGGCGTCAGTGTTGAGTACTTCGATGGTCTTGCCGGACATGGCGGTCTGAATGTCGCCGGGCTTCTGCGCTGCGCCGCCGGGCATGTTTTCGGTGGACGGGACGACACAAATGACTTTTACGTTCGGTTTGAGAGCGGCAAGCGCGCGCATGACGCCGAGCATGGTTGCACCGCCGGCCATGTCGTACTTCATTTTTTCCATGCCATCGGCGGGCTTAATGGAGATGCCGCCGGTGTCGAAGGTCACGGCTTTTCCAATCAGTCCAATCACCGGTGCACCAGGCTTGGCGTTTGACGGGTTGTAAGTGACCACAATCATGCGAGGCGGCTCCGGACCACCTTGGGAAACGCTGAGGAGCGCGCCCATCTTGAGATCAGCGATTTTCTTTTCGTCGAGGATTTCAACGGATAGCCCGGCTTCTTTGGCCATGGCTTCGGCTTTTTCGGCGAGGATGCGCGGCGTGAGTTTGTTCGACGGCTCGTTGACCAGGTCACGCGTGAAATTCTGCGCTTCCGCGATGATGCGGCCTTTCGAAAGACCTCTTTCTCCCGCAGCGCGTTCGGCGTCCGAATATCCCGCAATAAAAATTGTTTCGATATTTTTGTCGTTCTTCCTGTCGGTTTTGTATTTGTCCGTTTCAAAATTGGCGGCGAGGGCGCCTTCCACGACAGCTTGCGCAGTTTCTTCGGCGGAGTCGCCTTCGCGAGCGACGACCGCGAAATTTTTTATCGAGCGCGATTTCAGATAACGCAGGGCAGCCCCGGCGATTTTTCGCAATGTTGCACCGTTGAACTGCTCGCGCTTCCCTGCTCCCACGAGGAGCAAACGCGCGGCTTTCACGCCCGCCGGCGCATGGATCAATGTGAATTCGAGAGTCTTGCCGGTCAACTCGCCACTCTTCGCAAGCTTGCGCAGCAATCCTGCAAGCGCTTGATCGATTTCCCCGATGCGTCCCTGAATGGGATCGGTTTCCTCAAAGACATACGAAACCAGAGCCTCGGTTTCGATCCCCGCGAACGGCTGGGTTATGAGCGTAATCTGCATGGTCCTTTATCGCCTCCGATTGCGATACATGGATTCTTCCACTTCCCTGCGAGCTTCCTTGGTGCGTTCGTCCTGGCGGCGGTCCCAAGACTTCTTGCCTTGCGCCAGAGCGATTTCGACCTTGGCAATGCCGTTACGAAAGTAAATCCTCAAGGGGATAACCGTCAAACCCTTGGATTCGGTGCGGCCGGAAAGCTTGTGGATTTCGCGCTTATGGAGCAAGAGCTTGCGCGAGCCAAGCGGCTCATGGTTCCACGGGCCTCCGGGTAAGTACTGTGCAATGTGCGCGTTAACGAGCCATGCCCCGTTCGCTTTGAAGTCCACATAGGCATCCCGAATGTTCGCCTTGCCCTCGCGAAGCGCCTTTACCTCCGTCCCATGAAGCACCAAGCCAGCTTCATGCTTCTCTAGAATATGGTAGTTATACCCGGCCGCGCGATTCTGCGCGACGATCTGCTCGCCAGACTTTGCGTCCTTCTCTGACTTTTTGGATGGCTTGGCCACAATCTCCTATCATAGCTGTTGTGCGAAATCTTAACTACCCCTGCATTACCAGATGTAGGGCAGCCAACCTTACCATCCTTGCCCGGCCTCTAAACCGGGTGTTAGACTGCATAGGCTTCGTGTCGAGGCCTCGGAGAGTGCATGCGCCGTTGGGGATACTTATGTCTATGCATCGGCTTTGGGCTATTGGCAGCAGGCTGCCCGAAGGGCGGCAAGGACTATGATCTAGGCAAGAAGGCAGAGACCCTCCAGGACTACGACGCGGCGTTGAGTTATTACCAGAAGGCCCTCAAGGCAGACCCCTACAACGCAAACTACAAAATCAAGCTGGATCAGATTCGTTTCGAAGCAGGCGAACAACACGTCAAGGCGGGCGTGGCACTGAGGAAAAAGGGCGATCTTACCGGGGCAGCAGCTGAATTCCAAAGGGCCCAGGCCATCGATCCATCGAGCTCCATCGCCGATCAGGAGCTGCGCATTACGGTGGAGATGATTGCGGAGAAAAACCGCGAGGCCAACGCCGCAGCGGAGACCACTAGCGATACGGGCCAGCCTCTCCTGGCATCCATGCCTCCGGAGATCAAACCGCTTTCGCACGCTCCCATCACCTATAAGGCCTCGCAAGACGCGAAGATTGTCTTCGACACCATCGGAAAGCTGGCCGGGCTGACGGTAATTTATGATCCGGACTTCCCTGCCCGGCGGATCACCGTGGATCTCAACAATGTGACGCTGGAGCAAGCGCTGGATATCGTGTCCCTGGAAAGTAAAGCGGTCTGGAAGCCGGTGACGGAAAACAGCATCTTTATTTTTCCGGACCAGCCGCAGAAGCGTCGCGACTACGAAGAGCAGCTGATCAAAACCATCTATCTTTCGAACACCGTGCAGCCGCAGGATTTGACGGAAATCGTGACCGGGCTGCGGCAATTGCTGGACCTGAAGCGCATTTCGCAGGTCAATTCGCAGAACGCCATCATCGTGCGGGATACGCCGGACAAGCTGATGCTCGCGGAAAAAATGATTCGCGACATCGACAAGGCCAAGCCGGAAGTCGTCGTGCAGGTCGAAGTCTTGCAGGCTCGGACGGACCGCTTGCGGGACCTCGGTGTGCTGCCCGGCCAGCAGGCCACGGTGACGTTCACGCCAAACGGCACAAGCTCGACGAGCACTGGTACAACCGGCAGCACCACGACACCAAGCGGCTCACTGCCGCTGAATGAGCTGAAGCACCTGAGTACGGCCGACTACAGTATTACGCTCCCGGGCGCGACAGCGAATGCGGTCTTGACCGACACCTTCACAAAGATTATTCAGAATCCGGAAATACGCTCGGTCGAAGGACAAACGGCAAAGCTGAAAGTCGGAGATCGCATCCCCGTAGCTACGGGAAGCTTCCAGGCCGGCGTTGGCGTGGGATCCACCGGCACCTCCGGCTTCGTGAATCCCTTGGTGAACACGCAGTTCACCTATCTCGATGTCGGCGTCAACGTAGACATCACGCCTCGCATCCATCCGAATCACGAAATCAGTCTCAAAGTGGTCATCGAAGTCTCCTCGCAGACGGGCACGGCAACGATCGGCGGAATTCAGCAGCCCATCATCAGCCAGCGAAAAATTGAGCAGGACATCCGGCTGAAGGAAGGCGAGGTCAGCATTCTCGGCGGACTATTTGAGCGGACGGAAGCGCGAACTTTGAACGGCTGGCCTGGTTTCGCAAAGATTCCTGTGTTCCGCTACCTGTTCTCCGAGGACAAGATTGATCACGAGGAAAATGAAGTCCTTATCGTGATGACACCGCGCATTGTGCGGATGCCGGAGTGGTCGAAAGCGAATTTGCGGCCTCTCTATTCCGGTTCCGAAACCAATGTGCAAGTTAAGCATGAAAGCGACATTCGCACACCGGCCGTGGCGCCGCCAACACAGCAGCAACAACCGATGAATCAAAATCCGCAACCGGTGGGTCCGGCGGCGGCTCCTCCCGGCGCTGCCGCGCTTCCTCCAACAGTTGCCGCAGGAACACAACCGGGTAAGATCCACTTCGAGCCGCATTCACTCTCCTTGAAAGTCGGGCAGACAGCCACCATTGGAGTCGTGGTCGAAAATGTGACGGACTTGTTCTCGATTCCCCTCTTGCTGCAATACAATCCCGCAGTCATCAGCGTGGAGGAAGTGCAGCACGGAGGGTTCCTGTCCGGGGGCACGCAGGAAATCGCTCTGGTGCAGCGCAACGACAAAGAGCATGGCCAGACGATTGTCAGCGCGACGCGCCAACCCAACACTCCGGGTGTGAGCGGGACCGGTACGTTGATCGGCATTGTGGTGAAGGCACTCGCGCCGGGCACTTCGAACCTGTCGATCGTGCAGGTCAACGCAAAAGATTCGCAGCAGAAACTGATACCGCTAGTTACGAGCGAGGCGACGCTGCAGGTCCAGCCGTAGCGGAATCGATGCAGGGATGTTGAGCATGATCCAATCCACCAGGCCGGTTCCCAGTCGAATCACTCCGAGACGGCCTTCCCGCGAAGCGGGAATGACGCTTCTCGAGCTGATCATCGCCTGTTCCATCCTGATGATCCTTTCTTCCGCGGCGCTGCCCATTTTTAAATACACCGTCATTCGGCAGAAGGAAGCGGAACTTCATCGTGACCTGCGCGAGATGCGCGACGCGATTGACCGTTATAAGGACACCGCGGATCGTAACCAGATTCGCGTGGAGATTGGCAGCGAAGGCTATCCGCCGGACCTCGAGACACTGGTGAAAGGCGTGCAACTGGGCGCTGGGAGCGACCGGAAAATCCGTTTCCTGCGAAGGATTCCAGTTGACCCGATGACCGGCAAAGCCGAATGGGGCCTGCGTGCTGTTCAGGATGATCCGGACTCCACCAGCTGGGGCGGAAAAAACGTATTCGACGTATACTCGAAATCGATCGGGACGGCGCTCGATGGGACGAAGTATTCGGATTGGTAGTTCGAACGAGGGATTGCATTGAAACTGATATCGCAAAATCGCAGACATTTGAGTCTGCCGCGCAATCGCCGTGCTGGCGTGTTATCTGGATTTACGCTGATGGAGCTGATGATTGTGATTACAATCATCCTGATCCTCATCGGCATGGCGGCGCAGAACTACCAAAAGTCGGTGTTACGCGCGCGAGAAGCGACGCTACATCACGACCTACAGGTCATGCGGCAAGCGATCGATAATTATACCCTCGATAAGCAAGCTGCCCCGCAGTCACTCGAAGATATCGTGCAGGCAGGATATCTTAGGCAAGTTCCCAAGGATCCAATCACCGATCAAACAGACTGGGTGCCGCAGTTTGATAGTGTGGTGCTGAGCCCCGATCAGGCGGGTTCGGGCATGGTGGATGTTCATTCGAACTCTCCTCTGACCTCACCGTTCGAAAACACACCTTACAACCAGTGGTAGTCGTTTCCAGCACGCACAAATAATTCAGCACACCTGATTTGTTCGCAGTTCACAGAGGTTTGCCCGAGTTTGCCAGAGTTTGCGCGCGAGTTTGACGGAAGCACGCGCGTCCGATATAGTGGTTGTGCGGGGTGGAGCAGCCTGGTAGCTCGTCGGGCTCATAACCCGAAGGTCGTCAGTTCAAATCTGACCCCCGCAACCATTCTTAGTTGATAACAAACGGCTTGGGAGACTCCACTCTCGAGCCGTTTTCCTTTTCCGTCCAACTGGCGTCCAAAATTCCCCAGACTGCGTTGCCAAGCTGCGCCGCGATTCGCTTTCCGTCCTCGCTGATCACGTGCGTGTAAATCGTGTCCGTAACTGGCGAGCCGTCGGCGTGTCCGAGTCTCTGCTGACGCAATTTCTGCGATGCCCCGAAGCTGTTCATCAGAGTTGCGTTCGCGTGACGGAACGAGTGGAAGCCATTGCCGCGGGGCACCTGGATACCAAGCGCCCGAAGCAGAGGCCTGAACTTTCGCTTGAGCAACAAGTTCTGATCCCACGGTGTTCCGTTACGAGTGGCGAAGAGCAACCGACGTTCGTTCGGATGCCACGATTCCAAGAACGCCCTCAGGTGCCTCGAGGCTTGAGGTGAAAGCTCGACCACCCGAATTGACTCAGCTGTTTTCGGATCGCCCAGTTTTCCCCGCCACGAGCTCTGCCGCACTTGAAGCATTCCACGTTCCAGGTCTATGTCATCCACCGTCAGTCCGCACAACTCGCCGGCTCGCAGGCCAGTTTCCGCCGCAAGGCCATACCATGTGCGGTGTGGCTCTTGCGCCTTGGCAAGAATGAGTTGGATTTCCCGTTGAGAGAGGAAGAAGCGCTGCACTCGCTTTACGTCCGGGAGCACAACGCCTTCCATGATGTTGTGAGAGACATAGCCCCACGCTTTTGCCGTGGTCCACATGCTCTGGAGTGTGATGCAAATGTTTCGTGTGGTTTTCGCGCTCGCCACAGAGCCGGAAACGAACTGCTGAACCATCTCGGGATTGAGGTCCTTCATCGGGTACTCACCAAAAAACGGAACAAGGTGCTTCCGAATGTGAGTCCGATAGTTGATCGCCGTGGAATCTCCGAATTGACTCAACACTTTTGCTTTCCAGTTCTGAGCGAAGTCCGCGAACTTGGCCGTTGGCATTGGCCTATAGCTGACTTTGTTGACGTGAGCGATCTGGTCATCCAAGGCACGCTGAGCAAGCCGTTTCGTTGGATAGTCCTTAGACGACCCGATCGCCTCTTGGCGACGGATACGCTTCCGAACCCCGCCCACGAGAACGTCCTCACGCCATCGGCCATACCAGGTCTTTCCTTCAAGCCACAACTGTCCCTTCTGATACCTGCGTCTCGCCATCGAGTCTCTTTCTCTCGATGACTCAATCGCCCTATGGGGCGAAAGTTTAGCAGAGTCATGGTGCATAGGGTGACGCATCAAATCCGTCGGCCTGTGCAAAAACGCTGGCTTCTATCCGTTCGGGGCACTCGTCATTCCTCTCCGTGTTCACAACTCCCCGTCCGCTGCCTGCCGGAAATAAGACTTGTTTGGGTCGTTGAAATAGGGCTTCAGGTAGCAGAACGTTGGCGGCATTGGATTGAGGCCGTCGTAGGCAACCGTCACCGACTGCGCGTTGCGCAGCTCCGTGAACGTCTTCATATCAAACCGATAATCGCTCTGCTGGTGGTAGGTCTTCGATGTCGTGAGATTGGCCCTGTTGGATTGAGCACTGCCCGTCAGGAAACTGACCTGGGTATCGTGGCCAGTTTCGGAAAGGTTGTAGCCCACTTTGATCTGGTCTTCCTTGCCACAAAGCTCGCTGGCAATCTTCGCGGAAAAGTCATCCGAAAGGGCCAGGAAAATCTTTGTGCGGAAGGTCTGCAAGAGCGTGCGCCAGGTCTCACCGGGCAATGAAGACTTCAGCGAGCTGATGCTCTGCGTGGCGATGATCGGGATGCACTTCGGTTGACGCGAAAGACTGAAGAACTTTTCATCGCCGGTCGGCTCGTTCTCCCCGACGGTTGCAAAATGCTGGTACTCGTCGCAGATGAAGAAGACCTGCCGGAAATACTGTTCCGGGTGAGCCTCTATCTGAGGCACACGGTTCAATACCGCTCGCTCGAAGTCGAGCTTCATCATTACTCCAATAGCCCTCGCCAAGCCGGGGTTCATTCCGATGGGGAAATTGAGCGCGCACACCTTGCCGGTTTCGATGAGCCAGGAGAACGAAGGCAGAGGCTTGCCGTATTTGCCATCCGTGTTGGCCTCCTTGTCGTAGCACTCCTTCGGCGGGCAGAAAACCCTCTTCACTTTTGGGTTGTCGTCGAAGAGGGACAGGAACACCGAAATCCCTTCGACAATCGAGGTCCTGAGCTTCGGCTCGATCCGTTGCCAGTCGTCATGAAACCAGCGTTTAACGGCCTCTAATTGGGCACGCTTGTCCGGGTCGGATTTCTCAGGCGCCGGGACAGTCTTCTTTCGGAACTCGATCGCGTGCTTTTTCAGATGCTGTTCTAACGCGAGTGTGGCTGGGGCCCGGTACTGGTCCGTATCTGTGGCTTCATCCGGGAGGAAATCGAAGTCGATAAGCACCTGGATATGCTCTTCGTAAGTGGCCTTGGGAATGACGATGAAATGCTGGTCAAAAAGCAGCACTTCCGCCTGCTCGATTCGCTGCTGCAAAAGCTCGGGCGAAATCGCACAGTGATAGACATCGAAGAGGGTCACATAGTCGAAGGCAACCTTGTGGAGCAGGATGATGAACTTCACAAGGTTCGTGTAGGCCTGTTGCCAGAAGGGCTCCTTGCCTTTGCCGAAGAGGTTATTCAATAAGGATGCGATGTTGTACGCCAGGGCATGCGCGTCGAGGTCATTGTGCAGGGGGTTGTAACGGTACTCAGAATCGAGGCTGACTTCGACGTAGTCGCCTTCCCTTCTGTACCGCTGCAATATGTCCCGTACTTTGCGGCAGAAGTCTCCCTTCACTTCTAGGACCAGTCCGCCGATACGCTTCCCGCGGTCGTGGGCCTGATAGGCAATCAGCTGTTCCGCGAAGGGATACATACAGCAACTCGTCTTGCCGCTCCCAATTGCGCCGAAGATCGCAATGCCGGTAAATAGTCCACGCGCGGGAATCGTCAACCACCGGGGATCTCGAGAGGGTGTTGGCTTACGCGGATTGTGGACCTCTCCGAGCACAATATAGAGGTCGTTGCGCTTACGCGGGTCGGGGTAACGCGGTAGTCGCCCGGGCTTGTCCGGCCGACGAATTTTCGATGCAAAAACGTACAACCCCGAAAGCACGATCGAATACCCGATAAAGGGCGTTGTGAATAGAAGAAGGGTGTAGGTGTACTTGAATCCCCAGAAGACGGGGCTTGCTCTGAGGTACATCAGTTCGAAGAAGACGTTGTCTTCGGGGAATGGCATCCTGAAATACAGGGTCATTCCTGTCGCCATTGCCAATAGGCACGCGACCATGCCTCTAGAATTGAGAAATCGCTGCATCATGCCGCCTCCGTTCCGACCAGACAGGCAGACAGCTCGAGGGGGAGTTGACTGCCCTGTTGCTGGACGTTCTGCTGACTCAACCAGGACTGGAATTCCATGTCATTGGCGATCATCTTTTTCAACACGATATTCAACACATCCTCTGCACTGATTCCGATGAACCGGGCATAGTCTTCGAGCAGTTCACCGGCGTCTTGTTCGAGCCGGACTTTCCGCTCCAGGGTGACTGGCTGTTCAGAATCCCTTGCCACTTGCTTTCTCCTTCTTTTGTTCTAGTTCCTTTTTCTTCCTCTCCCTGTGGCGACGGGGCCAAAACGCTCGGCGCTGTACTTTGCGCCGATGGGCGGGAGCGACCCCACGGGTCACTTTCGGCAACGAAGGGCCGAAAAGTGGGGTCGCTCCCGCCCAACTCCGTGTTTTAGCCCCGTCGCTTTTCTTCGCCGCCTCTTTTGCATCTCTTTGTCCTTCCTTGGCTTCGCCCGTCTTCCGGGTGACGCCCAAGCAGAACGGCTCGCTGAACGCATTCCTTTGCATCCCGTTCACCCTGATTCGTCGTCCTTGGCCCGAAAATCTGGCTGCTTCGGAACCAAATAGGTCTCGAAGTACACCTTCCGGTTCGGCGCCTTGGACGGGAACTCGGCGCGGAGCTCGGCCTCGGTAATGCGACCGGCCTTCCAGTTTCTGAAGAGGGTTTCGAAGTGATCGCCGGCAAATCTGCGCTTCGCTTCGTTGAAGAACAGCAGATCGGTCTTGCTCACTGTCCTGAACTCGGAACTGTTCCAAATGCTGCGTGCTCGGAAATACCAGATGAGGTCCGCGGCGATGTCCGATTCGAGCGGAATCTTGATTGTAGAATTGAAGAGTTCCCTAACCTTTTCGAGGTGTGCTGGAGTGCTCGAAACATAGAGGAATCGGAAGTCAGCTAGTTCACGGAAGAGAGTCTGATACTGCCCAAGATGAGTAACAAATCCGGCGACCGCTTCGAGCCCCGGATCGACATAGGAAAACGTGACCACAGGGGAGAAGCCGAGAC
>JABCZR010000011.1 GCA_013289585.1 Acidobacteriota bacterium | reverse complement strand
ATCGCGCTCGATCAAGTGGGCTGAGAAGCAAGAAAAAGTCCGGCCGAAGGAGATGTGTTTTTTCTTGACTTCCCCTTTTATAGAACTAATCGGGAGTTGACCGGGCAAGCAAATCGGACTCTGGAATTTGAGAATAGAATCCTAGACCACTATTGTTCGGACCGCGATGGTTTATTCATCGCGTCAAACGCTGCGAGCGCCTCTTCTGGCCGGGCGCGGACCACGAAATCTTCCGTAAGATTCACCCAGCGCACCTTCCCCGACGGATCGATAAGGAATTCCGCTGGTCGCGAGATGTCTGCACCGTCGCGCCGGCCGTGAAGGTGCACCAGATCCCACCTCCGAATCACGTCCTCCTGTGCATCCGAAAGAATCGGAAACGTGTAGCCCTGCGACCGACGCAGGTTTTCGGAATCCTCGGGAGAATCCACACTGATGGCCATCACTCGAATTTTCCTTGCATCGAATTCCGGCAGCGCCTGCTCGAAACTCCGTAACTCGGAGTTGCAGAAAGGTCACCAATATCCACGGTAGAAAATCAAAATCACGCCGGCTGCCTTGGCCGCGCTCGTCGCGGCGCGGGTTGTACTCTCTGGAGTGAACGGAGAATTCAACGCACCCGTTAAACTCACTGGGTTGTTCTGCGAATCCGGCAGCGTAAAATCCGGAGCCGTCTGGCCTACCTGCGGCGCGCCGTACGAAGCGGGTAGCACATGCCGCGCGCCGATAAAAATGCCGTAGAGGAAAAATCCGCTGAATGCCAACGCTAGCACCGCGAGGACACTGCCGAAAATTTTGCCGCGAAACAGGTCCGAATGCCGGAATGCGCGCACAAGCCCCAAGGCAAGCAGCACCAACCCGAGCGCGATCATCGGCAGGTTCGCCCACGGAAAATCGCGAAGCGCCGGGAAGCGAACGAAGAACAGCGGATAGCTAATCACTCCCAGGAAAACCAGCGACGCGCCGGTCCACACTGCCCAGTTCCAGTTTCGTTTCATCGCTAACGCGTCTCCCCAATCCACTCCAAGTACGACTTCCAATCTGCCTGCCCGGGAGCGCGGATTTGAAACTTGTGCCCCTGAGTCTAGCCGAAAATACTATTTCGTGAGAAGTTTTTCGCGGGCGCGGTCGAGTGCTCCCACTCGTGGTTGGGTTCTTCGAGGGAGCGGATGGAGACGTAG
This sequence comes from Acidobacteriota bacterium, assembly GCA_013289585.1. Classification (GTDB taxonomy): domain Bacteria; phylum Acidobacteriota; class Terriglobia; order Acidiferrales; family UBA7541; genus Acidiferrum. The sequence goes on along the minus strand of JABCZR010000011.1, from coordinate 162,677 downwards.
CCGTTCTACCAAAACCCTTAATCCTCAATCCTGCAGGCACAGAAGGCCAGTCCTGGTAAACGCACTTATCCGAACCTGACCCGCTACCTTTTCCGGGCATGTCGCGTGCACCCTATCGCGAAGTTGACTCTGCATTCTTCCCGGCACTCCGTATTATCTTTCCTCTCTGTCCAGTGTCGCCGCTGATCTCCAGGAGAAAACACCATTTACAGGCTTTCCAGTTGAACACATTGTCGCTCAACTGCCTCTCTCATCACCGTGCACGCACCGGTATGATATCCTCTGGATGTCGGCTCTTGGCGGGCTGCTTTCGAAGCCATCCTTTCACCGCACCGCCTCATCTTCTTGAATGGAGCCGCGCTCCCCTGGGGGAAGTTGGGGAGTTCATCGATCAGGGGAGGGTTCGGACAAGCATGTCTACACTCGCAGAAATTCCACCGGTAAAGCACAAGCGCGAAGTCATCGACCAGGCGGTCATTCGCTTCGCGGGCGACTCCGGCGACGGCATGCAGATCACCGGCAACCAGTTCACAAATACCGCTGCGCTCTACGGCAACGACATCGCTACCTTCCCGGACTACCCCGCCGAGATTCGCGCCCCTGCGGGAACCATTCCCGGTGTCAGCGGATTCCAGTTGCACTTCTCTTCGAACGAAGTACACACGCCGGGCGACGCCATCGACGTGCTGATCGCCATGAACCCGGCCGCCTTGAAGGTCAACGTAGCCGACCTGAAAGCCAACGGCATCCTGATCGTCAACAGCGACAGCTTCACGGAAAACGATCTCCGCAAGGCGCAGGTGACTTCGAATGCGCTGGAAGATCATTCGCTGGACAAGTTCCGGCTCTTCCCCGTGGAGCTCGAACGGCTGACACGGCGTTCGCTGGAGCATCTCGGCCTCGACGCAAAGTCCATGGATCGCTGCAAAAACTTCTTCGCCCTGGGCATGTGCTACTGGCTCTACAACCGCTCGATGGAGCCGACCGTTCGCTGGATCGAAGACAAGTTCAAAAATAAGCCGCTGCTTATCGAGGCCAATAAGCTCGCGCTCAAAGGCGGCTACTCGTACTGCGAAGCGACGGAAGCGTTTCAGATCAGTTATGAAATTCCGCCGGCCCAGCTCACGCCAGGTTTGTATCGCAGCATGAGCGGCAATCAGGCGCTGGCGCTGGGGTTTGTGACCGCGTCGCAGAAATCTGGTCTCACACTTTTCCAGGGCAGTTACCCGATCACTCCCGCTTCGGACATTTTGCACGAGCTCTCCCAGTACAAAGACTTCGGCGTGATGACCTTCCAGGCCGAAGATGAAATCGCCGCGGTGACGTCGGCCATCGGCGCTGCCTATGCCGGTGCGCTGGCCATCACCACCACCTCCGGCCCGGGAATGGCTCTGAAGACGGAAGCCATGGGACTTGCAGTGGCCGTGGAGATTCCACTCGTCATTTGCGACATCCAGCGTGGTGGGCCCTCGACTGGCTTGCCGACGAAGACGGAGCAGGCTGATTTATTGCAAGCCCTCTTTGGCCGCAACTCGGAAGCGCCAATTCCCGTGCTCGCCGCCTCGACTCCCGCGGATTGCTTCTGGGTCGCTATCGAAGCGAGCCGCATCGCGATTAAGTACATGGTGCCGGTCATCATTCTTTCCGACGGTTACCTGGCTAACGGCGCGGAACCTTGGAGAATTCCGGAGTTGAGTGACATTCCGGATTTTCCCGTGACATTTGCGACCGATCCCATCGGCTTCCAACCCTACCGCCGCGACCCGCAGACTCTCGCACGGCCATGGGCCGTTCCCGGAACGGCCGGACTCGAACATCGCATCGGCGGCCTTGAGAAGCAGGACCCCACCGGGAATATCAATTACGAACCGCTAAACCACGAAAACATGGTGCGCATCCGCGCCGCGAAGGTTGCGGCGGTCGCGCAGGAAATCCCGAATGAACTGCCGGCCGGTGATCCGGAAGGCGATTTGTTGATTGTGGGCTGGGGCTCGACGGCCGGATCCATCACCTCCGCGCTCAAGGCCCAGCGCGCCAAGGGCCGGAAAATCGGCCATTTGCACCTGCGTTATCTCAACCCGCTCCCTTCAAATCTGGGCGACATTTTCAAACGCTATAAGAGAATCCTCGTCCCCGAGCTCAACATGGGCCAGCTCCTCTGGGTTCTGCGCGCGAAGTATCTCGTAGACGCCGTGGGCCTCAACAAAATTCAGGGCCGCCCGTTCAAGCAAGCCGAACTCGAACAAAAAATCGAAGAGATGTTGGGCCTCTAGGAGAATCGAACATGGGAACAGCAACGCTGCCGCCGCCTCTGACGAAAAAGGACTTTCAGACCGACCAGGAAGTCCGCTGGTGCCCGGGATGCGGCGACTACGCGATTCTCTCCGCGGTCCAGGCCGTTTTCCCCGAGCTCGGCATCAAACGCGAAAATTTCGTAATCGTTTCCGGCATCGGCTGTTCCAGCCGCTTCCCCTATTACATGAACACTTTTGGCTTCCACACCATCCACGGCCGCGCACCCGCGGTGGCCACCGGCATCAAAGCCATTCGTCCTGAGCTGGAAGTCTGGGTCGCCACCGGCGATGGAGATGCACTTTCGATCGGCGGCAACCACACCATCCACATGCTCCGCAGGAATGTCGGTATCAAGGTGCTGCTGTTTAACAACAAAATCTACGGACTTACGAAAGGCCAGTACTCGCCGACTTCGGAGCTCAACAAGAAAGCCAAATCGACGCCGTTTGGCTCTTTGGACCGGCCGTTCAATCCCGTTTCGCTGGCGATCGGATCCGAGGCCACGTTTGTAGCGCGCTCCGTTGACGTTTTTCAGGGCCACCTGAAAGATACTCTGAAGCACGCAGCCGCGCACAAGGGTTCCGCTTACGTCGAAATTCTGCAGAACTGCAATATCTTTAACGACGGCGCGTGGTTCTCACTCACCGACCGCGACGCCCGCAGCGAGCACGTCCTCCAGCTCGAACACGGCAAGCCCCTCGTCTTCGGAAAGAACCGTGACAAAGGGATTCGTCGCAAGCCGGATGGCGACTTCGAAGTTGTGCAACTTGGAAACGGCATCACCGAGTCTGACCTGGTCGTTCACGATATGCACCACCCCCGGCCTTCCTACGCTTTCCAGCTTTCGCACATGGAGCACATGACGGATTTCCCCACGCCCATCGGCGTTTTCCGCGCCTGGGGCAACGTGCCGCGCTACGAAGACGTAATGAATCAGCAGGTCCAGAATGTCATCGCCAAACGCGGCCGCGGCGACTTGAGCAAGCTTTTGCGTGCCGGCGACACCTGGGAAGTGAAGTAGCTTTCTATCCGGCCACGAATCAGGTTCTGCGAGAATTTGGAAGGGCACCACCACCGACAGGGCGTGGCGCTTTTTCTTTTGCCAGCGTGATTTCTTCCCCCGAGGCCTTCGTAACTTATCTGCTGTAACCGACGCGACGCCTCCTCTGTCCCGTAAGTCCTTTAATTTCAATTCCCCAAGAACAATCTGCCGCGACATTGTGCGACATACCGCCCCTCCCCGCACCTTGGCGTTCCTTGTCGCTTGAGCTTCCTTTCGGCACTGCGTAGGGTCATCTCACCGGACGAAAAATTCCGGAAAACTATGAGGCCTGCGCAATGTTCTACAAATACCTACATGTGACTTTCGTAGGAGTCGTCGCGACGCTGCTGGACTCCATCGTCGTCGCGGAGCTTGCCGGTTACTGGCTGCACCGCCTGCTGCATAGCGACAAAATCCCAGCCCTCAGCCGAGGCCATTTGATCCACCATTTTCTGATCTATGGCCCCCAGCAACCCATGCGCGCCGTGGATTATCACGATGCGACCGACAGCCGCTTCTCGGTGGGCAATGTCGGGCTCGAATGGCTGGCGCCATCCGCGATTATTCTCTTCTTCTGCTGGGGAGTGATGGCGTTGCTCGGCGTTCCGCTGGTATATCAGGCTCTCGCGCTCTGCACGCTGCTTGCCTGGCCCATCCTGATGTTCAGCTACCTGCACGACCGTATGCACATCGAGGATTTCTGGATGACCAGGGTTCCACTTCTGCGAACTTGGTTCTTGAAGGCGCGAAGGATGCACGATATCCATCACCGGAGCGTGGACCCGCAGGGTTTAATGGACACCAACTTCGGCATCGGCTTCTACTTCTTCGACCGCTGCTTCCGGACCATGGCGAAGCGCCATCGGCCTTTCAATTGGAAAGGCTACCGGACGGCGCTGAAACGATATGGACTGGATGAGCCGGAACTTCTTTCGCTGGAGGGCTGCAGTAAATCGCTTTTTCAAAAACGGGCCCCCAGGTAATCGCGCATGCTCGATTCTTCAGAAACTCCTCTCAAATTAAATTGTGAAACCTCCGCCGTTCTGTTACATCCAATAGAGGCAACCGCGGAGTATCCCGGTCATGGAAGATGCTTCAAAACTCGCAGGTTTCGCCCTCATGGGCGATGCCGACCCTGTACCCCAGAGTCTCTTTCTCTCGCATCCGGAGCAGGCCAAAACGCTTCTGCTCTTGTATGAGGTGAGTCGTGAGCTTACTTCCATCCTCGAGCGAGAAGAGCTTCTCCTCCGTGTGGCACAGCGCGTCAAGAAGTTGGTCAACTACCAAACTTTCAGCGTCATGCTCTGGAACGAGCAGACGCAGCTCCTGGAAAGCGTATTTGCCATGCGCAGCGACGAATCCATTCCCGTTCGTCTTCAGTTGCCGCTCCATCAAGGCTTGACGGGCACCGCGGCGGGCCAACGCCGTGCCCTGCGGATCAACGACGTCCGGGATGATCCGCGCTACATCCTCTGCGAATCGGGTGTGGAAGCGCGTTCCGAGCTCGTCATTCCTCTTTTTTTGCGGGATCGTCTCATCGGCGTCATGGACCTGGAGAGCACTGTTCCACACGCCTTCACCGCGGAACATGAACGCATGCTCGTCACCCTGGGCTCTTATGTGGCGATCGCGCTGGAAAACGCCCGTCTCTACAAGGAGGCGCGCGAAAGTGAGCAGCGGCTCCGCAACGAACTCGACACCGCACGGGAAATCCAGCGGCAGCTTCTACCGACCGGCGCGCGCGAAATTCCGGGCCTCGATCTCGCGGCCGCGTACGTCCCCGCGCGCGAACTGGGCGGGGATTTTTACGATTTTCTTCCCTATGGCAAAGGCCGGCTGGCGTTCGCGCTCGGCGATGTCTCCGGTAAAGGAACCGCGGCGGCGCTCTATGCTTCGCTGGCCATCGGCACCGTTCGCGAAATCGTCGTGGATCACAACGGCGCGCCGGCGGAGATGCTCGCGCTCCTGAACCAGCGCCTTCTCGGCGCGCGGCTCGACTCGCGCTTCATCGCCATGCTGTTCGCCGTCTACGATGCGCCGACACGTCGGCTTACGCTTTCGAATGCCGGCGGGCCCTATCCCCTTCTCGTTCGCGATGGCGTGGTTCAGCCGATCCGTTTGGAAGGAGTGCCGCTCGGCCTGCTCCCGGGAACTGACTACGACGAGATGACCATTGACCTGCAACCGGGAGACGTTGCGCTCTTCGCTTCGGATGGCATTCTTGAATCGGAGAATGCCGATAAGGAGGAGTTTGGGCCCGAACGTCTCGCAGAGGTTCTCGCAGGGCTTTCTCCTGAAGACTCCGCGGGCACCATCGCGGAACATATTCTTCGGGCTACCGACCTTCATGGCGGCGTTGGAAATCCGCCGCACGACGATCGTACTTTGCTCGTCCTCCGTGTGACGGACGAATCGGCTTCCGACTTTTCGAAACTTCCGATTATCTATTGAAACTTGCGCTTTTGCTTTGCTTAGAGCTGAAGAGGAGCTTTCTCCTCTCCAACTATTAATGTGCTTCTACGGTGCCGGAAGGAACGACGTTGGCCTGCAGAACGCCCGGGTTCTTTAGCACTGGGAGCCACCTCTCCCTCAGTGCCGCAAACTCCGGCATGTTTTTCTTCGAAACGGGATCGGATGGCGGCAGTCCCAGCTTCTCAAAGTTCTTGTATTGCCCTTTCTCCATGATGCGGAAGTCGAGGTGCGGTCCCGTGGATAGCCCAGTGCTCCCTACCAGGCCGATGGTCTTCCCGATTTCGACGTGTTCCCCCGTATGCACGAACATGCGCGACAAATGGAGGTACATCGTCTCATATCCGTTGGAGTGCGCGATCTGCACCATGTTGCCCTCGCCGCCCTTCCGGCCGGCAAACACCACTCGGCCGCTTCCAATGGTCTGCACGGGTGTCCCCACCGGCGCGCCGTAATCCGTCCCCATGTGCGGGCGATAGATCTTCAGAATCGGATGGAAGCGTGCCTTGCTAAAGTGCGAAGTCACGGGCGCTCCGAATTTCAGTGGCGAGTGGAGAAAGGCCTTCTGCAAAGACTTTCCATCGGCCGAGTAATACGCAGGCCGTCCGGTTGGATCGTGAAAGAGCAAAGCCTGGTATTTTTTCCCCGCGTTTTCGTATTCGGCGGCGAGAATCCTTCCGTAACCGGCAGTCTGCCCGTTGGCATATTTTTTCTTTTCCAGCACCATGCTGAATGTGTCGCCCTTGCGTGGGTCCGTGTAGAAATCTAGGTCATATGCGAAAATCTGCGCCAGGCGCATCGCTAACTCGGCCGATTCACCCGCATCTTCCACGGCATTGAACAGTGAATCGTCCACGCGGCCGGCGACTGCATCTATTTCCGTTTTCGAAGGGATTTCTTTGATCTGCGCCGTGAATCCGCTGTCCTCCGGAACGATTTTCAGCATGCGGTCGGGATCGATCTTGTAGTCGATCTCCCGCAGCGTGCCTTCCACCGAGCGCCCCACGGTAATCATGTTGCCCGCGCGCACCTGGCGCAGATTAAAGGTGCGTTGGGCTGCCGCGGAGGCGTTCGCCGCTTCTTCCGGGCTCAAGCCGAATTTCTGGAGGGCCGCGACGAAATTTTCTCCCGCTGGAACTTTCTTCTCCGTGGGGAGGATCACTTCTTCGCGGATGCGGGCCGCCTCTTCCTTGGCCAGCTTTACCTGGCGCTCGAATTCCGCGGTTGTGGCCAGCCTCTGCTTGAAGGCGTATCCAAGAGCGGCAGCGCCGGTGGCGCATACCAACATCAGCACTAGTAAGAAACTCCGTTTCACATTTCCCCCAAGCCACTCGCCGCTAGGATTCGACGGCGACCCACTCGCCGGAACAGCGTGCACTGCCACAGTAGCGCACGTATCTCTTGTGGCTCAACAGCTGGTTTGGGTCAAACACCATTCGCGGAGGCTGCGCTCAATTGTTCAATGAGCTGTATCTGCGGGTGCCAGCCCCATGCGGCGCCGAAATAAGCAAACCATCGTTGAGAAGTGCCCGTGCAAAACAAAAAACGCTGAGGAGCCTATCCTCAGCGCAATTCGTTCCACGCCAAAATTCAAGTTGTCTTAGTTTCCGCTCTTCAGCGCAACAGTGTGTTCGGGCTCGGCGAAATAGTTCTGCTCGCGCAATTTACGGTAAATGCGTCCTGCAACCACAGCCGCCGTAGGCCCCTTTACGCTGCGGGTATTCCCGCGCAGAAGGACAGCCAGCGCGATCCTCGGATGCGCTTCGTCCGCATAAGTCAGGAACCAGCCGATTTTCGACGGCGTGGTGTGGTCGTCGCAAGTACCGGTCTTGCCCAGCGGCAGTTCATCGCCGCCGCGATCAAAACTCGATTTTCCCGTACCGTACAAAACCGCAGCCAGCAATCCTTCGCGGATTTCCGGAAGGATCTGCGCGATGTTCAATTCGCGCTTCACGCGCGGCGTGAAGTTCAGAACTTCTTCCTCGCTGTGCGGGTATTGCAGGTAGTAAAGCGTCCCGCCATTGGCAAACGCAGCAGCCAGCGACGCCAATTGCAGCGGCGTGACTTGAATCCCTTCGCCGAAGCTGGACATCCGCGCGACTCCGCCATGCTCCGGCGGCGCCACCGGGAAGGATCCAGGGTGCTCGTCCGGCAGATTGTAGCCCGCAAGCTCACCCAGGCCGAGGAGACGGCCATACTTCGAAACCGTATCGAACCCCATGCGCGTGCCGAGCTGCTCAAAAAACTCATTGTTGGAATGCGCCATCGCTTCGGTGAGGTTCATGTACTTGCGGCGGCTCACCTTGAGCATGGTGTCGCGCGTGATGACATTTTCTTCGAGCGCTGCGAGCGCAATCGTCGGCTTGATCGTTGAGCAAGGAATGTAGCCATCGCCAAACGCGATTTTCTGATTGACGACCGTAAGGATGCGCCCCGTGTTCGGATCCACGGCGACCACCGCTCCGTTGTACCGCCCTAGTGCGGCTATGGCAGCCGCACGGACCATCGGATCGTCGTACGTGCCGTCATCAGCTTTCGAGGAATCCGCAAACGTCGGGACGCCGCGATACCGGGAAGATGATTTGTGCGCTCGCGAAGTCACCGCTGCCGCGCCTGGCGCAGCAGGCAGTGGAATGGCGAAGAGTGTCGCCAGCACCGACGCGAGACTTGTTTTTGCGAATTGCTTCAAAATGATTCCCTCTTTCAGAATACCCGCAGGCCCCAAACCTGGCTTGGCCTTCCCTCGCGCCGAATCACGCCCGGGCGAGAGTTTTACCTCACGCAGTCCTCGCGGTCAACAAACATTCAAGACGCTCGTTCGTTGCCGCCAATGACTCCGCACCGCTAAAACGAGAACCCTTGCACACGGCTAACCACCTTCGGCGCCTCTGATTTGATGCAACTTAGCGCCGTCGCGTGCGGCAGATTCTCTACCTGAGAAACACACCCGCTCTCAGGATGAGACACATAGTAGGCTCTTGGGACGCTAAACCGCAATAGACATTCAGGCCCAGTACGAGCCTATGTGCTTTGTTTTGAATAGCTGACCGCCTGGGCAGTTACCTGAACTTGCGCCCAGTGAAGATGGCCGTCCGGGCATGGAAGTGAAGCTTGCCGTTCGCATCATGAAACGGCTGCGTGCCGCTCAAGTCGTGCTCACGGTCCTCTTCGAGCAGCCTGCGAACTTCATCCGCTCTTTCTGCCGGGGCCTTCGTTGTGGCCAGCCAGCGCTCCACCTCCGGGCAAAGATCATCGAACGTCTTCACCGCGTCGGTCTCCAATCCAGCCTCGCGGAAAAGGCGCAGATGCTCACTCATGGGCAGCACTCGCACATGCGAAGGATCGCGCAGATTTTCCCAGTGATCCTGATATTTGGCCCGTTCAGGATGTTCGCTGGCGTATATATCTTCAATCAGAATGGTGCCTCCCCGCCGGCACACGCGCGCCATTTCGCGCACCACTCGCCCGGGCTCCTGCATGTGGTGCAGCGCCAGCCTGCTCACGGCGACATCGAACTGGCCCTCTTCGAAAGGCAGGTTTTGCGCATCCCCAATTCGAAACGACACGTTGGCCACGCCGTTCTGCTTGGTCCGCTCTTCTCCAATCGCCAGCATCGCCGCCGTCAAATCCACACCAATCACTTCCCGCGCCGCCTTCGCAAATGCTTCCGCGATATAACCCGGCCCGGTCGCAATATCCAGGACGCGTTCATTGCCCTTCAAGCGCGCCGACGCCACCAGCCGCCGGATGCGTTCTTCATTCGTAACCCAGGGATTCGAAGCAAACGCCTTCGCCTGTGTGGTAAACGACTCGCGAACAACTTCATTGTGGCTCGACACTATTCCCTCACCTGACTACCACAGAAAAGTTTACCAGCAGGTTCCCGTCGAACAAACATCTCTGATTGCAAGCCGAACTTCCGCGGCGCGGGCGGCAAAAAAACTTTGGCCCTCCTGCGCTTCGCAGAAGGGCCAACCTTCAATCCTCTGAGAATTGGACTTACCGCGTCGGACGCGCCTTGGACGCCTCCGCGCCCGCCGTGGCCGCTGCGGCCTTGATCGGCGGTTTCTCCGCGTGTGCCGCCGCCGCATGGCCATTCGTTCCCGCAGCCGCACTCGAATTGCCGCCGGGCACCGGGATTTCCAGCTTCTTCCGCAACACATTTTCCAGCTTGTCGCGGATGTCCTTGTTTTCCTTCAGGAAAACGCGCGCGTTCTCGCGGCCCTGGCCCATGCGCTCGCCGCCGAAGCTGATCCACGTCCCGCTCTTTTCCAGCACGCCCTTCTCCACGCCGAGGTCAATCAGATCGCCTTCGCGCGAAATTCCTTCGCCATAAACGATATCGAATTCCGCTTCGCGGAATGGCGCGGCCACTTTGTTCTTCACCACTTTTGCCCGCGTGCGCGACCCCACCACCTTGTCGCCTTCCTTGATCGCCTGAATCCGCCGGATATCCACGCGCATCGAAGCATAAAACTTCAGCGCGCGGCCGCCAGTCGTTGTCTCCGGGTTGCCAAACATCACGCCAATCTTTTCGCGAATCTGGTTGATGAAAATGAGGCACGTCCGCGATTTCGAAACGATGCCCGTCAGCTTGCGCAGCGCCTGCGACATCAGCCGCGCCTGCAAGCCCATCTGCGGATCGCCCATGTCGCCTTCCAGTTCCGCCTTGGGCACCAGCGCCGCCACCGAGTCGACGACAACGATATCCACGCCGCCCGAGCGGATCAGCGTTTCCGCGATTTCCAGAGCCTGCTCGCCGTTGTCCGGCTGCGACACCAGCAAATTGTCCACGTCCACGCCCAGCTTGCGCGCGTACACCGGATCGAGCGCGTGCTCCGCGTCAATGAACGCCGCCTGTCCGCCCAGCTTTTGCGCTTCCGCGATCACGTGCAGCGTCAGGGTCGTCTTGCCGCCAGACTCCGGTCCGTAAATCTCGATAACACGCCCGCGCGGAAAGCCGCCCACGCCCAGCGCCGCATCGATCGAAAGGCATCCGCTGGGAATTACGCTGACCGGCACCAGTACGTCCCGGCTGCCCAGCCGCATGATCGCGCCCTTGCCGTGGTCCTTTTCAATCTGCGATATCGCCGCTGCCAGCAATCTGTCTTTTTCTTCTGTCATGTCGCACCTCGGTGGAGGAAATTTGGAATCTGGGCCTGCCCGCTTTAGGCGGGCCTGCGGGGCCGATCGCCCGGGCTTTGCGCCGGGAAAGCGCATTGCCCGTGTTCCAGGAATTTACGAAGTGTGGAATTTACCACTCGATTCACCTTCGCGCCATCCCTTTTTGCCAATCAGCCTCGTACCGCTTGAAACTCGCTTATCGCTGACAACCGTGCTCCGCGTCGTGGTCTCTCAGCCTCATCTGCGCCGCCTGCTCGCGTTCCTCCAACACCATCCGTTCCGGAGGTGTCAGGTGCCGCAACCGCGATACATTCCGTCCCCGATTGCGCGCCTCGGAGAGCTCCTCTTCGAGTCTCTCACGTTCCAGGCAGCTTAGAACACTGCTCGAAAAATCCCGCATGGTGCACCTGTTGAAAACAGCGAGGCCCAAACTACCACCATGGCGAACAAAAAGCAAACAATATTTTTCGCCTTATGTTCGCCTTGTCCGCCTCCGTCACTCGCCGCCAATCCTGACAACTTGCCCAGCTTGGATCGATTTGATGGAGTCGAGGCCATTCTCAAGTCCGGCAAAGCCAGCATGTCGGGCTGTTTGACAATCGTGACCGGTCAGGTAGTTGCGCAGGCCCTCGCTCACGCACTCATCAAGAAGAACCCTCATTCACGCCTTGGCGGATAGAAGCTGCTGGGCTTCTTGAAGCGCCGCGATGGCCATCTCTCGGGAAACGGTGGGGTAGCCTTCGAGGAATTGTTCGAGTGTGTGGCCTCGTTCCAGGGAATCGAAGAGCAGTTGAAGGGGAACTCGCGTCCCGCGAAAGACCGGCGTTCCACTCAGGATATTCGGATTTTTCACGATGACGCTATCCGCGGGACTCATAGCCATCTCTCCTGAGCGCAGTATACCATCACCCTTTACATCATCGTGCAGTACTTGCCCTCGCACGCGATTGTCGAATTTAACGTAGCCAAAGCAGCGGACAATCTTCGAGTGGTTCAAGAGTAGCTGTAAAACCCTCTCCCGCTCTTCCTCCCCAGCCACCCCGCCGCCACATACTTCTTCAACAGCGGACAAGCCCGATACTTCGGATCCCCCAGCCCTTCCTGTAGCACATGCATAATATCCACGCAAACATCCAGCCCAATAAAATCCGCCAGCTCCAGCGGCCCCATCGGATGGTTCATCCCCGTTCTCATCACCGCGTCGACAGCTTCCGCCGTAGCCACGCCTTCCATCACGCAGTACGCCGCTTCATTGATCAGCGGCATCAGCACGCGATTCGAAACAAATCCCGGCGCATCATTCACCGCCACCGGCTTCTTCCCCAGCTTCTCCGCCAGCGTCATCGTCGTTTCAAACGTCGCATCGCTCGTCTGCAGCGCCCGAATCACTTCCACCAGCGCCATCACCGGCACCGGATTCATAAAGTGCATTCCCACAAACCGGTCCGGCCTCTTCGTCAGCGACGCCAGCGTCGTCATCGAAATCGACGAAGTATTGCTCGCAATAATCACGTCCGGCCGCAAAATCCTGTCCGCCTCTCCCAGCACCGCCCTCTTGATCTCAATCTTTTCCGGCACCGCCTCCACCACGAAATCCGCCGCTGCAATCGCCCCCATCTCGGTAACCGCCTGCACGCGCCCCAGAACAGTTCCCTTTTCCGCTTCCGTCAGCTTCCCCTTCTTCACTTCCCGATCCAGATTCTTCCCAATCGTTTCCATCCCCCGGTCCAGAAACCGCTGCTCCACATCCCGCAAAATCACCTTGTACCCCGACCGCGCAAAAACGTGCGCAATCCCATTCCCCATCGTCCCCGCGCCCAGCACCGCCACCGTCTTGATTCCCTCCACGTTCATCTGTTTTCTCCCAAACCCGCCTGCGATCTTAGCTTCGACAATACGAGGCCGATACAATCTTGCTCTCTCTAAACTCAGGAGAGTCGCGCAACTCGCTCCAGAATTGCTTTCGCCCTCTCCAAGTCAGACGAGAGCACGCTAACTTCAAATCCGAACAGTGGCATTCCTGAAGCAGGAAATCGATTGGGAAAAGCCCTGCGGGAATAATTGCCAATTGGTCTGTCGAAGTATGGAACTCTGGCCGCCTTCAGTTCTTCAAGGAGTGACGCGTGCAACGCCAAATTATCTCCCGACCATAACGACAATAAATTGCCCTCGGAGGAAGAGTCGTCGGGAGGTTCATTCGGCGCAGCTTCAACTAGTTCTATATCGCAATCGCTGCATCGCGTGATTCCCTGCCGAAATTCAGCTTTGCGTGATGGACAAAACATTTCCCGTTGGAGCTTACTACATCATTCAGCGCCGGCGGATGCTTTCTGCAGCCGTTTCGAAACGCCATGCAGGGCAAGCCACGCGGCCAGCGTGGCGAACTTTTCGTCCTGTGACCACCGAGCACCAAGCGGCCGCCCCAGCTCCGTAACTCGCCGCAACACATCGGCGGGTTTGACACGAAACCTCCGCCCCGCGACGTCCAACAGCTCTTTGTCTTTGATTGTAAATTCCCCGAGCCCGCATCGAGCACTGGCATGAAGTATCGCCTCGCGGAAAAGCTCCCCATCAGCCGTATGAATCAGCGCATGCGAAGCCAGCACCTTTTCGAGCGCAGGCAGCGGCCTCCCCGAAGCCAGCAGAAGCCCGCAACGTACAAGTTCATACCCTTGCTCTGGCATCTCCCCTTGCAACCTGCGGATCGCGCCCTGGGCCAGCCGTCTCGCTTCCCCTCTCACGCCAGAAATAAATTCGCGCCCCTCAACCGGCGCCATTTTCTTCGCGGTGTGATACGGCTGCCGAAACGCATATGTAAAAGTCGCCACTAGATGCACGCGTTCCCGCGCAAGCACTGAAGGCGCACCTTTCTCCAGGCCGACCGCCACCATCGCCGCCCAACCCGAATGCACGCGAAAGCCAACCGCAGCTTGTTTCACTAGAGCCTCCGCTGCAAACCAAGCCTCCGAAAACCAGCCGTACGCAAACTCACTTCGGCGCAGCGCCTTCCAGAATCTCTCTCACAATCTCCCGCGCCCGTCTCTCATCCCCAGGCTTGACAAATAGATGGGCCGTGCCCCTGACTTCCATCCATCGCCAATGGATCCGACTCTCACGCAAGGAGTCGCTCAACTTCTCCGTAGGTCCTCGCGGATCGCCAGACCAGATCTCCACGGTAGAGTCCTCGGGATACCAGATGTCTGCGACGTCTTCGTCATCGTGCGAGTCGTCTGAAAACTCCGCCCAAGAGGAAGGCGCCGGAAGAGTCAGAACAGCGACGGCTCCCGTCTCCTCATCGGTTCCAAACGCTTCCTTGACGGCAACCTCCGCTTTCCCGAAAAGTGAAAAAGGAACGCTGATCCGAAAGGCGTCGCCGCTCTTAGTGTTGAAAAGCCGGTCCGTGCGCGTCACCGTTCGGTAGGGGACTTCGGCTTCCTCCAGAACCGCGCATAATTCAGAATGCAGTCGTGCATCCTCGCCATGCCAGAACACGCAGAACGGGTCCTCCACCATATCTCCTGGCATCACTCTTGAGGTTGGCGGAAGTTCCTCCTCCTGCGGCGAAGACAGCTCCCGCACAAGCGCCACATGGCACTTCGCACAGGACGAGTACCCCAGCGGATACTTAGCATGACATTGCGGACAGATCATGACGGCGGGAAGTTTACTACAGCCGGAAACGAGGAAACCGCCTACTCCGGCGGGCGGCTTCCACAATCTCCCGCGTTCGAGTTCCGTAGTCCTGCGAATGAAGATTGCTTTGCTTGCTACCGCTTCTTCCCAACTTGCGTGACTCTCGGCGCTGCCAGTGCCCCAATCTCCCCAAACCTTCTTCACGCTACCGCACAAATCCCCTCTTGACATTTCTAGTTTGTATGGCAAACTAGATTGCGTGAAGAGGTCGTCCATGACCAGCTCTCCTGTCTCTCTCGCCGAAACTCGCTCCTGGCACTACTGGTTCGCCGACGGTTTACCCCAGCTACTCATCGGCGTTTCTGCTCTACTCTTCGGCTTCTATTTCCTCTCCACTGGCGCGCCCTCTGCAAGCACGGCAGCATCAATTTTGGCTCTCGTTGCCTTCCTCATCTACCTGTTGCTTATCGTTCGTGCCGCGCAAATCCTGGAATGGCTGAAGGCACGCATCACCTACCCGCGCACCGGCTACGCCGCCTCTCCCTACTTTGCCGCGAGGGACAGCTCTGCTTGCTCCCCCGGCCTGAATTTGACGCCCGTTCAAGACTCCAACGCCCCCGCCATCGCCGAAATAAAGCGCGCCCGCGAAGCCCGCAGCATCCGCCTCTCCCGCACCTACTTCCTCCTTGCCCTCGTTTCTCTCGCCATCTGGTTCGTCCACATCCCTTGGATCTGTGCCCTCACCGGTCTGGTCATGGGCCTCATCCTCTGGATCGGCACTCGCGCCGACAAAAGTGTTCCCCCCCTCGTCATACTCGGTTTTCCGGTTGTCGGCTTCTGCGTCGACACTCTGCAAAGTGACCCGCACGCCCGAGTCGGCTATTTCATCCTCGGCGTGGGCTTCCTGTTCCTTGTCGAAGGCCTCATCTCCCTGCTGCTCTACCTCTGCCGCAATCCGGTCGCGCAATGATCTCACTCTTTTCTTCTTCGGCCGCCTCTGCCGCCGAATCAGCAAAGCGAAGAGCGTTTGAAAACATAGATCCCGCAGGATTGACCAGGATCTTCGCAGGTGCCGCATATGTCCTCTACGGCCTCGTTTTCGCTCTACTTTGGAAGGTTCACCCGCCACTATCGACGCCCAAGGGTCTCCTCGTGGTCTTACTGGCATTGGTTGCGATGCCATACTGTGGCGAGAAGCTCCTCGAGTGGTTGAAAGCTCGCATCGTTTACAGACGCACAGGGTACGTTGCAGTGGCAGCGCCAGCAGGCCTACCAGCGCAGCCATCTTTCTATCGGACCTTTATCTTAATGGTGGCTTTTGTCGCGGTCGCCGCCGGACTCTTTCTTTTCCTGTCCGACTCTAGCAAGTGGATTTTTCTTTTCGCAGGAGGGCAGGCAATAGCTAACAGTTATCGATCCGCCCCTGGGAATTGGATAAAGCTTCTGGCCATTCTGGGTGTGACGCTATTCGCAGTTCTTTTGAATATTACTTTCGCAGAGCGGTTCGGACTGTTTCTGTCGGGCTTGGGAACGGTAAAGATCATTGACGGTGCAATTGCTTTTGTGCTGTACCTTCGGCGTAACCCCGTGGCGAGGATGTCGGAAGAATGACACCCGATCTGCAAGCACTCGCCACCCTCGATCGCATCATCCACGAGCCCGCGCGCCTCATGATCATGACCATTCTCTACGCCGTCACCGAAGCCGACTTCCTCTACCTCCAGCGCGAATGCGGCCTCACCCAGGGCAATCTTTCCAGCCACCTCGCCAAGCTCGAAGAAGCCGGCTACGTCGCCATCTCCAAAACCTTCAAAGGCAAGTACCCCCTGACCATCTGCAGCCTCACCAAAAACGGCCGCGAAGCCTTCGAAGCGTACGTCCGCAAAATGCAATACGTCGCGGGCGCCACCGGCAACGGCACCAATCACTAACCTCCCGCCAAACCCTTTTTCTTGTAGTGGGACACCGGGAATTAAGGACGCGGCCGCCGTGCTCTGTTCACTTTCCGCAGCCTCCGGTTTGACACCTGTTCAATTTTGAACAGACGGGGCCTCGGTCGGCGCTCTAGCATTCACCCCGAACACAAGAGCAAGAAACAGGCCCGCGATGGCCATCGTTGGAATGCCTCCGAGGATGTCATCGCGGGCCTCAGCTTTACAGGGCATGCCACCGGCAGCGGGAATCTCAATGGCCGCAGCCTGGCTGGCCAATCTTCTTCATTTCACGACGATCTGGGCTTCACCTGCCCAGTCATCTATATGGCTATCATTAGGCGCGGCATGAAAGGTTTTCGCGACAATTCGATAACTGCCCGCGTCCTTATAGCTGTGCGACAACCCCCGTCCGCAGTCAGCCCCGATGGGACCCGCTGGTGATCCCGACCCATCGCCCCATTTTATGGAATAGCTGCAGCCCACCCATTTGCTGTACTTGCCTTTGCCGAGGTCGGTCAGATTTTTCGGACCGGTGATTCGCACGGAGCGAGAATCGCCGCCCGCCGCTACAGATAGCTCAGTTTTCTCTGTAGGAACGGCGCACAATATCGGAAATAACGTCAGCAAGGCGCATGCGGACTTGATAAGCATCATGGCCCTTTCCGTAGCTCTTACGTATCGCAGTGCTAATACAAAAGCAAGTCTCTTGATCCAATGTAAGTGCGGGCCGGTTGACCGCGTTTGAGATCGAAACTTCCGCGCTGGTGACCGCGTTTAAATTCCGAGAAACGCCGTTGCGGGCCTTTCCTTGCGGGTCTTGTTTCATGTGCCTCGTTTGCATCCCGGTGAATTTTACCGGGGCAAGGGTGGGGCCTTTGACTCTTCTTTCTCTTGCCCCTGATTTTTAATTTGCCTCCCATTATCATCGTGGTACAATATCTCTGTTGACCACTGCGCCCCGGCCTTGCCGGGGCGTTTCTGTTTTCGGCTCTGTTGTGGCGCAGGCATTCCTGCCTGCGCTTTTTCCCGTCACTAATCCCAAACTCAAACTCTAAGGAGACTTTTATGTCCTCACGCAATAAAGTCGGTCGCTCTGCGGCCACCGGTAAGAATATCCGCTTTGCGGCCGCCCGTAAGAACAACCGCTCTGGGGTCGCGCATAAAAACGACCACGCACCCCTGTGTTTATTCACGTTCTCCGATGGCCGCCGCTGCCGCACCCCGCGCACCGGCAACCTTCCTCACTTCTGCTTCGACCATGCCCAAAAAGAAGCCCGCGGCCGCACCGCCGAAGCCATCGGCAAAGACCTGGCCAACTTCTTTTCCGCCGACTACCTCTCCGCCAACGATCTCAGCGCCGCCCTCGCCCGCCTCATCCCCGCCGTCGTTCGCGGCGATATAAAACCCAGAACCGCCCGCACCATCGCCTACCTCGCCCAAACTCTTCTCCAGACCATCCGCCTCGCCCAGCAGGAATACATCAACGCCTTCGGCACCAACGGCTGGCGCAACGCCATCGCCAATTCGGTCAACGGCAACCACGATTACCTCTTCCCACCCGCCCCCGCCCCCAATCAATCCCCGGCTCAGGCACCCGCAGTGGCCGGACTTCAGACCGGTGCAGTTCCTGCCCCTCAACCCGCCGCGCCGCCAATCTCCACCCCTGTCATCCCGAACCCTATCGCGCCTTTTGCGAATGGAGGAGGGATCTGCTTCTTCTTCCTCCGTCACCCACCAACCCGCTCCCATGCCGCCCCCGACCGCTTCAACGCCTCCTCCCTTAAATGTAGCCGCCGGGCTTCAGCCCGGCCCGCATGTCCAACCAAACCCACAACCCGCCTCCACCCGGCCGTTGAACCCTCCTCAATCGGCGGCACCGCCTGTGAATTGTCATTCCGAGCGCAGCAAGGAATCCGCTTTTTCCTCTGCCCCCGCACCTTCTCCAACCTCACCCCTCTCCGCCCCGCCATCGAACCCGCCTCAACCCCCACCGGTAGGTCACCTCGGAATTCCCGATCCAGTCGGGAGGAGTCAGGCTCTCCCGCTCCCCGTTCGTAGGCGCCTCCATCGAACAATTTAGCCATAGCAAACTCCTTTAGAATCAACACATATACACCATCCCGTATCTATTGATTCTAAACCACTTAATGGAAATCTAAGTCCTTTAGATGCAACACTTGCAGAAAATAGGGGGTGAGGCAGCTTGCTAAGTCCGGACTTATAGCCGTTCAACGCGAATGCCATCTGATCTCTGTTCACTGTTCACTGTTCTCTGATCTCTGATCTCTGCTCCCTGCGTCTTTTCGCCACCCAAGCCCGTATTACCATTAGAATGTCCGCCACGACCTCATGCCTGACCGCAAACCGCTCAGCCACCCTCTTCTCTACGCTGATGGCCGATGAAGCCAAGTCCATCGCCCGCGGCTTGCAGAAGCGCGACCCTGATCTGCTCGATCACCTCATTGAGCTGTATCAATACCGCCTCTTCCGTTACCTGGTCTACATCACCGGAAGCAAGGAGCGCGCCGAGGACTTTTTCCAGGAAACCTGGATCCGCGTCCTCGAGCGCGGCCACCAGTACGACGGCAAATCCAAATTTGAAGCTTGGCTCTTCGCCATCGCCCGCCACCTGGTCATCGACTGGCAGCGTTCCAAGAAAGCGCAGAGCCTGGACTCGCTCACCGATCCCGAGCAGGAACATCCCCTCCAATTCGCCAACGAAAAAGAGCCTTCTCCTCTCCAGCAGGTGTTGAGCCAGGAAAGCGAAGAAAACGTTCAGGCCTCGATGAGCCAGATCCCCGCGATCTATCGCGAAGTTCTCGTCCTCCGCTTCCAGGAAGAATTGCAGATCGAAGAAATGGCCGGCGTCCTCAGCGTTCCCATCTCCACGGTAAAATCGCGCCTCTACCGCGGTCTTGACGCCTTGCGCGGCCGACTTCAGGGAGGCGCCGCATCATGAGCGACAAAATCCACGACCGCGCCGAACAATTGATCGCGCAAGAACGCGTCGAAGGCATCTCGCCTGCCGACCACGATTGGCTCAGCGCACACTTGCAAGACTGCGCGCAATGCGCCAATCACGCGCGCCACACCGAGCACGCCCTGCGCGGGTTGCGCACCATGGCCATTCCCATGCCTACCGGCCTCGCCAGTCGCACACAATTTCGCGTCCAGCTGCGGCTGCAAGAAATGCGCGAACGCGAACCAAAGCGAAGAGCGCTCTGGCTGGCGTGCGTAGTTTCCTGGGCATTCGGCATCGTCAGCGCTCCCTACGTTTGGCGCCTGTTCCAGTGGTTCGGCGAGCGCACCGGAGTTCCTAAATTGGTTTGGGAGGTGGGCTTCGGATTGTGGTGGACCATTCCCGCGCTCTTCTTCGTGATTGTCGTATTCATGGAAAAAATGCGCCAAAGCAGCGAGTCGGAATTAACGCGGAAAAGCAAGTAACTGGAACGAGTGGAGAGAGAGGAAAGGTATGTCGGATTATCAGCAAAAGATTGCGGAATCGTTCAACGAAAGAAAACGTTTGAACCAACTGCGCCGCAGAAAAGAAAAACTCCACTTCTGGAACGAGTTTCGCATCATTCCGCGGTGGCTGGTCGGCCTGGTGATTGTGCTCTATGTGATCGCCGTGGGTGTCGCTCTCAGCGTCAATATTTCGCAGCAGCACAATCCCAACGGAAACGACATGTTTCCGCCGGAGCTCCGCGACAATCCGGCTCTTGCCCAGCTCGCGCTCGCAGGGCTAGTAACACTGATGTCGCTGTTCTTCGCCAGTTTCATTTTCATGCTCGCTTACGTCAATCGCGACGCCAGCCGCCGCGGCATGAATTCCGCCCTTTGGACCATCTTGGTGCTCATCTTCATTCCAACTTGGGGCCTCATCGGTCTGGTCATCTATCTCTTGATGCGCGAGCCCCTGCCCTATCCCTGCCCCGAATGTGCCACCACCGTCAACGCCCGTTTCAACTTCTGCCCCAATTGCAAGTGCAACCTTCACCCCTCCTGCCCCCAATGCAAACGCGAAGTCGGCGAACTCGACAAATTCTGCCCCCACTGCGGCAACGACCTGAAAGCATCATCAGACGCGCTGCTTCCAGCGCAAAGTTCAGTCTAGTCTTCTGGTTTAGGTTTTCTTAAACACGTTCGACGGCGAGGGCGACGGCATTGCCTCCGCCGAGGCAGAGGGCAGCGATTCCGCGCTTGAGGTTGCGGCGCTGCAATTCGTAGAGCAGCGTGACGAGAATGCGCGCGCCGCTCGCGCCGATAGGATGACCGAGCGCAACCGCGCCGCCGTTCACATTTACTTTTTCTGGATTGAGTTTGAGCTGTCGAGTCACCGCAATCGCCGCGACGGCGAACGCTTCATTCAGTTCAACGAGGTCAACATCTTTGTCGCGGTCCCAGCCGGTTTTCGTAAGCAATTTTTCCACGGCTTCCACCGGCGCCATCATCACCCACTTCGGCTCTACGCCGCTCACCGCCTGCGCCACGATGCGCGCAATGGGCTGCTTGCCGAGCCGCAATGCATTTCGCTCGCTGGTCACAATCAGCGCCGCCGCTCCATCATTCGTGCCGGGAGCGTTGCCCGCGGTCACCGTGCCGTCTTTCTTGAATGCCGGCTTCAACTTCGCGAGCGCTTCCAGCGAGGTATCCTCGCGCGGCGATTCATCGTACTTGATCACAATCGCATCGCCTTTTTTCTGCGGCACTTCGATCGGCAGAATCTGTGCTTCAAAAAAACACGATTTCCTCGCGCGTACCGCTCTCTGATGGCTCTCCACCGCGAAGCGGTCCTGCTCCTCCCGCGTGATCCCGTACTTTTCCGCGACCAATTCGCCGGTCATCCCCATGTGAAAATTTTCGTACGCGTCCCACAAACCGTCATTGATCATCGAATCCACAAGTTTTCCATCACCGATGCGGTAGCCCGTGCGCGCCTGCGGCAGCAAATACGGACAATTCGACATGGACTCCATCCCACCCGCCACCACGATCTCCGATTCGCCAAGCTGCACCGCTTGCGCCGCCAGCGCCACAGCTTTCAATCCCGAACCGCAAACTTTGTTAATCGTCATCGCCGCGACGCGCGCATCGCAGCCGCCCTTCAGCGCCGCCTGCCGCGCCGGATTCTGCCCCAGTCCCGCCTGCACCACGTTCCCGAGAATCGCCTCGTCCACTTGCTTACCCTCGAGCCCCGCACGGCGAATCGCTTCCGCGACAATTTTGCCGCCAAGTTCCGGCGCAGAAAATCCCGCAAGCCCGCCCTGAAATTTTCCAATGGGCGTGCGAACCGCGGAAAGAATGACGGGTGTTTCGATGCTCACGGTAAGCCTCCGGAGGACCAGCAAACACCATTATACCGCGATTGAAAAAAGGAGGGTGCGTCGGCGGTAAGAACTCCGAGGGCGAAATGGCTTCCACCCTCGGACAAATCGTTCAGCGCTTAATTCGCAGCAGCTTCGGCTGTTCCCGGCATGCCTTCATCCGCGCTGGGCCCGTAAAGCCCTGGAACAGGTACGCCAAGCAGGCGGAAGTACACCGTGAGCTGCCCGCGGTGATGGTAAAGGTGATTAAGGCACATCCCGCGAAGGCATGCGACCCGCGGCATCGAGAAAATCTTTTGTCCGCCCGCGAGGAGCGTCCACTCCTTCATGATCTCGGCATCGCTGACGCCGGCAAGCGCGGCACGCGCTTCGGCGGCAGCCTTGTCAAACGCCGCGAGCAACTCCTTGCGGTTGGTGATTTTCGGCGGCTCATAGGAAGGCCCGCCAACCGGCGCATAATCCAGCTCGCGCGTATTAATCGTCATGGCAATCCATTCGGGAACCGTGCCCACGTGCGCCGCGAGCCATCCCAGCGTGCCCGACTTCTCGTGCGGCTTCCAATTCCAATTTTCATCCGGACAGCGTTCCAGCGCCTTCCGCGTGCTCTGCATTTCCTGGTCGAATTCCGGCAACATCGATTGTCCAATGGTCATCATAGCCTCCCTTTCAAAATATGAGATTCCGGCGCAATGATACTAGGCGAACAAAAAGCGAATTGTCAAGGACTTCTTCCGACCGCCCGCGAGTCCTACTTCTCCGCTCGCGAACTCTGCCCTGCCTAGTTGCGCGAACCTCCAAATTGGTCACTTTCCTATTGCGGCGGTTCCGGCCACCCGGCTTGACAGTTCGCGGAAACGGAAGAAAATCACGGTATGGCACACCAATTCTCCACTTCGTACGTAAAAGATTCCATCGCTATTTTTCAGTACTACAAGAAACTGGCCGAGCGCGGGATAGCCCAATGCCCGGACGATGCGCTGTTCGCATCGCTCGACGCTGAATCCAATTCCATCGCCATCATCGTCAAACACATGTCGGGAAACATGCGCTCCCGTTGGACCGATTTTCTGACCACCGACGGAGAAAAGCCCGACCGCAACCGCGACACGGAATTCGAGGATGCGCCAAAAACGCGCGCAGAGCTTATGGAAATGTGGGAACGCGGGTGGAAGCTCCTGTTCGGGGCGTTGGAACCACTGAGCGATGCGGATCTGACGCGGACAATTACCATCCGCACCGAACCGCATTCGGTGACGCAGGCGATCAACCGCCAGGTCGCGCACTATTCCTATCATGTGGGGCAAATTGTTTATCTCGCGCGGCACTTCGCGGGAGACAAGTGGCAAACACTCACCGTCCCGAAAAAGAAATCGGTCGAGTTCAACCGGCAAGTCGCCGCCGGCGAGAAGTCTCAACGCTAGCCCCCATTTTTCAAACCTACCCAGCATGATTTCCAGTTCCTTCTAAAATCCGCTACCCTTCTTGAACGATGGCAACGTTGTTTGACATGGAGCCGCCTGGCGAGAGCGGGCTGAAGCTGAATGCGGCACAGAAACGGGCGATCACGCACGGCGAAGGGCCGCTGCTGGTGATTGCCGGCGCGGGAACGGGAAAAACGCGAGTCATTACCGAACGCATACGGCACTTGCTGGAGTCGGATTCGTCGCTGACCGGGGAAAACATCCTGGGCCTGACATTTACAGATAAAGCGGCGGCGGAAATGAAATCCCGTGTGGTGAAGGCGGCGGGGGAGCGAGCCAAAGACGTTACGCTCAAGACTTTTCACGCCTTCTGCGAGTCGTTGCTCAAAGACGTCGATTCCGACCACGTGATGCTCGACAAAGTTGACCACTGGATTCTTCTGCGGCGCAATTTGAACCGCCTCCAACTCGACCGCTACCGGCGGCTGGCCGAGCCCGGCCAGTTCCTGAGCGACTTCATTGAGTTTTTTTCGCGCTGCCAGGATGAACTGGTTTCTTCCAGCGACTATCAACGCTATGCGGAACAGCTCGCCGCCGAACTGGAAGCTGAGCGCGCGCAACTCGACGCGGACACACTTGGCGAACGCGAAGAAACGGTGGCGCGCGAACGGGAAATCGCGCGGGCGTACAAAGCCAGCGAAGAATTGCTGCTAGAGAAAAAACGTTCGTCATTCGGTTCGCTGATCACCGGCGCGGTGGAACTTCTCGAGCGCGAGGCTACCCTTCGCGCCACACAGCAAAACCGTTACCGCTACATTCTGGTGGACGAATTTCAGGACACCAATATCGCGCAACTGCGCCTGCTGGAGCTGCTGGCCGACGAAAGGAAAAACATCTTCGCCGTCGGGGACAACGACCAAGCCATCTATCGCTTCCGCGGCGCGTCTTTCGGCAGCTTCAAACTTTTCCTGGAACGTTTCGCGGGATGGCGCGAAGGCGACGATTCCACGCCGTTCCGTGTCACCCTCACGGAAAACTACCGCTCCACACCGAACATCTTGCGCGTGGCCAGCCAGGTGATCGGCATGAACACGGTAAGCGCGGACTTCCCAAAAAAGGTGCTCACTACCAACCGGGCCGAGGGCGAAAAGATTCGCATCGTGGAACTCGCGGAAATCGAAGACGAAGCCCGCTGGGTGGCCAAGGAAATCGAACGCATCCACCGCGCGGGACGCCGCTGGCGCGATTTCGCCGTGCTTTACCGCGCGCACAATCATCGCGATGCGCTAGTGACGGAGCTGTCGCAGCGCAAGATTCCTTTTGTCATCTCCAGGCTTTCCATCCTGGAGCATCCGCTGGTCAAGGACCTGATCGCCTATCTCCGCCTGATCGCCAAACCGTACGATGACATTGCCGCCGCGCGCGTCCTGGCGGCACCAGCGTGGCGGCTGGCGCCTGCGGATCTGGTGCGCTACGCGGAGCGCGCGCGCAAGAGCCGCAAGAAAATTTACGACGAACTGCAGAACAAGCAGGCAAGCCTGCCGTTCGAACCAGCGGCCAACGACTTGACGGAGCTGCTGAATTTTTTGTCCGAGCAGCGCAAGACCATGCCGCGGCGCACGGCGGCGGAAATTCTGGCCGGCCTACTCGAATGGCTGGAAATCTACGCTCGCGCTTCGGAGCAAGACCGCGCCTACGTGAAACGCTTGCCCGAATTCGTGAAAGCCTGGGAACCGAAGAGCGAGACGCGCGGACTGCCGGAGTTCGTCGAATACCTCGAATATTTCGACCAGGCCGGTGGCATCATTTCCCTGGACGAAGATGTGCCGGGCGACGCGGTTCAATTGATGACCGTTCACGGCGCCAAGGGCCTGGAGTTTTCGCACGTTTTTGTGCTGCGTGTAAACAAGAACAAGTTCCCGCAGCCGGAACGCTCCCACGTGTTTGAATTCCCCGCCCGGCTGATGAAAGAAGGCGCGCCCGAGGAACATTTTCATCATCAGGAGGAGCGCCGGTTGTACTACGTTGCGCTGACGCGCGCGCAGGACCGGCTGACGATCACTTCGCTGGCGGAGAGAAAAGCAAAGGTGCCGCCGTTCATTGAAGACATCCTCATGGATCCGGCCATCAAGCGCCGCGATGTTCTGCAACTGGCTCCCAAGGTTGCGGGGGTGCCGGCCGCCGCGACGGAAGATAAGGACGCGGTAATCCTGCAGAGTCCGCTCTTTGCTCCGCCGGGCGGCTTGCCCAAAATTTTCTCGCGCATCGCCGATTGGGCGGAGACTTTTCACCCGCCGTCGCCGGAACCGCTGCAACTGCATCCTTCCGCGGTGCAGAGCTACCGGACGTGCCCGCAGCGCTACCTGTTCTCCTCCCTTTGGTCTTTACAGGAAGGCCCAAAGGCCACGCTGACTTTTGGGCGCGTGATACACGGCACCATCCGGCGCATGATGGCGGAGTTCAAGAAAGGCAACCGTCTTCCTTTCGACGAAGTGCAGCGGATTTTCGAAACCGAATGGTCCGCGGTGGGCTTCGAAGACGATTATCAGGAAGGGGAATACAAAAAGGACGGGCTGGAACAACTGCGCGTCTTTCACCAAATTGTGTTGGAGCAGCCGCTGCTTGTGCTGGAGCTGGAAAAGAATTTCGAGCTGCCGGTCGAGAATAATGTGGTCTTGAAAGGCCGCATCGACCAGATTAATTCACTGGAACGCGTTGGCCGCTCGGCCACCAAGTCGATCGACGTGGAAATCGTGGATTACAAGACGGGCAAAGCCAAAAAAGACGCGGACGCGAAAAAAGACCTGCAACTGAGCATCTACGCGATTGCCACGAAAGAGATTCTTGAGTGGAATCCCGTGCGCCTGGTTTTCCACTACTTGCTGGATAACCAGCGGCAAGAAACCACTCGCGATGCGAAACAGCTCGATGAGGCGTTGCGCGTGGTCCAGGAAACCGCTGCTGATATTCGCGCGGGCGAATTCTCTGCCAAGCCGGGATTCATCTGCCGCACTTGCGCCTATAAGCCCATCTGTCCGGCGCATGAAGAAACCATAGGCGGCTGAGCCGGCGGGGTCGAGTTCTTCTCATTTCTCTGGAGGTCAAACCAGCGCCAACAGGAGAACGTCCCGTGAATCGAAAAAACTTTTACTTATTTCTTTGCATACTCGGAATCGTGCTCCCGTACTCGCAGTTCATCCCCTGGCTTGTCGAGAACGGCCTGAATGCTCCGCTGTTCTTTCACCAGCTGTTCGCGAACCGCATCAGTGGATTCTTCGTTTGGGACGTTTTGGTTTCGGCCGTGGTCGCCGTCGAGTTTATCCGCTTGGAGGGCAAGCGATGCGGCATGCGGCTTCTATGGCTACCGATCCTGGGAATTTTGTCGGTTGGAGTCTCTTGCGGACTGCCATTGTTTCTATTCTTGCGGGAACGCGCGTTGGAAGAGACGGGAGTGGCAGCGGCAAAGTCCTAACGGGATTCTCTCAAGGGCTCGGGTGCGAGTGCCCGAAAAAACGTCCCTACTTCGGTGTCACTCCTGAGTAGTAGCCCTCGCGTGTCAGGAGCGTCAGCCCTTCGCGCTTCACGCGAACTTCGATGGTATGGTAATCCGCGCCGCGGTCGGTCCCGTTCGAGTAGTAGTACAGCGTGTACTGATTGCGCGCTTCCTCCGTCACGCGCGAATACAGTTCCTCCATCGCCCGGCTCTTCATGGCGTAATACACGTCGCCGCCAGTATCGTGAGCGTATTTAGCCAGCCGTTCGAATTTGCGGTTAAAGATCGCGCTTCCCACGCCTACGCCGTAAACTTCGATGTTGTAGCGCAGCAGATCCATTCGAACGGCGTCGTACTTGTACGTGTTGGACCTTATCCCGTTCACTCCATCGGAAATCAGGAAAATAAGCTTGCGCCGCTGCCGCTCCGGGTCGCGATCCTTCAACATCTGTGCCGCAGCGTAAACGGCGTCGTCCATCGCCTTCGTGGACTGGCCTTTAATGGCAATCGTGGACTGCGCAACGCTCGGCTGATCCCCGATGGCGGAATGGCCATTGATGGATGGGCCGTTGTCCACAGCCATGCTTGGAGGCGCGACAGAAGGCTGACTGTCGAGTTCGAAGTGTTTCAACTCAGCAAGGAGTTTGGTCTGATCCCGCGTGAAACCCTTGCCTGGATGGAAAAAGTTGTCGAACTTGCAGACGGCGGCTTCGTCGTTCAGGCTCAGCCCTGCTAGCACCGCCAGCAGGCTCTCCTCCACCTGCTTGGCGTCCTTGGATTTCAGATCGTTATCAACCAGCAGCACCATGGTGAGCGGGAACGCTTCGGCGCTGAAGTTGGAGATTCGTTGTTCGACGTTATCCTCAAAAATCCGAAAGTCATCCTTTCGGAGGCCGGGCACGAGGCCACCTGCGCTGTCCTTCACGATGACGGGAACGATGACCTGGTTGACCTGAGAAACGATCTTTGGTCCGGTTTGTGGCGGAGGCGCCGGATTCTGCTCCTTGCCCGCCGGCGTGGCTCCTTGCTGGGGCGCTTGCGCCCCAAGTTGCGTGATGCAGGTCACCAAGAGCGTCGCATTGGCAAAAAATAGGGTTTTGCGTAGACTTTTCATTGTCCTCAGGCCAAACTTCTTGTCGGATTCAGCCGCCCATGCGCGTATGCTCACGCATCCATCGTGACGCCTCGCCGCATCCTAGTGGACGGCAGCATCCCCGCGGAACTTCTCGGCCGGGCATTTCTCGTCAAGGAAAGTATACATGCGTTCTATGAAGAAGCTTGTGATGCAATGCCTGGTGACCCTCGTTGCTTGCGCGCTCGGAGCAACCGCCATGCCTCAGGAGCCCGTGAAGTCGGGCCAGACCATCAAGTCGCAAGTCACCCTGGTCAACCTTTTCGCCACCGTCCGCGACAAGAACAAGCGCATCGTCGGCGACCTGAAACAGGAAGACTTCAAGGTGCAGGAAGACAACCAGGATCAAAAGATTTCCTTTTTCTCGAAAGAAGTGGCCCTGCCTATCACCCTCGCTCTGTTACTGGATACCTCCGGCAGCGAACAGGACATGCTCGGCGCGATTCAGGAAGCCGGCAGCGCCTTTCTTCACCGTGTTCTGCGGAAGGGCGATGAAGCACTGGTCATGTCGTTTGATTCCGACGTCGACCTGCTCTCCGATTTCACCGATGATCGCGCTCAGCTTGACCGCGCCGTTCGCCGCGCGCGCATTAATATCCCCAGCGGCGGATCGATCGGAGGAAATCCCGGCCCCATCGGCTCTCGCCAGATCACCGGCACTGCTCTTTATGACGCCATCTATCTGGCCTGCTCCGAGAAGCTGAATACCGAAGCCGGACGAAAAGCCATTGTCATCGTCACCGACGCACAGGATGAGGGCAGCAAGGTCAAATTGGAAGAAGCCATCGAAGCCGCCCAGCGAACCGACACGGTGATTCACATCCTGCTTGTGGCAGATCCTCGATTCGGCGGCAATGCCAGCGTCGCGCACAAACTTGCCGAAGAGACCGGCGGGCGCATGATCGCAGTCCGATCAGAAAAGAAACTCTTGGAAGCCTTTGATGAAATTTCCGAAGAGCTGCGCGGTCAATATACCCTAGGCTACTACCCGACAAACACGGCCCGCGATGGAAAATTCCGCAAAATCAAAGTCGAAACCAACAACCACGACTTGAAGGTTCTCACTCGCAAAGGCTATTACGCTCCAAAGGAATAACGCCGGTATGCATGTTCCCGCTTTCTCATCGGGAATGTAATTTGACCGGAATGCGCTGAGCGTCTACCATCCTCATTTCGCCTGAAAACTGTGCTAAACGAATCCATCGCGCACTACGTCATCCTCCGCAAGCTCGGCAGCGGAGGCATGGGAATCGTCTACGAAGCCGAGGACACCAAGCTTGGCCGGCGCGTGGCCCTCAAATTCCTGCCTGAAGGCACGCACCGCGACGCGCAATCGCTGGAGCGCTTTCAGCGCGAAGCCCGCGCCGCTTCCGCGCTCAACCACCCGAGCATTTGCACTATCCACGCCATCGAAGAGCACGACGGCCGCACCTTCATCGCCATGGAGCTGCTGGAAGGGCAGACCCTGGACAAACTTCTACTGCTCGGCGCCCTGCCCGTCCCTCGCGCAACGGAACTCGGCATTCAGCTTGCCGACGCCCTCGACGCTGCGCACAAAAAAGCCATCGTCCACCGCGACATCAAGCCCGCCAACATCTTTGTCACCGAGCGGGGCACCGTCAAGATTCTGGACTTCGGCCTCGCCAAGCTCGTGCCCGGGCGCGATCACGGCGTTCACGGCACAACCGAGGATAACGCCGAGACACTCATTCTCACGAGCCCCGGAACAGCCGTCGGCACCATCGCTTATATGTCGCCGGAACAAGCGCGCGGCGAAGAATTGGACACGCGCAGCGACCTCTTCTCTCTTGGCGCAGTGCTCTATCAAATGGTGACCGGGAAACTTCCGTTTCCCGGCTCAACCAGCGCGGTCGTTTTCGACAATATTCTGAATTGCGCGCCGGTCTCGCCCGTCACGCTGAATTCCGGAGTGCCTGCCGAATTCGAACGCATCCTCAACAAGGCTCTCGAAAAAGACCGCGACGTCCGCTACCAGGTGGCCGCCGAATTGCGCGCCGACCTGAAACGGTTGCAGCGCGAGATCGATTCGGGAAAAACCGCGGCAGCTTCCTCGGCCCGTGTCAGCGCCGTGACGCCTGCGGCCGCGCCTTCCGCAGCCGCGGACGTCCAGCCGGCGTCGAGCGGCTCCGTGCTCGTTGAAGTAGCTCGCAAAAACAAATTCGGCGTTGCGATGGGCGTTGGAATCACGCTGGTTCTACTGGCCGCGGCTGGTTTCGGGATCTATTCGTTTTTTCCGCACAGCAAGGCTGCGCCAGCCAAGGAAATGTCCATCGAGAACCTCACCAACAATGGTCACGTCTCGCTGGCGAGAATTTCCCCAGATGGAAAGTACTTGCTCCATGTGCTGGACGAAAATGGATTGCAATCGCTCTGGCTTCGGCACATTCCTACGGGAAGCAACACTCAGGTGGTCATGCCCGCGGCCACCCGTTATAGCGGCCTCACATTTTCACCCGACGGCAATTACATTTACTTCGTGCGCCGCGACGACTCCGAGCAAGCTATCGCTTCTCTCTACGACGCCCCCATGTTGGGCGGAACTCCCCGGCTTCTCGTCAAAGATGTGGACAGCCCGATCGCCTTTTCTCCCGACGGCCAGCGCTTCGCCTACTTGCACCAGCATGGTGATTCCGCGGCGACGGACCTTAAGATCGCCCGGCGCGATGGGACTCTCGAACGCGACCTCTTTCATCACAAGGAAATTCTCACCGACAGCCTGACGCTTTCCTGGTCTCCCGATGGCAAGACCATCGTGATTCCCGTCGTTCAGCCAACTCCTCATGACCTTGGCGGATTCCTTGCCGTGGATACAGCCAGCGGTGAGACGAAGCAAGTAGCGATTGCGAAAGATCATATTTACCTGGAGCCTTCGTGGTTTCCCGATGGCAGCGCCCTTCTCGTCTCCACCACCACGGCTGCCACTGGTTTTCTTCGAAATCAGCTCGGAATTGTTTCTTTCCCAAGCGGCGATTTTCGGCTCTTGACCACTGACACCAGCGATTACGTTCATCCCAATATTTCGGCGGACGGCCGAAGCGTGGCCGCGAGCCAGGTCCAGGGGAAATTTGAAATTGCCATCGCCCCCGCGGCCTCGCCTGAAAAATTAACTCCCATCAAGTTGCCTTCCAACCTGCCCACCTGGGGCTGGGACTGGACTCCGGATGCGCAACTGCTGATCATCCAGGGTCCGGACATTCGAATGGTGAATCCCGCCGGAGGAGACCGCGTCGTTTTTTCCGAACCCCGGTATCCGATGGACCAGGTGACCTCCTGCGGGAACGGCCGCTACGTTGTCTTTCGAACGCTGGGCAGGTCGGGCGGGGCGGAAGCGAATTTCTGGCGCGTCGATTCGAACGGCACGAACTTAACGCGGCTCACTTTCAGCCTGAACGAACGCGTGCCGACTTGTTCGAATGACGGCAAGTGGTTGTACTACCTTGACGCCGGTGAAAATCATTTTCTCAAACGCATTCCCATCGAGGGCGGTTCGCCGGAAACGATCGTCAAATTCCCTTCCGATCCCTACGCACTCTCCCCCGACGGCAAAACGGTGGCCACCTTCGAAGTCCGCGAATCCGACCACGTGCCTATGCTGGTAGTTTATTCGGTGGAGACCGGGAAAAAGTCAGCTGTCGAATTTGATCCCAGGGGATTGCCGAGCCTGGCCTTCATGCCTTCGGGAAAAGCGATTCTCTATCTCGTCAGGGAAAAGGGCGTGGATAACTTGTGGGTGCAGCCGCTCGACGGAACTCCACGGCACCAGTTGACACATTTTACCGCGGAACGGATTGCCGGTTACGCGTTCTCCAAAGACGGCGCGCAGCTCGGCCTCAAGCGCGGGCACGTCGAATCCGACGCGGTGCTCCTCCGCGACTTTTCACGCTGACCTGACACTCGTTCGAAAAATGAATTACTGGGGCGTGCCGCCGGACGGCCTCTGGATGGTGGGAATGTTCGGGTTGGTGATGGCGAAGTAGCCGCGGCGAGCGCGCACCTGATACCCCTTGTGGTCCGGGACCTCGATGCGAATCTTGTGGTACCGGCCGTCGACCACATAATTCGTGGGCATGTAGGCGATGGAATACTGGTTGCGCAGTTCGTCGCCGATGTCCTGGAAAGATTGATCCAGATCGTCCACGTGATACGGAAAGAAGGCGCGGCCTCCAGTCTCTTCCGCCAGTTGCTGCAGAATCTTGTCGCCGTCGGTCAGTTGGAATTTGCGGTCGCCGGTCTTATTGCGATCGGTCTCCTCCAGAGAAACCCATTGTGTGCTGGTGCTGATGGTGTAGATGACCACGCTGGTGCGCTGCGCCATCTCGATGGCTTCCGAGCGGGTGTGCGTGGATAGATTGTCATCGCCATCGCTGATCAGAATCATCACGCGGCGCACCACGTCCGGCTGATCTCCGGGCGGCCGCGGCGGGTGGCTCAATTCCTTGACGCAGGCATCGTAAATCGCGTCGTAAATCGCGGTGCCGCCGCCGGCGCGCGTTTTCGTAATCTGGTCGCGAAGCGCGCCCGCATCGCCGGTGAAACCCTGGATGACTTGCGGCTCGTCGTCAAAGGTCATGACGAAGGCTTCATCCTTGTTGCGGCGGAGCACGGTGAAAAGAAAATTAATCGAAGCGTCCTGTTCGAACTTGATGCGGTCGCGAATGCTGTTGGAAGTGTCCAGAAGCATGCCGATGCGCAGCGGAAGATCCGTCTGCTTGCTGAAGTAGCGGATTTCCTGGGGAAGCTTATCGTCGAAAATCTTGAAATCATTTTTTTCCAGGGCGGGTACCAGCTTGTTGCGCCGGTCGAGAACGGTAAAAAGAACGTCGACCAGGTTGACGACGGTGGTCAGTTTTTGTTCGCTCTTTTGGGTAGCGTCCTGAGCCCCAGCGGGCGCTTGTCCCGTGGGCTGCGCCGGCGCCGTGGATTGCGGCTTAGCCGGCGGCGGCGATTGCTGCGCCCGCTGTGTCAGCGGAGCCAGCAATAAGAAAGCCGCCAAAAAGATCGAAGTGATTGTCCGTCGCATTGGTATAGATTATAGATATCCCGCCAGCGCAGCGTCAATTCGGCTGGGCGGCTCGCCTGCTGCAGCTGCCAGCTTTTCCAGATACTCGCGCAGCTCGACTGGCAATGCCGCGCGGATTTCGATCCACTCGCCGGTCCGCGGCTGGGCAAAACCAAGTTTCGCCGCGTGCAGAAAATTGCGCCCCAGCGGCGGGAGCGTGGTCTTTCCCAACTGCATTTCCTTCGCTGCGCCATACAACGTATCGCCCACCACGGGATGTTTCAGCGCGGAGAAGTGCACTCGGATCTGATGCGTTCGTCCGGTATGGAGTTGGACTTCGACCAGCGTCGCATCGCCGATTTTTGCCAACGCGCGCCAGTCCGTGCGCGCTTCCCGCAGATTGGTCAAAGCTGCGCCATGCCAGGTTTTGCGCTCCACCGCCATGCGCGTCCGGTGAATCGGGTCGCGCCCAATCGCCAGTTCGATGCGGCCGCTCTTTTCTTTCAGGCTTCCTTGAACCAGCGCGATGTATGTTTTTTTCACCGCGCGCTGCCGAAACGCTTCGCCAAGTTTTGCGTGCGCCATATCATTCTTCGCCACCAGGATTACGCCCGAAGTCTCTTTGTCCAACCGGTGCACAATCCCCGGCCGCAGCGGATCCCCCGCCTGCGAAAGCGCCTGCCCCCGCCCGAGCAGCGCATTCACCAGCGTCCCCGAAATCACCCCCGCCCCAGCATGTACGGTCATCCCCGACGCCTTGTTGATGGCAATGACGTCCTCATCCTCGTACAGCACGTTCAGCGGAATCGCCTCCGCCGCAGCCACGATGGCGGGCCGCTCCGTAATTTCAACCGTGATCTTCTCCCTGCCGCGCAGATGTACCGCTCCCTTGCTGGCCACTTTCCCATCAACGCGCACCAGCCCCGCCTCGATCAATTCCTGCACGCGCGTGCGGCTCAGTTCAGGGCACGCAGCAGCGATGAACCGGTCGATCCGCATGCCGGAATCGGTGGCAGTGGTGACGAGCTCTCGATGGGTGACGAAATCGGCTGATGGCACAGAAAGATTGTAGCAAGGGGAACAGTGGCCGGGGGGATGGACAGGCAAGCCCGGAGAAATCATCCGGGCTGCAGTAGGACTAGGAAGAGAAAAGCAGAGTCAAAAACCCCAGGTGAAACCGGCACCTAGGGCGCCCGACAGCAAGGCGTCCACGAACTGGATTATACTCATCCGATGATCCGGCTGGCGGGGCGTGAGCAAAAAATTCGACACCGAATAGGAACTTGACATGAGGGGACGTTGTGGGCCTTCAAATCTCAATCCGAAAATCTGGCGATGTCACCATTGTAGACCTTAGAGGAAGATCGACGATAGACGACGGCGAGAGCGAGTCGTTGAGCAACCAATTACAGAAGTTGGTCGCCAATGGTGTGCGCAAGCTGCTGCTGAACCTGGCAGATCTGGCAAAAGTGGACAGTTCCGCCGTCGCCATCATTGTAAGGACATACGTTTCTCTGAAACGGGAGGGCGGCGACCTAAAATTGCTCTCTCCGTCCGGCCTGGTGCTCGAGGTACTAACTGTGTTTCGCTTGATAAGCACCATCCCGACCTTTGAGAATGAGGCCGAAGCTCTGGCCAGTTTCCAACCGCGGGGTTACACTGCAACGCCTTGAAGACCTGAACTTCGCGGCCACAGTCGTGTTAATAGGATAACCGGGATCACTCATGACAACCCACTGCAGCGACGGAGCTGCTCCCGCCACAGAGAAAACCGCACTCGTAGTGGAATCCGGCCGCGATATCGATGAACTGCTCACGAGCGTCTTGGCCAGCGAAGGCTGGACGATCCAGCGCGTCGTCGACAATCAACATCTTCTCGCGCTTGCCGGGGCCAAGCCCTTCGATCTGATTGTCACCGGGCGGAAGACCCACCTGGCGGAGGATGTTGAACTTCTCCGCAAAATCAGGAACGCTCGCCCTCATGTCCGCCTGATTATCCTCACCGATAAATTTACTCCCGGAGACGTCATCGCTGCCATGCGCGAGGGGGCCTTCAGTTATTTCTCGGCTCCCTTCGACGCTTCTGAACTCGCCGAAATGGTCCGTGCGGCCATGGCAGAACCCTGCTGGGACGACGGCATCGAAGTCCTCTCCGGAACCCCTGAGTGGATAAGCTTGACGGCCAGATGTGATCTTGCAACTGCGGATCGCCTAGTCCAATTCCTTCATGGAGTCAGGGACCCGAGCATCCCCGAGGCTGAGAAAGACCAGGTCATCCTTGCTTTCAGGGAGATACTGATTAACGCCATGGAACATGGCGGGCATTTCGATGCCAGCCAGCACGTGGAAATATCCTTCATTCGGGCTCGCCGAGCGATAGCTTGCCGGGTCAAGGATCCCGGCAAAGGTTTCTCCCTCGAAGAACTGCGTCACGCAGCGGCGGGCAACTCGCCCGGCGATTTGTTCAGCCACGCGACGGTTCGCGATGAAAAGGGTATGCGACCGGGCGGCTTCGGCATTCTATTGGCAAAAAAGCTCGTCGACGAACTGATCTACAACGAAAAAGGGAACGAGGTAGTACTCGTCAAATATCTTGATCCGCCCAAAACGCCAATGATCTAGCGCCGCGGGATTTGGCATGTCCGGGTGCACCCCACGAGCCGCCTCTGTTCTGTGTGGCGGAAACGTTTGACGGCTTTCGCCGTTTTTCACGATAGGGCCCCCTACAACGGAGGGAACATGAACTCGACCCGCAATCCAGGGAGAGTGGCAGGATTCTGGTACCTGCTCCTTTGCGTCCTCGGCCCCATCCGCCTCGTGTATATTCCTGGCAAACTATTCGTGCACGGGAATGCGGCGGCGACGGCCAGCAACATCGCCGCACACGAGTGGCTCTTCCGTTTCGGTATCGTCGCCGACCTGTGTTGCGCGGTCATCTTGATCTTCCTCACGCTGGCTTTTTACCGTTTGTTCAAGGGAGTCGACCAGAACCTCGCCGTGCTGGTGGTCATCTTCGGGGGCGTGATGCCGGCGCTCATCGATTTTGTCGGTGTGGCGCAAGACGCGGCGGCCCTGACGCTCGTGCGCGGCGCTGATTTCCTGTCGGTATTCGACAAGCCTCAGCGCGACGCTCTAGCCATGCTGTTCCTTCGCATGCGTGACCATCAAAATACGGCCGCCGAGATCCTTTGGGGCATGTGGCTTTTTCCCCTGGCGATCCTCACCTACAAATCGCGCTTCCTGCCACGCTTCCTGGGCGTCTGGCTCATTATCAACGGCATCGCGTATGTGGTCCTCAGCCTTACGGGCGAACTGCTGCCGCAATACCAGAACACGGTGTTTCTCGTCTCCCAGCCCGCCCTGTTTGCGGAGATAGCGCTTATGCTGTGGCTCCTGATCAAGGGTGCCAGGCCGGTTGGTGAACCAGGATGAGTCTGAGATAAGCACAAACAGGTTCTCCTCCATTGTTTGGCGATAATTCTGTGACCCGCCGGTACATGGTTCCCAGTTGGTTGGCCTCTTTTATGCGGCGGCAAGCCCCTGGCAACCTCCGAAGTTTCGATTTGGGGTCCCGTCCGGGCCTGTGCTAACCCAGGATGAAAGAGGGCGTCTATCCCTGAAAGGTCGGTGAATTTCAATTCTCGTCGTGGAGTTGGATCCATGAACAGAATACTATTGACCGGCCTTGTTTTCGGAGCGAGCCTCGCCGCGTTCGGGCAGACGGAGATGCCAAAGCCTGCCTATGACCTCTCTCTGCCGCGGGAGGAGAAGATAAAACTTGCGGAAAGCGCGGCACCGCCGGAAATCTCAGGCCACGCCACGGTCTATCTGCTGGAGCAAACGGGCTACGTAAAAATTCGTGAAGGCACAAACGGTTTCTCCTGCTTGGTGGACCGGCAGACTCCGCTGAACCTGGAACCGACCTGTTTCGATGCCGAAGGAAGCGCGACCACACTGTCAACCCGATTGTACGTAGAGGAGCAGCGCGCCAAGGGCAAGACCGAAGAGCGGATCAAGACAGAAATCGACGAGGGCTACAAAACTGGAAAATATAAAGCGCCGAGCAAACCCGGAATCGTGTACATGATGTCCGACCGCGGCTACCTGTTGGTCCCCGGGTCTAACAAGCTGGTGCATATTCCACCGCACCTGATGTTTTACGCGCCCTATGCAACCGATAAAGACATCGGGTCACCGCCCGGGGCCGCGAACATGCCACGTGTGATACGCCCCGGCCAACCCGACGCCTACATCATCGTTATCCCGGGGCCGCTCGCGCAGCCCGGTCACTAATCGTATCGATCTGCAATAAAAGGCTCAGCGGGGCGCACGGATGGCGTCGTTCATGTCGGAGTTGGCTTTTTTACAGGCGTCGCGGTCGCCCTGGTAACAGTGTTCGAGGTCCTGAAAATAATTCTGAAGGATTAGCTGGCGGGTCTTGCTCAAGCCTTTCGCGCGGGCTTCGTCCAGCGCGGCCTTGGCTTTTTGCTCGGAAGCGTTGTCGGGCTGCGCGCCGAATTGCTCGACAGCGTTGAAGGTGCTCCAGTAGACCTTGTCCTGGCGCTCCAGTTCGCGCGTCACGGTCTGCTGCAAGGGATAGATCACCAGATAGTTCAGTCCGAGAACAAAGAACAGCCCGGTGATCCCGAAGATCAGGAGCCGCTTGTACATGCGGCGGAGCGTATCGCATCCGGAAATCTCGTTCCAGAGCAATTTCCTCTGCCATGGGGGGTGGAACGTTAGAGGCTGGAAGAAAAGATCGTCTTGCTGCTATCGGGCGCTTCGCTTCGAAACTTCACTAGCGGCGTGCTTGGGGCCGAAGAGGACGTCGACGATGAGCAAGACTGCGCCGATGGTGATGGCGGAATCGGCGACGTTGAAGGCGGGATAGTGGTAGGCGCCCAGCCAGACTTCGAAAAAATCGGTGACGGCTCCATGGAGAATGCGATCGGTGACGTTGCCAGTGGCGCCGCCGAGGAGGAGCGCGAGGCCAGCGGCGGTCATCGCGCCACCGCTGGCGCTGGCTACAAGAAACCAGGCTAGGACACAGATCACCAGGACTGAACCGGCGATCAGAATGATGCGCGTCCAGTGCGACGCGGAATCGGCAAAGAAACTGAAAGCGATGCCGGGATTGCTGGCGTGGACGAGATAGATGAAGTGGTGGATTACTTCGTGGCGCCAGCCTTCGGGCGTTTGCGATTCGAACCAGGCTTTTGTGGCGCGGTCGAGCAGAACCACGGCGAGCGTGAGCCAGAGCCAGCGGAGTCTTGTGGAAAGATTCATGAAGTAATTGAGGCCAGGGAGATATGAGAAAGAAAGCAGGCTAAGAAGGCCGAGTTGGGTACTTGGTGGCGATTGTGGTTGGGGGAAAAGCGGCGGCGAGCCGCCGCACTCCAAAGGTGGCGCGTAGCCGGACAAAGTTGCATGTCAGCTCACTGCAACTTTCGCGGAGTCGTCGCTTTCGATCTCGGCGAGGGCTGCGGTGCAACGTTCGCAGATGGTCGGGTAGCGCGCGTTTTCGCCGACGTGAATTGAGTAGTTCCAGCAGCGCTCGCATTTTTTCCCGTCGGCCCGAACTACCTCCACGTGAAACGGCTCGGGATGTTCGCTCTGCACGGGGCCGTCAAACGGTAGGGCTTCCACTTGCGAAACGATGAAAAGCTGTGGGAGATCGCTGGCATGCTTCTTCAACAATTCGAGAAGTGGTCCTTTCGACCGCAGTCGAACTTTTGCTTCGAGGCCGCCGCCGATGGTTTTGGCGGCGCGGGCTTGTTCCAGCGTGACGAGGACGGCGGCACGAACTTGGGCGAGCCGCTCCCATTTTTCCGCGGCAGACTTATCAATACCAGAGGCAAGAGCTTCTGCCTCTGGAAACAACGACATGTGGACGCTGTCCGGTCCGTTTTGCGCTTTCGGCAAAAATTTCCAGATTTCCTCGGTGGTAAAAACGAGGATGGGGGCGGCGAGGCGCACCAGCGCGCTGCTGATTTTCCAGACGGCGGTTTGCGCGGAGCGGCGCGATTTGCTCTTGGGCGCTTTTGTATACAGGCGATCCTTCAGCACGTCGAAATAAAACGAGCTGAGATCCACGACGCAATAATCGTGGATGGCGTGATACACGCGGTGAAATTCGTAACTGGCGTACCATTCGCGGCATTTCCGGACGAGTTCGGAGGTACGATCAAGCATCCAGCGGTCAAATTCCTCGAGCTGATCGTTCGAAAGAGCGTCGCGCGAGGGAACGAAATCGTTCAGGTTGCCGAGCGCGAAGCGGAAGGTATTTCGAATCTTGCGATAGGCTTCGCTGAGCTGGGACAGTACGCGTTCGCTCATTTTCACGTCGGCCTGGTATTCGACCGAGCCGACCCACAGCCGCAACAAATCGGCGCCCCACTTTTCGCAAATCTCGATGGGATAGAGCGTGTTGCCCAAGGATTTCGACAT
Organism: Acidobacteriota bacterium; assembly: GCA_013289585.1. Classification (GTDB taxonomy): domain Bacteria; phylum Acidobacteriota; class Terriglobia; order Acidiferrales; family UBA7541; genus Acidiferrum. Next base: position 123,343 of record JABCZR010000011.1, on the reverse strand, counting down.
GGGGCGGCCCTGCTCGTCGAGCGTCCAGCCGTGCGTGACGACGCCGCGATACGGCGCCGCGTCACGAATTCCCGTGGCCACCAGAAGCGAGCTATGGAACCAGCCGCGATATTGATCGGGGCCTTCGAGATAAACGTCGGCGGGCCACTCCGCGCCTTTCAGGACGGAGAGATTCGAAGAGCCGGAATCAAACCAGACGTCGAGGATGTCGTTTTCCTTGCGCCACTTCGAAGCACCACAAGGGCATTTCGTTCCCGCCGGGAGCAATTCTTCCGGCGTGTGCTGGTACCAGGCGTCCGCGCCTTCTTTGGCAAACCATTTCACGACGTTGCGAAGGGCGTTGAAATCCTCGAGTCGCGTGCCGCAGGCATCGCAATAAAAAACAATGATGGGCACGCCCCAGAAGCGCTGGCGGGAGACACACCAGTCCGGGCGCTTCTCGATCATTTCGTACATGCGGTCTTCGCCCCAGGCGGGGAACCACTTCACTCCGTGAATTTCTTCAAGCGCTTCCGCACGCAGCGTTTTCTCTTTTCCGTGCGCGGCCTGGTCCATCTTGATGAACCACTGCTCGGTGGCGCGAAAAATCACGGGATTGTGGCAACGCCAGCAGTGCGGATAACTATGCTTATATTCGTGATGGCCGAGTAGCGCGCCACGATCGGCCAGCAATTTCACGATGATGGGATTCGCCGTGAAAACATCTTTGCCTTTGTATTCCGGCAAACCTTCGAGATAAACGCCCTTGTCGTCGAGCGGCGCGTAAACTTCCAGTCCATATTTCTGGCCGGAAATAAAATCGTCGGCGCCATGGCCGGGAGCGGTGTGGACGATGCCGCTGCCCTGATCCAGGGTCACATAATCCGCCAAAATTCCCGGCACCTGGATCGGCAAGAAGGGATGCTGAAACTTCATGCCTTCGAAATCGCGGCCTTTGAACGTGGCGCGGACTTTGACTTCATTGATATCGCACTCGGCCTGCAACGCCGTAACGCGGTCGGCGGCGAGGAGCAGCGCGCCCTTTTCGGTGTCAACGACGACGTAATCGAAATCGGGATGAAATGCCAGCGCGCGATTGTGAGGCAGCGTCCACGGCGTAGTGGTCCAAATGACCGCACTCACATCGCTCGCGATTTTCGCCACATCGCCTTTTCCGCCGCCCACCACTCCAAACTTCACCCAGATCGAGGGGCTGGTGTGGTCTTCGTACTCGACTTCGGCTTCCGCCAGCGCCGTGCTGTCGTAGAGACACCAATACACCGGCTTGCGTCCGCGGTAAACATAGCCCTTTTCCATGAAATCGAGAAACGCGCCGGCGATGGTGGCTTCATACTCATGGCTCATGGTCAGATAGGGATCGTTCCACCGGCCGAAAATGCCGAGGCGCTTGAAATCTTTTTTGTGCTGCTCGACGAAGCGCAACGCGAATTGCCGGCACATCTTTCGAAACTCCGCCGGGGGCACTTTTCCTTTTCCGCCCAACTCCTTTTCCACCTGCGTTTCGATTGGCAAGCCGTGGCAATCCCATCCCGGCACGTACGGGGCGTAGTGACCCGCCATGCTCTTGGTCTTGACGACCAGATCCTTCAGGATTTTGTTCAGGCCCGTGCCGAGGTGAATTTCTCCCGTGGGATACGGCGGGCCATCATGCAAGACGAACAGCGGATTGCCTTTGCGCGTCTCCAGAATGCGCTCGTAGATGTTGCCGGCGTACCAGGCTTCGAGCTGTTTGGGCTCGTTCTGCGGCAGACTGGCCTTCATGGCAAAATCGGTTTTCGGCAGGTTCAGTGTTTTCTTCAGTTCCAGTGGTTCGGCCATAGGGATAAGCGCTCGAAGATCTCCTTCTTTGCCTGCATGCCGTCCTTTTTATTACCGGTACGTACCGTACGGTGGCTCGGGTGTACGGCGGGAAACATCGGAAAGCAGTGTAAGCACGTATGTTACCACGCCTCTGCTAACCCTTTGTTCTGAATCACTTACTCCCGAATTTCAGTACTGTATTGATTGAACGTACTGATTGGAGGCTAACGCATTCCATCGCGTCGCGTTGCGACTGTGGAATTGCGTGAGTATACAGGCGCAGCGTAGTCGCTATGTCTGCGTGTCGGAGCTGCTTTTGCAGCACGGTAAGCGGGACGCTCGCTTCAAGCAACTGCGTCGCGAGTCCATGCCGAAACGCATGAAGACCAGTGTCGCGTGTCGGAATGCCTAGCTTTCGCAGGACCGGATGAAGGCCAGTCTTCACGACACTGTCTCGTGACATCGAGCGCGTGCCTTTCCTGTTAGCAAAAAGGATGCCGGCAGGATTCGGCTTCCAGTGCATAAGGTAGTTCCGCAACACGAATTCCAAAGCGGACGGCATCGGAAGCACTGTGTTGGAGAACTTCGTCTTGGGCTGCCGAACAATGCGTGTGGCATCGTCGGCTGCTTTGCTGACTGAAATCGTCTTATTCGCAAAGTCCAGGTCATTCAGCGTGAGAGCCAAGATTTCGCCAGCTCGCATGCCGGTGAACCATGCCAGGGAAAACAGCGTCTTGAACGGCTCACACGCTTCATCAACGATATGCGTGGCCTGCTCACGCGTGAAGAAGGGAACTACGGTCCTCTCGGTGCATCCGCCGAATTCTATGTCGTCGGGCTTCACGCCGGAAACGCGCATGCCACACTTGGCTGCGTATTCCAGCACACAGAACGTCGTGCAGATAACTCCAGTCGTTGTGGACCGCGAGACGGACTGTCTCAAGTCAGTAGCGAATTGCTGCATCTGGTGGACGCCTATTTCGTTCAGGCCCATCCGCTCGAATCGAGGGATGATGTGCGTCCGGAAGTGGGACTCACGTGTGCGGACGGTAGCGGGTGAAAGGTTAGGGGCAATAGCCTTCCGCCAGTTAGTGACCGCGTCGGCGAAAGTCTGCCCTTTCGGAACAGGCGCAAGGCTTCCACGTTTGAGATTCACGTCCTGCATAATCCGGTCGTGCTCGCGACGGGCAGCCCGCTCGGACATTGTTTGGAGATTGCCGATGAACTTCTTCACCTGTTTCGTCACAGCGGACCCGTCCGGTCTCACCGCGTCGACGTAGTGCTGGCTGTACATTCCCCCGTTGCCTTCCTTAACGAAACAGCCTTTCTGAAAGCGTCGTCTTGCCACAGGCCCTCTTCTGCCCGTACTCGACGGCGTTGCGTTGGTAGGCTCTAACGACTCGGTTGTGGAAAACAAGGGCGTTGGCAATAGCGGCGCCCTTTCCACGATCAATCGATTGTTTTCCACTTAACACGACCCTGATCCGAAGTCGTGGTTGATTGCTTGGAAGGAATTGACGCCAAGCCGCCGCCCCGCCGGGCCGTCCACCTGCATCCCTGCGGGTTGGCGCTCTCAGTGGGGCTGAGAGCACCGTGAACTAACTTCGCTGCCTCAAAAATGCTATACGACGAGTGCTATACGGACGGTTTCAAAAAATGCGCTCCGTATAGCGAGTCTGCGTAGCATCCGTATAGGCTAACCATCTGAGAACAAGTCATTTTGCTTGCCTATACGGACCGTATAGGGGTTTTCGTATAGCCCATACGGGCGCTCACTCCTCCTAGGAGGAGCGCCCTGCCGTATAGCAAGCATCAAAACCGACCGCTGCCCAAGTCTGAAACTTCAACCGTTCCCTGAACCCACACACCGTCTTCCTTCTTCCGGCCAGCCTCGTCTAAAATTCTCTTAACGCGGTCAGTGCTGTATCCCGTATGTTTTCTGATGGCCAGCAATCCAATCGTGGAACCGACAGTGGCAATGCCGAGAACAGCCTTTATAGCGGCGGCGTCATCATTCATCTGGGAGCATCCTAGATTCGGCACATCGGCCAGCACAACAAAGTCGCCCTTCTGATCGATGTGGGGCCGTCCCTGGATAACGAACGGGTCCGCGAGGTCAATCATGTCCCGGCTCTTGACGTTGGTTAGCGCCAGCCGAGTGAGTGCCTTGGAATCCTTCGTGTATTCCTCGTCCCACGTTTTGCCCTTCCGCTGCTTGGCGGTCTCCACGCACCAGACGCAGTCGGCCATCGCACCGAAGTCGCCAGTTCCGCGAAGCGTGTTTTCCAGCGTGGGCTCTACGTCTCCGGCGTCCTTCTTTCGGTGGTGCATACAAATTACGAGTTGAGCGCCTTCGCGTATCAGTCGGAAAAACTTCGCGCCAAGCCCTTGCGCCTGTTCGGTTGAGGATTGCTCGTCACCAGTTTGGAATCGGATGGCGGTGTCCAAAATGACGGCCGGCCGCATCTCACGAATTGCTTGGAGGAGAGAGGCATCGTTCAGGTCAATTGCGCCATCCTGAACGGTCTGGCAGAAAAAGCTTCCGTCCATCGGGAGCCGCATCTTTTCGAGTCGAGCTTTGAATTTGCTTCCGCCCATTTCGGGAACGAGGTAAAGCACATTGCATTTGTTCAGGACGGGATAGAGACCAAAAAGCTTTTCTTTGGTTATCAGCGCATGTGCAATGGAAAGTCCAATCCACGTTTTGCCTGTGTCGCTAAGAGCGCCGAAGTATGTTATTCCTTCTTCCAAAATTCCTTTGATGAAAACCCTCGACGGCCTTCCGCCTAATTCGCTTCCAGTATGAAAAACTTCTCGCCAAGGACGCACTTCCTTGTCCGGCTTGGTCGGTTCTTTGCTCACGGCCTTCTCAGGATCGGGGCCGACTTTGGCCTGCCATTCTTTCAGAAGGGCTTCGACTTCAGACTGGCGGTCGTTTATGGTCGGGTTGAACTCATAAATGTCGCCCGTCATCGCCATCAGCTTGTTTATGTTGCCTGCGTAGATTTCGACGGGCTGACCAGGCCAGTAGAAGTCCTCATCGAGCTTTCCGCGGCAGACCAAATGAAAGCCAGTCCCGCTTGCTGAGACCTCGCAGTAAGTGTCCAGCGTGTCAATGATTGCCTTCGCCCACGGCTCGACTTCGCCAGTTGCCGCATTTCTGGCGTGGTCAAGATCTACGTAAACGAGGCCCTCGTCTTTATCTATCCATCGCTGGTATCCGGCTTGCAGTTCGCGCTCGGTTAAGAGGTAATCCAGCGAACGAAGGTTTGCAACCCGAAGTTCAGGCGTTCCCCACTTAACGCAAGGACGCTTGTTCGGCTTCTTATCTGGTTTATTTGAATTTGGCGCGAGGTAGTATCCCAACCAGAGCTTCGGGAGACTCAATTCTTGGGGGATGTTTTCTAGGAGCTTGAGTTGGCTATCTGAAATTCTTAGCATGGGTTGTTTCCCTCATTGTTTGATCTTCAAATCTTTCAGTCTCAGTCTTGCGAAGTATGACCACTCGGCCGGCGCGGAGGTCCATTTCGATGCAGCCGAATGTCTTTTCCAGTTCGGCTTGGGCAAGGATGCCGTCCAATTTCCTAAGTACTTCTGTTCGGTTCAACTTTCACCTCCAACCTAGAAATTTGGTGTGTCCACGGGGAACGAAGTGTCATCGCCCCTGTGGGCTCGACTCCATGCGGATTTGGACACACCCTTCGTGCAACCCGACGCGCACGTAGAGCAAACTCAACTTGTCTTTGGGATTGTGTTTGCTTGCCTAAAGGACTGGCCAAGCCCGGCGCGTTCCCTGCATCCGGTATGAACTAAGTTGCAGTAGAAACCATCAACTAACTGGCGGCGGAACGGCAACCGAAATGTTGGGAGAGGATTTCGGAACAACTGCCGAACCTTGCCACGTAAGTTGCTTTGCAGCCAACTTCTCTTTCCTCATCGCTGGTGGAGCTGGATTCAGAATCCACTTCAAGGCTTCTCTCCAGTCAATGTCTTGCCATAGGAACAGCGATGCATTCGTCTCGTGGACGTCTACCGGTGTGTCGACCAACTCTCTCAAAGACGCCTCACCACTTATTTTCTCCATCGCCATGCCAAGTGCTACTGAGGCCCCACACTCAAACGCTCTCTTCAACTGCTGGTCCGTGTAAGGCACCACTAGCCTCTTTCCCCATCCCCTGTCTTCGAACTGAGGAGCGACAAATCCAGGGACTATTTTCATGAGAAATTTGTAGTCTGGGACTACGCCATCCTTTCTTCCAGAAGCTGAAGATTCCGCGATTCCAAACTTCGTGCCGGGACGTCTGCCATTGACTGACTTCTGCCAATGTTTCTCAAAGACCTTACCTGCCAACTTCTTTCGATGTTTCCACGTCCTGCGGAAAGTGATTCCCTCAGGCATGCCGTGACTGAGGCGTACTGCTTCCGTGAACCCTTGGATGTAGCCGAGACGCATATCTGCTTTCCTCTTGTCGCTCGGAACCGTGACCATCGTTATCTTCGCCATCACTGTTTCTCCTTGATTTGTCGCAGCTACAGACGCACCCACTCTGCTGATTTTTTCTCGTCATAGCACAGTCTTGCGGCAATCTTGTTCCCATTCGAACCCAAATTGCTGGACCCGCCATAACGGCCATCAAACCCAAGTGCTCGATCTCGATTACGGGCAGCAAACTTAGCGTTCTCCAGATCTTGCTTAGCGTTCATTAGCTCTAACTTGAACACTGTGGTCGGAAGAGCCGCGTAGTGGGCTGCCGCTCGGCACTTGGCCAAGCAAAAGCGTTGGCGTTTGTTGGTGGGCTGAAAGGGCTGTTTGCAGTGCTGACAGTCCAACAACGTAGAAAAACTCATGTTTGGGCACACCTGTAGCGTTAGATTTGTACTGCTTTTCAAATTACGTTAGCTGTTTTTGGAGAACGTTACGCAGTGCGCGCAAACGTATTGCAAACAACGAGTAGAACGTAACTAAAATTATGCCAGCCGCCGAATCCATCGTCTACTGGCCAATGGTACAGGTTTTTGGAGATTCTACCTGTACTGTAGGTCAGGTGCGGTGCGGCTACGCAGGTCCTAACATCCGCAGGCCATTTCAGAGGCAGACTGAAAATGGCTACGCAGACAATCCCGCAGAGCGTGTTGAAGAGAATTGCACTGAACCGTGCGACGTTGGAAAAGCTTGCAAGGAAGCTTGAGGCCGATGAGGCAATCGTGCTTTCGGCACTGAAAGCCGGTTCTCCTGTTGCACCCGGACTTTTCTCGGCTGAGATCAAACTGACCGAACGCCGCACCACGGCTTGGAAGGCGAAGGCCATTGAGGTTGTGGACGAGGTTCGCGGCGATGGAGAGGGTGAAAAGTGGGCATCGCGTGTGATCGCAGCAACGAAGCCGAGCACGTCTGAGAAGTTGGTCGTAATGGTCGCCGGGTTGGAGTAGTAATGGGCGAGAGACCACCAACAGCGTGCAGGACGCCCGGCTGCCCCGGTCACGCCTCCGAACGAGGCTACTGCGAAGCTTGCCAATCCAAACTACAGCCCGCTCCCGGTCAGACGAGAAGGATGTACGACAGACAGCGCGAGTGGAAATCCCTTTACGATAGTTCGCGTTGGAGACATCCGGCATCCGGCCTAAGAGCAGCCTGCCTGCGGAAATATCCCATCTGTGTAAAGTGCAACCGAAATCCTTCCGTCGTTGCCGACCACAAAATTGACCACCGAGGGAATCCAATCCTGTTTTACGACTTCGAGAATCTGCAAGGCCTGTGTAAGGGATGCCACGACGAGAAAACCGGAAGCGAGCACGGCGGCAAAGGCTACGTGGCCCCAAAGCCCGCCCTCGTCGAAGGCAAGATACGCGACTACTCCTCCAAGCCATGAACAGGGGCTTCCTCAAGCCCTCAAACTCCAGGCACGCGGCAAAGCTCAAAGCAAAGCAGAAAGCCCGGCATTTAGCCGGACTACGTGGTACAAACCGAGGACTAGCAAGCAGGCTTGAACAGGCTGGCAAAAGCAGGGCAGCAAGTAAGGCAGGCTGAGCTGAGAATGCGGGATCAAGTGGAGCGCGAGCCGAGGATGTCTGCTAACTCCTGTGTTGCTAGAGACATTCCTACCTGGCTGAAAAACAGACCATAGCCCGTCCATTTTCGCTGAAGTTAATCGCCCTGCAACCGCCGCTTGGCTTTTTACACATTTCTGTGATTGAGACGCGTTCATGTTCTTACCATTCGCACGATTTCCTGATTCGTTGAGGCCCCATTCCTTATCCTTCGCGTGTCTTTGAGGTCTCCTTCTGACCGGCTTTCTCAACAGAGTGGGAACAGGATTTGGCAAAGTTGGAAGGTCGGGAATGTGATACAGACGGCGGCCAAACGCCCGTAACACGCGGCAGATGTACTGGCGAGATTTCCAAAACAATTTTGCTTTAAGAATTTCTTCCGAACTCGCCGTCGGAGGAATACCGCGTCGGCGCTGTCCCAAAGCAGCGCCGGCGCAACCCTAAAAGGAATTGTGATGCCGCGACAACCGAAAACCCAACACGAGAACTGGTTGAAGGGAACTGTAAGCCAAGCAAAGCCCTCTTCGCCGAGCCATTTTCAAGGCGGGCGGCCCGTCTTCCCGAAACACTTGTCCAAGGTCGCAAAGCAGGAATTCAAGCGTTGCGTCCAGCTTCTCGAAGTGCGCGGAACAGTCACGCCAGCCGACACAGTAATTCTGGCTGTTTATTCGGAGGTCTACGCGCGCTGGCAGCAGGCGAAGCGCGAGATAGGCGATTCCTTAATGCTGGAGACAACCCTGCTTGACTCTCACGGAGTTGCGAGAATTGTGCGGCGACTTAATCCACTTTTGAAAACTGTGGAGACGTGTGAGTCAAAAATGATTTCGTTGGCAAAATCACTCGGCTTAACTCCAGTTGACCGCGAGAAGGCCAAACCAACGCAGCCGCACGAAGCAGCCGACGGCCCACTTCCGGGCACGGTGGATTTCATACTCCAAGAACACGCCAAGAAAATAGCCCAAAACAATGATGGCATGCCTGCTTAAAGGACGCTCAAAATGAACAAGATTTCCCAAGCCGATTTAGACCGCATCGCTTTTGCCCAGAAGCTTCTCGATTCCGGAGCGATGAGGTCCGTCCGCTTCGACTTCAACGACCCTGCGTTTCTAACCTTCGCCAGAAAGCACGGCTTCCTAAAAGGGAACGAGGCGGAGATGGAGTGTTTTGAGCTTCACGGCAAGCTTTTTAAAGACCCAGTGCTGGAAAAGAAGGCGCAGGAGTTTCGAATTGGAGCTGTGCTTCCGGGATACGCGCACCTGAGAGCATTGGAGAAAATGTCGCCGAAGGAACTCGCCGGTCTATGCGAGCGCGTTACTGGCGTCCTGCCGTTCAGGAGTTCTAAATCACGCGTGTAGCTGACTTGTCCGGTAAGCGCTTTACCAGGACTTAGCCAAAGGTTGGAGCCATCGAGCACTCCGTCTATTCTAGTTCTCCGAAGGCTTCTCAATATTGTCTATGACGAGGACCTCGACGGGGCTTTCGCGTGGTTCGAGTTTCAGGCCGAGTTGCTCTTCTAGTGCCTGGAACAGGGAAGGACCGGCCGATCCGGAGACATCGGGTGTCCACTGAAGAGTGAAATCATATTTGCCCTTGAGCCCAGTATTATCCACAACTAAACGATCCAAATGCTGTTTTGACAGCCCCTTTACTAGCTGTCGGATAGAAATTCCTTGACCTGTTAACAGGCCCCTTCCAAAGCGCATGATGTCCCCATGGCCGTGGCCATCAAGGTCTTTCATTCCATTGGGATAAGTGTCGCCAGGTTTCGCCTCCTGAAGTTTCGGGCCGTTTTCCGCGACGACCAGCACGTATGCGGGAACTTGTCTGGTTTCGTGGTGGAGCGCCAGTTTGAAGCGGTCCGCCAATAGCGGCTGAAGCGTATGCAGGTACGCAAATTCGCCCTCATCTGTGTTGAGCTTCCGCAGCTCGTCTGCTACACCGCCGGCCATTTTCGCTTTGATATCGTATCGTCCGGTCCTTACCCAGTCTGGCCCTCCCAGGATCTGGTCGTCTTCAACTCCGTAGGCCTCACGAATGAGCTGCTGCAGTGTGGCGCCGTTGGCGGTGAACGTTTCGGATGAAAACCACCCAAAGCCGAACATGCCGCTGGCGGTTTTGTCTTCATGGATCGATACGGACTCGAACACGGCTGCGGTCTCGCCCTTATCTAGGGGCTGCGACTGGGCGCGGGTTTGGGTGGCGTGGAGCAGGCCGAATACGAACGGGACGGCAACGGCGATGAACCCAACTGAACTGAGCACAAGCTTGCGACCGAAGCTAAGGTTGACCGGTGTGCGGTGAAGCATGATGACCTCGATTCTTTTCTTGAGATTTGAGCCAGTTACCCCCGCTGCGCAGAACAGCGGCGACTCCAGGTAGAACTCACAAACTTTCAGAATGCTTTCGGCATAGACTTGCGGGTCGCTTCCACGGCGGAGTACATCTTCATCGCAGGCGCGCTCGCGCTCGTCAACCAAGCGCGCGCCGAGCCACCAGACGAGAGGATGAAACCAGAAGAGGGCTTCGACCAGCATGTGAAGCGCGGCGGCGAGATTGTCTCGGCGTAGAACATGACACAGTTCGTGGGCGAGGATTGCTTCCAACTGCGCCAGTGTCAGGCGGTCGGAAATGCCTGAGGGAACAACCAGGATCTGGCGAAAGATGCCCAGAATGCCGGGTTCGAGAGCGGATTTGGAGATGATGAGGCCGACGGGATTGGCGAGTCCTGCCTGTCTTTCCAGACAGCGCAACGTGTCGAATTCACGTCCGGACTGCATTGGTACAGCTCCACGTGTGGCAGCGGCCATGCGTCGCACGCGGGACAACCAGAAAAAGAGGACGGCTGCGAAGCCGGAGAGCCACGCAACGAGAAGAAGAGTTGGCAGAGCACGAGTTATCAGAGCGAGGCCGTTTGTGGGGGCGGGCACAGTAGGGTAACTTTGGCTTGCCGGCGCAAAAGGCTGGCCGATTCCTTGCAGCATCAAGAAGAGTCCTGGCGGTGTGGTTCCAGGAACTTTTGACCAGCCGAGATGGCTTCCCATGCTGACGAGTAGGGAAAACGGAATTAGAAATTTTGCGGATGCGGTGAACCATAGCCAGTAACGCGCTTTCGCGTGGTTTCTTCGGAGAAGGAGCGTCAGTAACCCTGCCGCCGCGGCAAAAAGGGTGGATTGCCACAAGTGGTTGGCTAATGGTGCGCCGATCGCGGCCCACCAAGGAGAGAAAACTATCACAAGTGGAAGAGAGCTCATTTGGACTTGCCTTCCCTCGATAGTCTTCGCAGGCTCTTTTCCGCTTCTTTCACGTCTTCAAGGGTTAGCCTGCCGGACTCGACCAGGTGCGCCATGACTGGCTGTGTCCGGCCCCCGAACAAGCTCAACAGTTCGTCAATCAGTCGGCCCTGCGCGGCGTGGCGCGAGATGACTGCTTCGAAGATATGGGCGTTGCTGATCTTTCTGACCCGGCGGAGGACCTTTTTGCGCTCCATGCGATAAACGGTGGTCTGCACGGTCGTGTAGGCAGGCCGAACGCGCTCGGGGAAAGCTTCTTGGATTTCGCGGATGGAGGATGCGCCGCGGGTCCAGAGGGCGTCCATGATTTGCAGTTCCAATCTCGTCAGTTTTGGCAAAGTCATCGCGACGTTCCTACTACACACGTTTGTAAACCTACTACAGGCATCTTTATCTGTCAAGAGGAAAAACGAGACCCGGAAATGAACATCGCTGGACGAGGGAAACTTCAGTAGCTTAGTCGTGAGACACCCCTAAGTATTTCGTTAGGTGTACCTGCCGTGGAGTTTGAGCGCCCTGCTCACGAACTCTTCCGTTGTTAGTTTGCCGCCCATGCTTCCAAGCTCACTCCAAAACTGGTAACAGGCAATGGGCCAACTAGGGTGGTGCTCTTGAGCTTCCTCTCAGGCAAGTTCGGTTTGCTTACAATTCGCAAAGAAATCGCGCCTGATATTTTCCTCTGTGTCTGTGACTGTGGAAATGAACTCACGGTCTGGCGAAGCTTGCTCTCAAACAACGTTCAACGCCATTGTGGTTGCCTTCCGGTCGTCAACTCTTTCTTTGGTCACATGCGGTGTTCCTATACGAAAGATGGCCGAAGCCTACGGCGGTACTCGGCAGAGTACAATTCGTATTCGTCAATGAAGACTAGGTGCCTGAACAGGAATAATAATGAGTACGCCAGCTACGGCGGTCGTGGCATCCGAATCTGCGAGCGATGGCTCCTTCCTCGCTGTCAAGGCTTCAAAAACTTCATTGACGATTTGGGTCCGCGCCCAAGCGGCAAGACGCTGGACCGAATTGACGTGCAGGCGCACTATGCGCCGACCAACTGCCGATGGGCAGACGCCGAGACTCAGTATCGTAACCGTCGATGCTTTCTCTATCCGGATGGCAACGTGCCCAAGCTGGAGGGAGTACGTTCGATGGAAGCGCGAGTTTCAGAATGGGAGCTGGAGGAAGCGCCTTACTGATACGCATAGCGAAGGTTCAACGGCAGGAGACGCCGGTAGCACCCCCCGCCGTAATGCCACCGCGCCTCTCATTGCGCCCACCAAGAAAGGCCGACGAAGAACTGCCGGTAAAGGAAGGGCCGTGAACCCTTAGGCCCGGCCATTTCGATTGCGCGAAATGCGAATTGTGATATTCTGTGTTCGTCGGTGCCCTCGTGCACTCGACGAATCGGCGGCACCGTCCGCTCAAATATAAGGGAGTACTGTAATGGGCAAACAGGTCCATCGCATTCCTGCTTTCGAATCTCGCAGAGTTTCACATCCCGTCTTCGGAACAATCAACAAATACTGGTTGACAGTGAAAGCGACTGATTTCCCTCCAGGGATTAGTTCTGCCGCAAATGCTCGTGAGCCGGTAGGTCTCAACCGAATGGTCTATCGCGATGTTCGCGCCAGTCTCGAAGGCAAGGAAGCAATTCCTGGCAGCTTCGATTTGATGAACAAGGGAATCACCATCCTTGCTTTGAGCGTTCGTCTGATCGACAAGGATAAGCAGGTCTTCGAAGTAGTCGTTGACGACCAGGATGGCGGTATCGTCGATGGGGCGCACACGGCGAAAATCATCGAGAAGTGCAATATTGACGGGACAACCCATCCTGAACAGTACGTTGAGGTTTTTATCCGCACGGGCGTGGAAAACGAGCTAATTACAGACATTGCTCGCGGGCTTAATACTGGCATGCAGGTCGCTCCTAAGTCCATTTACAACATCGACGGTGTCTTTGACTGGCTCAAGGCAGAAGTAGCCAGCAAGCCTTACAAAGACATGATTTCGTGGCGGGAGTCAGACAACGCCAATTATGACGTTCGCGATCTCATCAGCGTGTTGGAGATGTTCAACATATTTGATTTCCCCAATGACGGTGGGAAGCATCCGATATCTGCATACGAAAAATGGAGTATCCCCCTCGAGAAGTTCGCCAATGACTATGAAGAGAACAACAAGAAGCTAAAAAGCAGCAAATACTACAGGTTGCGACCAATCCTGAACGACGCACTCACTCTTTACGATCACATTCGCCACGATTTCCGCGACATCCATAACGAGGCTGGTGGCAGCGCCGGGAAAATGAATATCGTCGAGGAAGCATCTAAGGGACGTAAACTCGAATTCCCATTTGCTAACTTGCCCTCGACCGACTATCGGCTGACCAAAGGAGCGTCCTATCCAATTCTGGCGGCATTCCGAAACATGGTTGTACAAGATTCCTCTGGAAACGCGGCCTGGCAAGGCGGATTTAGGTCAGTCCTTCGTTTGTGGAGCGAAGCAGCATCGGAACTCGTCTTGGAAACATACAACGCGACGAAAGAAATTGGTCGAATGCCTGACCAGTTAGGGAAGAACCGCAAACACTGGGATAACCTGCACATGAAGATCCAGCTTCGTTTGCTGCGCGCTCAACTTATAGCGCAGCGAGGGAAGAAGGCATAGACATGGCCCTTCCCTATGAACTCCGACAGGAATTCCTTAAAGGCAACGTCGTCCTTTTTGTAGGGGCCGGCTTTGTGAAGAACTATTTGTCGGGTATGCCGCTCTGGCAGGACCTTCTTCGGCAGGTATTCTCTGCGCTGAGTGGTGACACCAACGAAATCTTCAAGTATTGCGATGCTGTTTACGACCAAAGCCAGAATCGAATAGTACATCCCGCCGAATACCTGCGGTTGGCGCAACAATTTGAGCTTGCGCGGGAGCGCGCCAACAGAGACACGCATGCGGGCGATCAAGAGCGTGTCCCGAGCATCCACGAACTTATCCAGAGGGCTTTGATGGAGACCTATAATCCCGAAATCGCTAAGCATCTGGTAAAGGGATCGCATCTAATGGCTGCCAAGAGATTGCCCCTGCCGATCTGGGTCACAACTAATTTCGATACTTTTCTTGAGGACACCTTTTTCGAAGAAGGCATCAATACTGGAACTGATATCGTTCTATCTCGACCGATAAGAAATGTCGATTTTGCCGCAGCCTCTGGTGGAGGGCGAACACTCCTTAAGATTCACGGTAGTGTATCCAATCCAGAACCTGAGCAGAGCATCGTCATAACTGAAGAGGACTACCACAGGTTTCTACGCAGCGACCGCTACATCATCAACAAGCTGTATACACTGTTTTGTGAGCGAACAGTCGTGTTCCTAGGCTACAGCCTCAGCGACCCAAATATTCAGTTCATCTATCACGAAGTGCTTTTTGATCAGAAGGCTGGGGGATCACCCGGAGATTCTCATTCCTTTTCGCAGATACGCCCCTCATTTTTTGTGACTCGCGGCGCCATTCCTCCGGAGCAAAAAGCATATTACAAGCATAAACGCATCCACTACATTGAGAACTTCTCTATTGAAAAGTACTTCGAGGAACTAGGGTCGACATTTAAGACCTTTGAACAAGGACGCGTAGACATCACAGCCCGGATCAGGGCCGACATTGGAACTTATCGTATCTGGTATGACTCAATCACGTGGGATATTGACCCGGCTGCGCTCTCCATGGAAGACGAACAGAAGGTCGATTCACTGGCTCAGATGCTCGACCTGGTCGAGCTTCACGAGGCCGTCTACCAGGCCAGTGGTTCGGCCGCTACGATGGAGGAGTTTGAACCTGGTAAGCTGAACCTTGTAGTCCGGGGAATATTAAGAGTTGCAGAGCATTGGTGCGATGACTTCCTTCGTCGGGGAAGAACAGACCTGCTCGAAATGTTGCTAAGCTTCCTACAGTTCAAGCAACGAGTCCGAAAGTCCAATGTACTTCATTCGCTCTTAAATACTATCGCTAGGTGGCTTCAGAGCTTTCCCCAACTTCCAGACATCGACAGATTTGTGCAGAGGTACTGCACACTCGTTCAGAAATACGATGTAGCGTACAACGATTGGGGTGACTATTCCTTCTGCCTGGAGCACTATGTCGGGGCAACGCGGTTATTTGTGCATATGTCAAAACCCACACAAAGGCGGGTAATTGAAGGTTTATATAGGCAGCTTTCAATGTGTGGCAGAAATATTGGGGATAGCTGGTATACGACCAACCGCGTTTACCAAATTTGGCCACAATTTAATGCGGTCGCATGGCCTCTGCTCCAAACGGAGATTCGCAAGTATGGAACAGGATACAAGAATCAGGCGATGCTGGATCACCTGAGGCCTGACGCCGACTGTGCGGGCTTCTTACCACGTGAGTGATGTTGTCAGCGCAGTTTCGGCGGCGTGATCGTCAGCTTCAGATTATCGGAATTGATGTGGAAAATGGTGCCTCCCTCAAGTCTGTACCGCTGGTAGCGAGGCCACTTTGCACCGTCGTACTCAGCAATCATCTTCTCGACCGCGTGCTTCCCGCGCCACTTATTGATGACTTCGTCGATCTGCTTTTGCGTGTGCTTGTGAGCCATGACTTCCTCCTGCCGGGAACCTTCTTCAAGTTCTCATCGGTCGGACAAGAGGTTTGTCGTACTGACGGTGGCCGGGGCGTACTGGGCCGTGCGGACCGGCACATCAGTAGACGCCTGAGCGTATAATGGGCGCTCAGGAGGAACGTGATGGCGGAAGCAAACGATGTGAAGTACACGGCGAAAGATTTGTACATCGCTTTTGTCGCTGGTGGGGTTTTCAAGGACACCAAGGCGGGGTCGATGGACGAACGCTGGAAGATGGCCGTGGGCAAAGCTCTAAATCATGTTGAGGACGAGAACCGGCCAGCGAACAGGGGAACGAGAACTGCCGACTTCGAACAGCAATTCAACGATGCGAAGAAAGCCTCGGAATCGACCAAAACAGCGGCACGTTCCTGAGCGTAATAATGGGCGCTCAGGAGGAGCGCGATGACAAAAGAGATAAAGTTCCTGACTTACGAACTGGAAAATGGCGAACGATTGCCGCCAAGTTGGGGTTTGCTACCGAATGTCGGCGACCTGTCGGCTGCGCACCGAGTGAAGGCTGTTATCCACGCCCCAATACCGACAGCACCGAATCACTTTGTTGTCGTCTTCTCTGCTCTACCGAAATCGTAGGAATGCGATGGACGAACAACCGACTCGTCGCAGCGGACGGCGCTAGCTATGCCCACGAAAGAAGAACTGGAACGCATGGACCTTACGCAACTGGCCGTGCTGTGCCAAAAGGTTGCCGAATCTCCTACGGCTAGCGGAGAGGCAGCCGACCAAGCCAGGAGCATGAAACAGGAATGGACCCTGCTGATTCACGCCACAACACCGCCGCTGCCCGACCTGAAAGAGCAAAAGGCGCGGGAAGCTGAAATGGAAAGATTGAAGCGGCGCATGGTCAGCTTGCTGGCCGCTGTTTTGCCGTAACCTTTCACTGCCGACTACCAAATCACACCGAGCTTCACTGCACAATCTTTGCTGCACACGTACGTTCCACCCGGGAGATCCAATCACTACACCGTCGAACGGCTTGCCTATACAGCGTCAGATCGCGCGTTCCATCGGCAACAAACCACCGAGCCGGTTGACCGCACTGAAACGTACTGATTGGCAGAGGCATGGTGTTTGCAACGCCGTGTAAACACGGGGCTTTTGAACGAACATCGGACTTCACGTATGCGATTGGGAATGGTTGAAGAGGCGAGCTAGCCCGACAGCCTAAGCGCGTGATAACCTTCGCGCGAGGTTACCCCATGACGAAATTTCTCTTGTCAGCGCTCCTTCTTTTGCTGGTCAGTGCCTCCGCTCATGGTCAGCGGGTATCCACGACAACCGGCAACGACCTTTTGGAGTCGTGCGAGTCAAAGGGTAATTTGGAGCACGCGTTTTGCCTCGGCTACATCATCGGAGTAACTGACGTTGAAGGAATGGACAGCGCTGTGTTTCCAGAGCGTCGAAGGTCGTGCGTCGCAGAAAATGTAAGCAACGGTCAAGTCAGGGACGTCGTTGTAAAGTATTTGAAAGACCACCCCGAGGAAAGACACCTCCAGGCGGCAATTCTCGTTGTGAAGGCTATGGGACAAGCGTTTCCGTGCAAGGCGCAATGACTCAAACACAGGCGACGCGCGTATACGCAGTGGTTAGGAGGAGACGAGATGAACGAACAGCCTCTTGAGGAAATTAAGAACAAGACGAAGTTGGACCAGAAGATCACGCCGGAAAGTGTGATGCGCTCTTCCGGGCGCGCGCGAATAAATTCACGGTCTGAAACAGCCAAGACTGGCAGACGCAAAGGGCCTCGCAAAGGGCGTCGCAAGGGCAGTCGCTGAAATTTTCACTGTTCAATCTAACGTACTAAAACGTACTGATTGGCAGAGGCGCGGTGTTTGCAACGCCGTGTAAACACGGGGCTTTTGAACGAGCATCGGACTCACGTATGTTACAATGAATGGGAGCCGGTGTCAGCCGTGGGGGCCGCGCAACCTTTCCCGCCCGGTGCGAATCTTATCGGCTAGGTACACCGAACGCAGGGGTTCTGCGTCTAAACTAGAGGTAAATGGTGCCGGGCAAACTCATCAGTCTTCTGCCTCCAGGAATCACAAAGCGGAACGTGTCTGC
This sequence comes from Acidobacteriota bacterium, assembly GCA_013289585.1. Taxonomy (GTDB): domain Bacteria; phylum Acidobacteriota; class Terriglobia; order Acidiferrales; family UBA7541; genus Acidiferrum. The sequence goes on along the minus strand of JABCZR010000011.1, from coordinate 105,484 downwards.
GAACGGCTCCGAGCCGGCGATTCCTGTGCCTGATTCGGCGGTGCCGAAATTCGACGCTCCGGCGATCCTCATACCCGATAATTTCTGGTCCAACCTGAAGCAGTTCTTCGTCGAGCGTCCGATCAAGGTGCGCGAGCGCGCCGATGCCCCGTTCACAAAAACTTCTTTTGGCACCGGGATGGGCGATAACCTCAAGGACTTTTTCAGCTCGGCACCAGTGCCCAAAGGACCGGTCAACAGCAAGCTCGCGGTCGCCTGGGGAGCGAATTTCGGCGGATTCGGGCAGCGCGTCAGGGAATTTTTCTCGCCTCCCAAAGTGGCGCCGCTGCCGTTCGAAGTAAAGCCGGTGAAGGTAAAAGACATCTGGTCGAAGGATGAAAACTTCGGCTGGAGCCAGGCGATTGCAATCGGCCTCCATGGCGGGATTATCCTGTTGCTGCTGATTCCGGTTTTCTGGAATGTGCTGCCGGTTTCCACGCAGGCGAAGAATAAAGGGATTGACGTCACGCCACTGGATATTTCGCCCTATGTTTCGAAGCTGCCTGCAGGCGCGGATAAAGCCGGCGGCGGTGGCGGCGGCGGGGATCGGTCGGTGCTGCCTCCGACGAAGGGGCGAGCGCCAAAATTCAAGTGGACGCAGTTCACGCCGCCGGAAGCAACGCTCAAGAATCCGAGTCCCAAGCTGCCGATGGATCCTTCGCTGCTCGGTCCGCCCGATTTGAAGGTGGCTAACCCGCCGCTGACGAACATGGGAGACCCGCTGGCGGCTTCTGTAAATTATTCGGGTGGCCCCGGTGGTGGCGGCGGTATCGGCACCGGCGAGTCTGGCGGTATTGGCAGCGGCTCCGGCGGTGGTCTGGGCCCCGGCGAGGGCGGCGGGACCGGCGGCGGAGTGTTCCGCGCGGGCGTCAATGGAGTCGGAGTTCCGGTCTGTTTCTATCAGCCTCCTCCGGAGTATTCCGATGAAGCGCGCAAGGTGAAATACCAGGGCGCGGTTGTCGTGGAAGGCGTCATCGGCATCGAAGGCAAGGTCACCAACATCAGGATTATCAAGGGCGTTGGGATGGGCCTCGATGAGAATGCCGTTGCTGCGGTGAAGACCTGGCGCTGCAAACCGGCTCTCGGACCGAACGGAAAGCCAGTGCCAACGCTGGTTCCCATTGAAGTTACATTCCGTCTTTTCTAAGTAAACCTCGCTCCATTCGAACTCGATCGATATTCGTATGCTCGCTGACGCTCGGCTTTTTCCTTGCATCCGCGCTAATTCAAATTTCCGGGCAACCATTCGAATTCGCTGCGCCTCTCATTTCCCGTTCGCTGCACGCCTCGTCGAGGAACCAGGCCAAATCTGAGGCGGGCGCGGAGGCCTGCCCATGCGCGATCCACTTTCGCGTTCTTTTGCGTCTCTCCACTTCTCCGGTGATTCGTGGTTTTTGCGCGTTCGAGAGAATCTCGGTCAGTTCCTTACTCGCCGCCCGTTTCTTCCTTCTTCGGCAAATGGCGCGCCAATCCATTTGCCAAAATGGGATAAGTCCGAAGGCCATGGACGCGCGCAGAGCGCATCAGTAATCACTCACGCGGCGATCCTGTGCGCACTGGTGTTCGTCGCCATTCACCCACCCGGTCCGCCACTCGATCCGCCTCCATCCGGTAAAAGGGCTCCGAGTTTACTGCCTCTGCCCACGCGTCTGTTAGAAAGCCTTCGGGGTAATCATCTGAGCGGAGGAACCGGTAGCGGATCGGGCCACGATCTTCTCCCTCCCAACCAAGGCAATCTTCCCCCGCGCTCTCGGATCCAACTCGTGAAACCTACGCTTCCGCAGAATCCGCACCCGGAGCTCCCCATTCCCCCGACAATTCTTGACCCATCCGCGGCGCGTGTGCTTACTCCGGTGGACAACATTGGCTTACCATGGATGCCCGATCCGAATGGTTCCTCCGGCCGCGGAAAAGGAAACACGATTGGTGATGGAACCGGAGATTCGATGGGCAACACACCGGGCGACGGCGTCGGGGTGGGCGGACCCCGAGGGCCTTATCATCCGGGAGGCACTGAAGCGAAGTGCGCATACTGCCCCGATCCACAGTATACGGACGAGGCGCGCGAGGCCAAGTTACAGGGAGCTGTGACACTGCTGGTGCTGGTGGGCGCAGATGGCCGGGCGGAGCAAGTTCGCATCGTGAAAGGGATTGGATTGGGGCTGGATGAACGCGCGGCGCAGACCATTCGAACGTGGAAGTTTGTGCCGGCATACGACGCCGCCCGGCACGCCGTCCCCACGTGGGTTACCATCGAGGCGATTTTCCGGCTCTTCTAGACACGCGCTAGGCGCGAGGGTAGCATTCAGCTTTATGCCGCACGAATTTGCTGAATATGATCACGAACCGGAGGCGTCAGCGTCCTCCGCGCGCTCCGGCGGTCCGCCTCGCAAACTCACCGGTATCGGCGTGCTCGACCCGCCAGGCCCGCCAAAACGGCCGTTGGGACCTATCCCTTCCGCGCCGACAAGTCTTTTCTGGCGCATCGCTGCGGCCCTACTCCTTGCGGGCATCGCCGCGATGACTCTCTTTCTGCTTTTCGCCCGGCCTTGATCGCCAGAAACTACCGCTCGCGGGTGATCTCCGCGAGGAACCAGGTGCGGCGCTCGGTCTGATCAATCCAGACTTCGATCAAGCTGGTGGTGGCGGCATCGTTGTGCTGCGCGCAGAGTTCGTGCGTGGCGCGCAACGAAGCCGTCAGTTGCTGGTTGTCGGCGCAAAGCTCCGCCAGCATGTCTTTCGGCGCGACGAACTCCGAATTGTTGTCCTTCAGCGTCTGGTATTTCGAAATGTCGCTGATGGAATGCAGCGTGGTTGCGCCGATCTTGAGCGCGCGTTCCGCGATATCATCGGTCATGGCGAAGATTTGGTCGGCGTGCTCGTCCAGGAGCAGGTGGTAGTCGCGAAAGTTGGGTCCGCTCATGTGCCAGTGGAAATTCTTGGTCTTCAGATAGAGCGCGAAGACGTCCGCGAGCAAAGGACGCAGCGCACTGGCGATCTCTGCGACAGCCTTGCTGCCGAGACCTGCCGCCGCTGCTGGAGCTTCTTTTGCTTTTGCTTGAGCTGCACCATTCTTTGGCATTGTGAATCTCCTTAAGCTTTCTTCGCAGGTCCTCGGGATGTTCTGAGCGATGCGGCTCCAAAGAACCGATTGGCGCGAATCTTCCGAGTTTCCTGCCGAGGTGATTTTGCCGGCGAAAGAGTCCCTCTTCTGGACCCGTCCGAAGCCAGGAGAGGGGAATCCCGCTTCGGAAGGAGCCAAGTATAAATCCAAGGGGTCTGCACTGCAATCTCGGCTGGCCGCGACGGCGCAATCAAGGCTGACGCGTATCCTTTTCCTTACACGTCCTGGATGCATGCGGCTTAGCTATCGCGGAACGTTTTGCGCACCATGCTTCGGCTGGGTTCGCGGGGCTGCGCTGCAATCTGCTAGGATTCCTTCATGAGAAAAACAGCTCTTTTCGCCCTTTCCCTGGCGCTGTGCGCGTTTTGTTTTGCAAGCGGTTCGCGGGCGCAATCGACGACCGGCAGGCTCGATTTCCTGGCGCGGGTTACGCCGACGGGGGCGCGGTCGGAGCCCGTGCGCGAGTTCACGTTTTATATCCTGACCAAGAGCTACACGGAAATCGTCAAGGAAATGGAAGACAAAGATCCGATTCCTCCGCGCGATGAGTTCATTGACACGCTGAAGGTATCTCCCGAGCTGAAGGCCTGGCTGAAGGAACACGAGATCCTGGACCTGACGATGCCGGATGTCGATAAAGCGATCACTCCGGACGACGTGATGCACGTTCCGGAATTCAAGGCAGCTTACGAGCGATCCAACAGCGGCGGCGTTACCGATGGGTTTCCGAAGCCGAAGTACAATGATGCGGAAAAGGCCGAGCATCCCGATAAGTACGAAAAGCACAAAGAGGAATACATAGCTGCGCTGAAAAAATTCGTTCAGACGCACCCGCAAACCATTGCAGGCATGGAATTGGAGCTGGACGCCGTGAATCCACAGAAAAAGTGGGCCGCGCTGGAAAGCCAGCAGCACAAGCGCATTCAACGCACCGCGCCGGACACGGCGCAAATCAAATTCATGGTCGCCAAGGCGGACACCGACCTGGAGGGCCATGCGTCGATCTCCGGACTCGTGCCGGGCAGCTACTGGATCAGCACACTCAATTTGAATGCCGCCTCGGGCGACATGCGTCTGCGCTGGGACGTTCCGATCCTGATTCAGGCGGGGCAGTCGGTACGCGTGGAATTGACGAATCTCAACGCCATCGACGCGCACGGGGAAAAGCCCTAGCGCTCCCGCGCTTTCGCCATGGGCACGCCGTTTCTCTGGATCGTCTTTAATCTCTTCATTCTCGCCGCGATAGTGCTCGACCTACGCGTGTTTCACCGGCGCGCTCACCGGATCAGCGTGCGCGAAGCCGCGCTTGCCAGCGCCGGGTGGATCGGCGTCTCCGTGCTGTTCGGATTAGGAGTCCTGCGTTTCTACGGCCAGCAACCCGCGCTCGAATACTTCACCGGCTATCTGATCGAAAAAGCGCTGAGCGTCGACAACCTGTTTCTCTTCCTGGTGATCTTTCGCGCGTTTGCGGTGGACGATCGCGTGCAGCATCGCTTGCTGGAGTGGGGCATACTCGGGGCGCTGATCATGCGGGGCGTGATGATTGCCCTGGGTGCGGAGCTGATCGAACACTTTTCCTGGGTTTTGTATCTCCTGGGAGCGTTTCTGATCTATGCCGGGCTGCGCATGTTGTTCGCCAGGAAGCTGGAAGTACACCCGGACCAGAACAAACTCTTCCGCTTTGCGCGCAAGCATCTTCGGGTGACGCAGGATTACCAGGGCGAGAAATTTTTTGTGCGCCATGCGGGCAAGCTGTGCGCCACGCCCTTGTTTCTGGTGCTGCTGGTCGTGGAAATCACCGATGTGACGCTGGCGGTGGATTCCATTCCGGCGGTGTTCGGCATTACGCGCGATCCTTTTATCGTGTATACCTCGAACGTTTTAGCCATTCTCGGGCTACGCGCGCTCTATTTCCTGCTGGCGGGAGTCATCGACCGCTTGCAGTATCTCGACGAGGGGCTGGCTTTCGTGCTGGTATTCATTGGCGGAAAAATGATTGGCGAACCGTGGATCCATATTCCCGTGAGTATTTCTCTGGGAGTTGTTGGAGGCGTGCTGCTGATCGCGCTGCTTGCGTCGCTGCTGATCCCGGCGAGGAATAAAATCTCGGCGATTGAAGCCCTGGCGTCTTCCAATCCGGCTGAAAGGCGCGCGGGGGCGGAAGAAATTTATCGCGTGGGGCGCGCGCCGGCGGACGGCATTGTCTCCGCCTGGTGGGAAGACAACGAACTTTCGGCGCTACTGCTCGGGCCAAATCCAGTCGTGACGGTGGGCCTCGCGGTTCCACGCGAAAGCTTCGAACTAATTCATGCAGCGAACGGATCGCCGCGGATGTCCGAAGTCCCTCCTGACCAGGATGCGGAAGAGTTCGAGCTGCATTTTCCGCACGGCGTGATGCTGGACATCCTGACAACCCGCGAGCCGGGTGGCTCCGGAGCCATTGCGCGATACCTGGCGAAATTTGGTGGGGGCGTGCAGCAGGTGGAGTTCCGCTGCACGAATGTGGACCGCGCAACGCAAATCTTGAAGGACAAATTCGGTGTCGCTTTCATCTATCCGGCGACCCGGCCGGGGGCGGATGGCACACGCGTAAATTTTTTTCTGGTTACGACGCCAAACGGTGGAAAAGTTTTGATTGAGCTATACGAGTTGCCGAAGCCACCGGACTCCGCAAGAAAAGTTCAGCAGTAATCATTTGGCGTACGCAATTTCCTGCCATGCGCGCAGGACTTCCCCGACGGTCCAGGCCTGGGCGATGCAGCCACGGGGCGTAAAGGGGGCGTCACCATCGAAAATCTCGCTGAGAGTGCCCAGTCCGCTTGAGTAGATTTGCCGGCCGAGCGGTTCGAGAAAACGCAACGCGGCTTGGCGATCGCGATCCACGCGATAGTGCGCGAGGGCGAAGGGGCCCATCAGCCAGCCCCACACCGTGCCCTGATGATAAGCGGCATCGCGGTCGCGCGGACCGCCGCCGTAATGGCCCGTGTAGCCAGTCTCGCCGGGAGCAAGGCTGCGCAATCCGTAGGAGGTCAGCAGATTCCGCGCGCAAACATCGACGACCGACTTTTGCTGTTCGGGAGATAGCGGGCTGACCGGCAACGAAACGGCAAGAATCTGGTTGGGACGAAGGGAAGCGTCGTTCCCGATTCCGGGCGTATCGATTACGTCGTAACAGCAACCTCTTTGCGAGTTCCAGTATTTCTGAAAACTTCTTTGAGCCTTGGCGGCGAGTTTTTCGTACCCATCCCGGGGTTGTGCAAGGAGCCGCGCTAATTCCGCCATCGTTGCGAGCGCATTGATCCAAAGAGCGTTGATCTCCACGGGCTTGCCAGTGCGCGGGGTAACGACCCAGTCGCCGATTTTCGCGTCCATCCAAGTCAACTGCACGCCGGGACCGCCGGCATAGATCAGGCCGTCGGCAGCGTCGGCATGAATGTTGTAGCGCGTGCCTTTTACGTGCGCGTCCACGATTCCGGCGAGAACCGGAAAAAGTTGCTGCAGCGTTGCCATGTCCTTTGTGGCGGCAAAATATTGGCGGACGGCTTCGAAATACCAGAGAGCGGCATCCACGGTGTTGTATTCCGGCTGGCCGCCAGCGTCGGGGAAATTGTTGGGAAGCATTCCGCCATCGACGTAGCGCGAGAAGGCCAGAAGAATGCGCTTGGCAACTTCAGCGCGCCCGGTCGCAAGCGTCAAACCCGGCAGCGCGATCATGGTGTCGCGGCCCCAATCGCCGAACCAGTGATAGCCGGCGATGATGCTGCGGCCGTCCGGCTCTTCCGGGAGGCTGCGCTTGACGATGAATTGATCGGCGGCAAGAATGAGTTGCCAAAGCCAGGAAGGGGCTTCCTCCGCATTGTTTTCGTGTTTCGCCTGCCAGTCCTGGAACAACTTCACTTCGTAATTCGCGCGTTCCGCCCGGGCGGCCTCACTGTCGAGCGAGGTCTTGGCCTCCGTGGTGGCGGCGAAAATGACGCTGGAACCGACTTCGAGCTTGGCGCGGAACAGCGCAGCGAAAAGATAGTCCTCTCGGTCATCAAGGCCGCGCGCGGTTTCTGCCGCGAAATAACAGTCTCGATACCAATCGTGATGCTGCTCACAAGAGGCTTCCGCACTCAAGAGATAGAAGGGCGTGGCGCCCTCTGAGGCCAGCACTCTCACGCCGCATTCGACAGGGTCGATCTCCATCCGCCAATCACCCGCATGCGTCAAAGAGTGGAAGTCACGGTAGTTCACGAACGCCTTCAATTCCATTTCAATCGGGCCGCTTCCGCGCACGAGCGTGTATTGGATAAAGGTGGTGTTCTCTCCCTGCGGCATCCAGACACGTTTTTCCAGTAGCGCGTCGGCAAGGGCGTATGTCCAGACAGGCTTTGCGCCTTCCACGTGAAATTGCTCGATGAGGAGGTAGCCTTTCGGATCGATCGCACCACTGGCCCAGCGATGCGTAGCGAGAGAAAAATCCGCTCCGGCGTAGCGGACAAGTTCATCGAAGTGGGAGACAAGCTGCGTGCGGCCCACCGGCGGTTGCAGAGCAGCGACCAGCAAACCGTGGTAGCGGCGCGTGAGGCTCCCCGAAACTGTTCCGGAAGCGTATCCGCCGATGCCGTTGGTGACGAGCCACTCACGCGATTCCGCGGCGGCGAAGTCTCCGCAGATTTCACGGCCAAACTGAACTTCCGCTTGTTCCGACACGGGCCGCCCTCCAATTCGAATCGCCGGGACTGAATCTTCTGTCTAAGCGGCCCGCCTTCACCACTGTCTAAAGTTACAGAGCCTAGCTATCACCATAAACTGGGATGGCTGCGCCCTGGATTACTCTGGCATCGTCGCTGCACAGAAAAAGAATCACGCGCGCGATATCCTCGGGTTTCGGCCACTTGGCAAAATCCGCATTCGGCATGGCTTTGCGATTGGTTTCCGTATCGATGATGCTCGGGAGAATGGTATTTGCGCGAACGCCGGTGCCCTTCAGATCCGCCGCTAGAGAATCCAGCAGCGCCATGGCGGCCGATTTTGAGGCGGCATACGCAGCGGCACCGGCGGCGTGGTCAAAGGCGGCTTTTGCGGCTACGTTTACGATAGCTCCGCGGCCTAGCTTCAACATGGCTCTCACCGCGGCACGAGTCAATGCATATCCCGAACGCAGGTTCAGCGCAATCATCTGATCGAAAACTTTCGTCTCCAGTTCCCACAACTTGGTGCCGCCCGCGTAACCTCCCACGGTGTTTACCAGAACATCCAAACGGCTATGCTTGCGCACAATATTTTCAATCAACTGGCGCACGGCGGCTTCGTCCGTGACGTCAACCAATTGCCCTTCGAGCCTCTCTCCAGTGGTTCCAGCGGCCCTCTTTAAAGCGTCGAACTCTTCCTGGACTCGAAAGGTGACCACAACCTTGGCGCCTTCCTCAAGGAACGCGAAACTCACCGCGCGGCCCAATCCTCCCGTGCCTCCCGCTACGAGAACCACTTGCGCTTCGAATCTCCCACTCATTGGCGCCCCTCGAGATAGCTTCTTCTCATGGATTCAGCCACTTGGTCATAAGGAATCTTTGTTGATCTTCATATCCTGCGCGGCGATAGAGCTCGAATGCTGCATCGTTTCCGCGATCGACTTCCAAATGGATGGCATTCACTCCCCTCTCTTGCGCTTTTTTCTCCACAAATTCGAGAGCCTGCCGGCCAAAACCGCGCCGGCGGTGCGCCGCGTCGATGTAGAGTTCGTCGATGAACGCGTCGTGGCCATGAAACTCGAAGCTGAATCCCAAGGTCAACCCGATATAGCCGACCACGGAGCTCCCCTCGCAGAGAAGCCAGACTCCACCGAACGCTGGGAACAACAAGAATTTCCGGAGCGCCGCACGCGCCTTACTCTCATCAAACTTGATGGCTCCGGGCGGATGCTCGGCGAGCAGGCGCATCATGCGCAGAAGCTCCGCTTCGTCCTGCAGAGTTGCTTCCCGGATCGCCACTCGGGACACCTTACTCCCCGCTTTGTTCGATGAGCTTTGCGACCAGGCCGGTCCATCCCGTTTGATGATTTGCGCCAAGGCCAGCGCCGTTGTCGCCATGAAAATATTCGTAAAAGAGCATCAAATCTTTCCAATGCGGATCGCTCTGGAAGATCTCCAATCCGCCCGCGACAGGACGCCGGCCGTCCTGCCCCCGTATAAAGATATGAACGAGCCGCCGGGAAATTTCCCCGGCGACTTGCCAGAGGTCGAATTCCTCATCGGAATGTGTGGGGCATTCCATTTTGAAGTCTTCTCCATAGTAGTGATGATATTTCTGCAGTGATTCGACCAGAAGGAAATTCACCGGGAACCAGATGGGGCCGCGCCAATTCGAATTGCCGCCAAAAGTTCCGGTGGACGATTCTGCGGGCTCATAGTCCACGCGGTTCGCATTTCCGTTCACATGCACTTCGTAAGGGTGATCCTTGTGGTAGCGCGACAGCGCGCGAATACCGTAAGGCGACAGAAACTCCGTCTCGTCCAGCATGCGCGTGAGCACGCGCTTGAGCTGTTTGCGATTTACGAGCGAAAGCAGCCGTCGCACACCGCGAGCCGAACGCTGTGTCATTTCAATATGCTCAGGCACGTCCGGATGATTATCGATGAACCATTGCATGCGTCGTTTGAAGCCCGGCAGGCGATCTACAATGTCCGGCTCCAGCGTTTCCACGGCAAAGAGGGGGATCAATCCCACCATGGAACGGATCTTCATGAAGTGTTCTTCGCCGTTTGGGAGCTTCAGCACGTCGTAGTAAAACCCATCTTCGTCGTCCCACAGGGAGCGCCCGCCGCTGCCGAAATCGTTCATGGCGCGCGCGATGTAGACAAAGTGCTCGAAGAACTTGCTGGCGACATCCTCGTAGGCAGGATCTTCCTTCGCAAGCTCGAGAGCAATCGCCAGCATGTTCAGACAATACATACCCATCCAGCTGGTGCCGTCGGATTGCTCGAGATGGCCGCCGGTAGGGAGCGGCGCCGAACGGTCGAAAACTCCGATGTTGTCGAGACCGAGAAATCCGCCCTGAAAAATGTTCGCGCCGTCCGGATCCTTGCGGTTGACCCACCACGTGAAATTCAGCAGAAGCTTGTGAAAGACCTTTTCCAGGAAGCCGCGATCGGCTACCCCGCGCATGCGCCGCTCGATTTTGTAAACACGAAAAGCCGCCCAGGCGTGCACCGGCGGGTTCACATCGCCGAAAGCCCATTCATAGGCCGGCAACTGACCGTTGGGGTGCATATACCACTCGCGAAGTAGCAGGATAAGCTGCTCCTTCGCGAAATCCGGATCGACAAGGGCCAGTGGGATACAGTGAAACGCCAGGTCCCACGCTGCGTACCACGGATACTCCCACTTATCGGGCATGGAGATGATGTCGTCGTTGTAAAGATGCGTCCAATCCTTGTTGCGTCCGTGCCAGCGCTCTTCGGGAGGCTTGGGCCCGGCGGGATCGCCCTCGAGCCAGGTGTGGACATCGTAGTGATAGAACTGCTTGGACCAGAGCATCCCGGAAAGCGATTGGCGCATGACGGCCTTGGCCTCGTCGGAAAGATCTTTGGGAATGCGGGAAGCGTAAAACTCCTCGGCTTCTTTCTGCCGTGTGGCGAACACGCCTTCGAATCCAGTCACAAAATCGTTAGTGCCGGGAACGCCCTCGGTGCGCTCCGATGCGCCCGGTGAGACTTCTCCTCCAACTCTGCCTGCACCAATATCCATCCCGCCGAGAGGCTCCGTGTCGGTAAGCCGCAATTTCAGCGTAACGGGCTCGCCGGGAGCAAGCTCCAGCGGGTAATATGCCGCCACCTTCGTTCCCATCTGCTCGGGATTGACTGCTGCTTTGTTGCCGTGGATCAAGAACTCGTTGAACGCATCCTTCACATAGGGTGAACGGTTCTTGCCGCCAAACAGCCGCGCGTTATTGGTCTCGTTTTCTGTGAACAGCAATGTGGGGTGACCAGCGCACAGCAGCCAGCGCTTGCCATATTGCCAGTGTTGCGTCTCAACGCAGACACTGCCGGGCACACTGGTCCCTTTGCGCGCGAGCGGGCGGCGCAAATCCTTGCCCCAGGACCATGTATTGCGAAACCAGAATTGCGGCAGCACGTGCAATGTGGCGGCTTCGGGCCCGCGGTTCACGGCGGTGATTTTGATGAGAATGTCTTCCACATCGGCCTTGGCATATTCCACGAACACATCGAAGTAGCGGTTCTCGGCGAAAACTCCAGTATCGAGCAATTCGAACTCCGGGTCATTGCGGGTGCGGCGCCGGTTCTCTTCGACCAAATACTGGTAAGGGAATTCGGCATGCGGATACTTGTAGAGCATGCGCATGTAACTGTGAGTGGGAGTGGAGTCCAGATAGAAGTAATACTCCTTGGGATCCTCGCCGTGGTTCCCCTGATTCCCCGTCAGGCCAAAGATACGTTCCTTGAGAATCGGGTCGCGCCCGTTCCAGAGCGCCAGCGAAAAGCACATTATCTGATGGCGATCGCAGATGCCGCCGATGCCGTCTTCTCCCCAGCGATACGCCCGCGAGCGCGCATGATCGTGCGGAAAATATTCCCAGGCGGTGCCGCCGGGGCTGTAGTCTTCGCGGACCGTTCCCCATTGCCGTTCGGATAGATAGGGCCCCCAGCGCTTCCAATATTTTTTCCGCGTGCGCCCCTCTTCGAGCCGGCGGTCTTCCGTGGTCTGGATTCGTGGCATGGTCGGCCAATCCCCCGGAGGGAGTTTAGCCTATCGGCGTACTTTTCTGCAGTAGAGGGGTTACAAGCTTCGGGGGCGCGCAATCATAACTTCCGGGCACGGCCGGAAGCGAAGATGCGCCGCTGGTTTAAGGAGTGGATGACTGGCTGGAGGATTGGGTTTGCGGCTGCGCGGGAGTCTGGGAGGACGGTTTGACGGAACGCAGAAGAATTATCTTAGTGCCTGAGTCTTCATTTTCGAGAGCGACGACGCGAACCTGGTCGCCGCGTTCGCCGACGAAAGTGATGTCGTCGTCGGAGATATGCGACTGTTGGAAAAATTCCGGCAAGTTCTTGTGGCCGGGATCCTGGCGAACGAATTCCGGGCTCAAATGTTCGAGGTACCAGTTGTTTACGTACTCGCGGGAAGAATTCGAATGGTAGGTGCTCGATACCACTTGAGGCTGGCTCTCATCGCCGAGGGGATGCGACGCCGGTCCTCCGGGAAGGACAAGCGCAGACTGCGGATAAACAGGCAAGCCAGGGCCGATTTGCTGGGCTTTCTCAAAGCGATAGTCGCCAATGGGAGTGCGCACCGTGGTCCTGTCACCCTCGGAGCGGAGTTGCAGAGCATGAATCACGCGCGAAGCCATCAGCAGTCCTCCGCCAAGGAGTACGCCAAAGCCGCAGAACATGGCGGCCATCATGAACAGCAGTGATTTAGAGGAAGAAGACTCCCCCGATGATGAACTCTTGCCCATAACCCCTTCTCCCAACTGCCTGCCCGACACCGTGAGCCTCGTTGGACCGAGGCCAACTATTCTCTCTACAGTTCCAAAGCGCGAAATGACTCCTCGCGCGCTGCGGGCCCCAACATTGCGAGCCCTGTACGAATCTCGCGAGCCGGTCTGCTTGACCCACTCCGGCTGAATCCTTCGGCCTGAAAAACGCGGCCCCGGGGACTCGGGGCCGCGCAGCATGCAGCACGGCGCTGCGGTCTACTGGTTCGGCAGAAGGAGCTGCGTGAACCCTGTGGTATTGACGTCGCGGAACATCGGCGTGCGCGGCGGCAGGAGCAAAGGATTCAGGAAGTTGGTATCAAAGGAGTAGCCGCGGTTTGGCGGGCTGTAGTTGTTGCCGCCGGAATTGAATAGCCCGATAGCCTGGCGGTTGTAGTACAGGCTCACGATGGATCCCGTGTAGTTCAAGGTCCCACCCCAGCTTTCCAGGTAGCGCATGAAGTTGTGTACGCCGCCGTCGGTTCCAAAGTCCTGGCTTCCGTCGAGGGCGGTCGTGTCCCAGGAAGGGATGGGGAAAGACACGCTCTTGCCGGCCACAACTCCCAGGCGGTACCAGGCCGTATTCGCCTGGCGGGCCCCTGTGTTAAACGGGGAGTTAAAAGTGGTGACATCGTTCCACTGGTCCGACAGAAGCGTGAAGGCGTCGGCAGCCACGGAGGCCGCGACGCTGGGATCGGAGAAGCCGTTGCCCGCGGAATTGGCGTTGAAATCGCCCTGGAGGTAAGCCGGATTTTCTGTTGCGATAGTCAACCCGCAAGAGATGGAGCCCGGGCACAGTGGCAAGTTGATGAGTCCACCATTTACGATCTTCAAAGACCGGCGGAAAAGTGACGAGGGATTTTCGCGTCCCTCATTGGCATTGTTCAGGAACGTTCTGGGCCATGGGAACCCGGCGTTTGGACCGGTGCAGAGCGGATCGGCCACCGTCGCGCTGAGCGCATTCGAAAAAAGAGTGTTGGCGGTGATGTTCCCCGTACTGTCGACCATGGCAGGTTGAAACGTAACTTCTCCATAGGTGTAGAGAACACCGGTGCCATCCAGGTCTTCCCCCGTATCGAGCGTGCTATTGGGGCAGCCCTTGACGTCAGACGGATTGACGAAGTCACCATAGCCATATTCTCCCGTCTCGTGTCCGGAAGGCGAGAGAGGTGGCCAGGTGCCGAGGGCAGTACCTGTCGGCACATAGTTGCTGCGGCGATCGGAGACGTAGACGACGAAGTTATTCGGCGCGACGTTGGGATCCTTGGTGCTTAGGCCGGAGCTACCGAGTGTGCCTGAGAACCACGCCGCCAGGTTCTTGACGTCCAGCTCGATGTAATTCATGGTGCCACCAAGCGTAATCCGCGTGTTGAAAGGGGCTGTAGGCGCGCTTTCCCGGTTATAGCCTTCACGCGTATCAAAAAGCTCGTTGGGCCAGAAGTCCGAAGGCTGAGGTACCCAAGCGGCGCCGGTCCCTGGACCTGAAGACGGGGTGGTCCGCAGATTCGCCAGCACCTTGCCGGTGGATGGATCCACGCCGCAGACTTCGGCGACGGTGGACTGAACTGGCAGATTCTTCGGCGCGGTCGACTTCAGGATGCCAGGCTGGACGTTTACCGAAGAAGGATTGTCTCGAATGCGCTCGAGACGAATCACCGCGTTGGGATGCGGATCCAAACAGGTGCCTTTGTTGAACAAGGCGGCCGTAAATGTGGTGGCGGAAGAAGCGAATGGAGTTCCATTTTGATAGCCGAGCTGGACCGTTCCGCCAGTATTGGGATCCAGGGATGGTAGGGACGGTAGTGCCGGGGAAGCGCCGCCGTCCATTTTCGCGGTCGTACCTGTCCAATTCGGACCCAGGTTGCTGCCATCGAAGGATTGCGGCACCGGGTTAATGTTTCTGCCCACGTACCCGAGGCTGAGAATCTCCTGGGTCACGTCTTTCCATGTCCCGCAAGGGCTGCCGTAAGCAGTCTGCGCGTCAATTTTGATGAAACCGGTGATGATAGGTTTACCGGCCGGCTGCCAATAGCCGTCGCCCCCGTTAACGCCAGGGACATATGCTCCCGTGGCGGCTCCGGAAGCAGCAAGCGGCAATGGCGTGGTGCCTGCGGTGCCCATGGCCGTCTTCAGAGCCGTCGCGTTCGCGGAGCTCCAAGCAGCGACGGGCATGGCAAGGTCGGCCAAGTTAAAGGGAGCGCCGGCGCTGACGCAATCCAGACTGGTAATGTCTGCGGCATTATCGGAGAGCAAAACTCTCAAGCTAGCCTCGGCAAAATAGCGCTCGCCAAGAATGCCCGGATTCGTCGCTTTTTCGTTTTGCACGGGGCGGCGAATGATATCGATCGGCTGCAAGCTGCCGAGGACCGAGATGGTCAAATTGAGCGGCTTCACGCCGCTGCGAAGATTGCCGTTAAATGCTGGCGTGATCGTCTTGGCCCAAGCCGGGTTTGTCCCCGAGCCGAGGCAGGCCTTTTGACTTCCCTGTCCAAACCCCAGGGCCAGGAACGAACCGCCTCCGGTGGTGATTTCCACGCTGCCAGGATGCTTCCCGGTCGTGGACTCCGGATTGGTGTTAGAGAGGCAGTCGCGCAGGATGTCGCCGACCGCCGTGACAGGATTCGACAACCAGAGCTGGTTTACCGTCGTTTGTGTTGGTGTCGCGCCCGCCGGTCCGCCGCTATCCAGGAAAATATTCCCGTTCGAGTGCACGCGGCCACCAAAGCTGAAATTTGGACCGGGAAAGAAGCTCAGGTCGGTTTGCGAGAAGATACCAAATTGAAAGAGAGGGATGCCAACGGTTTGGGTTGTCCTTTGGAGCTTTACTTCGCCACCGGAGGTGCTCAGTGCCGCGACTGTCAGTGTATAGGTGGTCTCCAAGGCGGTCATGCCCTGATAGGGGCTGGAGCCAGAAGTGATCTGGGCGAAGGCAGCCAGAGGATTGCCCTTGCCGTCCTTCGGATAAGTAATCGCATAAGTGCTGTTGCCCAGAACGTCTTTATAAGTGATTCCACTCGTGGAAGGCAGACTGGGAGGAGTCGTTGCGAGTGCGTCGACCTGCGGGCCGGTCGGGGCATAAGTTGCGCCGAAGAGATTGCCGAGGTCGGCAGTGAGTTTCTCCATGCCGGATTCCGCGCCATAGAAAGCTCTGCTCTGGTCGTTGTTCATGCCGGAGAGCCGCTGCCCTTCCGTCACCAGGAGCATGAAGCCCACTACCATGGCGGACATCAACAAGAGCAGGAGGAGCGTAGTGATGAGCGCAATGCCCGCTTGTTTTCTCATGAATGTTTTCGTTGATCTCATCTTGGAGCTCCTCTTACTTGTAATTATTGAAATAGGCCATGCTGCGGAGGGCGACTTGCGTGGCCAGATTGGTGCGAACGTATTGATTGGACATAGCCGCAGTCGTCGTGGACCGCGCGCCCATATAAATGTTGACCGAGCGGATCTGGTTTTCGGTATCGCCCGCGGGGACGCTGAACTGGTTTACGGGGGCCGGCGACGATCCATCCGCAAAATTGTAAGCAAACTGCAGATTCTCCAGGGTCTCTGCCACTGGTTGCGGGGTGTTGAAATTCACGGCGCGCATCAGCCGCGGATGCTTGGGATCGGTAGTGTTGTCCAGATAATAGGTGATCATCCAGATGCGCGTGCACGATGTTCCCGGATAAGTACCGTTCGGTTTGCCAGCCGTGAGGTTCTGCAGCGAGAGGATCGTCCCATTGGCTTCGGTGGTGGTGCGCCCGTTAAGATTGAAAGCGTCGCCAGGGGAAAAAGTCAAAGTCTGTCCACTGACGGCAGTAACAGTCTGCAGAATCCCGTTGGGGTTGTTGCTGTTGTAGATCATGAGCAGGTCGCCGGGGTTGACCGGGATACC
The DNA here is from genome assembly GCA_013289585.1 of Acidobacteriota bacterium. Taxonomy (GTDB): domain Bacteria; phylum Acidobacteriota; class Terriglobia; order Acidiferrales; family UBA7541; genus Acidiferrum. The sequence goes on along the minus strand of JABCZR010000011.1, from coordinate 88,966 downwards.
GGCCGCACCCAGGGTCACGCAACCTGGGCTTGAATCAAAGGTGATCGTCAATCCAGTTGCCGAGATGCTTCCGGCTGGACAGGCCGCGCCATTGATCGGCTTCTGGACCATCGCCAGGGTATTGTCCGCATACATGACCGTGATGATGTCGGTGGCTGGACTCGAAGTTCCGTCAGGACTCGTAACGGTCGGACCCAGGCCGTTGCCGGGCTCAATGGCCGGCAGGATGACATTGCACCCGGGAGTCGTGGAATTTGGACCCTGGAAAGTCTTGCCCAGGACCGCGGGGGGCCGATTTACCGGCAGACCGATGTTGCAGCCGGCTGCATTGATGGTGTTGGGGATCGAGATCCCGCCTGTTGGTATGCCGGTTCCCGTCTGGATCAAATCCTGTACAACCAGGTTGAGGCCTGCGCGCAGGTTGTCGCTCATGTCCGAGGACTGCGTGACATTGGTGTTGGCCTTGGTGGAATCCTTGAACGCCAGCACGGCCGCCGCGAGCGCGATCATCGTGACCGCCATCGCTATGATCATTTCCACCAGCGTGAAACCTGACTTTTTCTTCATCACGTGCTCCTCAATCCAGTCTCACGAGAATTGCGAGATAAAGCTCACCAGCGTGTAATTGCGCGTCAGAGATCCCACCGTGTAAGTCATGGTGATGGTGACTTGACGGAGTCCCGTCTCGCCCGGAACGTCGATAATGGTGATCGTGCGTTTCATGTTGGTAAGAGACATCACCACGTCATCCGCGGTCCCAAGAATCTTGTCGGGACCGGGGCCGGTAATCACAACGTCCGGGTTAGCTGCGTCATCGTCGGCCGTCCCATAGAGCCCGTCAGGGCCGGCGGCCAGCAGAGGTTGCGGTCCGACAAGAAAGACACCGTCGTTCGCGCCCCCGCCCCCGGTTACGTTGCGAATATTCGTCCAGGCCAGCAGCTTGGAGTCGCGCGCCGCAAAAATTGTTTCCACCGCTTCTTCCGACTTTTTTTCCGCGATGTAATCGAGCTGCGTCATACTCGCCACTTGAATGCCCTGCGCGTAGACCGCTGCGAGGGACAAAATGCCGAAGGACAGGATGACGATGGCGATCATCGCTTCGAGAAGCGTGAATCCCGCTTGCTGCTTGTTGCGTCGAGAACTTTGTGTCATGGCCATCCTCCTTATTCCTGCCACGCCGTGCCGTCATAGTGATACGGCCGCACGCGGCCGGTGGCCCCCAGAATCGTGATTGCGCGAGCCGTCGATGGCCTTCCACCAGGAATTCCAAGAAACACCGTTCCGTTTACCAGCGTGTTTCCGCCGTCAATGAATGAACCGTTGGTGGTGAATTTCATGATCGGGGGAGGAGTTGTGCCGCCGGCGAAACAAATGGGCCCCGCGTTTCCAAACGCCATCGGCGTATCCGGCACCGAGGCGAACGTCATGAATTGTGCGCCGCCTTCAAAGGTCACAGTAACAGGCGCAGGCGGAGTGCCCACCGTCCAGATTTCGGTCATCTTGATTTGGTTGGTGCCCACAAACTGCACCTGAACCTCGATGCGATGCGCGATGGCCCGCTCGCGCGCGGAGCGCATCTGATAGAGCAGTTGATCCATCGCGGAGTTCGCCTTGTAATTCGGCAGCACGGTGCCAAAATTGAGCATCGCCATTCCCATCACGATCATGATGATGGCAACGGCTACGAGCCCCTCCAAGAGGGAGAAACCTTGCTGCTGGTTGCTGAGGCGCTTTCTCATCATCCACTCCATAGAGCTTCCAGCCGGAATCCTGCACCGGCTAGCCTAAGAACAGCACGTTCGCACCCAACCCCTTTTCATGCGTAACGCATTGATAAAACAATAGTTAAGGTGGGAGATCGGCTTGACATGTGCACTCGCCTTTGTAACGAAAAGTTACAAACCGCGCCCTACCTTTGATGGGTTTTACTGCAGTGATCGGGCCGCGTCAGCGTGGTGGCTAACACAGTTTCGGAACCCAGAAACTCGTTCAATGAGAACGCCGAATCGTTCCATAGGGACGGAAGTCGTAGATCTCAGGGATGGCTGGAAATTTGGCTGGGAGACCTGGATTCGAACCAGGATAGCCAGATCCAGAATCTGGAGTCCTACCGTTGGACGATCTCCCAGCAGTTGCCGTGACCCATGGCGGTCACATAGAGCTAAATCAGAACAGCACATTCTCGGGGTTTGGGAGCCACCGGGAATCCATCCTTCTAATTTAATCGGGATTCCCAAAACCGTCAACCGAGTGCCCGCCGAAATTCTCTCTGATGTTTTTTCGGGGACTTGCATGGTGGCCCGCGATTCGTCCTACTTCCCTCCGGCCACGCGCACCATCTGCCCTTTGCGGATCAGGTATTCCGTATTCCCCCACGTGACATGATTTGAAGCGAAGCTTGCCAGCCAAATAACGAAATACAAGGCGTCGCGCAATGGCACAAGCCAAAGCTTCTTACGAAGAACATCATCTCGGACTCCCCACACTCCGACTGTCCAGGCCATCACAAATCGCAGCACAAGGTACGCCGAAATGTAGAAGGCCGCGATCCAGCTGACTGGAGAAATCAAAGCGGCGAGTAAAACCCAAGGAAACCCTTGCGTGAACACGAGCCCAACAAAAGACCATGGCCGGCACAGCCGGATCGTGCGCGTCCACCGCACTTGATGATTCCAAAACCCTCGAAACGTCTGGGCCGGATACATGGTCCACACCGCTTCGCGCGACAGCCGTACTTCTCCCCCCGCCTCCTTGATCCGGTGACCGAGTTCGTAATCATCGGCCAGCGTATTTGCAATCGCTTCGAATCCTCCCATTTTGTGCAGCCAGTCCTTTGTCGTTGCGATGGAAGCTCCCAGCCCGAAGCTGATGCCTTCCGTCCAGCCGGCCATGAGAACTCCCGCAAAAAAATCGCTCGCGGCTCCAACGGCCTCCAGTTCCGCCCACAAATTCTCCTGAGCGATCGCCCGGTAAAAAGAAGTCACTGCGCCGGTATTTGGCTCTGCGAGCGGCGCCACGACTTCCCACAAATAGCCTGGACTCACGCGTACATCTCCGTCGGTCAAAACCAGCACGTCGTGCTGCGCTTCTCCGGCGAGCCGCGCCAGCTTGTTCACTTTGCGGTTTGTTCCCAATTGCTCAGCGCCTGCCAACAAACGGATTCGCCGCTCGGGGAACTCCGCGATGATCCGTTGAATCACGGGCACGGCCGGATCACTCTCCTCATTCACGGCAAAAAGAATTTCATATGCCGGATAATCCAGCCGGCAGAAGCTGGCGAAATTTTCGTAGGACGCAAAATCGAGACCCCGCACCGGTTTGAGCAAGCTCACAGCGGGAGTGTAGTCCAGGAGTTTTCGTGCGTGCTCGCGGCGGAAAAATCGCAACGCCGCCAATGTTGCCAGTGCGTAATAAACGAGGGGAGCCACAGCCAACAGCAACACGACTCCACGCCAGATCGCGAAGTGCACCGTCATGCAGGTTCGCTCGTCATTGGGGTATTTCTTGCTCTAAATTCGGCATCCTCGCTACTCTAGCAGGATGCTGTGGAATGGGAAATTGTTCGCAGGTTCGAAACGGAATTGAACACTTTAGCCCGCCGCGACGAGCGCCACGCCCGCGCAAACAAGCAGTACACCGGCCCATCGCGCCAGGCTGATCTGCTCGCGCAAGATGTACTTCGCGCCGAGCGTTCCAACCACATAGCTGAGCGCAGACGCCGGAATCACAAGGCTGATCGGCTCCCACGAGAGCAAAACGAGCAGCGCATAAAACGAAAGCGCCATCAGCGGCACTCCCGCCCAGAACCAGCCATTGCAGAGCGCGCGTCCCAGAAACCGAAGCAACGCTCGCGGCCGCAGCTGCGCCGGTTCGCCCGTCGCCTTCATCCCGTAGGTGATGGCGATCTCGCCTCCGGTGCTTCCAAAAATAAGTACACACAACGCGAAGATGACGCGCGTCATGCCACAGCCTCGCTTGCCAATTCCGTGGTACGCGGCTTCGTTTGCCCGACGAGCATAACGCCGATACAGATCAGAATAACGCCAACCCAGCGCCGCGGCGAAACGGATTCATGCAAAAAAATGACCGCCAGTAGCGTGAGCAGCGCGTAGCCAAACGCCCCCGCCGGCATCACGTAGCTGTAGTCCGCCCAGCTCAGCACCGTCATGTAACTGACCATGAAGCCCGTGAGAAAGAATATTCCCATCCAGATCGTCCCGTTTGTGACCGTCAACCGGAAAGCGTGCGCGAGTCCAGCGGCAGTTAAAACCACGGCCCCGTTTTGCGACATCCCGCGCTTGAGCGTCAAGTCCCCGGCGTTGGCGCACACAACCATCGCCAAGACCATGACCAGCGTCTTGATTCTCAGTCTTCTCTCGCTTGGCATTTTTTTGGGGTTAGTCGTGCCCGGATGCCGAAGGCGTTTCCGGCACGGAAATCATCGGCTTTTTGAAATCATCGCCGCCCTGCCGCGCCCACTTCAGACGTTCCGCGCGCAGGCTCAGGAATTCCCGCGCTTCGTGGTACAGGCGCTTCCGCTCGTGGCTATCCCACAGCGCTTCCTTGACGATGCGCCAGACAACTTTGGGGCGGAAGTAATACTCGTCGTAAAAACGATTGACGCCGGACATCATTTCGGCCTTCGAAAGATGCGGATACTCGATGTGCGGCAATTGGTGGCCACCGGAATCCGCCAGCGCTTCCACCTTCAGGAAACCTTGCGCCGACATGGTGTCGTGCAGTTCCGTGCCGGGCATCGCATGCGCCAATGAAACCTGGATCGTCTCGCAGTCCAATTCCTTCGCGAAATCAATGGTCTTCTGAATCGTCTCGCGCGTCTCTCCCGGCAGTCCGATGATGAAGTCGCCGTGCACGCGGATTCCGACTTTGCGGCAGTTCTTCATGAAGTTGCGCGCCATCTCGACCGTCGCGCCCTTCTTGATGTTTTTCAGAATTTGCTGATCGCCGGATTCGAAGCCCACGATGAAGAGCCGCGCGCCGCCGTCAGCCATGGCTTTGACCGTTTCGTAGTCGCTATGTACGCGCGCCGTGGACGACCATTGGAACTTCAGCGGCTTGAACTTGCTGCAAAGGTCGATCACGCGATCCTTGCGGATGTTGAAGGTATCGTCGTCGAAGAAAATTTCCTTCATTTGCGGGAAATGTCCCAGCGCCTGCTTCACTTCGCGCGCCACGTTTTCCGTCGAACGCGTCCGCCAGGCATGTCCGGAAATCGTCTGGGGCCACATGCAGAAAGTACAGAGCGCCGGGCAGCCACGCGTGGTGTAGAACGAAACATAGGGGTGCAGCAGGAATGGAACGTTGTAGCGCTCAATCTCCAGGTCGCGCTTGTAAATATCAGTAGCGAAAGGCAGCGCGTCCAGCTCTTCCGTGTGCAACTGGGGACGCTCCGCGTTGTGGACGATCTTGCCGTCCTTGCGATAGCTCACTCCCTGAATCTCGCTGAGCGGCTTCCCATGCGCGTATTCCACCACGGAATGATCGAACTCTCCGCGCGTCACAAAATCGATGTCTTCGCTGGCCGCCAGCGTTTCGTTCGGTTTGATGTGCCCGTGCGGCCCCACGAAAGCGATCTTCATGCCCGGATTCGCTTCCTTGATTTTGCGAATCAGCTTGATGTCGCTCTCGAAACCAACGGTCGAAGTGAACAGAACCAGAAACTCATAGTCTTTGCAGATTTGAACGGTTTGCTGCCAGTTTACCTTGTGCGGAGAAGCATCGAGCAGCCGGCTGCCGGGGATCATCCCCGCCGGATACGTCAGCCATACGGGATACCAGTAGGATTCAATCTCGCGCGTCGCGGGCCACCGCGAACTTGCTCCGCCGTCGAAATTCTCAAAACTTGGCGGGTTCAACAGCAAAGTCTTCATTACATCCGGCATTCTTCACCCTCAGCCTTCACAATAGAATCATCGCGGCACGAGTTTCCAGATCCCCCCACTCGCCTGTCGCCGTTCGTGGCTGCGCCTGTGCGCGCCAGAGTTCATACACTACCAACAATAGTCTACCTGACTTCCCTGTATCCCCTCAAACCTTTCTGTAAATGGGTCTTATCCTGCATCGAAAGGTTACACAGCACTTTAAGCGGCGACAGAGTCCTCCGCCCTGAGGGGCCGCACGGCCAAACGCCGCAAATGATTACCCCCAGCCTCCGTCATGGATTCCCGCCCAACGGCAAAACAGGCGGGTGTACACTATTGAACAGAATTGATATTTCAGTTTGATTATCTATATCTCTTTCATACTTTAGTTGTTGGATTAACAGATGTCGGCTTCTCGCGCGTCGTCCCCTGAAGCGCCCATGATCCTCCTGGTCGAGGAGCTTGAACCTCTTTGCACCAGGCTGAAGTTCACCCTGGAAAGTGCCGGCCTTCTCGTTCTCCAGGCGACGGATTACAAAGAAGCGCTTCGAATCTCCGCGGCACGAGCGGGTTCGATCGACTTGCTGCTGACCAGCATGCGGCTGAGCGGCTTGTCGGGGCCGGTCTTGGCGTTTCTTCTCCGCGCCCGCCGGCCTCACATGGCCGCGTTATACATGTCGAAGAATCTTGCCTGAAATGATGGAAATGCCCGACGCGAAAGAGTTTATCGCTTCCCTGCTCCCGCAACCCTTCAGCCGCGAAATCTTGCTGCGCAGGGTGAGCGTCCTCCTCTCTGCCCACGCTTGAAGAATGTTAGCGTTGAAGGTTCAGATTACGGAAACTCGGAAGCCGAATGCTCAAGATGTGACGGCCCATTAGTTTGGGTCTGACTCGTCGGCGGTATTAGCTTTGCAATACGGCTTGCGTCGAAAGAGATAATTTTTCCCAGATTCTGTCGATCCAGTCGAGATGCTCCGGTTTCATCAGCACGGAACGCAGGCACGTGAGCGTCTCGCGGTCACGCTTCATCGATCCCAGGTTCTCTCCCCAAAAACGAATCGGCAATTCCGCCACCGCGAGATGCAGATCGCGCTGCGCGGCCGCTTCGAAGATGCGCCGGCTCAGCACCGATGCCTCGCTCGCACTTGCGGCCGTAGGCACAAAGATCACGATGTCCAGCTCGGGTGCAAATGCCACGACGAACCGCGAATCCGCACGCACTTTTTCAAACAACGCCTGCGCTGCCTTTCTCCCTCGTTCCAGCCCGCGCGCGAACGCCCCGCCCTTTTCCAACGGCAATAATCTCTGCGTCGCCCACAACGCCGCCGCTGCCGCTCCCGGCCGCGAGCATTCCAGGCTGATCTCTCCAAGATGCAATTCCGCAGAGCTGAAGTACGTGTAAGGCGAATCATGTTTGTACAATCTGCCCACGCCAGGGTCACGAAAGAGCACACAACCACATCCATAAGGCTGCAAACCGTGCTTGTGCGGATCAATCACGATGGAGTCCGCTTCCCCGATTCGCAGAAACGCTGCCGCGGAGTCAGCTCCGAGATTTTCCGCCAGCACGAAATAGCCACCGTAGGCGGCATCCGCGTGAATGCGGAATCCATATCTTTCTCGTAGCGTGAGAATTTCCGGAAGCGGATCCACGGATCCAGTCGCCGTGGTTCCCATCGTAGCTACCACGGTCCCGACATCGCCTCGCGCCACACGCTTCGCCAGCACATCCGTATCCATCCGCCCGCGCTCATCGCAGGGCATCGTTTCAAATTCCAGATGCAGCGCGCCGCTGATGCGCTTGTGCGTGTAGTGCGCCTGCTCGCTAGCGAGAATTTTCTTTCCTGAATGCAATTGTCCCGCCACCCACAGGGCCTCGAGATTCGCCATCGTCCCGCCGCCGCAAAGATGCCCCAGAAAATTCTTCCATCCAAACATCGCGGCGATCTCCGCCACCGCTTCTTTCTCCATCGCTGAGGTTGCCCGCCCGCCATCCAGCGCATGGTTATTCGGATTGATCCACATCGCCAGCGCGTACGCCAGCCGCGCTATCGGATGCGGCGGCTTCAACATTTGTCCCGCATACAACGGATGAAAATAAGGATAGTTGTCTCGCAGACGTTCCGCGGTCGCGTTCAGCACTTCCGCAAGCCGCGCCATTCCAGGCGCCTCTCCCTCCGGCGCCGGCAGCTTCGCAAATCCACCTTCAAGCCTCTTCACCGCCTCCAGAAGGGCACTCAAGCTCTGCTGGTCAAGCATCCAGTGTCCTCGGTGGCAATTTGCTGAGACCCATTCTCTGATCTCTGTTTTCTGATCTCTGCTCTCCGCTTCTCAATGCCAAACCTTATCCAGTTGCCCCGCCGTCCTCAGCAATTCCAGCTGCGCCTGCTGCTTCTGGAAATTCGCATCCAGATACGCCATCCACTTTTCATTCTCGTCCAGATGCGCCTTTTCCACTTCGCGAAGGTTCAACTTCCCCTCGGCGAATTGCGCTTGCAGCACGGCGACACTTTGCTGTGCCAGCTGCAATTCGAGCCGCGCCACCTCTTTCGCCGCCTCCATCTCCCGGACTTTCCGCGTCTTCTGCCGGACTTCCGCGCTCACCTCGGCTTTCTTGTTCAGGAAGCTGGCCTTCGCCGCGTCCAGATTGATCTGCGCCAATCCGATATTCGCTCGAATCGGCGCACTGAAGATAGGCACCTGCATCTGAATGCCGGCATTGAAATTATTCCGCTGAAAATGATTGAAGAACTCCGAGTAGTTGTTGAACTTCGCCAGCAAGCTGTAGATGCTGACCAGTTCCAGCGTAGGAAGATTGCCTCGTTTCTCCCCTTTCAGGCGGAACTCTTTCCCTCGAACGTCAGATTGCGCAAGTTGTAAGCCGGTGTTGTTCGTCAGGGCCAGAGCCACCAGATTGTCTCCTTCCTGCTCCGCTTCTCCCGGCAATTCCTCGGGCGTGACCTCCAGGGCTTGCGTGTCTGAGAATCCCAGCTGGTAGCGCAGAAAAACTTCCAGCTCGTCTTCGCGGGCTTCCAGCTGCAAGATTCTCTGCACCACCTGTGCTTTTGTCAGTTGCGCCTTGGTCACTTCCATCGGCAATTCGAATCCTTCTCCCTGCCGCTCCTGCGTCACTTGAAGAATTTTCTCCGCGCTCTCGCGTTCCGTGCGCAGCAGCTCGAGCGAATGCCGCACTTTCCCGAGTTCGAGATAGGCCATCGCCGTTCGTGTGATCACGCTGTTGCGCACATCTTCCAGCACGATCTTCTGCGCATTGGATTGCTCTTCCAGCTCTTTCGCACGGCCGCGCAGCGGCTCGTTAAAAACCTGTTCGGTATACGTCACGCTGAACACGGCTGGCGCGCGCCCGCCCGGCGTTTCCGGAATTCCATAGGTGTACCCCGCGCCGGAACCCGCATACAAGTTGGGCATGAATTGCGCCTTGGTGGTTTGCGCCGCGTGGTCCGCGACTCTGGCCCCGATTTTCGCCACTTGGATGTCTCTACTGTTTTGCAGCGCCAGCTCGATCGCGCGCTTCAGCGTCAACGCTACCGGCGACGCGCTATTGGGAGCTTGCGCGGCGACTTCCTGCGCGCGCAGCGGCACGGCAAAAAGCGCCAGCATCAAGCCGCCGATCCCCGCAAAGCGAAATCCTCTGACCATGGTTTTGCCTCCCACTTGCGCGATTTCCTTGATTCCCGTTTTCTTTCGCGAAAAACTTCGTCACTCGTAGCGCAGCGACTCCACCGGCTCCAGGCTCGCCGCCTGATTCGCCGGCAGGTATCCGAAGAAAAGTCCCGTGGAACACGAAACCACGAACGCGACAATCACACTCAGCGGAGAGACCGGAACGCGCAGGTTCCCAGGCAGGAAAAACTGCGCCGTCACCGGGATGGCGATTCCGATCAGGATTCCAATCACCGCCCCGCCCCCGCTGATCACAATCGATTCGAACAGAAACTGGTACATGATCTCGCGCCGCGCTGCCCCAATCGCCTTTCGAATGCCGATCTCTCGCGTGCGTTCCTGCACGGTCACCAGCATGATGTTCATGATCCCCACTCCGCTGATCAACAGCGCGATCAACGCAATCAGGATCAGCAGGATCGTCAGCGCCAGTGAAATATTTCTCGCCGCTCCCAGAATCGCCGTGAGTGTTTGTACTTTGTACTCCGCCTCCGCCGGATGCCGGCTCCGTAGCACCTGGCCCACTTGCCGCTCGACGGATGGCACGTCTTCCGCCCGCTCCGCCTGCACGTCCAGCAAGCGCACCAGTTCCGTGCCGGTGTAATACTTCATCAGCGAAAAAGGAATAATGACGGAATTTTCCTGAATTTCGGAAAGACCGAAAGTCTCCACGCGCTCGCGGAACACGCCGATCACCGTAAAGTTCATCTCTCCCATGTGCATCAACCGCCCGATGGGATTTTCCTGCCCGAACATGCGCTCCGCGAGCTGCGTGGCGATCAGGCAGACTTTGCTGCGCATCTCCATGTCTCCGCTGTCGAAATATCTTCCGCGAATAACGAGCAGCCGCCGAATCGCCTCATATCCCTCCGTGACTCCAATCATGTGCACGGGACGTTCCACGCCGTCCACCACCACCGAGGTCTCCAGTTCGCGCGTTCCGGCCGCCTCAACCACCCGTGGTATGGCCTTGACCGCCTCCAGATCCTCCAGCGTCATTTCATAACTGAGCGGCGCCGCTTTGCCCGGGCTTTGCACCACCTCCACCCAGACCAGGTTCGAGCCGACACTTTCGATCTGCGAAATAACGAATCGTTTGCTGGTCAGCGCCACAGTAACCACCAGCACGATCGAAGCGCTGCCGATAATTACTCCCAGCGACGTCAGCATCGCGCGTACTTTATTCGCCCGCAACGCGTCGATCGCCACGGAGATCGTTTCCCGCCAGGCCATCATCGCGATTCACCGCGTTTGTCTTGGAAAAATAGAAGGGTGGCAGCCATAACTGAATTCTCAGTTTTTCTTCAGCCGCTTCAGCGCTTCCTGCGCCATTTTGTTTTTGGGGTCGAGTTTCAGCGCAGTCTCAAATTCTTTTGTCGCGTCCCCTGCCTTGTTCTCATTCTCATACAGGTACCCCAACCAGGCGTGCGCCGCGGCCGGCCGCGGATATCCCGAGCGCGTTGGGGCTTCCTTCGCATACTCCTGCAGCAACCGCGCGGCCTCGTCCGGATTTTCTTTTTTGAATACCAGCGCCACGCCCCGGTAGAAATTTCCCCGTGGATCGCCCGGAGCCACGCGCTCGCCCGCTTTCGCCGCCGCCAGCAGCCTCTCCGGCTGGCTGTGTCTCACGGCGTAATCGCCGATGTCATAGATCAGCTCCACCGAATTGGGATGGCTCTCCAACGCCTTGGTAAATTCCAGATCCGCCGCGGCGAAATCCTTCTTCTGCCGCCGGCAATTCCCCGCGGCATAGTGACCCTCGGACGCGTCCATTTCCATTAATTGTTTGATCTGCGGCAGCGCCTTCTCTTCGCCCCCGCCCACCAGTCCCGGAGCGCTGCAATCAAATTCGATCAGCACCTGCCGCGCCGAAAAATTTTTCCCATCAAGCTGCACCGCCGTTTCGAATTCTTTCCTCGTCTTCTTCGCCAGGGACACTGCCGCGAACCAGCTCGCATGTTCGGCCTTGCCTCCGTACGCTCTCCCCAGCCATTCGTGATACACGGAATTCTTGGAATCTAGCGACACCGCTTTCTCCGCGCTCTTGATTGCCGCGTCATGTTCTTGCAACTCCAGGTAACTTTTCACCAGCAGCAGTTGGACTTCGCCGTTTTGCGGATCCTGCGCTGCGGCCGCCTGGAGCACCTGTATGGCCTTCGCGTAGTCACTGGCTTCATAAGCGTGCCGCCCGGCATCAAGGCTCGCATCCTGCTTCATCGTTGCCGCCGCAACTGCGGTTCCCGCGCCGAGCAGCACCAGCACCGCCCATGTGTTCCTGCTACCCATCCGCGCGTCCTTCAAAATTCGCAACCTCTGTATTGACGACGATCACATCCATTCCGTCGCGCAGGTCCACGTCTCCCGGCAGCGCCACCATTTCGCCTTCCTGCAGCCCGCTCACCACTTCATAACTCGTCGCGTCCGCGATTCCCACGTGAATCTCACGCTTCTCCAGCCTCGATTTGCCCACTCCCAGCTGCTTCTCTTTCACCACAAAGACATACCGCCGCCCGCCCTGTGCCTGCACCGCCCCGCGCGGCACCGCAAGCACACCCAGCCGCTCGCGCGAATTAATCCGTACATTCACATTTATATTGGGCAGCAGTTCCAGCTTGTCGTTGTTCACTGAACAGAGCAGCTCACCCACGCTCCGCGCCTGCCGCGCCACCACTTGCTTCGGGATGATCTCCGTCTTACCCGCCCAGCTTCGGTTCGGCAGCGCATCCCAGGTAATGATCACCGGCTCGTTGGGCTCCAGTGCGCCCAGCTCCGGCTCATCAATGAATGCTCGCACACGAATCTTGTGCAAGTCCGCCATCTCCGCCAGCAAATCTCCCAGCTTCACGTAATCCCCTGCCTTCACCGGGAGTGAGTACAGCGTTCCATCCGCCGGCGCCACAATCCGCCCATTGCGCGTTTTGTCCTCCAGCGCCGCCACTTCATGCTGCGCTTGTTGCACTTGCAGCGCCGCGCGCCCGGCGTCCAGTTTCACGCCGCGGTCAAACTCCTGCTTCGTCGCCGCCAGCCGCGTCACTTCCGCCTGCGCCTTCATCAGTGCCAGGTCGTTTGCCGCCAGCTCATCCTGGCTCGCGGCTTGCTGAGCGATCAGCCGTAATAGCGCGTCGTGGTTCTTCTGCAATCGGTCGCGCTCTGCCTGCATCTTTGCCAGGTCGCCAGCGACCCGCGCCGCATCATCCGTCCGTCCGCCCGCTTTTGCGGCACGCAGATCGTCCTGCGCGCGCAGCAGTTTCGCCTGCGCCTCCGACAGCTGCGCCAGCGCATCCTTTACGTTCAACTCCAGCAGCAGTTGCCCTTTCTTTACCGGCTGCCCTTCCTTGACGTGCACCTTCTCTACAAATGTATCCAGTTGCGCTCGCATCACGAACGGCTCAATCGGCTCCACTTTCCCGTTGCTGCGGATGGATTGCACCAGGTTTTCCCGCACCGGCGTCACCGCCGAAATCTTCGCTACGGGCTTCCGCCCACTCAGCGCGATCCCCACGTACGCCAGCGCCCCCGCCAGCAGCAGGTAGAGCAAGATGCGGTTTCGCAGTCTGCGATCCATTTATTCCTATCTTACGCGGTCTCGCGCTTCGCACTTCGCGAGGGCCCATCCCTCCGGCGAAGCGTTTCTCTTCCCTGTCCCTGGCTTGCTGAGCCCCCTGCGTAGGCGCCGAACCATTCATTCTAGCAAGAGCCGCGCGGCTTTCTCTATATTCGTTGCCGGTTCTGTTCGCTTTCGATTCACGTCCCCGCGCGCCGGATTTCCTACTCTGAAGGATGCGTTTCGCCCGCCAGGGAGATGCCGCCGAGTTTCTTTGGGAGTAGCTCCTCCGCATGCTAGAATCCGCCTATGTCCACTGAAATCACTCCCGAAAAGAGCGCCGATTCGAATCCCTCCGCCGTGAACCGCCCCCCACAAGCCGGCGCGGTCATCAGTTCCGTCATTCATCGCGTCTGCATCCAGTGCAACAACATGTTTCGTGTCACTCCCGATCGGTTTGATGCCAAACAGTGCCCCAACTGCCACAAAGGCTGATTCCCTAATAATCCGCATCCCCTGAAGTGAGGATGGCACTGGCCTAACCCCATTCTTGGAGTTTTGCCGGTTTTCCGTTCTCTGTTCTCTAATCTCTAATCTCTAATCTCCACTCCCCGCACCCGCCCCACCCACCCCGTAACATTATCCCTCCCCACGCGTAGTACACTTTGAACGGGTTGTGTCCCAACTTACGAACACCCAGCGAGGGGTCTTTCGATGATCGAAGCTCGTGGCCTGTCCAAACGCTTCCAGGACAAAAAGCGTGGCGAAATCCGCGCCGTTGATAACGTCGGCTTCACCTGCCAGCCTGGCAAGATTTATGGCCTCCTTGGCGCTAACGGCGCCGGCAAAACCACCACGCTTCGAATGCTTGCCACCATCCTCGAACCCACCGACGGCACCGCCATCATCTGCGGCCATGACGTCGTCGATGATCCCGAAAAAGTCCGCGCTAACGTCGGTTTCCTCTCCACCGCCACCGCCCTCTATCGCAGGCTCACTTCCCAGGAATTTGTCGAATACTTCGGCCGCCTCAACGGCCTCGACGAAGCCACCTTGAAAAAACGCGTCGACGATATTTTCAACCGCCTCGACATGAACGGCTTTCGCGACCGCCGCTGCGACAAGCTCTCCACCGGCATGATGCAGAAGACCTCCATCGCCCGGACTCTGGTTCACGACCCGCCCGTCATGATCTTCGACGAGCCCACCAACGGCCTCGACATCATGACCGCCCGCACCATCACCGGCTTCATCCGCGAATGTCGCAACAACGGCAAGACCGTCATCTTTTCCACCCACATCATGAGCGAAGTCGAAAAGCTCTGCGACACCATCGGCATCATCCAATCGGGAAAACTCCTGGTCGAAGGATCTCTCCCCCAGCTTCGTGATAAATACGGCGAGCAAGATCTCGAGGAAATTTTCGTCAAAGTCGTCACCCCCCACTTCGTCGCCGAGGAGAACAACTGACATGTCCCTACGCAATGTCGGCATCGTCTATCGCAAGGAACTTACCGAAGCTATCCGTGACCGCCGCACGGTTATCTCCACAATTCTCGTGCCGCTCTTGCTCTTCCCCGTTCTCAGCGTTGGCTTCGGCTCGCTCGCCGTTGTCCTCGTCGGTAAGGCAAAAGAGGAAGTCCCGAAAGTCATGCTTCGCGGCGGCGAAGATTCACCTGTCGTTGTTGATGGTCTTAAGAAGCTCGACAGAATCGAAATCGTTCCCGAGACGGCTGGCTGGAAGGACCAGATCATCAACAAGGAAATCCGCGCCGCCGTGGAAATCCCCAGAGGCTTCCAGGCCGATGTCGCCCTGGAGAAACCGGACACCGTCAACATTTACAATTACGAAGGCGAGTTGAAATCTGAATTCGCCACCGACAAGATCGAAAAGTACATGAAGGAGTATCGCGATCGGGTAGTGAAAGATCGTCTCGCTGCAAAGAATCTGCCCGACACCGTCCTGAAGCCCTTTGAAGTAAAGCGCGAAAACGTCGCCCCGCCCGAAAAAGTCAGTGGCGCCGCTTTCGGCGGCATTATCGGCTACATGGTCATCCTTCTCTGCATGACCGGCGCGATGTATCCCGCCATGGACCTCACTGCCGGCGAAAAAGAGCGCGGCACCATGGAAACCATCCTGTCCAGTCCCATTTCCCGCATGCACCTCGTCCTCGGCAAATTTTTTCTGATCCTCACGGCAGCTCTGGGCACCGCGGCGCTTTCCGTTTTGTCGATGGGAGTTTCTTTCTCGGTCTTGGGACACTATACTTCGCAATCTGCCGGCGGGCGCGAAGCTGCCGCAGGTATGATCCTTAAGCTCGGACCTGCAACCGTCTTATCCGTATTCCTGATGGCTCTCCCGATCGCTGTTCTGTTCTCCGCCGTCCTGATGACCATCGCTCTCTTCGCCAAGACCTACAAAGAAGCCCAGAGCTATCTCACCCCTATGACATTCGTGGTCATCATACCCGCCATTGCCGCCATGCTTCCCGGCGTCGAGCTCACTCCAAAGCTCGCGCTCATTCCCATTCTCAACGTCAGCCTTCTCTGCAAAGAACTCGTCGCCGGCACCTACCACTGGAATTACATCGCCATCATCTTTTCATCCACCTGCGTCTACGCCGCCGCCGCCCTCTTCATCGCCATCAAAATGTTCCAGCGCGAATCCGTCCTCTTCCGCTCCTGATTTTCGTCCCTTCCTTGTAAGGGCGCAGCATCGCTGCGCCCTCCGCTCGCACTTAGCCTGATAGCAACTGAATCGCGCACCAACTGGCCCGAAAATCGCCAGTGCACGACCCTCCGCACCGCGCCTCTTCCCTCTATCCGCCAACCGCAAAAGAGCGCACACTGGTCCCGAGGCTAAACCCATGGCGGCCCTTGCCAGTTCTTGGAAAAGAAAACGCGACGACCTGAAGAAGAGGCGGGACTCCCTGTTCGAAATCTACTCCCGGGATCCTCAAAATTTTCATCTCGCCCGCGAAATCAAAGACATCGACGACGATATCGCCGAGTGCACCCAGCACGTCGAACAGGAAAGACGCGCCGAGCAGCGCGCCGCCGCGGCCGCCGACAAAGTCGTCACCACCCCAAAATAAGACTGGAATAACTCCGATGTACTGAACCACCCTGCGCCTGCACGAACCTTGCACGGCAATTCGAACGCAATCGCTGTTGAAAGCACTCCAGACTTCGGCTTAACGTGCTACGGATTGCACCCAACTGGCGAACGCGTGCCACGCCGCGGTCTTGCCGATAGGCAATCGGATCTGCTGCACAAAGATCAGGAAAGCAGCCGCCCCGATCGTCGCGCGATGCACCTTGCGCGTGGACCAGAGGTCATACGCCACCAGAACAATCAGGAAGCTGTAAGACAGCAGCGCCGCCGCCGGTGCGTTTCTGAACACGAAGCCAATCGGCCAACGGGCAATCGCGGCGATCAGCAGCGCCGTCGTCGCCACGAAAATCAGCCGCTTGTGCGCCGCGGGGTTCGAGCGCGATCGAAATGCAAAGCAAATGAGCGTCGCAAAGATCAGCATGTCCGTCAGCGGAATAATATAGAAAAACTTCGGATCGCGCCCGGCTGGCCCGGCTTCCCGCACCAGCGAATCCGTCGCCGCCAGCACGCCGAGTACTACCATCAGGCACGCCAGCAAAAAGCCCGCAATACCAAGCCGCCGGTGAATGTCCACCCGGCCCGCGGCAACCAAAGTCGTCTGCGTTACGAGTAGTAGGATCCAGCAGGAAAAAGCCGCCCCATGCAGGTGAATGGTCAAACTCGGCAGCGGCGCGCGAAACACTCCCGCTAGATAGTAAGTGTGCGCAAAACCTACAAAGACGGTAGCCAGCATCGCAAAAGCCATGCCCGAAAAAAAGAGATGGTCGTAACGGCAGCCCGGCAAGCCCATGGAGAGCTTAACGGTGTTGTTTGCGGAGGCTACGGCTGTGGCCATCATTCCTCTTCTACTCATTATTTCAACGGAGAAATCTGGGAGCCCTGGAAGGGGTTGCATGGAGTGTCGCTGAATTGAGGCTGGATAGCTAGCAAATACCTGCGCTGTCGGCTACGCCGGTATTAGCGGTAACTAACGCACTGATTTACTCCCGGATACTCGCACTTGCTATCCCTGCTTGAGGCCAGCTCTCCTCCAGGACTGGCCGTTAGTTCCGATTAGGGCATCCCCTCCCTCGCTTGGCCGCGGAACATAGTAAGTTAGAGCAGGGCTGTGCCCCGTCCCGCCCTCCGAGGAGCCTTCCGATGGTGCAGATCAAGGGTTCCGCTATCCTGGAAACCATCAACCAGGTTAAGCGGCGCGCCGGCGAGGAAGCTTTCCAGAAAATCCTCGCGCTCCTCGACGAAGAAACTCGCAACGCGTTCAAGGGCGAAATCTATTCTTCCAGCTGGTACTCGCTCGATTTCTTCACCCGTTTTCTCGAACTCGAAATCCGTGTTCTCGCCGGCGGAAAAGAAGAGATGGTCACGCGCGGTTCGGAAGCGGTGATCGAAAGGCAGCTCCACGGGATTTACAAGGCATTCGTGAAACTGGGTTCGCCCGAATTCGTGATCAAGCGCATCGCCGCCGTTCACGCCACTTATTTTCAAGGAGTCCCGATCGACGTTCAGCTCCCGGGAAATGGCAAAGCACTGATCAAATACACCGGCTTTGAAACGCAGCACCGCATCATGGGATTTGCCATTGTCGGTTTCTTCCGGAAAGCCCTGGAGATTTCCGGAGCCAGGGACGTCGTCATCTATTTCCTCACCCCCATCGAGGAAGGCCGGGGATACGCCGAACTCTCCATTTCCTGGAGCTGACCGAGCATCAAGAGGCCCCCGCCGGGCAAAAGCCCAGTCGTCCGGCCGATCTTCCCGTAGCCCTGTCGGCCGCTACTCAAAAATCAAGCTGCCCTCTAAAATAAAGATAAACTAACTGGTACACTTCTGCTACTATACGAGTTGGGAACTAGTCTGCCTTTTTTTGGAGTGCGGCAGCGACGCTGCCGCTTTTCTTCCTGCAGAGCCTGCCGCCCAGCGTTTTTTTTTGATCACTTTCGTATACTCCTTCGGCTCTGCCGGCTGGTTTTGTTTTTAACCCTTCAAGTTTCAGAACCTTGCAATCTCGATGGGTAGTCAACGGCTGCAAATCAGCTCCTACCTTTATTTTGAATCTCTTGCGCACTCTTTTCCGCTCTTTTTCACTCTTCTAACAAAGAGCGTTTCATAAGCCTTTTTATTTCAACAATTTCCGCACTCTTTTCAAAAACACCCGGGGTATGGGGGTACCCCACCCTCTTCAATTCCTAAGGTATTACTTGAACTACCTCTACCCCATTCTCGTATCCTATTGCAGGGACACTACATGCGCCGCCGCCTCATTCGCATCGCCCTTATCCTATTGTTCTTTCCGCCGCTTCTCGCCGCGGTCGGAGGGTGGCTCGCCGGCCCCGCTTTCCTTCACCCCATCCGCCGCGAGCTGACCCCCGACCTCCTCCGCGAAGCTGACGCCTCTTTCACTGTCACCGGAGGAACCCGCTCCGACTTCGATGTCCGCGCACCCGATGGAACGCTCCTCAAGGGTTGGAAGGTCCGCCCGAAGAATCCCAACGGCAGCTGGGTCCTCCTCTTCCACGGCGTCGCTGACAATCGTATTGGAGTTATCGGCCAGTCCGAATTTCTTCTGCTTGCCGGTTACAGCATCATTATGATGGACGCTCGCGCCCACGGCGCCAGCGGCGGCCCTATCGCCACCTACGGCTGGCTCGAGCGCAATGACACTCGCGCCATCATCGATGCCCTATTCGACTCGGAGCGCGTGCCCTGTCTTTCCATTCAGTGGTCGGGGCCTGGCTCCCCTTGCCCGGCGCCGAAACATATCTTCGCGCTCGGCGAATCCATGGGCGCGGGTATCGCTCTGCAGTCCGCGGCCGTGGATCCGCGCATCGAAGCCGTCGTCGCCGAAGCCTCCTTCGCCAATCTCCGCGAAGCCGCGTACGATTACGCCGGCTTGCGGAAATATCCGTGGCTCGGCAAAACTCTTTTCGCCCCGGGCACGTGGACACTCTTGTACCGCGACGAAAAACTCGCCGGCTTTCCCGTCGCGAAAGTTTCCCCGGTAAAATCCGTTGCCGTGCGAGCTTTTCCGGTCCTGCTCATTTGCGGCGAAGAAGACGTCGCTTTGCCCTGCCGCCATTCGGAAATGATCTACGCCGCCGCCCGCGGCCCCAGGCAGCTCTGGGTTGTCCCCCGCGCGTTCCACACCGCCGCCTTGGGTTTCCAGCCTGAAGAATTCCGCCGGCGCGTTCTCGCTTTTTTCGCCGCCGCTGCAACTCCAGATTCTCTTCCACACTGAATTCCATACGCGGGGCTTGGAATCCGCTTGACCATTCTCACCACCGTGTCTAAGCTTCCAAAATTCAAGTAAGGTTGCCAGCCACAAAGGAAATACGGCAAGGCGAGCGAATTACTTTTGGCCCGCGGCGAAGCTGCCGGTTTTGCCGCCTTGCGCGTTTCCTTCACTCGGAGGATGGGATGAAAAGCTGGTTGTCTCAATGTCTTTGTCTTGCCGCGCTCGCCGCATTCATTCTTACATCATCGGCCAGGTCCGCCGGCGATTCCGCAGCGGAAAGTATCTTTTACAACGCTAAAATCTTCACCGGCGAACCCGAACATCCGTACGCCGAAGCCGTCGCCATCCGCGGTGACAAGATCGTGGCCGTCGGCAGTTACGCCGACGTCAAACTGGCCGTCGGAAAAGATGCCAAAGCCGTTGATCTCCAAGGCAAAACCTTGTTGCCCGGCCTCATCGATAGTCACGCGCATCCCATGGACGGCGGCCTCTCCCTCACCGGCGCCGATGTCGGCGATCAGATGCAATCCGTGGACCAGCTCACCAAATTCGTCGCCGCGGCGCAGAAAAACCGCAAAGGAATGCGTGGCGATATTCTTTACGTCAGCGGCTTGCCGCTGGCCTTCTGGTCAAAAACGGACGAGCTGAATGCCCGGTTTGATTCCGGAGTTTATGCGCAGCAGCCCGTCTTTCTCGAGGGCATGGACGGGCATACCGGCTGGGCCAATCGTGCTCTGCTCAACAAGGCCGGCGTAACGAAAGAGTTCGTCAGCCAACTTTCGGACCTGGAACGCAGCTATTACGGAGTCGGGCGCGATCTTCAGCCCAATGGATTCGCCGTCGATTCCGGCTTGAGCAAGATCCGGACCGTCGTGCCGGCGCCCACCAAGGAGCAATGGCTCGAAGGAGGGCGCGCTGCCGTCCAGTATCTTCACAGCATGGGAATCACCGCCTGGCTGGACGCCGTCGCCAATGAGCCTGTCCTGTCCACCTACAAGAGCCTCGCGGAACGTGGCGAATTGACCGCGCACGTCGCCGCGTTTCCTGTCGTGAATCCGCGGAACGATCCCGCGCAGGAGCTGGCGGCCTATCAGAAACTGCGCGCGAAATTTGCCGGCGTTCCGGAACTGGCGATGCCCGGAATCAAGGTTTTTGCCGATGGCGTCGTGGAGTATCCCTCGCAGACCGCTGCCCTTACCAGGCCGTACCGCAACACCGGGAAATCCGGCGAACTGCTTTTCGATCCCGCGCAGTTCGCGGTCCTGGTCACCGCCGCGGACAAGCAGGGACTGATCGTCCACATCCACGCGCTCGGAGATCTGGCGGTGAAGGAATCCCTGAACGCCATTCAGGCCGCGCGCAAGGCAAATGGAAACAGCGGACTGCCGCACACGCTCACGCATGTTCAGCTTGCCGATCCGGAAGACTTCATTCGCTTCCGCCAGCTGGGCGTGATTGCGGCGCTGCAGCTTTTGTGGGCCGAAGCTAGCGGAGACACCATCGAATTGATGAAGCCATACCTCGATCCTGCGGTGTATCAATGGCAATACCCGGCGCGTTCGATGCTCGACGCCGGCGCAACCATTTCCGGAGCGAGTGACTGGCCCGTTTCGAGTCCCAACGTCTTTTGGGCCATCTACCAGGCGGAAACCCGCAAAGGCCCGGAAGGCGTGTTGGATCCGGAGCAGCGTATGCCCCGCGCCGCCATGCTCTACGCCTATACGCGCAACTCCGCGCGCGCCTTGAACCAGTTGGACCGTATCGGCACGATTGCGCCCGGCAAGCAGGCCGACCTGGTGCTCGTGGACCGCGACGTGACGACCGTTCCGATTGAAGAACTGAAAGACACCAAAGTGCTTTGGACCATGTTCGGCGGAAAAGTTGTCTGGGACAGCGCCGCGGCCAGTAGCAAGAAAACGAACTAGACCTTTTCCGGGGAATTGCGCGCCGGGAATGAGTCGCACTGAATCGCCACACATGGCTTAGCCGGGAAGATTACAGCCAGCGTAATTTATTTTTTTCAGAACGGTGTTCACCTTCACTGCACCGGATCGCGCCGCGACTCCCATTCCTGGCTCAGTCGCCGGACGGTCTCTCGCAAACGCACCGCCAGTGCAGCGATGGGTTCCAGCCGCTGCCGTCCACCATAGGGATGTTTCCCGTCATCCTTGCGGTGAATTTCCGCCAGCAGCAGTTCCGCGTTTCCCAGGATTCCCGTCAGCGGATTATTCAATTCGTGGCGAAGCACTTCCCCGAAATTTTCCTGCCACTTCTCGAAAGGTTCCAGGGTACCACCCACGGCGTTCTGCGCACGGCGCAATCGCCGTTGAATCAATCCCTGGCATTACTTGCATCTTGGATTCCATTTCAGGAAACCGGATGGACATATTCATAAATCAATACGTTAGCTATGGAAGTACCAATCTGGCGAGTTCCAATTTGGGCCTGCACTGAGGCTGTTTCCTGTCCATCCGGCCCAATTGGGGAATTGAGCCAGAAGGATTCTGTTCCTAGGCCGGAGCAAAAAAAGCGGGCTCCCCGAATCTTTCTCGAGGAGCCCGGTGCTTTCATTCTCGTATGGTTTTAAGTTTTGTTTCCCTGCCCGGAGTTACGAGTCACTCCGGACGAGGGCTGCTTCCTCTACGGGTTGGCTTTCTTCTTAGGCGCCGGAGGAGGCGTTGTTCCCTTGGCCCCGCCAACACCCCTGCTGAGCAGGGTCAGAGCGTCGCGGGAATTGAATGGGAACTTGCGAACGGACTGTTCGCCAGTGGTGCTCAGGGTGACGTCCACGCGCCGGTTACTGGCCAGGCGAACGGTCGTGAGGTTCTTGAGGATCTTGGCCTTTTCCTCGGGATTGAGGTCGGTATCCGCCTCGATCTGGGCCTTGACCTGGGCATCGGTCATGTTTTGTTCAAATCCGAAGGCCTTGAGGTCGATATGGTCCGCGGGAACACCCTTTTCGATCAGGTAGTTCTTGGCGCGCGCCACACGACGCTCGGAGAGCTTCATGTTGTAATCCTTGGCGCCGCGAATGTCCGCGTGACCTTCAAGGATCAAGTGGGCGTTCGGTCTGAACTTCAGATAAGACAGGAAGTCGCTGGCCAGCGTGTCCAGCGTGGCAGCCTGACTCGGCTCCAACCCGCCGTTGGGTTTGGAAACCGACGGTAGAGCGGTCGGGAAGTAGATGCTGTGCAGGGCAAGCTTGGTTTCGAGTTGCTTGATCTGCGCAGATTCCTTCACTTCAACTGTGGTCGAACCTTCGGCTGTACCGCCGCGGCCGTCACTGACCGCGCACTTCACGGTATACATTCCCGGCTGCAGACCAGTCGAATCGAACTCGACCTTGGGGCCGCTTCCGTTAATTTGTCCACCGCTCGTGGTGTAGCTATAGCTGAGCGGATCGCCGTCCGGATCGCTGGCGGTCGTGGTGATACCCGTGCGTTCACCAACGGTGATGGGGCTGCGGTCCGTGGAGCACGAAGCGACGGGCGGACGATTGGGCTTCTCTTCCACCTTGATGTCCGCGCTGCAGGAGGCCGTGCCACCCTTGCCGTCGTCTACTTTCACGCTTACGGTGTAGCTACCAACGGCCACACCCGAGGAATTCCAGCGCGCGTCCGCGCCAGTGCCGTCGACGGCCCCACCCGTAGCGGAATAGCTATACGTCAAAGGATCGTTGTCCGGATCGCTGGCGGTGACATGAACCGCCACGGAGTCGCCGGAACCCGCGTAAACCGATGCCGGGTTGACGGCGCACGAAGCCACAGGCGGATGATTCGGCGGAGGCGGCGGAGCCGGGAATCCGAATCGCAGAACCAGGCCGGTGGCGGCACGGAAGTTGTTCTGGCGTGAACTCGAGCCCAGCGCGGAGCCGGAGAACGTGGTCATCAGGTAATCTAGTTGGGCGAAGCGCCAGGCGATGTTCTTGGTGAACACGATGTCTACGCCGCCGCCGGCCGCAATCGCGAAGGCGCTCTGGTTCTGCGCACCGACCAGAACGGAGCCCGCGCTTGCGCCACCAATCAGGAATTCGCCGAAAGGAACGAAGCGGTTAAATTTCCGCAAGTTCAGCCGCGGACCGAACAGATAGGACTCAAACCCACCGCTCACTCCGTTATTGCTTCCCGTAAGGGGGAAAGCGTTGCGCGTGAATTGGTACCCGCCTACTTCGGCGACCAATCCAATCCATCGGGAGAAATTGTATGTGAACGCTACTGCCCCGCCATTGTTGTTGAAATTCGCGAACGGATTGCCAGGGGCAAAATTGACGTAATCATAGGTGAAGGCAAGTTCGACCCTGGGTGTAAGCATCCCGGGAGAGCGCGTATCCTTGGTGGCATCGGCCGGCCCCGGAAACGGGGTTGGCCGCGGGGTCGCCGGCAGCGCGAACACGCCGCTCTGCGGCGTGACGTCGCTACTGGCGGGGGTGTCACCCGGCGCGGGGCTCTTGTCCGCAGCGGCATTCTTATCCGCAGCTGCACTTGTTCCATTGCTTCCGTCGGTAGTTCCCTTGCTCTTTTCCTGTGCAACCAACGGCCCTGCCAAAAACACACTCATCGCCACTACTACGAACCACTTACGCATCTCATTCCTCCCTAAATTCGCTGCTCCCGTTTGGCTTGCTCTTCGGGCCCCGATGCACTACCGCTGCAGTTGGCGAACACAGTTGGACGCCTCGCAGCTCCATTCATGAATCCGTTGCTCCCAACTGGAAAAGATAACTCTCCTTATACCATTGCTAAAACCGGAGAATCTTGCAGAAGCAACAGAGCGCGGTGCCGTAAGGTTATGTCACAAGGGCTATCCTCTGCAACTATTTCCTTTGTCCCTTTTGGGACTTCGCCTCCGGGCACTGTCGGACGGCCTCGGGCAACCGTCGTCCAGCTCACAGCTTTCTTGCGACGTAGGTGCTGACGCCGTAGGTCTTGCGCAGGATCTGCCCGGTCTCGATCGCTGGCCACAGCATCCTGTCAATTACCGAAGCCGGAGAATACACCGCGTACTTCAGGGCGGTGACCAAGCCGGGGCGCAGATTGCGGATTCTCCGGAACTCCTTGCTGGTGAGCGGCACGTCGCGAAATTTATAGCCCTTGCCGAGGATCCGCGTTCGAATCATGAACGCGAGCCAGTTGTAAGGCGCCATTTTGTAGACGCTTCGGCCGTTGTCTTCCTTTTCCAGAGAGAATCCCGTTTTGTTTAAATACTGGTTTACGGTTTCGCGCGTGAAGAAATAGAGGTGGCGCGGAATGTCCTCGCAGAAAAGATGCCGCGAAGCGATGCTGCCAAAATTCGGAACCAGAAATACGAACAGCCCAGCGGGCTTTACAATCCGTGAAGCTTTTTGGAAGCAGCCCATGGGGTCGTGCACGTGTTCGAACACGGCCCAGGCCGTAACGGCATCGTAGGTGGGCTCGTTCACGGGGATGTGCTGGAGTTCCTGGGTGTAAATCGGGAAATCTTTTATTTTTTCCGTGGATTCTGAAATCTCCACGCCTTCCACTTCCCAGCCGCGCGCGGCCATGAAACGCGGGAAGTCTCCATTCGCGCAACCCACGTCCAGTAATTTTTTGCGCGCGCTGGCGTTCTGCACTCCCGCTAGATAGTTCGCTTGCCGCGTGTACCGGCGCGTCAAATAGCGGTCGTGGCTGGAAGTCGGCGGACCCTGGTAATACTCCGTCGGGTAATATTTCTGGATTTCTGCAATCGAGGGGCGAGGATTGAGAAAACCGAGTCCGCAGCGCGAACATTCGACCACGGCGAAAAATTCGTCGCGGAAAAAACGGCGGTCCGGCATCTCGTAGACCTTGGTGTACTCCCGGGAACCGCACAAGTTACAAGGGACCGTCTCCAAATGCGCTCCTCCTGCCCACTGATCTCATCCGCCGAAAGCGTCCGGCGTCCAGGCTCTTGCGTTACACTGTGTCGCTGGCGGCCTTTGTTTCAGGCGGCCGCAAAGCGGCGGACACCAATTCTATGAACAAGCTCACGATACTCGACAACAAGTGGATGGGACAACCGCGGACCATCGCGGCGGCGCTGCTGGAATCGGAGGGCCATCGCGCGCTCGTTGACCCGGGCCCCGGTTCGACACTAGAGACTCTTCGGCAGCAACTGCAAACGCACGGCCTGACCGTGCGCGATCTGGACGCGATCCTGCTGACGCACATTCATATGGATCACGCCGGAGCCAGCGGCGCAATGGTTCGCGAAAATCCCGGGCTCCGGGTTTATGTGCACAAGATCGGCGCGCCGCACATGGCCGATCCTTCCAAACTTCTGGCCAGCGCACAACGGCTATGGCCCAAGGAGCTACAGCGGCTTTTCGGTGAGATGCTTCCCGTTCCTGAGGAGAATCTGCGCATCCTCGATGGGAACGAGACGCTCTTACTTGGCTCGCGCAAACTGGAAGTTGTGTACACTCCCGGCCACGCTTCGCATCACGTCAGCTATTTCGACCATCAGGAAGGAATAGCTTTCGTCGGTGATACCGCGGGCGTGCGCATCGAAGGCCATGCGTACGAAATGCCCGCTACGCCGCCACCGGATATTGACCTCGAAATCTGGGATTCTTCTTTCGCGGCCATCCTTGAGCGCAAGCCGTCGCGGCTTTTTCTTACGCACTACGGCTACTCTGAAAGTCCGGCCGAACATCTATTGCGGTTCAGGGAACGACTCCATCTATGGGCGGCGCTCGCGGAGAAAAGCGTTCGTGCCGCTTCGAATGATTCCGCGGCTATGGATGCGTTCATGTCGGTCACGCATGCGGAAATCGCGCAGCACTTGCCTCCTGGCGAAGTGGAACACTACGTCTTCAGCGCGGGTCTCAATTTGTCTTTCCTTGGACTCGCACGCTATCTTCGCAAGCGCGCCGCAGCGGCTTCCTGAACGGCGGCGGATTTTTTCTGCGATTCGAATGAGCGATTCGAGCGGGTGCGGCGGAGTAATTTGCCCCCGTAAACTTCGCTGCTCAAAGAAAAATCCTACGCGGTGGTTTCCGAGGAAGATAATTCGGCCGACGCAGCGGGTTCAGCTGCTGGCGCGGCCAGGGCCTCGAGGCGAGCCGAAAGCGCTTCGACAAGTAAATCGACGAGTTTCGCTGCGCCACTTCCATCGGCATCCTTGTCTGGATTGTATTGCGCTACATCCAGGCCAAGCAGGTTCTTGTGCTTGGCGAATTCCACGAAGGCGGTGCGAACTTCGTCGAAAGACATGCCGCCGCTCCCGGGAACGTTGACGGCGGAAAAATCCTCGAGGGCGATCACATCGGTATCGAGATGCAGAACAAATTCGCGCGCGTCGGCGTGCACCTGGACCAAAGCGTCGTGCGCAGCTTTGCCAACGCCACTGGAACGGACGTTCGCTGCGTCGATATGCCGTATGGGCGATTTGGCGAGAAATTCCTGCTCCGGCGGATCGAGACGTTCGAGACCAAAGAGGGTGACATCCGGCTCGCGGACGAGAGGCGCATCGCTCCAGAAACGCACCAGCTCCGGCGCGCCCCTGCCGATGATGTGGGCCACGACCATACCATCGATACGGCCTGAAGGAGTGGAAGCGGGAGTGTTCAAATCGGCGTCGCGATCGAACCACAGCAGGTTCACGTGTTTGTAGTAGCGCCGTGCGCCGGTCAGAAGCCCGATCACTTGCGCGCAATCGCCGCCCAGGACGAGGACCAGCGCGCCGCTTTTTACCGCAAGTTCCGCGCGCGTCTTCAGGTCGTTCAATCCGGCGACGATGGCGGGAAGATTGCGGGCCCGGCGGTGCTCTTCGTCATCCGCGAAGAGTCGTGGGGCGCAGTCGCCGTAGTCCACGACTTCATAACCGGCGGATTGCAGCTTTTCGGCAAGCCCGGCCGCACGCAAAGCCGCCGGCGCCTTTTCGCTGCCCGCAGAAAACGCGGCGGCGCTCGAAGGCGCGCCTATTAAGGCAATCTTCTTCGGCTGACGGACGATTTTGACCGCCAAGGTCTGCTCCTTGTGTTGTGTTTCCCCTGTAACGCCTGGCAACAGCTGAGCGGACAATCCAACGACCGTCCCCTCGAACTATTCGGGACAGATAGAGATCACCCTGCCCGAACTTGCGAACTGCAAACTCGTTAGCGGCGCGGCGCCGGCGCAATGGTCGCCAGTTCCGGCGGTAGCGTGAAGCGCACATCTTCGCGGATCAAATCCAGATCACGCTGATCCGTAAAGCCGAACTCCGCCAAGCGTTCACTGACCTGCTCGACGAGTACTTCCGGTGCGGACGCGCCGGCCGTCAAGCCGACACGGGCGACACCGTCGAGCCATTTCACGTCGATGTCCTTCGCTGAGTCAATCAATTGCGCTTTGACGCCGCTGCGCTGCGCGACTTCCACCAGGCGGTTCGAATTGGAGCTGTTCGGTGAACCGACGACCAGGATCAGGTCCACGTCTTTGGCGACTTGCTCGACGGCTTCCTGGCGGTTCTGCGTGGCGTAGCAAATGTCGTCGCTGGCAGGGCCCTGAATCAAAGGAAATTTCTGGCGCAGACGAGCCACGATTTCCTGGGTGTCATAGAGGCTCAATGTGGTTTGAGTGAGGAACGAGAGTTTTTCGGGATTGTCGACTTCGAGCGCGTCCACGGCGGCGACGGAGTCCACTACGATGGTGCTTTCGGGGGCTTCGCCCGAAGTGCCGACGATTTCCTGATGGTCGCGATGGCCGATGAGGATAATGGTGCGCTTTTCGCGGGCAAACTTGAGTGCTTCCAGATGGACCTTGGTGACCAGCGGGCAGGTGGCGTCAATCACTTTCAGGGCGCGCGACTTGGCCTCGTCGCGGACGGTCGGCGGCACACCATGGGCGCTGAAAACCAGCACGGCGCCGTGTGGGACTTCTTCGATAGCTTCGACAAAAATGGCGCCGCGGCGGCGCAACTGCTCTACTACGTAGGTGTTGTGGACGATTTCGTGGTGCACGTAGACAGGGGCGCCATAGGCTTCGAGGGCCAATTCGACGATATCCACCGCGCGCACGACGCCCGCGCAGAAGCCTCTCGGCCTCACCCTCAGCAAAACTTTTCCATTCGTCACAGTCGGCATTGTCATCCTAAAGAGTTATTTTCCTGAGACTCTATCATACCTTACGCCGGACCTTACCCGCACCCCCGTTTCCTCAGAACGGTGCTGCGCAAGTTGCGAGAGGACTGCTTACCGGCGTAGCTGACAGGGTCTGCCCGGGAGCCATAGAACGCTGCCAAGCGCTTGGTTCGCTATGGTAGGATGCGCGAAAGCGCGCATTTTATGAGCAGAGACAAGACATTCTGGAAGACGCTCTCTCCACGATCCTTCGGTTTATTTCTGCTGGGCGTATTCCTGGTCTTCAGCGCCATTGGGTTTGCCAGCGACGTCACGGATATGGGACGCACGCCGACACTCCGTTTTGTTCTGAGCATCCTGATCTCCGGAATATTTCCCACGCTCTATGCCTTTGGCGGATTCGCGCTGCGCAGGCACTTCTGGAAGGCCTTCATCCCTATTTTTGCCTTTCATTACTTCGTGATGTACAAACTCAGCGTTTCGCTTCCTTCCCCGCAGCAATTAGTGCAGATGGATGCCGGCGACATTGCGCGGATGCACAGCCGGCTGTCCTTCGACGGGCTGGCCATCATGGTGGTGGTGGCGCTCGGATACGCGTGCTTCCTGTACGTCACGATTACCGAGGGCCGGCGCTATTTCCGCGTGCATGCGGAGATCGAGCTGGCCACGGAGATTCACCGCGTGCTGGTGCCCGCGATTGACAGGAAGATTGGCGGCTATGAGTTTTACGGGCGGTCGTCACCGAGCGGAGAAGTCGGCGGTGATTTAATCGATCTGGCCGGTTCGGAAGAACACTGGGTCGCTTATGTGGCGGATGTGGCCGGGCACGGGGTGGCGCCGGGAGTGGTTATGGGTATGGCGAAAAGCGCGGCGCGCATGCTGCTGAGCTCCGGGGATGACACGGGACATCTTCTGACCCGGCTGAACGAAGTCCTTTATCCGCTGAAGAAGCCGGATATGTTCGTCACTTTTTGTTTTCTTGCCAAGAACGGGGAGGGATTGCGGGTTGGGCTTGCCGGCCACCCGGCTATTTTGCACTTTTCCGCGCGGACGAACGCGGTAACGCAATTGGAATGTCCGAATATGCCATTGGGGATTCTCCCCTCCGGGGATTTCGAAAGCTCCGGAGTTCGGGCAGAGCCCGGAGACGTGTTCGCGCTTTACACCGACGGGTTTCTGGAACCAGCGAATGCCGCCGGGGAAGAATTTGGGATCACGCGGCTACAGGCGGAGATTCAGAAAAATGGCAAGGAGGGTCTGGATGTAATTTGCCGTTCCCTGCAGGAGAGCGTTGCAAAGCACGGAGCGCAGTTCGACGATCAGTCGCTCTTCTTGATTCGAAAGCTCGCGTAGGCCCTATCCTCATCAATAAAAAACCGCTCGACTGTGATTTGCGATACGCCTCGACCAGACCGTATCGCCGGTTCATGGCCAAATTGGTGCTCGCTGGGTTGATGAGCTGTAATTAGAATATAGCCACCATGGCAAAAGAAATGACGGTAGTGCCGGTAACACTGGAAGGTCGGCACGTTCGGCTGGAGCCGCTGGCGAAGGCGCACGTGGCGGGGCTGGCGGAGGTTGGTCTGGACGAGGAATTGTGGCGTTGGATTCCCACGCAGGTGCGGACGGCGGAAGAGATGGCGGCGTACATCGAAACCGCGCTCGAGGAACAGGCAAGGGGCGTGTCTTTGCCGTTTGCAATTGTCGAGAAGGCGACGGGCCGGGCAATGGGCAGCACGCGCTACGGCAACATCGATCGCGCTCATCACCGAGTGGAGATTGGCTGGACGTGGGTGGCGCGCGAGTGGCAGCGCACGGCGGTGAATACGGAAGCAAAATACCTGCTGCTGCGGCACGCGTTCGAAACGCTGGGTTGCATCCGCGTGGAACTTAAGACGGATTCGCTGAATGAAAAATCGCGTGCGGCGATCCTGCGCATCGGGGCGCAGCACGAAGGCATCTTTCGAAACCACATGATCACCGCGAGCGGGCGCATCCGGCATTCGGCTTATTACAGCATCATCGATTCCGAGTGGCCTGCGGTGAAGGCGCGGCTCGAATCCAGGCTAAATTCCCACGGAAGCTAGCACGGCCGCGGCGGCGCGCCGCGATGCTTCTTGCGCAACGACTGGTCTTTCGAGCAGCGTTCCCGCGACTTTAAATAAGGTAAGATTCGAGGCTGACAACGAATCCTTAATTCGCTCGCGCGTGCTGTTCCCGGCCAGCTTCAGCAAATCCGGCACGACCGGCGGAATCGAGTTCGAGAGAACGCTTTGGCCCTTCCAGACAATCCGAGAGACCGGCGGCGCAGCGAACGCGTGATGCTGCAAATGCGGATCACGGTGATCGCCGACGACACGGAGCACAAGTCGCGCCAGGAGGAAGCGCTGACGTTGATCGTCAATGCCCACGGCGGGCTGCTGAAGTTGAAAATGGAAGTGCACGTGGGCCAGCCCATGCGCCTGGTGAACCCACAAAACAAAATCGAGCAAAACTGCCGGGTGGTGCGCGTAGAGGATACTTCCCCGGAATTCTTCTCCGTGGCCTTCGAATTCGACGCGCCGAATCCGAAGTTCTGGCCGGTGGTTTTCCCGCCTTCGGATTGGGATGCTCCAAGCACCTGAGGCGAGCTCTTATTCGCTTCGATAAAAACGCTTCGCTGCTTTTTTTGACCGCGCCAGCTGATAAAAATCGGCGCTCTTTAGGTTCGCGCTGTTCCTCTCTATCCTCTTAGGTCGCATCATCGAGACGGGAGCGGGCGGAATCGAAGCGATCAACGAAATGTGCGCATAGGTGCAGAGGCAGCTCATCGAAAGATACGGACTTACAGACCTGATAAAGTTCAATCGCTGGTCGAACGCGACAATCTAGAGCGGTGATTTACATTGAAGTGAGGCCCGCTCCAGCTTAATCTTCCGGCTGCCTTGAATACGATTGTTCGTAAAATGCGCTTTGCCGCCGCTATCTCCAACAAGCTTCGCTGCTGGTCTTTTTATGCGTTCGCTTGTTACCGGGGAACGGGCGGGAGACCGAAGTACATCGCTGAAGATTGGAGCGAGATCAAACTGGAACTCCCGCTTTCCTGGCGCACGCGCAACTATGTAGGAACGATATTTGGTGGCAGCATCTACTCCGCGATCGACCCAATTTACATGCTCATGCTCATTCGCCGGCTGGGGCCTGAATTCATCGTGTGGGATAAGTCGGCGAACATTCAGTTCAAAAAGCCGGGGCGCGAAACGTTGCACGCACACTTCCTCGTCGGCGACGAAGAACTGGCGGCCATCCGCCTCGCCCTTCAGGGACAACGCTCCCTCGACCGCTCTTACGTGATTCATTTGGTGGATGGTTCCGGAACGGTTTGTGCCATCGTCGAGAAAACCATCTATATTCGACGGCGAGAGTCGCAGGCTGTCAAAAGCTAGGGCAACAGACCGAAAACGGCGACGCTATTTGCGGTGCCCACGTAAACTCTCCCGTTCGCAACCATCGGGGTGATGAATTTGTTGCCGCTGAAGTGGTCGCGATTGCCGGCGGCCTGATTCGAGTCGTAGAGCTCCTTGGTGAGGTTGGTGGCGTCGTAGGCGAAAAGGATAGCGCCGCTGTTCTCAATGGCCCAGACGATTCCATTGGTCGTGCCGTTAGCGGAGATGCTTGGCGTAGTGCCGGGATAGCTGAAGCTGTGAGCGGATTGCGAGGAGGGAGTGCCCGCGAGCTTTGCGCTGGCCACTGGAAATGCCTTCAGCGCATCGTTCACGGCGCCGTAAAAGACGGTGCCGTTGAAATAGGACGGCTTGGACCACACCCCACCGATCTGGCCGGAGATCACCTGGTAGTTGTTGTCCTGGTTGGCATTGAACTTGCCCATACTGTCGCGATCCACGACGTAAATATTGGCGTCCTTGCCGGCGCCGACCGCCAAGTGGCGAGTCTGGCCGCTGGCGTCGAGGACATCGGGGAGAAGGAGCGGCCCGCCTGAGCCAAAATCGGTGTCCGCGTTCGATTCCGCGACGGTGTTCAAGGGAGTGAAGTAGTCGAGCAACTTGAGCTGTCCCGAAGCCAGTTTTACGAAGCAGTTGCCGCAATTGGCATTTGCGGGGAAATTGCTGGTGTTGAGTGTGGTGCCGAAATCGCCGTTGCCTACGATAAAGTAAATGTTTCCGGAAGAATCCGCGGCGGGAGCGGCTCCGGCCATCCAGATGCCGCCTTCATTGCCATTGGGCACCAGGTTCAAAACACTGGTTTGCGCGAGGGTGTCCGCGCTGAAGGCCATAACCCAGGCGGTGTAAGGACTGATGTCGCAGTGGGATGACCATGTGGTGTAGATCGTTCCGCTGATTTGCAACAGGCCGGGCCGCTCCTTGTATTGCTTGGGATCAAAGACGACGTTTCCGCCGGAACTATTGGCGCCGGTGCCGGGATACGTTGCCGTGATGTTTTGCGGGCCGCCGAAGAGTTCCGCGCCGGTGGACAGGTTCAGCGCGTGCAGCCGCTGGAAATAGGTGCCGCTGGAATTCTTCGACATGGCCACCACGTAAATGGCATTGCGGGAACGGTCGACGACCGGCGTCGCGGTGATGCCAATCTCCGGCGAGACCTGGCCGCAGCCGCGATTGTCGCTGGTGGTTTCGCCCGTGCCAAGAGTGGAGGTCTTCCACAGGAAAGTGGAAGTGGTTCCGTTGATGGAGTCGGCGTCAAACGCGTAGACCGAGCCGTGCTCAGTGGCGATGTAGAGCACATTCTTCTTTTGCCCGGCGACGGTGACCTGCGAGAGATAGAGTGGCTGGGCATCCACCTTTCCATCCACGGCGAATTCGCCCTTTTTCCCGAAGGTTGCGGAAGTCACATTTGCGGGAGTCAGAGTGGTTTCATTCAAGTTCTGGCCGGAGCGGCTGTTGTCATAGTGATAGGTAACGACGTCGACGGTGGATGTGGAAGTGCCAGGATTGACGGTGACCGTGGCGGAATTGCTGGTGATGCTTCCCACGGTATTCGAAACGACGACGCGGAACATCGTGCCGCTGTCAGCCGTTGTGGTGACCGGCGTTGTGTAGCTCGCCGCTGTCGCGGTGGGGATGTCCGAGCCGTTTTTCTGCCACTGGTAGGAAAGCGGAGCGGTGCCGGTGGCCACGACGCTGAATGTGGCGGTCTGGCCGGCGGTTACCGATTGATTGGCAGGCTGCGTGCTAATGGACGGAGCGACGGCAGCGGCGTCCACGGTCACAGTTGCTTGAGTGCTCGTTACGCTGTTTACGCTGTTGCTGACGATGACATCGAATTTCGCTGTGTTATCAGCGGCCGTGGTCGCAGGTGTGGTGTAACTGGAAGAGTTTGCGCCGCTGATATTTGCCGTGTTCTTGCGCCATTGATAGGCGAGCGGAGCAGTGCCGGTGGCCACGACGCTGAATGTGGCGGTCTGGCCAGCGGTTACCGTTTGATTGGTGGGTTGCGTGGTGATGGAGGGTGCGACGGGAGCGGCGTTCACGGTCAAGGTCGCTTGAGTGCTCGTCACGCTGTTCACGCTGTTGCTGACTACGACGTCGAATTTCGCGCTGTTGTCGGCCATGCTCGTGGCAGGTGTCGTGTAGCTGGCCGCTATGGCGCCGCTGATGTTGGCGGCATTTTTGCGCCATTGATAAGAGAGCGGCGCGGTACCGCTGGCCGTGACGGTGAACGTGGCAGGCTGGCCCGCAGTGACCGTCTGGTTCGCAGGTTGCGCCATGATCGACGGTGCCAAGGCACGGGCGGTATTTCCCGAACCGGCAGGACTCGTGAGGCCGGTACAGCCGGCAAGGCCGGCGCAGCAGAAAATCGCGGCGGATTTGAACGCGACGAGAATTCGGCGCACGAGCGTTACCCCCGATTCGGTTTCCGCGGCTGGACGCAGAAGGAGCCGAATCTTCAGAGAGGGACGATAGGGATTGCGAAAGAGCGAACCTTCGGCCCTGCCAGTTATAACTCCAGATTAGGCTCGAAGCGAAAACATTGCACCTGATCGAAAGTACAGTTGTTGGCCAGCGCGATAACCTGTGGCGCACCTGGATTTCGGGCCTGCCGGCTTGCCTCCTTCCGCGCTTCCCTCTATCCTCGATTCCCTTATGGAACTCCAGGATCGTGTTGCGCTGATTACCGGGTCGGGCCGCGGGATTGGCCGCGCCATCGCGCAGCTTTTTGCGAAAGAAGGCGCCGCGGTGTTTTTGACTGCGCGGACAGAGAAAGAACTCAGCGCGGCTGCGGGAGAAATTTCCAGCGGCGGTGGGCGCGCAGCCTACGCTGCCGCAGACCTGACGATGGAGGCGGAGTGCGCGCACGTCGTAGCCACGTGCCGCGAAAAATTTGGCAAGGTCGACATTCTGGTAAATAACGCGGGGCATTACGGGCCGGTCGTGCCGGTGGAAGACTATCCGCTGGCGGAATTTGACAAAGTGATTGCCATCCACCTGCGCGCGGCCTTCTTACTGTCGAAACTGGTTCTGCCGGAAATGTATGCGAAGAAATCCGGCGTGATCCTGAATATTTCCAGCCTCTCGGCGAAGACGGCTTATGCGTGGGGCTCTGCGTATGCGGCGGCAAAAGCGGGCATGCTGGGGCTGACGCGCGTGATGGCGGCGGAAGGGGCGCGGCAAGGCGTGCGGGTGAACGCCATCTGCCCCGGGCCGGTGACGGAAACGCAAATGTCAAAGGAGCTGGGCGCGGTTCTGGCGAAGAGGATGGGAGTGAGCGCGGAGGAACAACTGGCCGGCTTTCTGAACGGTTTGCTGCAGGGACGCGCGCAGACTGCAGACGAAATTGCGCGCGCAGCGCTGTTCCTGTGTTCAGAGCAATCCAGCGCGATGACCGGACAGTCCATCAACGTGGATGGTGGCGTGGCGTTCTACTGAAAACTTTTCGAAATGTCCGCTGAAAGATTTGGACCGGCATTCGAACCGAGCGCGAGTTATTCATAACGCAAGACAATCATCGGATCGACGCGCGTGGCGCGGCGCGCCGGAAGATAACACGCAACGAGCGCCGTAGCCACCAGCGCGGCCGCCGCGAGAGCGAATGCCAGCGGGTCGGACGCGCTCACGCCGAAGAGAAGAGTGGAAATCAGCCGCGTCAGGGCCAGAGAAGCAACGACGCCGATGGCGACGCCAATCAGGGCAAGGCGCATCCCTTGTCTTACGACCAGCTTCAAAATGTCACGCGGCTCGGCGCCGAGTGACATGCGAATACCCACCTCCTGCGTGCGTGCCGCGACGGAGTAACCCATCACCCCATAAATTCCGATGGCCGCGAGCAGCAGCGCGAATCCCGCAAAAACCCCGACGAACTCCGACAGGATGCGCGGCTGGGCAACGGATGTGGCCACCACGGACTCCATTGTGGCGATGCTGGAGATAGGAAGAGTGGGATCGATCTCCGCGATTTTGGCGCGAACCGCGGACACCAGCGCTTCGGGATTCGCCGCCGAGCGGACAATCAGCGTGGTCGTGGGCCAGGGAATCTGTTCCAGCGGCAGATACATCTCTTCCGAGCTGGCAACGTTCAACGCGTTGAATTTCACATCGGCGACCACGCCGACAACTTCACGCTGAATCATGTCACGCGAATTGGCAAGGTGCCGGCCGATGGGATTCTGGCCGGGCCAATAGCGATCCGCGACGGTCTGGTTGACGACCACGACTGGCGGTGTGGACGCAGTGTCGCGTTCCGTGAACACGCGGCCCTGCAAAAGCGGCGTGCGCACGGTGTCGAAGTAACCGGTGCTGACCTGGCGCATGGCAGTCAGCGGGTCTTTTCCAACGCCCTGGCAGACGGTTCCCTCCGGACAAAAATACACGAACCGAATCGCGCCGGAGAGCGGCAGATAACTCGTGAAGCCCGCGGAATCTACGCCGGGGATGGATTTAACGCGCTCGGTCAACTGGCGGTAGAACTGGGTCTGAATTTCCGGCTGCGCGTAGCGAGCTGGCGGAAGATTCACGAGGAACGTCATCAAGTGATCGGAAGAAAAGCCAGGGTTCACCTTCATCAGCCGGGAAAAACTCTGCATGAGCAATCCGGCGCCAGTCATCAGGATCAGAGCGACGGCCATTTCCGCTACGACCAGCAAGGCGCGCAACTTCCCGCGATGACCGCCGGAGGAGGAGCCGCGCGTTCCTTCCTTCAACGTCTGGTGTAGATTGCCCGTCGAAGCCTGCAACGCTGGCACAAGGCCGAACAAGATCCCGGTGACTACACTGAGCAGCACCGAAAAAATCATCACCGGAACATCCAGCCGCGTTTCCGACAGTCGCGGCACGGAGCCCGGACTAAACGCACGGAGCGCGGGGAGCGCCGCCGCGGCAAGAGCCACGCCAAGCACACCACCGAGCAAGGAAAGCAAAAGGCTCTCGCTGAGCAATTGTCGAACCAGGCGGCCACTAGATGCTCCAATCGCTTTCCGCAGAGCCATCTCCCGCTCGCGTGACGTCGCGCGAGCGAGTAAAAGGTTTGCAACATTGGCGCATGCGATCAACAGGATGAATCCCACTGCCGCAAGCAGCACAGCAAAACCCGGACGCAGCGGTCCCACGAGACTTTCCTCAAGCGGCACAGTGGAAATACCGAATTTTTCCGAATCAACGAAGCCCGTAAACTGGCTGCGATAGCGCGCATCAATGGTGTCCAGCTCGGCCTTCGCAGCCGCCAGCGATTCGCCGGGCCGCAATCGCGCAATCACATTCAAGTAGCCCGCTCCAGTTCGAACCTGCTCCGGGCGCAG
The DNA here is from genome assembly GCA_013289585.1 of Acidobacteriota bacterium. Classification (GTDB taxonomy): domain Bacteria; phylum Acidobacteriota; class Terriglobia; order Acidiferrales; family UBA7541; genus Acidiferrum. The sequence continues at coordinate 51,708 of JABCZR010000011.1, read as the reverse complement.
GAACGATGGATCGGAAACTCCGGGCATCCAGATGTCGGGCTCCGGAAACTGCAACGGGAATCGAAAGCGTGAGGGAAGAATGCCAACCACCGTCACTTGGCGTCCATCAATGTTGAGCGAGCGACCCAGCGCGCCCGCGTCCGCCGCGAAGTGGCTGTGCCAGAATCCATCGGAGATGATGGCCGCGTCCGAAGCGCCGCTGGCTTCCTCCTCGGGAAGAAAATCGCGGCCGCGAATCGAAGTAATGCCGAGAACGCGGAAAAAACTGCGAGAGACGCGATTGCCACTAACCGCTTCGGGCTCGCGTTCCGTGACGAGGCTCAGCGTGGTGCCGTAAAACGCCGCGCTACCCTCAAGCGTGTGGCTCTGCTCCTGGATTTGCGTGAACTTCGTGAAAGACAAACTCGCTCCGGGTGTCCCGGTTTGCCGCAGCAAGCCAGAAAGAAAGAGAAGTTGCCCGGGATCCTTGTAAGGAAGCGGCTGGAGCATCACCGCGTCCACGACGCTGAAAATCGCGGAGTTCGCGCCAATTCCCAGCGCCAGGGTAAGGACCGCGACGAGCGTGAACCCGGGATTCTTGACCAGCATGCGCAACGCGAATTTAAGGTCTTGCACCAGGTTGAGCATCGCCCGCCTCGCTGTAGCCAGTGTTAATACTACAGCGTTAGACCCAGCTTTAGGCGCAGTGTAAGCATCCAAAATGGCTCCGGCTTCGTAGCGCCATGTTGACGAGGATCGCTGGTGAACCTGGAACCAGCGCAAGCTTTCTCACTATGATTGGCGAATTCGCTTTGCAATACGGCATCGGCTCAACTGCAATCGGCGTCTCGCCCTCGAGCGCCCACTTTCTCCATCTGGGCTCGAGAGGAGAAAGCGCAGATTCCAATTCTCATTTCACATCATTCTTATAGACCGTGCCGCCCTTCATCACAAATACCACTCGCTGTAATTCCGTGATGTCTTTCAGCGGATCGCCCGAAACGGCTACGATGTCCGCCCACTTCCCTGCTTCGACGGTTCCCAGTTTGTCGCTCCAGCCGAGCAACTCAGCAGGGACGGACGTGCCCGCGCGGATCGCCTGCATCGGAGTCATGCCGTACTGCACGTAGTATTCGAACTCCTTGGCTTCGTTCAGCACTTTCCAATCGAAACCGCCGGCGTCTGTGCCCAAGGCGATTTTCACTCCCTTCTTGATGGCTTTCGGAAAGTTCTCGCGCTGCAAATCCGCCATTTTCGGCCAGTTACCGCCGCGGCCTGGAGCCACATAAACGCCTACGGTAATCGTCGGCACCCAATAAACTCCTTTCTTCGCCATTTCATCCATCAGCGCATCGGTGAGGCCGTCGCCGTGTTCGATGGTGTCCACACCGGCGCGTAGCGCGGCGGCGATGCCGTCGCTGCCAATCGCGTGCGCCGCCACTTTCTTTCCGAGGCGATGGGCCTCGTCCACAATCGCCCGCGCTTCCTCGTCCGTAAAATTCACCATCGAATGCAGCACGTCGCCTTCGAAGTGATACCGCCTGTCCGAGTAATACTTGATCCAGTCGGCTCCATACATCGCCTGTTCGCGAACGGCTTTGCGCGCGCCGTCCACTCCGTCCACGCTCTGTACGCCCGTCGGCACTTTCAGCTCCCACGAGTATCCGAGCAACGGATACATTCCCGTCGGAGCCATCGCGCGCGTGGCCACCTGCATGCGCGGGCCGGGAACCTCGCCTCTGGCAATCGCCATCTTTACATCCACGTCGGCAAACATCGCGCCTTCGGTTTCGACGTCGCGCAAAGTCGTAAATCCGTGCAACAGTGCGATGTCCGCGTTGCGCGCGCCAAGGATCGCGCGGTAGGGGATCGACTCCTTAAGCAATTGGGTGTCGTACTCCTCGGAGGTGATGTCGCCGTTCAGCATCACATGGGTGTGCGCATCGATGAATCCAGCCAGCACCGTGGCCTTCGAAAGGTCAATGGTCTCCATTCCTGATGGGGCCTTGCCACTGGGCGTCACGGATTTAATCGTGTCTCCCTCGATCACGATCAGCGCGTTCTCAATGGGCTTTTCGCTCTTGCCATCGATCAGCTTTCCTGCGCGGATAGCAATACTATGCGGCGTCTGAGCGGAAGCTCCAAGAAAGGTAACCAGACTCAACAAAAAAGCAGCAACGAAACGGCGCATGTCAAATTCCTCCCTCAAGGACGCACAGCCTACCAGAGATACAGTCAATCGTCGCGTCCTTCCAACACCCCGTCCGAAACCAGGGAAAACATGGCTAAGCGCAAGCCGGACATCGACAACCGCCCAAGCTTCGGCTAACATCAGCCGCGTGGGGTCCAGAGGGAAGCCTTCTTCACTCAGCCGCGGCGAAATCTGGATTGCGGTTTTGTGGAGTTTGCATCCTCGCGTAAGCTTTTCAACATCAAAGCAGAGGTGTTTTCATCCGAATGTCCTTCGAAAATCGTTTTCTTGGGAGGAGACGTGAGCCACTCGACTCTCGCTAGTGCTCCTGGGAACACCACCGGCGAAGACGCTCGCCGCAGCACGCGCATTGAACGGTCCGTTCCGCTGATCATTTTTGGCCAAAACCGCCTGGGCGAGCCGTTCGTGGAACGCACCGTCTCCACCAGCCTGAATCTGCACGGCTGCCGGTATCCGTCCCGCCACGACTACGGGGTTGGCTCAATGATTACGATGCAGGTGGTCGGTCTGGAGGTGGAGCCGAAACCGCCGGCCCTGCGTGCGATTGTGAAGTCCGTACACATGTCCCACAGCGCGCGCGAACTGCAGCAGGTCGGCGTGGAGTTGGAAATCCCGGGAAATGTCTGGGGCATAGCTGCGCCACCGCAGGACTGGCTGGCCGCTGAAGGCATGAGTTCCTCCATGGCCAGCCTCGGAACAGGCGTCGAGCCTGCAGAGGAACCGGCCACTCTGCCTGCCAACCTCGTGGAGCTCCCAGCTCGTCCGGAGCCGAAGATGGCCGAAGTCGCCACATTTCCTTCTCCGTCCCCAGCCGCAGGTGCGGCAAAATCGCCGGCCCCCCAGGAGCCGGAGCCGCCAAAACAGCGGCGCGTGGTCATCACGCCCGATGGGCTCGTCAACGCGTTGCAGGGCAAGTTGCAGCTCGCCGCGGAAAAAGCCGCGCAAGCAGCAGTGGCCAAACACGTCGGCGAAGCTGTTCGCCAGGCGCTCCGTTCCATCGAGGAGATTCGCGCTTCGAGCGTAAAGGAAGTCGAAGAGCTTTTCCCCGCGCGAATTGAATCCATGCGAATCTCCACGAAGGAACAATTCTCCGGCGATGTGGCCTCGCAGTGGAAGGAGCAGATGGAACTCTATCGAGGCCAAGCGGAAGACATGGCCCAGAGGCTTGAGAGGCAAGCGGGAGACTTGCGGCGTGAACTGGCCCGGGCACAGGAATTCGTGGAAAAAATGTCGCGGGAAATTGAGCCGCAGATCCACGCAAAGATGAACGAGGCGGTTACCCAGGCGTCCGTGGAATTCGAAGGCGCGACGGCCCGTGCCGCGGAACGGCGCTACGAACGCCTGCTGGCAAGCGCGCAATCGGTAACCGACGAAGCTCTATTGAAACTGGATGCACGCTCCGCCGAAGTCCAGGCGTTGGCGCAGAGCGCCGTGAACTCCGCTCTGGGGGCCTTCCAACGGCAGGCCGAAATGCATGTGAATATGGCGCTCTCGGAAACGAAAGAACGGGCGGCTTCCGCGCTCTCCTCGCTCGACGCGGAGAGCCGCGCCGCGTGCGATGCCAGGCGCCTGGCCCTGGAGTCCGACGTGGCTCGCGCTGCCGAGCGCTCCACCGACCAGTTCCGCAAAGGCATGAAAGCCTTTTTGTATTCGTGCCTGGTGGCGGCCGTCAGCGCCGTGGATGAGCATTCGAAAGCCACGCTCGACGGGCTCCTCAAGGACAATGGTAAAGGACTATATGAAGCCAACGGGGACTCACGCACCCAGGATGAACCCGAAATCATCCCTAATTCAGATATCGACCCGCTGACGCACTAGGAATAGTCTAGACGGGGAACCGGCCCATCTCTCTTCGCCGGAATCCCCCGAGACCAAAGGAAAAAGGCCAACCGTTCTCTCAGGGCGGTTGGCCTTTTTCCTTTTCACTCTTGCCGCAGATCCCTCGTCATTCCTGAAGGAGGCAGGTTGACGGTTCCTGCGAGTGCTCTGGCCGAAGCCAGAAGGTCATCAATCAAGCTTAACGGGCTGGTGCCGATCCGGGACGCCGAAATGGCCGGCGCGCCAGATCTTCGACACTGTCGATTCCCTGCCGGGTGGCTACCATCACCGGGTGCTGGCTGTTGGCGAGCTTTTCAACCGCCGTGGCCCAAATCCTGTGCATCATGTACAGGCTCCCGATCACGGCCGCGATCGCGGCGAATCCCACGAAAAACAGGGCAAAGGCAGCCAGGATTTCCCAGACGAAATACGCTTGCAGCGCGACTACAGTCGCCAGGAACCCCCACATCCATTTACGGCTTTTGTCCTTGGTCTTCATCTTCTTCCCCTCGATTCCCGTTCCCCACCGCATTCAACGATTGCCCCTCAGTGGGTTGTTCCTACTCAAATCTTCTTTCGTTCCTTAGATGCAGGGCCCTGTCCGTTAGGTCCATTTCTGTCCGCCGCACCTGTACCATTTGACAGCTTTCCAGCCCAAAACGCGATGGTACAGTAGACACATTTTGAGGGATAAACCACGCTACTAGTACCGGCCGTTTCAGTTTGAACCATTGTAACTTACAGAAAACAAATATAGTTAATTTCCATCAACTTTCGCCCCCGTTTTCGCCTCTTTTTCCCTGTACCACCTGTGGAAAACCTGTACCTTGGTACAGGGGGCAAATTCTCCATTATTAGTGACGCCGGAACCCCTTGCGTATCAATCCCACACGCCCACACGGCGCTTGCCGTCAATTCGCGGGCATGCTTCGCGAAGATCCCGAATCCCTTCAGGAAGGGACGCGGCCAGCGGACTTCTGCTGCCGTTGTTCCACTTGTCTAAGTGTGTTCTAATGCGACCTTCGCGAAACCCTCGCGTCTCCTATGGAATTTCTCGGCGTTCTCGCGGCGATCCTCCTGATCCTGACCCCCATCCTTGCCATCGCCGCATTCATCCGAGTTCAGAAGCTGTCCGACGAACTGAATAAGGCTCCCCTCCACGATTTGGTAGGCCGTATTAATACGCTAGAGCGGCAGCTCAGCGCGATCGAGAGGGCCTTCGCGTCTCGCGAGTCAGTTACCGCTCCGCCGCCAAAGCCGGAATCGTCGGCGCCTGCCCCAGCGTTCCCAGTCGCTCATATTCCTTCGACTTCGCCAGCCTCGTCTCCGCCGCTCCATCCGTCCAGGGAACTTCCCAAGCCCCATGAAGTCTCGACCCTTCCTCCTCGGATAGACGTGTTCGCGGCACCGCCCCTGCACAGTTCACAATCGAAAAGTTCCTCCGTTCGGGACATGGAAACGCTTATCGGCGGCCGCTGGCTGAACCGCATCGGTATTATTGCCATCATCAGCGCGGTCACTTTTTTCCTCAAATATGCGTTTGACAACAACTGGATCGGCCCCAGCGGCCGCGTGGCCATCGGGATTCTGCTCGGCGCCGCGATGCTCCCGTGGAGCCATTGGCTACTGCAGCGCGGCTACGCCTACTTCTCCGAGGGCATTGCCGGACTGGGTGCAGCGGTCCTCTATCTCTCGATCTGGGCCGGTTGCCAGTACTACAAGCTCTTCAGCCTGGACGTCGGCTTTGCAGCCATGATCGTCATCACCGCCGGGATGGCAGCCGTCGCCCTGGGCCGCAATTCGCAGCGCATCGCTCTCCTCTCACTCTTTGGCGGGTTTCTCACGCCCATCCTCGTCAGCGAAGGCAAGGACGCCCAGGTTGTGCTCTTCACTTATCTACTGATTCTCGGCGCGGGATTGCTGGTGATCGAAATGCGCCGTGACTGGCGCACGCTTACCCCCATTTCCTTTCTTCTCAGCCAACTCTACTTCTGGGGCTGGTACTCGGAGTTTTACCGCCCGAATAGACTCGAGCGCACGGTGATCTTTGCCACGCTCTTCTTTCTTCTCTACGCTGTGCTCCCCGTTCTTCGCGCCGTGCGCCTCTCCATGCTGCAGGAACTGGATGTCATCGTGGTTCTCGTCAACTCTTTTGCCTATCTCGCGGCACTCTATGTCATGCTCTGGCCGCAGGACCGCTGGCCGCTGACACTCCTGGTGCTCGCGCTGTCGGGCGCCCACGTACTCGTGGCACGGCTCGCACCGCCGCCGAAATCCGGCGCATCGCCCCTTACCCGATTGCTATTCGCTGGGCTGGCTCTGACCTTCGCCACTCTAGCCATTCCCATCCGCCTCGAAGGCAAATGGATCACGCTGGCTTTCGCCGTCGAAGGCGCCGTCCTCGTCTGGACGGGCTTTCGCTCGTTGACGGGATTTCTGCGCACGGGCGGCTACTTCCTGCTCGCCCTCGCCGCCGTCCGGCTACTGATCTTTCCATTGCCCGCACCGCAATTCCTGTTCAATGAGCGGTTCGCAGCTTACGCCGTGCTCATCGCCTGCTTCGGAGTGGTGCTTTACGCCGCGCGCGAGCATGTCTCGTCTGTTGGCCACGATGAATTCAACGCCCTCGGCGTCTTCGCCGTGGCTATCAATTTCTTTGCCCTCCTGGCGCTCTCGCTCGAACTCTGGGATCACTTCGGTTCCCATTCCGGCCTGGGCATCGATTCCGGCCTGGCACAGCACTTGTCGCTTTCCCTTCTCTGGACCGCCTACGCTTCCGGCCTGATTGCCCTCGGCGTCAGCCGGCAATCCGCGCTGCTGCGCTGGCAGGCGCTCGCGCTCTTCGGCCTGGTGGTCACGAAAGTCTTCCTCTATGACAGCTCGTATCTCGAACGCTTCTATCGAATCGTCTCCTTCTTCATTCTCGGCCTGGTCCTGCTCGTCGTTTCCTTTCTCTACCAGCGCAAAGTCGCTCGCGAGCGACCCTCTTCATGATGCGCAGAACCCTTTCTCTATCGCTCGTCTTCGCCGCGCTCGCCGCCGCCACGTTTGCCGCGGACTTGCCTGACCCCTGGCGCTCCTGGCGCTATTCGCGCCCCATCGAATCCGCGCGATCCGGAATTCTTAACTACGCGACACTCGATCGCGAAGTCTTCGCTCACTCCGAAAACTATCTCGCCGACTTGCGAGTCATCGACGACCTTGGCAACGAACAGCCTTACGAAGTAAGAAACTTGCTTGCCCCGCCGGCTCAGAACGTCGCCCTTCCCTCTACCCTCAGGGAGAACAGCTTCGTCCCCGGCCAATTCACCCAAGTCATCGTCGATCTCGGCGATCGGCCAGGTTTTCACAATAGCCTCCGCGTGCAAACCCCAGAATCCGATTTCATCAATTGGGTGGAAATCGCGGCCAGCGACGACGCCCACCTCTGGCGCATCGTCAATCCTCGCGCGCCTATCTCGCGCTTTCGAAGGGAAAACCTCGATGGCAGCCAGACCATCCATTACTCCGAGAACAATGCCCGCTACTTGCGATTGCGCATCAAGGAGCCCGCACATCAATTCCCTGTTACCAGCGTTGAAATTTTTGTTACGCAGAACACCCAGAAAGAGGATCTTGCTGCCGCCCCTCTTATTGCGCTGCGGCCTCCGGAATCAACCGGCGTGCCATCGCGAACGCAATGGACCGTAGATCTCGGGAGCTCCACGATTCCCGTCGCCGAGTTGAACTTCGAGACGGACCAGCCGGAGTTTTATCGGGCTGTGAGGATTTTGACGAGCATGGATGAAAAGGAGTGGCAATCCGCTGGGGGCGGGGAGATTTACCGCTACACCACGAGAGGAAAAACGGAAGAATCTCTCCGCGTACGGTGCTGCGATTCCTGGGGAGCGAGATATTTCCGCGCGGAGATTCTGAACGGAAACGATGCGCCTCTTTCATCCGTTCGAATGTCGGTCGCCATGAGGCTGCGCTTCGTCCTTTTCCGTCCCCGGGAAAATCGCGCGTATCGCCTGCTCTATGGCAATGCCCGCGCTTCAGCGCCGCAATACGACTTTGCTCGAACGCTTCACATCCAGCCCAACGAGGAGCTGCTGCACCTCAGCCTCGGCACAGAAGAGCTGACCGCGAACTACGCCGACCCTCGCCCATTCACAGAACGTCACCCCAATTTGTTATGGATCGCACTTGGCCTCGCCATTGCGCTTCTCGGATACGCCGCCCTTCGCGCCCTGCGCACGCCGGGCGCCACTGCGTCGTAGTGACGCGCTCTACCGGTTTGAGTCGCACGGTTTTTTGGAATTCTGATCTTCTGGAGAGGCCGTTCACTTCGAAAGAAATGCGTTGCCAGCCCGGCCTAAGCCTGGCTCGCTTCTAGTTCCCTTTGAACACATAACCCAAATCGAACGGCAGCTTGCCATCCACGCGCAACACTTTCACCGAACTGTTGATCGAGTACACGTCCAGAATCCCAACGGCTCCGGGTGTGGCGCCCACGGTGCGCAGCAGTTCCTCGTCGCTCTCCACAATCTTGACCATCATGCGCGCTTCATTCAGCTTTGCAATGGTTGATTTGATGTCCCCGGGCTCGGCCCCAAAGAGCTTCTGCACCGCCGTGCGCATCCCCGGAGACTCCGGATCTTTCATAACCAGCGTAAAGGCCTTGCCATCAGGCCACGCTTTCTGCACGCCCTTGCACAGCTTTGTCAGGTCGGCAAGCGGCACATCCGTGATCTTGCTCCCCGCCGACACAACAATCGCCATGTTCTTTACGGCTGGAACCACGGAGTGAGCCAGAACGAAAATAAAACACAGAACTGCTGCCACGCGCAGACATTTCGCAGAAGCCTTCACACGCATCATTCCCCACTCTCGCTTTCAGGCAGGTTAACCGAAGTATGTTCACCGGCAACGTTCCCAGGCAAGTACCCGTCACGCACGCTGTGTCCAACCGTGCGCCTCCCCCCTCCGTTCTCCCTTTGCCGGCCTCTTGTTCATCATCGCGCACACCTGTCCCTTCGGCCAGTTTCCACATCTGCCGTGCCACGCTAAGTTCATATTGGAGATCACTCTGCTTCCATGAGCCCGACGGGAGTCCGCATGATGCGTCGCTTCACTACCCGCTTCTTTCTTCTGATTTTCCCTTCTTTCTTTGCAGCCAGCGCAGGGGCGCAAACTTCCGCAGCTCGCGTCGAAGAGACCGCCGTGCGTTCTACCGAAAAAACGCCCGCGATCGCCCCGGTTCCCCAACACTTGTTTGGAGCCATTGCGCTTTCCACGCGATCCGAAGAAGCCCGCGGGGCGTTGGAACTGGCCATCGACAAGTATGAAAACGCTATGTATGACGACGCCGTAGTGCATGCGCGCCACGCCACGGAAAAGGATCCGCGCTCAGCGCTTGGCTACGCCATGCTTTCCTTCGCTGCCCGACGCACCCTTCCCGATTCCTCGGCGCTGGCGAAAGCAAAATCCTTGCTTTCCCAATCGGCTTCTGACGAGCAACTCCTGGTCCGTTGGATGACCAGCATTCAGGAACGCGATCTTCTCCCCGCCATCATGAGCATGAACGATCTCTTGAAGCGCTATCCCAGGAACAAGCACATCCTTTATCTCACCGGGGAATGGCTGTTTCTTCAGCAGGATGAGAATCGGGCGCGGACGCTCATGGAGACGGCCCTGGAAATCGATCCAAATTTCCCCGCGGCCTTGAACCGCCTCGGTTACCTGTACGTCCAGATCGGGGAACCCCTCAAAGCAGTTGCCTCCTTGAAGCGCTACATGGAATTGCAGTCCACCTCCGCTAACCCCGAAGACTCGCTCGGCGAAATTTTGCGCCTCTCTGGGGACGACCGTGGATCGCTTGAGCACTACGGTGCCGCCCTGCAAGTCGATCCAACCTACTTCCCCTCGCAGCTCGGCTTGGGTGACACGCTGACTCTCATGGGAGATTTCGGCAACGCCCGGCAGGAATATGACCGCGCTATCCAGATTGCAGACAATCCCCGTGACGAACTGTATGCAAAATATCAGAAGGCGCTTGTTTATTTTTGGGAAGGGCAGCCGGTCCAGGGATGCAAGGCCCTTTACGATCTATCCGAAGAAGCCGCCAGCAAGAAGGAGCCGAATGAGCGCTTTGATATCGAGCTGGGACGCGCCATGCTCGCCCCTAACGTGCAGAACGAGATCGATCAGCTAGGGCTCCTGTCCGTTTTTCTGGCGCAACCTCTCGCGGGAATGAGCGAAGCGGACCGTGGGGTCGCTCGCGCAACCGTTCTTCGCGAACGCGCGCGAGTCGCGGCACTGAACCGCTTCACCGAAAATGCCGTCGAGGCCATTTCCGAACTCGAAGGTCTCGCGACATCCTCGCGCGATCTCGTCATCGAGAATGCCTACGAGTCCGCTCGCGGTTACTTGCTCTTCGCGCAAGATGATCTTACAAGCGCCAAGGACGAGCTAGCCGCTGATCCGCAGTCACCCTTGGCGCTGCAGCAGCTGGCCATCACGCAGGAAAAACTGGGACTCGCCTCCGCCGCCCAGGCGACCCGCACGCGCCTGAAACATCGGCGCGGCCCCACCGTCGAGTGGTTCCTGGTCACGCACATGGATTCCAGTTCATTACACCAAAAGTTTCAGGACAAATAACGCGCGGCCCCGGCGATACCCTCGCCGCAGCAAGGCGCTTTGCAATTCTGAATTCCCGGCTACGCCTTCTTCACCAGGCGCGTAATCCACACCAGTATCACCGCGCCGATGAACGCCACGATGATCGACCCGATCATTCCTCCGCCGGGCCAAATCCCCAGCATCCCAAAGACCCAGCCGCCGATGATGCCACCAAGAATCCCAAGGATGATGTCCACCAGCACGCCATAGCCGCCGCCCTTCATCACTTGTCCGGCGAGCCACCCCGCGATAAGCCCAACCACGATCCAGTAAATCATGATGATTTCCTCCCTTTCTTCGCTTAGCTGTGAAGGATAGAACTCTAGGTGCCTACCTTTTAGAACGCGCCCTTGCCGAATGTCAATCGAATACCGGTGGACAGAAGCAAGTCGTTTTTCTTCAAGCCGGGAAGCGGGTTGCTCAAGTAGCCGTCAAGAAAGCTTACCTGCCAGCTCAGCCATCCTTTGAGCTTTGTCGCCGCCACCGTGCTGAACTGGAAGCGGTAATTACCCGTGTCGGAAAGGTTTGGATAGAACGCAAACTTCTCGTTGAGTGATATACGGCTGTTCAATTTTGTTGCCAGTTCTTCGCCGATCACAATTTCTCCGCTCTTGCGCGTCGTGTTCGTCGGCGTCGCCGGAGGATTGGGCGAGAAATACTCCTGCTCGAAGTCGCCGCCGCCAAAAACATCAAAAGTCGTGTTGGCCGTCTTGATCACGTGATATCCCAGGCCGCCGCCGATGGTGTTCCGCAAATCCAGGTGCTGGAACGCGTCATATGCGAAATCCGTGAAACCGAAAACAAAAACCTTCTCGCTCACGTTCAGGTCTCCGCGAAACCCGCCGGCGATGGCATGCGCTGTCGTGTTGCTGACGCCGTTCACGCTGCTGTTCGCATAGATCGCTGTCGTGTAGAACGAGAGCTTGTCACGCTCGGTGACGCGCGCGGCTTTCCCCGCCAGCGAGTACGTCAGCGATTCGGAATTTCCCCGCGTCATGCTCAAGCCCGTGTCCAGAACCCCGCTCCAGAAATCCGTCAGATGAGGATGCCGCAGCCGTTCGATCTGGTCGTCATAGGACTTCTGCTCCGCGTCGTTGCGCACCGCCACGACCGTATCGATTGGTGCGGCGACAGGTCCCGTATCCTTTGTGGCCACATCGAACTTGCTGTCCGACGTCGTCACCGTCCCCACAATCGTTTGACCATCCTTCAACGCCAGGTGCAGCGGTTCTGCTGACTCGATCCCGCTTACTGCATCCCACTGAACGTTGACGTCGCCCGCAAACGCTGTCTTGATCAGCAGCGTCTTGGCATCAGACTTGACGATCGTTCCGGTCAGCCGGTCCCCATTTTTGAGAGTGACTTGGTCCGCCATGGCACTCGCCGCAAGCAAACACAACACCCACGCAAAAAACGTAATTCTTCGCACGTTTTTTCTCCTCTATTGGGAACTTGATCTTACGCAATCGGGCTGGGCCTTCTCTGGGCGCGGCAGGCTTGCTTTTTCTTGCGTAGCTTCGGTCCGAAGTCGCCCTAGTCTACTGAAACTGTCATTCGAATCCAATCAAAACCCTTCGCCAACCGCGGCATTTTGCGTACATTCCTTTTGCGCTTGCTGTATACTTTTTTTCAAATCAGGTTCGGGAGAAATGAATGATTTCACGCGTTCGTCCGTTCGTGGTGTTCCTGCTCGCTTGCGCTTTAATCGCCGGCTGTTCGAAATCCCCGGCCCAGCAAGAAGCCGCTGCCCGCGCCGCATCATCTCAAGCCGCAGGCCGCCCCGCGATCGTCTTCATGACCGACTTTGGCACCGCCAACGACGCGGTCGCCATCTGCAAAGCGGTGATCATCGGCATCGCGCCGGAAGCGCGTATCCTGGACATCACTCATCAAGTCACTCCATTCCAGATTGAAGAAGGCGCGCGCTTCCTCGCCGGAGTCTCGCCCTATTATCCAACCGGCACGGTATTCCTCGCGGTCGTCGATCCGGGCGTGGGCACTTCGCGCAAAGCCGTCATCGTGAAATCAAGAAAAGGTCAGTATTTTGTTCTACCCGACAACGGCCTGGTCACTCTCGTCCTCGACCGAGACGGCCTGGCATCCGCCCGCGAAATCACCAATCCCGCCTGGATGATTCAAGCCGCCGTCTCTTCCACTTTTCACGGCCGCGACATTTTCTCTCCTGCCGCCGCGCACCTCTCCAACGGTTGGGATTTTAATCTCGTCGGCCCGGAAGTTTCCCAACTCGTTCGCCTTACTCCCAAAGCCTCCACCACCACCGACAAGGGCATCGAAGGCGACATCATCGGCCTCGACGATCCTTACGGTTCCCTGATCACCGACATCCCCGGCGACGAATTCAAGAAGCTCGGCTACAACCTCGGCGACAAACTCACCATTCAAATCAACAAGAAGCCGGTGACTCTTCCTTATGTGAAAACCTTCATGGACGTCTCCGTCGGCGATTCCCTTCTCTACATTGACTCGCGCGGCCGCGTAGGCATCGCCAACAACGAAGGAAACTACGCCAAAAAATTTGACATTACTCCCCCGCGCGCCATTTTCATCCCCCGCAAGGGTGTCCCCTTCAAGGGGAAGTGAGGACCAGCCGCCCCCAGCTTTCCCACCGAGCGATCGTGGGAACATTTTTCTTAGGAACTTCTCCCCGTCTCCTTCGTATCACTCTGTAGCAAGGCCACACGTGTGCTCATCCGTCCGAGCGCCGGCACAAGGGAGCGGCCAATGCAATTCTTGACGAATCAGCTCAAACAGGTGTTTCGGCGGCTCGGCCGCGCCCCGATGTTCACCGCCGTCACGGTCATCACTCTTGCCGCAGGCATCGGCGGTAACACGGTGGTCTTCAGCGTCCTCGAAGGCGTTCTCTTGAAGCCTCTGCCCTATCCCCGCGCTGAAGAGTTAGTCGGCGTCTGGCACACTGCTCCGGGCTTTCAGATCGCCGATCTGAATATGTCCCCTTCCAACTATTTCATCTATCGGGAGCAGGGGAAGACTCTCCAGGATATCGGAATGTATCAGAGCGACTCCGTCAGTGTTACGGGCGTAGCCGAACCTGAGCAAGTCCGTGCAATGCGCGTCTCCGACGGCACCCTTCCGCTACTGGGCATTCCACCCCTGCTGGGCCGCACCTTCACCAAGGAAGATGACTCGCCCGGCACGCAGGAAACCGTCATCCTCAGTTACGGATACTGGCGTCATAAGTTCGGCGGCGATCCTTCCGTTATCGGCAAAACCATGATCGTGGACGGCAAGTCGCAACAAATCATTGGTGTCATGCCGCAAAGATTTCGTTTTCTCGACCAGGACGACCTTGCCCTCCTCACCCCTTTCCGGTTCGAACGCGCCAAAGTTTCCCTCGGTAACTTTAGCTACGAAGCCCTCGGCCGGCTCAGGCCGGGCGCCACCCTCGAGCAGCTCAACACCGATGTCGCACGCATGCTTCCCATCGTTAGGAATACCTTCCCAGCTCCGCCAGGGTTCAGCGTCAAGCTCTTCGATGACGCCCACATCGGCCCGAACGTTCGTCCGCTGAAGCGGGACGTCGTGGGCGACGCAGGCAGCGTCTTGTGGGTCCTGATGGGCTCCATCGGCATGGTCCTCCTGATCGCTTGCGCCAACGTCGCCAACCTGCTTCTTGTTCGCGTCGAAGGCCGCCGCCAGGAATTGGCTTTGCGCGCGGCTCTGGGCGCAAGTTGGGGCCGCATCGCTGGCGAACTGTGGCTCGAAAGCCTTTCTCTTGGCTTTCTCAGCAGCCTGCTCGGTTTGGGACTTGCCTGGGGCGCCTTGCGCGCCCTCGTGTTGATTGCGCCGGATGGACTCCCGCGCGTTCACGATATCGGCATCGATGGACCGGTCCTGCTTTTCACCGTTGCGATCTCCATCTTCACCAGTCTTCTCTTCGGCGCAATTCCCGTCTTCAAATACGCCGGGGCGCAATTGAGCACCGGCATCCGCGAAGGTGGTCGCGCGCTGAGCCAAAGCCGCGAGCAGCATCGCGCCCGCAGCGTTCTCGTGGTCGTGCAAGTCGCGTTGGCCCTCGTTCTGCTCATTTGCTCCGGCTTGATGATTCGCACCTTCCGCGCCATGACCAAAGTCGATCCCGGCTTTTCCCATGCGGCCGAACTGCAGACCTTCCGCATTTCAATTCCCGAGGCGCAGATAAAGGAGAATGAGCCGGTTCTCCGAATGGAAGAGCAAATCTTGCACAAAGTTGAAGCGGTTCCCGGCGTCGCTTCCGCCGCGCTCTCCACTGCCATCCCCATGGATAGCAATGGCTGGCACGATCCCATCTTCGTCGAAGGCCGCACCTATGCCGAGGGAGAACTCCCCCCGCTTCGCGCGTTCAAGTTCGTCTCGCCCGGCTTCTTGTCCACCATGGGCACTCCCTTGGTGGCTGGCCGCGATTTCACCTGGACCGACACTTACAAGAAACTTCCCGTCGCGCTGGTCTCCGAAAACATCGCTCGCGAGTATTGGCACGATCCCACCGCCGCCCTGGGCAAACGAATCCGTGTCAGCACCAAGGACGATTGGCGCGAAATCGTCGGCGTCGTTGGCAACGTCTACTACGACGGCGTCAGCAAGCCCGCAACCACAGCCGCCTACTGGCCCCTTTTACTGGACCATTTTGAAAGCGATTCGACTACGGTCAGCCGCGATGTCGCCGTTATTCTCCGCACTTCCCGCGCCGGTTCGGAAAATTTCCTGTCGGAAATCCGCCAGGCCGTCTGGTCCGTCAATCCCAATCTTCCTTTAGCCCAGGTTCACACTGTGGAATATTTCTACAAAAAATCCATGGCGCGTACCTCTTTCACGTTGGTCATGCTCGGCGTGGCCGGAGCCATGGCTTTGCTGCTCGGTGTCGTGGGCATCTATGGCGTGATCGCTTATTCTGTTTCGCAGCGCCGCCGCGAGATTGGCATTCGCATGGCCCTCGGCGCGCAGCAGCGGGCCCTCACCAACATGTTTGTGCGCCACGGACTTTTCTTGACCGGCATCGGTGTCGCGTGCGGACTCGTTGTCGCCATCATCCTCATGCGGCTCATGTCCACTTTGCTTTTCAAGGTCAATCCCACCGACCCGCTGACCTACGTCGCCGTATCCGCCGGCCTCATCGCCACGGCGTTCCTGGCCAGCTACCTGCCCTCGCGCCGCACCGCCGCCGTCGACCCCGTCGAAGCCCTCCGCGCCGAGTGAACTTCCCTTACAACTCGCGCCCAGTGCCGCTGGAACCCGTTCAAGCCCCAAGTCTATTCGGCCTTCGCCAGAATAATCCTAGACTCAGATTAACCCTTTAGCTATAACACTCTGTGGGTAGAACCATATTTGGAATGCGGCGGCTTGCCGCCGCTTTTCTTCCAACCGAATAACCTATCTGCGCGCAACCCCTTTAGAATCAACACCTAATGAAAGCCCGTAAGTGTTGATTCTAAAACACTTACACGAGCTCTAAGCCCTTTAAATGCAACACTTATGAAAAACGGGGGGGCCTTATGCTGACCAGCAATACTCCGAGTCTCCCCTGTACCACGGCCACCTTGCTTCCCCAGACGGCCCCCGAACAGACGCGCCCTTTCGCTGATCTCTGTTTTCTGATCTCTCCCAACCCAGAGTTGCTTTTTCCCCAACATCGGCCCAACAATAATGAAGAACTCCCGAATCGCGAGGTCACCATGCCCGAAGCCGTAATCGTCTCCGCCGTCCGCACTCCCGTCGGCCGCGCCTTCAAAGGCTCTCTCCGCGCCACGCGCCCGGACGATCTCGCCGCGCTGGCCATCAAGGAAGCACTTGCCCGCGTTCTCGGCCTCGACCCTAAGGAAATCGATGACGTCATCCTCGGCTGTGCCATGCCCGAAGGCGAACAAGGCATGAACGTCGCGCGCATCGCCTCCCTTCGCGCCGGACTCCCTGTCGAAACCAGCGCCATGACCATCAACCGCTTCTGCTCCTCCGGCTTGCAGGCGATCGCGCTCGCCGCCGAACGCATCCGTGCCGGCTCCGCCGAAGTTATCGTCGCTGGCGGGACCGAATCCATGTCCATGGTGCCCATGGGCGGCAACAAAGTTTCGCCCAATCCCTGGCTCGTCGATCACTCTCCCGACACTTACATTAATATGGGACTCGGCACGGAAAATATCGCCCGCAAATTCGGCATCACCCGCGAGCAAGCCGACCAGTTCTCCGCTGACTCCCACAAAAAAGCTCTCGCCGCCATAGCGGCCGGAAATTTCAAGGACGAAACGATTCCCGTCGAAGTGAAAATCACCGCGCTCCCCAACGGCAACGGCGCTTCCTCCAAGCCAAAGGGCGGGTCGGTGAAGCCCACAACGCAAACTTTTACTTTCGCGACCGACGAACTTCCGCGCGCCGACACGAATCTCGACGTCCTCGCAAAACTCAAACCCGCTTTTCATGCAAAAGGAACAGTCACCGCGGGAAATAGTTCGCCCATGAGCGATGGCGCCGCCGCGGCTGTCATCATGTCCGACGCTCGCGCAAAATCTCTGGGATTGAAACCCCTCGCGCGCTTCGTCGCCTATACCACCGCCGGTGTTCTCCCTGAAGAATTCGGCATCGGCCCCGTTCGCGCCATTCCTAAAGCATTGAAACTCGCCGGACTCTCGCTCAACGACATCGCCGTCATCGAGCTCAACGAAGCTTTTGCCGCGCAATCCCTTGCCGTCATCCAGCAAACCGGCCTCGACGCTTCCCGCGTCAATCCCAACGGCGGCGCCATTGCCCTCGGCCACCCCCTCGGCTGCACCGGTGCAAAACTCACCGCCACCATCATTCGCGAGCTCCAGCGCCGCAACGCCCGCTACGGCATGGTCACCATGTGTATCGGGGGAGGTATGGGCGCCGCCGGCATCTTCGAGCGCCTCTGATCTTTGTAGTGGCCGGTGTTTAGACCGGTGTATTCTGTTTCTGCTATCGTGTTCTGGTTTGTAGACGCCGGGCTTTAGCCCGGCCCGCTTCACTTATGTCGCGTTGCCCTTGTCGCGGCGAATTCATCTCGCCATTTTTCTTTTCGCTTCGGCGTTCAATCCTTGGGGAGGTCCTCGGTGAAACCACTACTCTGCTCCGCGCTGCTGCTTTTGGCATTTTCCTTGAACGCCCAGGCCCCCACCGCCGTCCCCATTCCCCAGGAGCCCCACCACCACCTCGTCCTCGAAAACGACTACGTCCGCGTGTTCCGCGTGAGCGTGCCCGCCCACGAATCCACTCTTCTCCACCAACACGACGTCCCCTACCTATACGTCGCGCTCGGCCCCGCCGACGTCATCAACGCCGTCCAAGGCAAACCGGAAGCCCATCTCACCATGGCCGACGGCCAACTCGGCTACTCCGCCGGCCATTTCGCCCACATCGCCCGCAACGAATCCGCCCTGCCTTTCAACAACGTCACCATCGAACTCCTGAAGCCCCAAGGTGAGGCGCATAATCTCTGCGAAAAAATAATCGAAGGCCCCGTCAAGAACTGTGAAAGTTCAGGCGCTAGTACCGTTCCTAATGATTCCCCGCTCAGGGCTCTTGTCCGAGCAACGGGACCGAGGCAACTTTTCGAAACTGAAGAGATTCTTGTCTCATCTCACTCGCCCCCGGCACCCATTGAGCAACACTATAGCGAATCAAGTCCGCACTCAGTGCGACTGCTAGTGGTAGAGGACGGCTCCGAGTTGCGAGTGGACCTAGACGGAGAACCATCGAAGTCGCTTCACTCTGGCGACGTCTTTTGGCTAGAGTCGGGGAAAAAGTGGACGATCGTCACTCCAGGCAAACATAAGGTTACGCGTTTTCTCCTGGTGGGATTCAAGGAAAGCGAACCAACGACCAAGCTTTAAATCGGGCAAGGTACGTTACCGCTTTTTCGCTTCGACGTGCACTAGCAGCGTCTCTGGCCCATCTTTCATCGCGGAGTATTCTTCGCTCACCAGCGTTCCCGGCCCGGTAACCTTTGTGACGTTGCGCAATTTCACTGACCCGCCTTCGACCGGAAACTCGAAGCGGTACACCAGCGCGTCGCCCTCGAACTGCCCGGTTTCCACGACGGCTCCAGGGATTCCGTTTCCAAACACGTACGCTTTGTACGCTTTTTCTCTGGCGTCCCAGGTCA
Source organism: Acidobacteriota bacterium (assembly GCA_013289585.1). Taxonomy (GTDB): domain Bacteria; phylum Acidobacteriota; class Terriglobia; order Acidiferrales; family UBA7541; genus Acidiferrum. The sequence goes on along the minus strand of JABCZR010000011.1, from coordinate 32,908 downwards.
TCACGATCAGCCCTTCAAAATCGCCGACCGGTCCTTGCGAGTGAAACGAATTGACGAGCGATTGCCCGCCTGGCCCGAGTCTGCTCGTGTACACCCCGGTGTTCTTCCCGCCGTTCGGAGCGAACGCCGACTTCGGATACGTCTCGGTATAATCCCATTCGCCCAAATAAAATTTCAGCCGCTCCATCTCCGCCGCGCCGGGCTTGGCCGCAGGTGTCGCCGGCTTCTCACCAGTTTTTTCCTGCAACGCCGCCCATAGCGGAACGCTCAGCACCATCGCGACGGCAATCGCCGCAATCATGCGGATTCTTGGAGTAATTTTCATGAGTCCTCCCTATGAAAATATTTTTTGCAGTTGCGTTGACCAATCTTTCCCGAATTTCCTGATCGTGTCGTGCGGAATATTAAACGCGGACAGCCAGATTTGCACTTCGATTTTTTCAGGCACCCCGTCCATGGTCACCCACAGCGGCGCATCATTGAGTTCGCGCACGCTGATGCAAAATCCACAAGTTGCCGGGCGGGCTGCAGAAATGATTCAGGCCGGGCTCGCATACCCCATGCCTGACAGGACGCTTCGCATATAGGCGAAGCTGCTGCTCACGCCCGGCATGGGATCGTCGGGATGAATCTCATACTCCAGATCGACGAAGCCCGCGTACTTCGCGGCGATCAGGGCATCGAACATCCTGCGCACCGGGATGATTCCTTCTCCTACTGCGACCTGGCTGTCCTTGCTCTGAAAATCTGTGAGGTCCTTCATGTGCACGTTAAACAGCCTCGGGCCTACCTCGTGGATCGCCTGAACCACATCCGTGCCTGAGCGCGCCGTATGCCCGACGTCGATGCAGCACCCCATGCGCGGGTCCATACCTTTTACCGCTTTCAATACCTCCAGAGGCGAAGGCCACAATTTATCTTCCGGCCCGTGATTGTGGATCGCGATGCGGATGTCGTATTCCTTTACGAACTTCTCGATTCGCGGGAGCGATTCCGGTGCCGGGTCGCCCGCGACAATGACGGCAATCCCCGCGCGCCTGCAGTATTCGAACTTGCTCCGGATGTCCGCATCTTCGTCTTTTGTGAAATAAATAGTTCCGGCGGCGTGGAGGCTGATTCCCGCGGCGGCATAGTCCGCCAGCGCAGCCGCCTCCAGCTTCGCATCCATGGGGAGATGATCTTTAACATCTTTGGCATTCAGCGCGAACACCTTGAGTTGCTTCATGAAGACGATCAGCTGCGCGCGGCTGAAATTGCGGAAAGTGTAGCTGGCCAGACCCAAGCGAATGGGCGACGGTTCGCCAGCTGATGGCTGTTGCTGAGCGAATGCGAAGAGGTCGCTCGAAGCAGCCAACGCTCCCACAGCGAATGCGCCGGAGCGAACGAAATTGCGACGAGTGAAGTTATGGTTCATAGTCGGCCAATCACAAGGGCTGATTTCAAATCCTGCTTACACCCTGTAGAAAAAGATCCTTTCCTTATTTCCTTACATAGGAAAACTCGCCGCATTCTCACACGCGCGGTTCCCAGCCCTTCTCGTATTCGCGCTCCCACATCTTCATCGCTTCAGGGTCGTTCTGGATGCGCCCGTCCTTTGTGTCCAGATGCAATTCGCGATTAACTTCCCAGGCGATATTGGAAAGCTGCAGCATCGTAACGGCGACGTTTCCGGCCGAGATCGGAGCGTTGAGCTTCTCGCCCTTGCGGATTGCCGCGATGAAGTTCGCGAAGTGGGCGTCGGTCATGGAATCGCGCCCGAGGGTGTCGGAAGATGAAGTCTGGCTGCCAGCCTTAAATTCGCCGGTTTTCTTGCCATTAAGGTTGTAGATCTCGTAGCCGTCGCGATCCACAAGGACGGTACCGGTTGTTCCCATGATGGCCGAACCACGATCACGCCCGTAAAATTTCATACCCTGGCAGCTCTTGCCCTCCCACGACAACAGCTTGTCTTCGTACTCGAAGCTGGTTACCAGCGTGTCGTAAAACTGCCAATCGTCTTTGAACTGGTATCTCCCGCCCGACGAAGTGACCCGCTTGGGATAGTCAACGCCCAGCGCCCAGCGGCAGACATCGACTTCATGCGTGCCATTATTGAGTGCTTCACCGGTGCCATAAATCCTGAACCAATGCCAGTTATATGGGTGCACATTGTCCCGATAGGGACGGCGCGGCGCCGGACCTTGCCAGAGTTCCCAATCCAGTTGCGCCGGCACGGGCACTTCTTTGCCTGTGCCGATGGACTTTCTCACATTGCTGTACCAGGCTTTTGCGTAGTACGGCCTGCCAATGATGCCTTCGTGAATCTTTTGGACGATATCGATGGTGTAAGTTGAGGAGCGCTGCTGGTTGCCCATCTGCACCAACTTTTGATACTTCTGCTGCGCCTGGACCAGCATCTCGCCTTCGGCGGGATTATGGCTGCACGGCTTTTCCACATACACGTGCTTGCCCGCTTGCAATCCGGCAATGGCCATCGGTGTATGCCAATGGTCGGGACTGGCAATGGTGATGGCGTCCACCTCCTTGTGCCCAAGTATTTTGCGAAAGTCTTTTTCCGTCGCAGGCGCCTCACCCATCTCCTGGCGCGCGCTGTCAGCAAATTTCTTGAGAATGTCGCTGTCCACATCGCAGACATGCGAAATGCGGGCCGCACTCTTGTTGGCCTTGAGCGACGCGAGATGGGCATAGCCCCGCCCGTTGAGGCCGATAACCGCAAAATTCAGCCGATCGTTGGAGCCGAGGATCTGGCTATAGCTCTTCGCCGTTATTCCCACGGCGAGCCCCGCCGCGCTTATTGCAAGTGCATCGAGAAACTCACGTCGTGTAACCATCATTTTCCTTTGGCGACCGGCCGGGGCTGCTGAGCCGCAAACTGCTAGAATAGGTGCTGATCATCAGGAGATGCCTTCTTTCCCCAGTCCCCGCCAGAGCCCGTCTATGCTTAATATGTTGGGACGCATCCGCCGCAGGCGCAGTATACATCCGCCTGCAATATTCTTGGGCCCATCAAGAGACTGGCGACAGAATGGCCCCTGACCAAGCGGCCAGGCCTGCACCGGTAACTTTTAAAGGCGCCAAACATTTCGGGAATCCAAAATCCTTTCGCGGAGCATCATAATACGAGGGTGGTGATGCTTATGCGCAGATGCACGCCTTGGGGAGTCTGGCTAAGCCTCGGTTTGCTGCTTTGGGGATTTCCAACATTGGCCCAGTCTCAGCAGCCTCCGATTGCGCCGGGAACGGAAAGTGAAGCGGCGGACGCGCCGGGAACCCGTACGTCGGGCCGCGAGCGATTGCCCGCGCAACAGGAGACGGGAAGCATCAGCGGGACCGTGGTTGATCAAAGTGGAGGAGTGGTCGCTGGAGTCCGGGTAAAACTTACACGCGACGATCAATACCCAGACCAGGAAGTGTTCTCCGGCGGCGATGGGCAATTTTCTTTCCCCAATATCCCACCCGGGCCCTTCCAGATCATCATCTCCTTAGCGGGCTTCGCCACGCAGACGTCGTCGGGAATCCTGCGTTCCGGGGAGACCTATGTTGTCCCGGATATCGCCTTGACGGTGGCCACCGCAATCACGGAGGTGCGGGTCATGCCTTCACGGGTGGACATAGCGGAAGAGCAGATCAAGGCGCAAGAGCAGCAGCGCGTCCTCGGCGTCGTTCCAAATTTTTATGTCACCTACATTCATGATGCAGTTCCTCTCTCCCCGAAGCAAAAGTTCGAGCTTGCCTGGAAGACGTCGGTGGATCCGGTCACATTCGGCCTGACCGCGGCCATCGCGGGAATTGAGCAGGCGCAAGGTAGATTCAGCGGATACGGGCAGGGTGCAGACGGTTTCGCGAGGCGTTACGGCGCCGCCTACGGGGATTTTGTGACCAGCACGCTTATTGGCAGCGCGATTTTGCCGTCGCTCTTCAAACAGGATCCACGCTATTTTTACAAAGGAACCGGAAGCAAGCGATCACGGATTCTGTATGCGATCGCGAATTCGGTGATCTGCAAGGGAGACAATGGACACTGGCAGGCCAATTATTCGGGTATTCTCGGCGGTCTTGCCTCCGCCGGTATTTCGAATCTCTATTATCCGCCGGGCGATCGCAACGGAGCGGCATTAACATTCGAAAACACGCTGGTTCAGATTGGCGCAGGCGCCGCCGCCAATATCATCCAAGAATTCGTTATCCGGCGGTTGACGCCAAATGCTCCCGGCCACAATTCGTCCAAACCCTAATGCCTGTTAGGAACGGCATTGCTTGTCCTTGTACACGGAGGTGACTGGGACGAAGGGGCTCAAGGAAGTCATAAACCGCCGCCAGATCTCTGCCTAAATCAGATACCTCCTCGGCTACCAAAAATCGCTATAGCCGGCCTCGGCGACGAAGGATACTTCTGGGGCACACAAAAAAACTGAGGGCAAGCCCGCTTTTGGTTGGGGCTTGCCCTCAGACCGGGGTGCAGCAGGTGGGGGCTACTTGCGGAGTTCAGCAATGAGGATGTGCTCGGTTGACGCGCGATTCTGAGCGAGCAGCTCATCCTTCGGAGGCGCCGGGATCGAGTAGCGGAACTGCACGCCGAGATCGGCGGAGTACATTTCGCTAACGAAGTAAGCGTCGCCACGGCGCTCGATGGTCAATTGGCTCGGCTGGCTCTTGGAGCCGGTGGAGGTCGCGATTGTCACGATAATCGCGGCGGCATCTTTCCCGCGAACGACCATCTTGTTCGGCGATGCGGCGCTCTCCATCGAAAAGGTGTACTCGCCGGCGGGCAATACGGCGCCTTGCCAGTGAACTTCATTTGGCAGAGTAAAACTGCCCTGCCAGGCATTTTGCGCAGAGACGGGCTTCGCGGAAGCGCAAACGGCAGCCAGTCCAACAGCGGCCATTGCCAATAAACGAATTCGATTGGTTTTCATGATGAATCTCCTTTCAAAACCGATTTCCTTTTTATGCCTCACGCTTTGCTCTTGGAAATCACACAATGGAGAGAGCATTTGACGTGCCAGGAGAACGCGCATTTTCCTTGCGTTTGTGTTTACCGGCAGAAGTAGTTGATGCAAAGAGACATGGGTGTGAATTTGCAGCCCTCGGAACAGGATCCGCCTGTTCTGCAAACAAAAAAATGCTATCCGAACGGATAGCGGGACTATCGATTCGGATATGGCGTGGTCCAAAGATTGGATTGTCGCGGCTCTGATCCTGCGCCGAGACATTCGAACGCCCGCGTTCGCTAGTGGCAATTGCGGTACAGACCTGGAATTGTGGCCAGCTGCCCCAGGAATAAAACGGCCCTCAACTGTGGTTCCGCCGAAGGCCGTTTGGGGTGATGCGTATGGAAGCGTAATTCGTTCAGTGCAAGTTACAGGCCGAAAACCGGTGCGGTTCCTTGGTTGCTATGTCGGAGGTGACGCAACCGAAAAAGCCAACGAGGCCAGGCGCTCCTGCGTAACCCAAATACGCATCAGTGTCGAAAATATCCTCGAGGGATTTCAGCAAGGAGTAGTGGTTGAAAGGGGTATTGGAAACCGTGCCAGGCTCGAGAAAGGGAGATAGAAGCACGGCGCCGGTCCGATCACCACCATAGCTCTGAAAAGTCAGGCTGACAGTCGAAGTGATATTGGTGGACTGCGGAAAGGGTGCCAGGTTGGGACCAGGCTGTTCGTTGCAACAGAAAAGTCCCGGGGCAAAAATGGAGAGACCCGTCGCGGTCGGCTGAACCGTCAGTCCCCCCTCATCAAAAGCAATGACGATGAGACCGTCACGCTGATAGGCGGTAGAAGCAGTAATGAGAGGAATCCATTTTTGGAGAAACGCATCGGCGGAGACAAGGCCGCCCGGTTGGCCGTTCTTGCAGGGAGCGTCATGGCCATCGTTGCAGAGATTGGGAGTAATGAAGACAAAGCTTGGCGTATCGGACTCGTGTTGGAGGTCCTGAGGCAACAGATTCAGATTGACGACGTGAGAAGCGCAATCGGGTGAGTCGATGATGGAATGGAAATAGACGAAGGGATTATGGCGAGAAGCATATTGATCACCGAGAGGAACGGCGGCCGATGGAGCTTCTGAGGATTGCGTAAGATCGACGGAATTGAGAGCAGGGTGGCCGCACGTGGCCGATTCGCGGGAAGGATCATTGCCCATGTCCTCCATGTAGCCGCGCCAAGTCTTGCCGATGGCGTTCAATTGGTCGGGGAGGGTCTTAATGGAGGCGGGATAGACACACCCACTGCCAATGGCCTGACCATCAGCAGTAAGACCGGTCAGTGCAAAATCCTGAAAGACCTGACAATCATTGCGCGTCTGAGGGGTAGCCGCTTGTCCGCTGATCATGGCAACGTAGTTGTCCAAGCTCACGTGGCCCGTGCCGTAATATTGGGTCAACAGAACGCCTTGACTGGGCAGCGTCTTGGAAAGGAACGGGGCCTTGGAGTTGGGGCCAAAGGTAACGTCAAACCCTTCGTTTTCCAGAATGATGACAAAAACGTGCTTAATGCGATGGTGGGAGTCATCGGAATGGTTCGGTGACGCGAGGGTCTTGGCAGGGACTATTCCGAGAACCGCCGTCAAGAACAAAAGCAGCCAGAGTCGCTTGATCGTTGTCACTATCTCCTCCAGGGATTTGGATGATTTCAAAATTGAAACGAACGAAATTGTCCTTATACAGGCGCAGGCGAGCCGCCGGGAAACAGGATAAGTGAGGATTGTTACTGCGGGATTACCACGGCGTGGAGCTTGTTTGAACGAGTGAGCAGTAAGGAGTTGCGTGGTGGCAGGGGGAGAGCGCCATCCCCCCTAGACCGCAGAAAGCCCATGCTCTTCCATTCTTGCCAAGAGTTGGCGTTGAGGCATCCAATCGGTAGACTCTCGATAGCGGTAAAGGAGATAGCCATGTCAATACGGCCAGTGAAGCGGTTGATCAAGTCCAAGCCGACGATGGAGGGGGCGGGAGTGCACCTAAGGCGCGCGTTTGGCTTTGGGAATACAACGGAGTTTGATCCGTTTTTGCTGCTGGATGATTTTCGCAACGATGTCCCGGAGGATTATCTGGCGGGATTTCCGTGGCATCCACACCGCGGGATCGAGACGATCACGTATGTACTGGCGGGGACGGTGGAACACGGCGACAGCATGGGGAACCACGGTGCGATCGCCGCTGGAGATGTGCAGTGGATGACGGCGGGAAGCGGGATCATTCACCAGGAAATGCCTAAGGGCGACCACGCCGGGCGGATGCACGGGTTTCAGTTGTGGGCGAATCTGCCGTCGTCGCTGAAAATGACGCCGCCGCGCTATCAAGAGGTGAAGGCACCGGAAATTCCGGAGATCAAGGACGACGATGGGACGCAGGTGCGCGTGGTTTGCGGGAAATTCTGGGGGAAGACCGGGCCCGTAGATGGCATCGCCGCCGATCCCATTTATCTGGATGTGTCCGTGCCGCCTGGGCGGAGGAAGACATTGCCAGTGGGAATGACGCGGCACGCCTTCGCGTACGTTTTTGCGGGAGACGGAAAATTCTGCAACGCGTCAGAACCGTTGTCGGTGCCGACGGAGCCGGTGAGCTGGGCAGACACGAAGCCTCCCGCGGAAGCGGACAACCGCTCGCTGGTGCTGTTCGATAGCGGCGACGAGTTGATGGTGCAGGCGGGCGAGGAGGGCATCCGGTTTCTGCTGGTATCCGGCAAGCCGCTGGAAGAGCCCGTGGCGTGGTACGGCCCGATCGTGATGAACACGCAGGAACAGCTGCGGCAAGCATTCCATGAGCTTGATAAAGGAACGTTTCTGAAGCAGAAGGCGGGGGGAGCGGGCGGATAGAGTTGTCGATTTTGGGGGTTTCCGTTCGACTAACCTGCAGGAGGCAAGACCATGCAATACCTGATGCTGATTTATCACTCGGAAGCGGGATTTGAGAAAACAAGTGAGACGGGCTTGGCTGCCATCTACCAGGAATATGGGCAATTGAGAGAAGAGCTGTCCGCAAAGGGCAAGTTTGTGGGCGGCAACCAGCTTTTGCCAACGACCGTGGCGACGACGGTCAGGGTACGTGAAGGCAAACGTGTGGTGACGGACGGGCCGTTTGCGGAAACCAAGGAGCAACTAGCCGGCTATTTTCTTGTGAATGCCGATGATTTGGACGAAGCCATCGCCATCGCGGCGCGGATTCCCTCGGCCCGCAACGGGACGATTGAGGTGCGTCCGATTGCGGTTCGCGGGAAAGCAGTGCAAGCGTAGAATTCACGATCGTTAAATGTTCCGAAACGGCGCAACGCTCTTTGCGTTGAGTGCGACGAAGCGCTGGGGCAAAGAACGGCGCCGAACTTCCTTCCTCATGGATTTTGAAAAACTGCATCGCGAGGAGTCGGGACGGATTCTGGCGACATTGATTCGTCTGCTGGGAGATTTTGACCTGGCGGAGGAGATGCTGCAGGAAGCCTATGCGGTTGCGCTGCAGAAATGGCCCGCGGAGGGAACGCCGGCGAATCCGCGCGCCTGGCTGGTCAGCACGGCGCGGCACAAGGCTATTGACAGGCTGCGGCGCGGCCAACGATTCGAACGCAAGGCGGAAGAGATTGCGAAGGCCGCTGAGCTTGCCGTGCAGCCGGAGAGCGGTCGGGAAGAACAAATGCTTTCGGATGACCGGTTGCGCTTGATCTTCACCTGCTGTCACCCATCGCTGCCGATGGAAGCGCGGGTGGCGCTTACGCTTCGAACTGTTTGTGGAATCACGACCGAAGAAATTTCGCGGGCGTTTCTGGTTCCCGTGGCCACGATGGCCCAGCGCCTGGTGCGGGCGAAGGGGAAAATTCGCGAAGCGGGGATTCCCTATCGAGTGCCTTCGCAGGAAGAGTTACGCGACCGGCTGGATGGCGTGCTGCTGGTCGTTTATCTGATATTTAATGAAGGCTATTTAGCCAGCAGTGGCGATGCGCTGGTCCGGCGGGAACTCTGCGCGGAAGCTATCCGGCTGGGGCGTGTCCTGTCTGGACTTCTTCCTCAGCAGGCAGAGGCGCAGGCACTGCTGGGCCTAATGTTGCTGCACGATTCACGACGCGACGCGCGCGTGAGCGCAGGCGGCGATCTGGTATTGCTGGATGAACAGGACCGCAGTCTTTGGCACCAGGAGCAGATTGAAGAAGGAACGAAACTGGTGGAAACGGCGCTGCGACACGGAGCCGTGGGCGTATACGCTCTGCAAGCTGCGATCGCGGCGCTGCATGCCAATGCAAAAACCGCGAAGGATACGGACTGGCCACAGATTGCGGCTCTGTATGACGCACTTTTGAGAACGCACGCATCGCCCGTGATCGAAGTGAACCGAGCGGTGGCAGTGGCAATGGCTCGCTCCCTCGAACAGGGGCTGGCGCTACTTGACGAACTTGAGCAGCGAGAGGAGCTGGGAGAATTTCACCTACTTCCCGCCGCACGAGCAAATCTGTTGCGGCGTCTTGGACGAAAGCCCGAAGCGGCAGAAGCGTATCGGCACGCTCTGACGCTCGCGACTAATGACATCGAACGGCGATTCCTGCGGCGCAGACTGGCGGAGATTGAATACCTGAGCGAGGCACCAGATTAAAGAGGAGAGCGATCCGACTCAGAGGCAGGCCCTACAAAATATAAGGTTCAAGAGGTAGCGCGTCCCCAAATGCAGATCTTACGGCGCGGAGACCAAGGGCAGTTCGATGAAGGTGGCTTGGCCGGGGGCGTGGTAGATGCGTTGGGTGGCTTTGCGGAAGTCGTTGGGCTTGGCCCAGAAAATGTTGGGGACGAAAGTTTGTGGATTGCGGTCGTAGAGCGGGAACCAAGTGGACTGGATCTGGACCATGATGCGATGGCCGGGCGGGAAGACGTGATTCGCAGTAGGAAGCGCGAAGCGATAGAGCAGCGGCTTATCTGACGCGAGTGCCTTCGGCGTTTCGAAACTTTCGCGGTAGCGGCCACGGAAAATGTCGGCGGCAACCATGAGTTGATAGCCGCCCATTTCTTGTTGCGCGCCGACTTCGTCGGGGTAAAGATCGATTAGCTTGACGACCCAGTCGGAATCAGTGCCGCTGGTGGAAGCAATCAAGTTGGCGACTGGTTGGCCGCTGATTTTCATCGGGGCGGTCAGCGTGTCAGATACGAATGAGATGACGTCGGGACGGCCGGAGACTCCACGCTGGTCATCAACGAGCCATTCCCTCCACGGCACATTGCCGGCAAAACCGACGGGATGGCTGGGACGCCCGCTAAAGGGCACGGGCTTGGCGGGATCGGAAACATATTCCTCGAAGGGAGCTCCGCCCGCCGCAGGCGCGGTGAAGCTTAATTGCAATCCGGGATTGAGGTAGAGCGGCGTTGGTTTCACAGTGCAGCCGCTGACGCACCCGGCGGGCCACGCCGGCAAACGCCGCCAGGTGTTTGTGCCGGTTTCGAACGCGGTCACTGGCGCGACATTGCTCTCGGGCGCGCCGTCTTTCAAATAGTGCGCCAGGAAGGGCGCGAGAATTTCTCTGCGGAAATACAACCCGGTGTCGCTGTCGAATTTCACTGCGCCCAGTGAACTGCCATCTCTGATTTCCTGCCCGTGGTGCCAGGGACCCATGACAAGAAATACCATGTCATTGTTTGTGTCTTTAGGCTTGATCGCTTTATAGACCGCCATGGCGCCATAAATATCTTCCTGATCCCAGAAGCTGTCTACGAGCATCGTCGGAACTTTGAGCGGCTGCCCGGCAAGGATTTTGTCCATGGCTTGCTGCTGCCAAAAGCTGTCATACGCCGGATGAGCAAGAAGCTTTTGCCAGAAGCCAACTTGTTCGAGGCCTCGGCGGCGCCCGAGTTCGCCCGCCGAGCCGGCTTGCAGATACATATCGTAATCGTCGTAGTTGCTGGTCCACCAAAGCTCGTCATTCTTGCGCGTAGCATCCTGTTCGTAGATATAATGCAGGTTCAGCTCGCGAAAAGCGCCGTAGTGAAACCAGTCATCGCCCATCCAGCCGTCCACCATGGGATTCATCGGCACAGAGACCTTGAGCGCGGGATGCGGATTGATCAGCGCCATCAACGGCAAGAAACCGTCGTAAGAAATGCCGAGGATGCCGACCTTGCCATTGCTCTCCGGGATATTTTTCACCAGCCAATCGATAGTGTCGTAGGTATCCGTGGCGTGATCGACGCTCGTGGGATTGAGCGGGCCGCGGAGCGGGCGGTTCATCACGTAGTCGCCTTCGGAACCATATTTGCCGCGGACATCCTGAACAACGCGGATGTAGCCGCCTTCGAGGATCACTTCGAGGACGTTGTCATAGCCATGGAGGCTGGGCCCGAGATGCGAGCTGTGCTCATGAGTGGTGAGATCAGTCGCGTCATATGGCGTGCGGGTGAGGAGGATGGGCTCGTTCTTGGCACCTTTGGGGACGAGAATGACCGTGTGGAGCTTCACCCCGTCGCGCATGGGGATCATCACGTCACGCCGGATGTAATCGAAACTCGTGGTGACGGGTGTGAATTGGGCGGGCGATTCGCTGGGCAAGGATGTGGCAGGTGATGGCGGCGGAGTCTGAGCCACAGAGGTACAAGCGAAAACGAGAACGCCGAGTAAGGTTGAGAGCAAAGTTAGGGCGCGAACGCAAGAAATCGACTTCATCAGAGTTCCTCAGTGATGCGTGGAATGGTCGTGGATTATACCCCGAATTGGCTTGCTCGCCACTTTCGGAACGTGAGCCGGAGTATCGCACCATGATGGAAAATGATTCCGATACAGGCAATTTAACGGTGTTTACTGCGCCGTTCGGCAGGAGTAAAATGGGTCGATACGGTTGGTGCTACCCGCCTCAGACAAGCGCTTGACCGAATCGTGTTTGCAGCCATTCCCTTCTAGGAGCGACCCCATATGGCGACGGCTACTCTCACCAAGCCCGCGGCAAAAGGCGGCAGTTTTCTGCTGGAATCGGCGCAGCCCGGCGACGTCTTCACGCCCGCGGATTTGACCGACGATCAGAAGCTGATCGGCCAGACCGCCGAGGAGTTTGTGCTCAAGGAAGTTTTCCCGCTCATCAAAGATCTCGAGAATAAAAAGCCCGGTTTGATGCCCGAGTTGGTGAAAAAAGGCGGCGAAGTCGGCTTGATGGGCGGCGGGGTCCCGGAAGAGTATGGCGGCGCAGGCCTCGATAAGATTGCCACTACCGTCCTCACGGAAAAACTTTCGATCTACGGCGGCTTTGCGGTGACGCATGGCGCCCACGCTGGCATTGGCACCTTGCCTATCGTTTACTTCGGGACAGAAGCACAGAAGAAAAAATATCTGCCGAAGCTCGCTACCGGGGAATGGATTGGCGCGTACTGTCTTTCCGAGCCGCAGGCAGGGTCCGACGCGCAGAATTCGCTGACGCGAGCGCAGCTCAACCCCGAAGGCACGCACTATATTCTGAATGGGCAAAAGATGTGGATTACCAACGGCGGCTTCGCCGATATCTACATCGTGTTTGCGAAGATTGACGGCGACAAATTCACAGCGTTCATCGTAGAGCGCACCTTCCCCGGATTCAAGCCCGGCAATGAAGAGCACAAGATGGGAATCCACGGCAGTTCGACGACACCGATTTTTCTGGAAAACTGCAAGGTCCCGAAGGAAAACCTGCTGCACGAAATCGGTCGCGGACACATTGTGGCTTTCAACATTTTGAACGCCGGACGCTTCACCCTGGGCGCTTCCGCCGTCGGCGGCTCGAAGTATGTGCTTATGACTTCTTCAAAGTACGCGAAGGAGCGCAAAGCCTTTGGCAAGCAGATTGGTGAGTTCGGCTTGATGAAGGAAAAACTGGCGGAGATGGCCATCCAGATTTTCGCGGTGGAGTCGATGGTGTACCGCTCGGCCGGAAATATCGAGGCGGCTATGGCCGCGGCTTCGGGGTCCGGCGACAAAATCCAGAATACGATGAAGGTTCTGGAGGAATACGCCATCGAGAGCTCCATCGCCAAGGTTTACGGCAGCGAAATGCTCGATTTCGTGGTGGACGAAGGGGTGCAAATTTTCGGCGGCTACGGTTTTCACGAAGACTATCCCGTGTGCCGCGCGTATCGCGACTCACGCATCAACCGCATATTCGAGGGCACCAACGAAATCAACCGCATGCTGATCATCCAGATGCTCATGAAGCGAGCGATGGGTGGGCAGCTCCCGCTGATCCCCGCGGCCATGAAGCTCGCGGACGAGATTCTTGCCGGACCGTCGTTTGAGGAAGCACCGGAAGGCGTACTCGCCGCAGAAGCGCGCGTGGTCGCCAACGCCAAGAAAATGTTCTTGCAGGCGGCCGGCGGCACCGTACAGAAATTCCGCGAAAAGCTCTCCGACGAACAGGAATTGATCGGCGCCCTTTCGAACGTGGTCATGGAAATATATGCCATGGAGTCCTGCCTGCTCCGCGCACAAAAAGCTGCCGCGGCGAAGGGCGAATCCGCAACGCAGACGATGATCGACGCGGCACGCGTCTTCATCAGCGATGCCGCCGAGCGCGCCGAGCATGAAGCCAAGCGCGCCATCGCCGCTGTTCACGACGGCGACATGCTCACCACACAGATGGCCGTCCTCAAGCGCTTCGCAAAGCGTACGCCGGTCGACACCATCGCCCTGCGCCGCCGCGTCGCCGCGGCCGTCCAGTCACAGGACCGCTACCCATTGGAAGGCCGCTAGCGATCTCGCAGTCTAGAAACACAAGATCGCCGTACATAGCGGTTCAGGGACGAATTGTTGAGGGACTGCCCACGAGCGGATCCGTAGAGTCACTCGCGTTCGAATCAGCAGGTTGTGAATCGGCAAGATTTCGAGTGCGGTAATTCTGCCCCGTGCCTGCCAGGGCACGCATCCACACTGGCGGGCTTGTTCCTTAGAAGATTCCAATAAACTGAATTCAGGAAAAGGACTGTCTGCATCGCGAAAGAACGGCCAAGAATGCCCCGTAAACCCTTACTTCTTGCGCTTTTAATCGTCGCGCTACACGTCTGCGAAGCCACGACCTTGGGAACGTCTGCGCTCGGCACGTTCCTCGCGAACTGCTTGCAAATCTCCGCGTGCGCCTTTGCTGCCGTGACGGCTTACCAGGCGCACCGCCGTGGGCAGGGCCTGAGCCGCCCTTTTTGGCTACTCGTCTCCATCAGCTTCGTCATTTGGGCGGCCGCGAATATCGGCTGGATGTACCACGAAATTGCCTGGCATACGCCTCCCCCCACGACTTCCATCGTGCGCATTCTGTTTGGCATGCAGAACATGTTTCTTGCCATGGCGCTGTTTCTTGATCACGAAAAAGATGCATCGTCGCTCGATGCGGAATCCATCCTTGATTTCATTCAGATTGCCATCGTCTTCTTCCTGATCCTGCTTCAATTCTATTATCTGCCAGCGCGGCATTTTGAGGCTCCGGCCGCGATGTTGCTGGGTGTCCGCGTAAAGACTACGGAAGATCTTCTGCTTGTCGCTCTGGCGCTGCTTCAGGCGGTGCGCGCGCGGGCTCCGCACATTCGCAAATTGTATGTTGGGCTTGCAGTCTACCTCCTGGCTTCCAGCGCGGGCCCATCCTTTGCAGCCTATGTGCAGAGCGTGAGGCCGTCACCGACCGGAACATTCCTGGACCTGGCTTGGACGCTCCCGCTTCTGGTCGGCGCATTGTGGGCGGCACAGTGGCGGCCCTACCCTGTGGCGGAACCAGCCGTACGGCTGCGGGCAAAAACGTTTGGGGAGTTGATGCTCACGAACGCTACGCTGGCTCTCGGACCGCTCATTGTGCTTTTGCAAATTTCCCAGATTGGATCAGAATGGCGCCTCGTCCGCTTTTCGCTTCTGGGCATTTCGATTCTGTGTTTTGCCGCCAGACTGGGCTTGAGCGAATTCCGCTTTGCGCAGAGCTCCGACGTAACCCAGCAGCACACTCTCGCGATGGAAGCGGCAGCTGACGGCATTTCCATTCTTAAGGCGCCTGGGGAAGTGGTCTACGCGAACTCCGCTTTCGCCAGGATGCTGGCAATTGAACACCCGCGAATGCTGCTCGGCAAAACGTGGCGAGAGATCTACGATCGCCGCGACGTCGCTCTCCTCGAGGAGCAGATTCGCGAAGTGCTCGCAAAATCCGGCAAGTGGTCGGGACAAGTTTCTCTGCGCCGTCGGGACGGCAACAGGATTCCCATCGAAATGACCATTACGGTCATGCCTCAAGGCGGCACCGTGTGCGTGGCCCGTGACATTACCGAACGCCTGGCTACCGAACGTGCCCGTACGGAGACGGAAGCGAAATACCGTACGCTGATCGAACAGGTGGCGGCCGTCAGTTACATTGCCGAACTCGGCCTCCATGGTGTGTGGCACTACGTCAGCCCACAAGTCGAATCTATCTTTGGCTATACGCCGGACGAATGGCTTTCCGGATCGGCTCAGTGGATTCGCTTCATTCCCGAGGAAGATCACCCAATCGTCAAAGCGGCAGAAGAAGCGTGCATCAGCGCCCGGAGCTTTCAGGCCGAATACCGCATCGTGCGCAAGGACGGCCAGATCATCTGGGTCAGTGACACTGCCGTGGTGGTTCCCGGAAGCGATAACCATCCGCTGATGGAAGGCATCATCGTTGATATCACCGAGCGGAAAGCGCTGGAGAATCAGTTGCAGCAAGCGCGGAGGATGGAAGCCGTCGGACGGCTCGCCGGCGGCATCGCGCACGACTTCAACAATCTTCTCACCATCATCAAGGGCTATGTGGAAATGGCCACGAATCGCGCCGCGAGTCAGCCGGAGCTGCGCGGCGATTTGCAACACATCGGGGATGCTTCCGAGCGGGCGGGAGCGCTGGTGCGGCAGTTGCTGGCCTTCAGCCGCAAGCAGGTCCTGAAACCAAAAGTACTCGATCTCAACAGCATCGTTCTGAATCTGGACAAGCTCTTGCGCCGCCTGCTTGCCGAAGTCATCGAAATGAAAACCATCGTGGGGAAAGATATTGGCGCGGTCAAAGCCGATCCTGGCCAGATCGAGCAGGTCATCATGAATCTGGTGGTAAACGCGCGCGATGCCATGCCCAAGGGCGGCAGGATTCTCATTGAAACCTCAAATGTCGAGCTCGACGAGACCTACGCGCAGGATCACGCCACTGTGCGCCCCGGCCGCTACGTCATGCTCGCCGTCACCGACACCGGCATCGGCATGGCAGCCGACACGGTCGCTCACATTTTCGAGCCTTTCTATACTACCAAGGAGAGCGGTCGCGGCACGGGTCTAGGACTGTCCACCGTTTATGGCATCGTCAAGCAGAGCGGCGGATATATCTGGGTGTACAGCGAGCCTGGAAAAGGTACAAGCTTCAAAGTTTATCTGCCGCGAGTCGATGATCGCGTCGAGGCCGCGTCGACCGTGGAAGCTCCCGGAGCTCCCGCTCGCAATGGCAACGAGACGATCCTGTTAGTGGAGGACGAACCTGCCGTTCGAGAGCTGACCCGCATGGTTCTGGCCGGCCGCGGATATTCCATCCTGGAGGCCCTGAATCCGCAGGACGCGGAGCGCCTGGCTGGAAGCCACCGCGGGGAAATTCATCTCTTGCTCACCGATGTAGTGATGCCCGGAATCAGCGGACGCGAACTTGCCAAGCGGCTTACTGCGCGTCATCCCCATCTTCGCGTTCTATATATGTCCGGTTATACCTACAACGTGATCGCAGAGGATGGCACTCTCGAAGAAGGTATTTCGTTCCTGCAAAAACCATTCACGCCCCAGGCGCTTACACAAAAAGTCCGCGAGACGCTCGACCGCGTTTCGGCAAGATAAAACGCAGCACTTCCCGGTGTTTGAATCGCGGTAACAGAAATTGCCGGCTTGTTATTGCCTCCAGCCGCTGCCCACAAAAGCCAAATGGCGGTGATGCTCAAGGCGGAGTACAATCTTTCTCCTGCAAAATCCGTGAGGAATTTTTAAATGAAAAGCAAAGTTTGGACCGGCCTGCTGTGTCTTATCGCGGGAATGTTGTTGTTCGCCTACTTTTGCGGTGCACAAGGTAAACCCGCCGCGGATCTGATCATCACGAATGCCAAAATCTGGACTGTGGACAAATCTGAGCCAAATGCGCAAGCCGTAGCCATGCTAGGCGATCGCATCGTCGCCGTCGGTTCGAACGCGGAAATCGATGCCTGGCGCGGCCCTCATAGCCAGGTGATCGACGCTGGTGGAAAACTCCTCCTCCCGGGCTTCAACGACTCCCACGTGCATTTTGTCTCCGGGGGGATTCAGCTCGACAGCGTCGATTTGAAAAATGCCGCCAGCCCGCAGGAATTTGCCCGGCCGATCGGCGAACGCGCCAAGCGAACTCCCAGGAACGAGTGGATCGTGGGCGGCAACTGGGACGAAACCAAGTGGAACCCGCCGAACATTCCCGTCAAAGAGCTCATCGATTCGCTCACGCCGGACACCCCCGTTTTTGTAACACGCTACGACGGGCACATGGGTCTGGCCAATTCTGTAGCGCTTCGCCTCGCGGGAATTACCGCGAAAACTCCTGATCCGCCTGGCGGCACCATCGTCCGTGACGCTCAGGGAAATCCCACCGGCGCATTGAAAGACGCCGCGATGGACTTCATCTTCAAAGCCATCCCGCCGCGCACGCACGATCAGCGCGTCAAGATCATCAAGCGCGCCATGGCCTACGCGAGCTCGCTCGGCGTCACCAGCGTGCAGCATATGGGGCCGGATTACGAAGACATCTCCGTCTACGCCGAACTCCTCCAGCGCGGCGAGCTGACGGTCCGCATTTACGCTGCTCCGCTGATCCCCCAGGTGGACGACCAGGCAAAAATCGGGATTCGCCACGCGTTCGGCGGTCCGTATTTGCGCATTGGCGCGCTGAAATCATTTGCCGACGGCTCGCTCGGCTCCGGCACCGCTTATTTCTATGAACCATTTCTGAACCAGGGCGAGAATCGCGGCCTGCTCTCCGATGAGATGCAGCCAATTTCTCTCATGCGCGAACGGATGCTCAAAGCCGACGCCGCCGGGTTGCAACTTTGCACGCACGCGATCGGCGATCACGGCATCTCGATCATTCTCGACCTCTATTCAGACGTTGTCCAAGCACATGGCGAAACCGACCGGAGATTTCGCATCGAGCATGCGCAACACATGGCTGCGAAGGATTTCGACCGTTTCGCGCGGCTGCACGTAATCGCTTCCGTGCAACCGTACCACGCCATCGACGATGGGCGCTTCGCGGAAGCGCACATCGGCCGCGATCGCTCCAGCCGCACCTACGCTTTCCGCACTTTTCTCGACCATGGCGTACGCCTGGCGCTTGGCACGGATTGGGAAGTGGCGCCGCTCGATCCTATGCAAACCGTCTACGCCGCCGTGACCCGTGCTACCCTCGACGGCAAGAATCCCGGCGGTTGGTTCCCGGAGCAGAAACTCACCGTGCCGGAAACCATCGAGGCCTACACCATGGGCTCGGCGTATGCGGAATTTCAAGAGAAGGAGAAGGGTTCGATCACGCCCGGCAAACTCGCAGACATGGTACTCCTCAGCGACGATATTTTTTCCATCGCCCCGGAAAAGATCCGCGACACGCACGTCCTGAAGACGATTGTAGGTGGAAAGTTGGTTTTTGACTCTGCTACCGCTGCCGCAGGGAATGCTCCGGACCAAAGCCCTAAGGCAGCCAAGAAACTCGTTCCAGGAAATCAGAACGGCGCACCCACGCACACCCGAACCCACGACGCATTATCGGGGGCCAGATGCGCGCCCGCCACTGTCTTTTTGACGCTAGTTATTCCTTAAAGACTAACGGAGGCCCGCTGACTCGCTTCCCATGGAGGTTGACAGTCACTTCCACGCGGTCAGCGATCTTGATGAAGGGAATGCCGCTGTTCATTCCGAATTCCTTGCGGTCGAACGCCATTGTCCCTTTAATGTCGCCCGTGCCTGTCCCCTTGCCGGAAACCACGAGGCTCAGCGTCTCGGGCTTGGATACTCCGCGTATGGTAAAAGTTCCCTGCACATCAAAGGTGGTGGGACCGGTCTGTACAATCTTGGTGGAGTGAAACGTGATCAACGGATCGTGCTTGGCGTCAAAGAAGTCTTTCCCCTTCAGCTTGTCGTTCTTCATACCACTTCCGGTATTCACACTTTCCGCCTGAATCTTGATGTCCAGCACGCCTGATGTAGCATCCGTGGACGGATAAGTCAGCGTGGCGTCCCACTTGTCGAACTTGCCCTCGATCGCCACCGACGCTTTCACGGAGAACTGCACCGTGCTTTCGACCGGGGTAATTTCGAAAACAGGACCTTGTGCTTGAGCCAGCGAAGGCACTGCGGCTGATACGAAGAGGCAAAGAACAGCTAATCTCATGAATTCCCCCAATCGCGAATCGAGCGAATACATTCCATCACCGATGGTTTCACCCCCGCTTGCCAGTTACCATTGTCAGAACTGACAGGCTATCGAGAGCCATAACGACTTTCCTGCCGATGCGACCATTTGTTGCGCGCAAATTGCCATAACCAGCTGTAATGAAGGATGTTAGTCACTTGGCGGGGCCAATGCTTGACCCAACCGCAATCCAGTAGTGGCAGCCGCATCCAGGCTCGATACTGGCGGTCGCTGGAATTGTCAACGCTTCTCTGGAGAATTTCGACTCCAAAAGGGTGTAAGGGCTTCCATGAATCGTACGCTCCGGCTCCAACTCTTCACCAAATCACGCCTTCCTTAATTCATCGAAAGAGAGTATCTTGCCTTCAAGTGTCCCTTGGCGACTACGAACGACCTTCGTCGCTACCCGCGTCTCTCCTCTCCGAAAGGGACGATCTTAGCCTGGCAGACTGCCAGCAGGAGATTTGTCTCGTCAGTAGATAATCTCGCGTTGGGTGGGTTGTACGTTCGCACTCCTGAGCCCCCTCCTCCAGGAACATTTATCCAGTTGCTGCTGGACGTGCCGGCAGGAGAGGTGCGGGCGCGCGCCGTCGTTCAAAGGAGCAAGCCAAAGGAAGGCATGGGCGTGAAGTTTGTAGCGATGCAACAAGAAGATCGGGCGCGATTCTTTCGTTGGGTCAAGCATCTCTCATCCTAAGTCCACTGTTTCAATTTAAAATTGAGTTCTACTGACTTAACCCAGATGTTTTGAAGAATGTCCGAATCGACTCTCTCCTATCTCTCTTCAACACACCCCCACCGCCCCCTTCCCAATCGCTACAGTTGGGGTCAAACTTCTCTAGGCTTCCTCACAGCTGCTCCATCAGTTCAGCTGTCGTGAAATGAGCGGCCTATCCGTGGACCGCATTTCCGTCGTCATCCCGGTGGTCTTCCGCCAATCCACTTCATTGACGTCCACCCCGCCCTTGCGTCCTTGCGTATCCTGGAACATCAACAAGTCGCCGTCTCTCTGGTACTTGGCCACTTCATAGATCTGGTTCGACTTCGTCACCAGGATCGTGGCTCGTTCGCTGGTCTGCCCATTGCTGGATTGCTGTCCCATGGCTTGTATGGTTCCGGCGTTTTCGCTCGCGGCACTCGCATTCCTCACTACGGCCAGCTGCATCGCATTCGCCTGCGGCACTGTGTTGTAGACGCTGGGCCGCGCGGAGTACGCGTACGGCGGACGGTCTGGATGACTGGCTTGTGCCAGAGTCCGCGGGACGACGATGTCGTCCATCAATCGCAGCTCCATCGGTTCCTCTCCCTTTAGCGTCGGCCGCGGGCCGCGGAATGGCAAGCTGATCACCTTCCAGGGCCAGAGTGGCGGAATCATCCACTCCACCACGTCACGAGTTGCATGACCTTTGCCGTCGATAGCGCCTTGCTTGTCCACCTTGTAGCCGCGGGCCTGAATCACCTTGGCCGGCACTGGCAGATCTCCGCTCGGCAGGATTATTCGATCAAAGGAAAGCTTCAGGTAACCCTTCCCGACGAAATGTCCCGGCTCCTTCTCGGCTTCCAAATGTCCGCCGAGCATGCTGCCTCTCGGGAACAGTGGCTTGCCGAACTCCTGCATGGTCTTCAAATGGCACAACACCGGATCGCCAACCGCCGCTGTCGCCGACGAAAAATTCGGCTCGTCCAGCGTACATTGCAGGAGCGTGCCGGCCGGCACCAGCAGGTCTTGGGCACGGATACCTTGTGCCAGGAGCAGTAGCGCCACCGCACTCAACAGCATTCTGATGAGTCGTTTCATGGTCATCCTCCAGATTGTCTTTTTTTGTCAACGGCCAGTCGAGCTAGCCGCTTCTTCCGGAAGGCGTTCCCGAACGCTCCACACTGGACACACCCAGGTACTACCTACCGTTGCTGGTCCCCAACCCAGAGCAGTTCAAAAAGTAGCTCACACTTCGGGGCTGTTTTTGTCGGGCAATTCTTGTGAACCGGTTCTAGTACTTCCCGTGATGGGCGTTCTTCCGGCTGCTTTGACCCAAACCTTTCCCCGATCACCAGCCGAGTGGCAGACGGTCTGGACTTATCTCAGAGTGGTTCTTAGCAAAGTGGCGCATGGGGCGGCCTTCCGCGGGGTGGCGCACCGTCAGCGAAAGTGGTTTAATTCGGGCTGTTCGAGGGCAGCACACGGACAAGTCTGGTGAAGCGATGAAGAAATACAAATTCAAGGCCAAGATTCAAGAAGGCGATGGCGGCGGGGCCTTTGTCTTCTTCCCATATGATACGGCGAAGGAATTCGCCACCAGAGGGATGGTCCCTGTAAAAGCGACTTTCGATGGTGTCCCCTATACGGGTTCGCTGATGAAGTACCGCCATCCACTGCACACGCTGGGTATTCCCAAAGCGATACGCGAGCAAATCGGGAAAACGCTGGGCGATACCATTGAAGTCGTCGTCTGGAAAGACGAAGAGCCAAGAACCGTCGAACTGCCCGTTCCATTTGAAAAACTGCTCACGAAGGAAAAGCTGCTTCCGATTTTCAACGCGCTGAGTTACACCCACCGCAAGGAGTACTGCCGGTGGATCACCGAAGCCAAGAAGGAAGAAACGCGAGCGAAGAGACTCGAGAAGTCCGTTGAAATGCTAAAAAGGGGAGTGAAGACTCCCGGGTAGAACAACCCCTCGAATTGCCCTGGCACTCCGGTAGCTTTTGCCACAACGGCGGCGCCCTAGGGACGCGGGCCGTCCCCATGTGGTTGTGCGGGCTTCAGATTTCCCTCCAGGCGACTACGTTGTGGTGCTGCAATATGATTCGCCACGTGGGCAGAAGATGGATAATTGACCTTAGATCGCTTTCCCTCGTTCACCATCTGTCTATGCGCCTCAAGCCAGGTTGGAAGCTCCGGGGTTTCCTGATTCCAATGCACAACAGATGCTTCATCGCACCAGATGAGCAACTTGGGCATGGCACCGCGATGTGCGCCCGAGCCGCGAAACGCATTCATCGCAGCCTCGTCTTCCCAAGCCGTCATAGTCCAAAACGCATTCCGTGCTTCGCGCAACAGTCTCCCGCCCAGAAAACCAGAAGCGCGTTCCGTCTGGCGGACAGACTGCATCGTTCGCCAAATGAACAGGGGGAGATAGCGGAGGGACCGAACCCGCAAGCGCGTCACGGAAATAAAAGCCATCTTAATGTATTCATCCTCGCGGCATGATTTGCATCATAGGCTTTTCGGCAAGAGCTGGAAAGTGGCTGGGTAGGAGTCCATGAACGGCGCGGTCGTTAAGGCACTTAATCCCTGATCAAATCACAAGCTGACTTGGTTCAATCGTCACGAGACCAGGTGTCCGGAATGCGACTGCTCGCGCGCTGGGGCAATATGTCAGCGCATATCCGCTATAAATGACCGAAGTCTGCGTTCGTACCCTTGACTCGATCCCGCCGCCAGAGTCTTCTTCATTGCCTCGAGCGTTCTGGTGCCCACTCTCAGTGAAGCGCTAATTCGAATGCTTTTGCTTGTGAATCTTGCGACGAATATCGGGCCAGAATTCCTTGGCCACATTGCAGACCGTATTCAACATGATGTCGGTGCCCCAGATACTGAGCGTGTTGCCTAGCGTGCGCTGGCTCTGCGGATGGTAGGTGTTCGAAATACCGGCGGCGACGGCGTTGCCCACGATCTCGGAATAGTTGAATTGAACTTCGCCACTATCCGCACGAGTGACGAAAATGCGGCTGACGGAATACATCGTGCGGTGCCAGGTACTGCCCGTGCCGAGCTGGAAATAGCGGGGATCTTGATGCAGCAGCGTCGGGAAAACCGAGGTCGTCATCAGCGTCCCGATACCCGTGTCCGCGTAGAACGTGCCATAGCGCTTTGCGTAACCTTGTAAACCCTGTCCGTACGTCGGATCACTGTTTCGAGCTTGTCCCATCAGCGCGATCATCCCGATAAAGGAAACCGTGATCGGATCCGACATGGTTTTCGCGGAGAGCTTGAATTTCGTCTTTGCCGAGAGCCGCCCGAACCGGTCCTGGTTTTCGACCGTCGTGTAGTTCGCCATAACGTAGAACAGGCGATTGTTCTTCAAGCCGATTTGCTCCTGTACCGGAGCGACAGCCACGGGGTCGGAGCTCAAGAGCGATTGTTGCTGGGCGTGAAGCGGGAGCGCCCACAGAAGCACAACCGGAGCAATGGCGCCGAAAAGCCGTCTTACGAGTCGTACTACCCAATGGATTTGCACGTGAGTCGTCCCCACTCAGACCAGACGTTGCCGCTAGGACGACTCGATATTGGCAGTCTTTCGGGGTGGTGTATGCCTGACCAAAAGGTCAGGTGTTTCAGGACAGCAACAGCGGCCAACGCAATAAATCGCATTGCCGGAAGTCACCTACACGAGGCGCAACTCACCTCTGCTCGGGGATTTCACGGGTTGATACTGAGCCATTCAGCTTCTCTAATTCTGCCAACTGCTCCCGTATTTTATCCGCGTCTTTCGCATCGGGAGCTAACGACAAATACGTTTGTACCTCAGCAATGGCATGGCCGTAGCTCTTTTTTCGGGCAAAGATATCAGCCAGCAAGAGATGCAGCCGCGGAAAATGAGTGTGCAGGTCTAAATGTTCCGCCTTAAGACCGCTCTTTTCAGCCTCTTCAAACTTGTTGAGCTTGTAATTCGCCACCGCGTTATAAAAATAGGCGTCCGCGTAATTCAAGGAATCGAGATCCAGAACATAGCCAGCAACGGCGGCCTGATTCAATGGATCGAGCTCCAGGATGTGATCCGTAAGATGAAGGACCTCGGTCCAATTTCCTGTATGGTAGGCCATCGACGCGAGCGACAGATAAGGAGGCAGGAACCTGGTATTGATGGTGGTGGCTTTGGTATACGCGCTGCGAGCCGCGTCCTTCTGGTTTTCTTTCTGTAAAACGGTGCCCAACTGAAACCAGGCGTCGGTAAAATTGGGGTAGATCGCCACTGCAGTTTCAAAATACTTGCGTGCCTCGTCAAGATTGCCGTTCTTCTCGGCCTGGAGGCCTTTCTCGTAGGCTCTTCTGCCTTCTTTCGGCGCTTTATAGGGCGTGGCATCGAGCGTCGTGCCTTCAACCTTTACCGCTCTCCGCACCACGATAACGCCAACGTCAATGCTACTGCCGAAGGTATCGAGCTCAACGAGGCTGAGAACATCGGAACGATAACCCGAGGCCGAGACCCGCAGCTCGCAATTCGTCAATTCGCGTCGTGGAATTCCCATGGACGAGTCTTGGCTACCCACAGCATATGACGGACCCGAGTCTGCGCTTGATTGAGGAAAAGAGTCGGCCCTCGATCCCAATTGCATGCTGAAATCGCCGTGCGGAAATGCATACACCTCCTGACGCACGCGGTTGTTGCAAACCCTCTCAACCAACACATTGCTTGGAACTGGTGTGCCGTCGTGGGTTGCCACGCGTCCCCGGAGAAACATTACAAGATCCTCTCTCGATTGATTTGGGTCAGAACTCGAGGGAGAGGGATTCGCTGGACGGCTTGGGGGTCCGGAAGGCGGAGGCGTTGGAGCCGGGGGCTTCTGCGCGACTGTGCCTGGTACCAGAAGTGCCGTTGCGATCGCCAGCACGACGAAAATGTACTTGCGGTGGCTCATAAACTGATGACTAGGGAGGAAGCATCACAGGTTCAAAATCGTAGAGCGCATATCGGCTCAAGTCAAGGCTCCCGATAAATGCGTGGCTACCGGACACGGAACAGCGCCTGCTTGCAGAAGGCGACGCCGGTGCGGCGGGATAAGCTAGAACTGAGTCACTGAGAATAAACGGCCGAGTGTTCCGCGCAGATACTCTGGAAAACGTGCTCGTCTTCCTCGCCGTGAAAGCTGCTCAACGCATACCCGCAGAGGATATCCACATTGAAGGTTGTGCTTACCTCGTCCCAGAGTTGTTCAAGCCGGATCGCTGCATCCGCTTTACCTTCCGCCCACAAGAAAGGCGCACATTCTCCGCAAGCCACAACCCGTGGGTGCTCTCCCGTCAGCGCACTGATGGCTGTTTCAATAAGACCACCAACAACCTCGAAAAATCGGGCCGAGTCAAGCGTGTCATTCACCATGAATGTAGAAAGTGTTTTGGTAACATCCAAGGGAATGTATGTCCCCTGTTGTGTGGCGGCATCAACATCCAAGCCTTGTGCCTTCAATCTTAGGGCAATATCGTCCCGATGCGATTCGGTAGCGACAACGATGGCCGCATCACCGGCCTGGAGGGCAACGGCGATAAAACGAGCGAAGGTGTCAAGAAGAACGGCGTCATCAGAATAGAATTGAACCTCATGGCAGTGAGGAGCTTTCGCTCTTTGAGGATCGGTGAGCTCTGAGCCTTTTAAGGCGCCCCAGACAAATTGCTTACCCCGTAGAACTGCATCCACAGCAGGCAGTAGTTCGCGTCCGGCATCTCTCTTATGCACGTAACCCAGGGCGCCTGTGCTAAAAGCTGCCTGCACTACGTCTGGAGAATCATGCAGACTTAGGAAGATTATCCTGGAGGTGGGGGAGAGTTGTCGTATCTGTTGAGCGGCTTCGATTCCATTCAGCTTTGGGAGACCAATGTCCAGCAAAACCAGGTCTGGTTTGAGTTCTTCGGCTTTCCGAACGGCTTCTAGGCCATCTGACGCTTCGCAGATGACTTGCCATTCTGGCCGGGCTTGAAGCAAGAAACGGACCTGGTTTCGCCAAGCATCGTAATCGTCTACCACGAGAATGCGAATTGGTGACGGCAGTTGCGCCTCCTTAAGTTTTCTAATGCGCAAAAGTAGTCTTTCTTTATCGCCCCGTTATTCAAGAACACGCCGCGTGCAAATTAGTTGTACAAACCTCACTGTCCCTGCGTCTGTGAAGAGTGCGGTACGCAGTATATTGCCGCAGAGCACTTCGCGATGGACCGAATACTAACTCACTTCACCCCTTCAATGAACGGGGACTTATGGTGTAGTGCCTGGCCAAAGCGGAAATCGGGCGAGTGAGATCGGCCGATCCCACAAACGGATCTATCCTACCGCTTGAGATGGCAGCCGCAGGGCGTTCGCTAGGCCGCCACGTGGCTCATCAGCTTCCGCGCTGCCAGACCAACCATCAGCCGCGAAATCCCGGTCATCAGCAGGTTCACGCCTACCAACGTCCCGATTGCCCAAACTGAACTCGATGGCCAATGGAACCAGATTAGCCCGCCCAGGAGCAGTGTGATCAGAGCATTCACCAGCAGCCAGCCCGAGCCACCTTCTCTCCGCGTCCGAAAGTACGCGATGACTTCGAACGCCGCCTCCATCAGGATAATCACAGCCAGGAGTAGCGTCAGCGTTCCCAATGCCAGCAACGGGTGTGTCAGGAAGTAAATTCCACCCAGGACATACAGAATCCCGATCAGCACCTGCCAGATGACGCGCCCTGCGCCGCCCCCGCCGAACGCCGCAACCAAGTGCGCCACACCTCCAAAAATCAGCAGCCAGCCCACCAATATTGTTACCGCCAGGCCCGCAACTCCGGGCTCGATAATCGCCAACATTCCCAGAAGGATGAACACCACCGCCATGCCAATCAACCAGCCGCTCGCTTTTTTGATGATCGTACCCGGTCCCCGTAATCCCACGGTTGAGTTTGCTGTTGCCATCGGACACCTCCACTCTCGCTGAACGTTCGAAATCCGCTCCCCACCGGACGGAGCAGTGCAGACAATGGGCCTCAGGCGGAAACGCGCACATTCTACTCCCAAAACTCCTCCGCGTACGTCGCTTTAACGTTAGCTTTCGAATCGGCCATTCTTCGCGCACGCGAAAAAAGGAGTTAGGGGCGTAAATTGTTAACTAGATTTGACGACCGGCTTTCAACCTGGAATCTCCGAGAAAGAGCTGGAGGGACGGTCTTACCGGGGTTTTGCCGGGGGATCGGTCGGCACATCCGCCGCGCCCTTGGGCTTCGCGATTGTCGAGAGCGTTTCCACGTTGAATTTCTTGTAGTCCGAATAACGCGTCACCACGCTAACCTTGAATCCTTTCACCAGCAGCAAACGCACTCCCACGTGGGCCTCCATATAGGTCGGCAGCCACACCTCGTCGTTCACGTACTCCTGCTCGAAAACAAAGCTGGTTCCCTTCTGCAGATTGGCCAGCAAGCCGCCGGCAAACTTCATGTCACCCGTAAAATAAGCTTCCAGCCGCGCCACGTCGTGGGCTTTCTCGTCGATCCACACGACGCCGGCAAGCTTCTGCACCACTTTTTCTTCCATCTTGTGCGGCTTGAACTCGGGATTGGGCTCGAAGTCAAAGACCAGAACGTCCTGGCCGCGGAAACGCTCGCGGCGCGGATTGACAAACTGGCAAGCGCGAAGAAAAACCTCGATTCCCGGTTCATCGCTGTCTTCGCTCTTCCCTTCTTCCTTGGCCTTTTCCTCTTTGGCTTCTTTCTTCGCCTGGCGCTTCTGCAGTTCCTCAATGCGTTTCTGGGTCTTCTCGTTTTCTTTTTTCTGCTCTTCGGCGCTCAGTGTCTTGCCGTCTTTTTTCACCAGCGTCGTTATCTCTTCTCCGTTGAGGTAGAAAAAGGTGTACTCGCTGCGTTCGCGCTTCTTGACGCGGCCGTCGCCCTCCAATTCCGTCTGTTCTTCCGACTGCGACCCCGCGTAGTTTTCCTTAATCTTATCGATGGCCTTCTGGTTGTCGTCAATTTCCTTGAACAACGCTTTCAGGTCCGGCAGTTGCACCTGCGACTTTTTCGGAAAATCAAAAACGCGCTCGCCCACGGTTCCGTTGATCAGCGCGCGCGTCACGTTGATCTCGTAGGCGTCGCTGCCCCGGCGCAATTCGATCTTGTAAGGGAGTTTCACGCCGTCCACCGTCCGGTAATCGTCGTAAAGAATCACTTCTTCCACACCGCCCACCGTCGCGGATTCCTTCACGATCAGGTGCGTCTGCGCATCAAAGAACACTTGGCGCTTCACGCTCGTTGCCGTGGCCACTTCCAGTTGCACGGCGTCCTTGCCGCGCACCTGCGCAGGCCCCACCAGCGTCACCGTCATTTTGATTTTCTTGGGATTGAGCAGCCGCGAATTGTAGAACTGTGCCGCGGCTTCCAGTTGCGTCCCTTCGGCGCCGACCAGCGTCCCGAGCTCTCCCGATGCGGTCTGATGCCAGGCCGACTTCCCGTTATAAGCTTCGATTAAATTCTTGTCGTCCACCAGCAATTCCGAGTAGTAGCGGTTGGGGAGCCTGGTATCGAGCGTGTACGTCCCGGTTTTTCCGTCGCCGTAGCTGAACGTTCCTTCCAGGGTCAGCGTCTGGATTTTGCCCAGCGCCTTCGATCCGCCTGCGGCCTTCACGTATTGCGAGACGATTTTCTCGGCTTCTTGCGCGCGTGCGGAGTACGCCCCGGCGGCGAGAGTGAATGCAAGAAGAGCGATGGGAAAGCGAGCGCGCATGGGGTTCACTTGTATGAACGCAGTCCCGCGGAAGAAGTTTCAGGAAAGTTGCAGAAAATCCGGACATTCCTTGTCCGAGAACGGGACTATTCGTACCGCAGAGCCACCATGGGATCCACGAGCGTGGCGCGACGCGCTGGGAAAAAGGAAGCAGCAGCCGCCACCAGCGTCAACAGCATGGCCACCCCCACAAATGTAAGCGGGTCGTACGCGCTGACATCGTAAAGAAAACTTTGCAGCAGGCGCGTCAAAGCCAGCGCAGCAACGATTCCGATTCCGACACCGGCGAGCGCGAGCCGCATTCCCTCCCCGACGATCGTTTTGAAAACGTCTTCGGGCTGCGCGCCGAGCGTTACGCGAATTCCAATCTCGCTGGTGCGCTGCGTCACGGTGTAGGACATCACGCCGTAAACTCCGACGGCCGCAAGCACCAGGGCCACCGCGGCAAAGATTCCGATCAGCCAGGTGCGGAAGCGCGGCTGCGCCACGGTAGCCGCCATGTTCTCTTCCATCGTGCGGACTTTGACGAGCGGCTGGTTGGGATCGATTTCCGCGAGCGCGCTGCGCAGCGCCGCGGTCTGAAGTTGCGGATCGGCCGCGGTGCGCAGCACCACCGAGAGTTGAAACACTGGGAGCACCAGGTCCGCCTGCCGGTAAGGAAGATACATCTCCGTCTGCGGGTCTACGCCCAAACCGGGGCGTACATCCCCAACCACGCCGACAATTTCCATGGTGGGCACCTCTTTTTCGGGTTCAGGGGTCGCGCCGATTTGCAATCGTTTGCCGAGCGGGTTTTCGTCCGGAAAGTATTTCTTGGCCATCGAAGAATTGATGACCACCACCGCCGGCGCCTTTTCGCTGTCCGCAGGAGTGAGGAGCCGGCCGCGAAGCAGTGGAACGCCGAGCGTCTCCAGATAATTCGGCGTGACGGTGCGGTAGCCCGCGGCGACAAAATCGTGCGGTGTTTTCGGCGGGTGCCCGGTAATGTTGAAGTGGATGACGGATCCGCCGCCACTGACGGGCAGGAAAGAAGCCGCGCCGGCCGAACGCACGCCGGGGAGGGCCCTGGCGCGCTCCACCAGGCGGTCGAAAAATTGGTAGCGCTGCTCGGGCTTGGCGTACGCCGTTTGGGAAAGTGGAATATCCGCGACTAGCAAATGATCGGGTTGAAAACCGGGCGGCACATCCTGCAGCCGCGAAAAACTGCGCAGCAAGAGTCCCGATCCGACGAGCAAAAGTACTGCCAGTGCGATTTCCGAAGCGACAAGAATTCCGCGAAGTCGATGGTGTCCGGGCCCGGAGGTGGAGCCGCGCGAGCCCTCGTTCAAGGTTTCGCGAAGATCGAGTTTTGCTGTGCGCAGTGCGGGAACCAGCCCAAAAAATAATCCGGTGAGCAGCGAAACCACAAAAGTAAAAACAAGGACGGAGCGGTCCAGTTCAATGGGCACGACTTGGGGGACGCTTCCGGCGGAAATTTTCAGAAGCGGCCCGAGCGAAGCCCAGGCCAGGAAAATTCCCAGCAGTCCTCCGCCGAGCGAAAGCAGAACGCTTTCCGTGAGCAATTGGCGCACGACGCGGGCGCGGCCGGCACCCATGGCCGTTCGAATGGCGACTTCCCTGCCCCGGGAAGCGGCGCGGGCCAACAAGAGGTTGGCGACGTTGACGCAGGCGATCAGCAGCACGAGGCTTACTGCACCAAGGAGAAGAATCAGAGCGGGTCGCACATTTTGCACCAGTTGCTCCTGCAGTCCGACGACGTCGGCGCTTGTGCCGGTGTTGTAATCGGGATACTGCTGCTCGAGACGCTTGGTGATGCCCACCATTTCGACGCGCGCTTGTTCGCGGGAAACGCCTGGCTTTAACCGGGCGATGGCAATGATTCCGGGATGCCAGTTGCGATCATCCGGCAGAGTGACGGCCCAGGGAACAAAGGGAACGAAGACATCGGCCGGTTGCAAAAGTTGAAAGCCACGCGGAAGAACGCCAACCACAGTATAGGGACGCGAATCGAGAGTGATGGGTTTGCCGATGATTTCCTTCGAACCGCCAAAGCGTCGCTGCCACAGGCCGTAGGTCAAGAGCACGACGGGAGCGCTGCCAGCGCGATCTTCCTCGGGCAAAAAGGTTCGGCCCTCGCGGGCTTCCACACCGAGAAGCGGAAAAAGGCCAGCCGTGGCCATTCGAACGGTAAGGAGTTCGGGTTCACCGGCGCCGGTAAGACTGAAACCCGTGGCGCGTGTAGCTTCCATGGATTCGAATGAGCGGCTTTGGTCGCGCCAATCGACAAAATTCTGATAGGAGGTCGAAATCGTGGGAAAAGGACTTTTTTCGGCGACGATGACCAGCCGCGAGGGATCGTGGAAGGCGAGAGGCCGCAGGAGAACGCCATTCACTACGCTGAAAATGGCGGTGTTCGCGCCAATTCCGAGTGCAAGCGTCAAGATAGCAATAGCCGTAAAGCCTGGACTTTTTGCCAACAGGCGGAACGCATAGCGCAAATCCTGCAACAGATTCTGCATGCAACCCCCAGACAGACGTCCACTTACACTTTAAGACGCGCGACGCGGCCAATCGTTTCCACTCAAAACCATGGAGCAACGAAGGTCTTATGTCAATTCGCGGATTTTGGCCGGTTCAGATATTTTTCGTAGAGTGATTTGTGCCGGTTATTGGTGGAAGTGAGCTGGCCCCGGATAAAGAGGTAGCGCACATCGGTGGTGATTTCCAGTGGGTCACCGTTGGTAACGATGATGTTGGCGATCTTGCCCGGCTCGATGGTGCCGATCTGGCTGCCAAGGCCAAGAATTTGCGCGGGATAGATAGTGACCGCCCTGAGGGCTTCGTCATAGGGCAAGCCATGCGCGACAGCATTTGCCGCATTCTGCCCCAAGCGCCTGGCGAACGAATTGTCGAAGCTGCCGAATGCAAATTTCACGCCGGCGGTTGCTAGCTCCGCAGGCTGGGAAAGCAACTGATCATAGGGATCATCTTCATTGAGAGGCAGAGTAAGCATCGGCCGGAGGATGACGGGAAAGCCCTTCGAGCGCAGCAGATCCTTTACTTTGTAAGCTTCGTCGCCGCCGGCGAGGACCATTTTCAAATTCTGTTTGTCGCAGAACTCAACGGCGTTTCGAATGTCGCGGGAGCGGTCGGCAAATACGAGTAAGGGCATCTCGCCACGAACCACGGGCACAAGCGCTTCCAGTTTCAGATCGCGGTCGTATTTCGCTGTGGAACCTTTTTCCATGACCTGGGAATAGTGGCGGGCGCGTTCCAGCCAGTCGGTGAGTTCGGTTACCTGCTTGTCATAATCCTGCTTGGCTTCGGAAAAGGGCTTTTCTTTTCGAGTAAAGGTTGCAAAATCGAATGTCCGCGTTTCGATTTCTGGCCAGTAGAGGGTCATGGCCGCATTTTTCTTGATGAGCATCTCATCGATAGTCCAGCCGGAGAGATTGATCGCAGAAGCTTGTCCACCGAAGACGCCGCGTCCACCGCCCGAAGCGAACCCGCCGCTGCCAGGAACGACAAGAACTTCCGTGATGCCGGAAGCGCGAGTGACGGGGATATGTTCGCTCGAGGGGAATACCGCGGTCGCAGCGACGACATCCGGGTTGTAGTTGCCGGTTTCTGTAGTGTCCACTGTGGCGCTCACGGCGCTGATTTCACTTAAGCCCATCTGCGTTACGGGATCAAACAACCCGGGATAGACCTGCAGTCCTTTGCCGTCGATGGACTGAGCGCCAGCGGGGACTTCCACGTTTGCGCCAACAGCCGCGATTTTCCCGTCACGAATCACGAGCGTGCCATCATCGATGGTATTGCCCGCGAGGGTAAAGATCTTCGCGTGAGTAATAGCATACGTGGTGGGGGGCGTTTGCGCGCGAAGCGCGGGAGCCGAGAGAATGCAAAGAAAGTTCAACAGGCCGAACACGAGGCGAACTCTCAGACTAATTTTCACAGGGCACCGCCGAGAAGGAAGAATGAATCTTTAGTCGTGCGAGTCTGCGCCGCGGAATCAGATGGCGGTTTTGGTTTCTCTTCCGGTTTCTTTTCTTCTGGTTTTTTCTCTTCCGGCTTTCTGGCGTCAGG
>JABCZR010000010.1 GCA_013289585.1 Acidobacteriota bacterium | reverse complement strand
GATAACGTGAGCTGCGAAGTGACGCTGATCACGCCGGTGGCTTTGGAGAAGGGCTTGCGCTTCGCGATTCGCGAAGGCGGCCACACGGTGGGTGCGGGAGCAGTAACGGAAATCATCGAGTAGGTTTGGTTTTCTAGAGAGGGTTGTGGAATAACGAAATGAGACAAGGCGACAAAATCCGTATTCGTTTGAAAGCGTACGACCACCGCATTCTGGACCAGTCCACGAAGGAGATTGTGGAGACGGCGAAGCGTACCGGCGCGGAAGTAGCCGGGCCGATTCCTCTGCCCACCACCATCAACCGCTGGACGGTTTTGCGGTCGCCGCACGTGGACAAGAAATCGCGCGAGCAATTCGAAATGCGCACACATAAGCGGCTGATCGACATTCTGGAGCCGACGCCGGATACGGTGGACGCGCTGATGAAGCTGGACCTGCCGCCGGGCGTGGACGTGGAGATCAAGGCGTTCGGGCACGCAGCGAAGTAAGAGTATTGCAGCAGTCGGCAGAGAACAGTGCATCTGCGAAACGGCAGCACTGAGAACTGAAGACTTAAAACCAGGCAGCGTGAAAGTGATCGCTGCAAAGAGAGACAGGGGCAATGGCGGTCAACGGAATAATCGGAATCAAGCTGGGGATGACGCAGGTCTTCACCGAAGAAGGCACGCTGGTCGGGTGCACGGTTCTTCAGGCGGGACCCTGCGTGGTCGTGCAGCGGCGCACCAAAGAAAACGATGGCTACGAAGCCGCGCAATTGGGGCTGGTGGAGTTCGTCAAGCCGCAGCGCGTGAACAAGGCCATGACCGGGCACTTCAAGAAGGCCAATGTCGCGCCGATGAAAGTGCTGCAGGAAGTGCGCATCGAGGAATCGAAGGACGAGACCAAGGTCGGCGACCGCGTGCTGGTGGAGAATTTCAAGACCGGCGAACTCGTGGACGTCAGCGGCGTCAGCAAAGGCAAGGGATTTCAAGGCGGCGTGAAGCGCTGGCACTATCGCGGCGGCGACGCGTCGCACGGTTCGATGCATCACCGCGCGCCGGGCGGCATCGGTGGCAGCTCCTTTCCGTCGCGCGTGTGGAAGAACCAGCACTTTCCGGGTCACATGGGAAACGAGAGAGTGACGGCGAAGAACTTGAAAGTGGTGAAAATCGACACCGACGAAAACCTGCTGCTGGTGCGGGGATCGGTGCCGGGGCCGAGCGGAACGTACATTTTCATCCGTAAAGCGAGAAAAGCGAAGTAACGCGGAGCGAGAATTCGCTTCGCTGAGAGTAAAGAAGGAAAAGAGATTATGCCGGTCGTGGATGTCGTCAATTTGGAAGGCAAGAAAGTTGGCCAGGTGGAATTGGCCGACGCGATCTTCGGCGCAAAGGTGAATCAGCACCTGTTGCACGAAGCTTCGCGGTGGTATCTGCGCGGACAGCGCGCGGGTACGCACAAGACCAAGGACAAGAGCGAAGTCAGCGGCGCGGGCCGCAAGCTCTGGAAGCAGAAGGGCACGGGCCGCGCGCGTGTGGGCTCGATCCGGTCGCCGCTCTGGCGCCATGGCGGGACGGTTCACGGACCAAAGCCGCGCGATTACAGCTACGCGCTGCCAAAGAAGATGCTGCTGGGCGCGCTGCGCTCGGCTCTGTCGGCCAAGCTTGCAGAGCAGAAGCTGACAGTCGTGGATGCGTGGACTCTGGAGACGCACAAGACCAAGGCGCTCTTGGAGACGCTGGGCAAGTTGAATCACAAGAAGTCGGCATTGCTCGTGGCGTATGGCGAGAACCGCAACCTGGAACTCGCAAGCCGCAACGCGGAAGGCGTAACGCTGGCGGCGCCCAATGTTTTGCAGCCATACGACGTGCTGAAGCATGACTTGCTGGTGCTTTCGAAAGACGCCGTGGCGCGGTTGAGCCATTCGCTCGATCCGGAAAAGACGCCGGTGGTTGTGCCGGACGTCGCAACGATTGCTCCGGCGCCGAAACCGGCCAAGAAAGAAGCTGCGCCAAAAGCGGCGGCCAAGAAACCGGCGGCAGCGAAGAAAGCCGCGAAGCCGGCAAAGAAAAAGGGGAAGGGATAAGCGATGGCAGCCCCTCACTATCAGATTATTCGCAGGCCCATCATCACGGAAAAGGGCCTGGGCGTTAAAGAGACGCAGCACACGGTGGTCTTTGAAGTTTCCGCGAATGCAACGAAGACGGAGATCAAGGAAGCCGTGCAGCAGATTTTCAAGGTGAAAGTCGCGGCCGTACGCACCGCGAATTTTGTCGGCAAGATGCGCCGCCGCGGCCAGAACGAAGGCTACCGGCGCGATTGGAAGAAAGCGTACGTCAAGCTCGCCGAAGGCGAAAAGATGATCGAGTACGCGGAGAACTTGTAAGACCGGGACAGTTGAAACGCGAAACGGAATCAAGAAGGTAAGAGGCAGCGATGGGACTGAAGAGCTTTAATCCATACACGGCGTCACGGCGGTTTATCACCGTCGTGGACAAGAGCCATATCACCAAGCAGGAGCCGGAAAAGGCTCTGGTCGAGTCGAAGAAGCGTTCGGGCGGCCGCAACAATCACGGCGAAATCGTGATCTGGCACCGCGGCGGCGGCCACAAGAAGGCTTACCGCAAGGTGGACTTCCGGCGCGACAAGCTGGGCGTGCCTGCAAAGGTTGCGGCGATCGAGTACGACCCGAACCGCAGCTCGAATCTGGCGCTGCTGCACTACGCCGACGGCGAGAAGCGTTACATCCTGCATCCCGTGGGATTGGAAGTGGGCGCAACGGTTTCGACCGGCGAGGGCTCGGACATTCTTCCGGGCAATGCGCTGCAGTTCAAGCACATTCCTCCCGGAACGATGGTGCACAACCTGGAACTCTATCCTGGACGCGGCGGACAGGTGGTTCGTTCCGCAGGCGGCTCTGCGCAATTGCTGAGCAAAGAAGGCGACCTGGCGCTGGTGAAGCTGCCTTCCGGCGAAGTCCGCAAGTTTTCCATCGAATGCATGGCGACGGTTGGCCAGGTGGGCAACCTCGATCATGAGAACGAAACGTATGGAAAGGCAGGCCGCACACGGTGGCATGGGAAGAAGCCAACCGTTCGCGGCGTGGCCATGAACCCCGTCGACCATCCGCACGGCGGCGGCGAAGGCAAAGTAAAGGGCAATCATCCGCAGACGCCGTGGGCTTTCCCGACGTTGGGGAAGAAAACGCGGAACAACAAGCGCACCGACAAGCATATCGTCGAGCGCCGGAAGTAAGTACAGACGTTCACTGAGGCGAGAAACCGGGTGGCGAAGGAAAAGCAGCCTGGTGAGAGCAGAAACAATGCGAGCGACACGCACAACACGAACAGCAGGACGACGCAGCCGGCCGGTTAAGCGGTCGAGGCGGCGGGTGACTGCCAAGCGGTCGACGAAGCGCGTAAGCGCCAAGAGCAGCAAGGCGGTACGTCCGGCAGTCAAGGTAGTAGTAGCTCCGCCGGAGCCGGTGCTTTACAAGCTGTGCAAGCCAGGCTGGGCGGTGATCGTGGAACGGATTGCGAATGCGCAGGGCACGCGGTTTGTCTGCCCGTTCTGCCCGAGGTCGCACCGTGTTCCCGGGCCGGTCCGTGGATTCAAGAAAATGCGGCGGGCACCGTGGGGCCGCTTGCGTCGAGTGGAGGAATAAGGAATCGATGGCACGCTCACTGAAAAAAGGGCCGTTCGTAGATGGCCACCTGCGCGTCAAGGTCGAAGGGCTGAACACGCGCAATGAAAAGAAAGTTATCAAGACGTGGTCGCGGCGCTCCACGATCGTGCCGGAAATGATCGGGCACACCATCGCCGTGCATAACGGGAAGAAGTTCATTCCCGTGTATGTGACCGAGCAGATGATCGGGCACAAGCTGGGCGAATTTTCGCCGACGCGCTCGTTCAAGGGCCACGGAGTACGAGCGGCGCTCGAGAAGGCCGCAGGCCCGGCACCAGCAGGAGGCGGCGCAGCACCAGCGGCAACATCCGCGGCGCCGAAGGCATAAGACATGGCTGACGTACAGACACAGAATGCCCAGATTGAAGCGCATGCGCTCGCGCGGCACGTGCGCATGTCGCCGCAAAAGGCGCGGCTGGTGATGGATCTGATTCGCGGGCAAAAAGCCCAGGACGCGCTGCAAACGCTGCGGTTCACTTTGAAGCGCTCCGCCAAGCACATTGAGAAAGTGCTGCGTAGCGCGATCGCCAACGCGGAACGCAAGGCCGAAGACGCCGGCGCGCCGCTGGATGTCGATGAACTGTACGTAGCGAACTGTTTTGTGAATGAAGGCCCGCGCTGGAAGCGGCTGCGTCCAGCGCCGATGGGCCGCGCGTTCCGCTACCAGAAGCGCACCGCGCATCTGTTTGTAGGTGTCGCCGAGCATCATGTGGCGGCAGCGCAACGCGTCGCGGCGATCGAAGCGGAAGCGGAAGCGCAGAAGGGCGTGCGCGGCACCGCGCGCCGTGTTCGCAAGGCGTTGACCGGGAAGCAAGCGCCCCCGAAGAAGGGAAAGAAGTAATGGGACAGAAAACGCACCCGTACGGATTCCGGCTGGGCTACAACAAACCGTGGAAGTCACGGTGGTATGCCGACAAGGATTACGCCGACCTTCTTCACGAAGACGTGAAGCTCCGCAAGGAGCTGAAGGAAAAACTGAAAAGCGCGGGGATCAGCTCGATTGACATCGAACGTGCGGCCAACAAGCTGGTGGTGCGCATTTACACGGCGCGGCCGGGCATCATCATCGGGCGTAAAGGCGCGGAGATCGACAAGCTGAAGCAGGATGTGCAGAAGCGCACCAAGCGCGAAGTGCACATCGACATTCTGGAAGTGCACCGCCCGGAGCTGGATGCTCAGCTTGTGGCGGAATCAATTGCATTGCAGCTGGAAAAACGCGTGGCGTTCCGCCGCGCAATGCGCAAAGCCGTGGATTCGGCGCTGCGTTTTGGCTGCAAGGGCATCAAGGTGCGCGTCGCTGGCCGCTTGAACGGCGCGGAAATCGCCCGCAAAGAATGGTACTTGCAAGGGCGGTTGCCGCTGCAGACTTTGCGCGCGGACATCGATTTCGGCACTGCGGAAGCGCACACCACCTACGGGCTGATTGGCGTGAAGTGCTGGGTTTATCAGGGCGAGAACGTGCCCAAGAAAGCCTCGAAGATTCAGAAGGAACGCGAAACCGCAGCGGTAGCGTAAGCGGAACGCAGAACGAGATCAGGGAAGCGAGAACATAGCGATGTTGATGCCGAAGAAAGTGAAGTACAGAAAGCAGATGCGCGGCCGCCGCAAAGGCAAGGCCTGGCGCGGCGGAGATTTGGCGTTCGGCGAATACGGTTTGAAGGCCATGGAATGCGCGTGGATCACCGACAGGCAGATTGAAGCTTCGCGCGTGGCGATAACGCGCTTCATCAAGCGCGGCGGAAAATTGTGGATCCGGATTTTCCCGGATAAGCCGTTCACCAAGAAGCCGGCGGAAACGCGCATGGGTAAAGGCAAAGGCGCTCCGGAAAAGTGGGTGGCGGTGGTGAAGCCGGGTCGCATCATGTTTGAGATGTCGGGCGTGGACGAAGCGACGGCAAAAGAAGCCATGGGGCTGGCGGCCAACAAGCTGCCCATTCCCACGAAATTCGTCTCCCGCGCGGGAGGGTTTTAACGATGCCGCGGCGAATTGAGAAGATCCGCGAAGCAGGTGTGGACGAATTACTGGCGCAGCAAAAGGATTTGACGGAGATGATTTTCCGGCTGCGGTTCCAGCTTTCCACCGGACAAGCGGAAGCCTTGAAGCGGCTCCGTGAAGCGAAAAAAGATCTCGCGCGGGTGAAAACACTTGTTCGCGCGCATGAGCTGAAAGTAGGGAAGGCGTAATGACAACCGAAACACAAACCGCCCCGGTTGCTGAACGCGGCGAGCGCACCGTGCTCACCGGCAAGGTCACCAGCGCGAAGATGGAAAAAACGATTGTAGTCGAGGTACAGCGGCTGGTGCAGCACCCGAAGTACCGCCGCGTGGTGCGCATCTCCAAGAAGTTTTACGCGCATGACGAGAATCGCCAGGCCAAGACCGGCGATACCGTGCGCATCGTGGCCTCGCGGCCGCTTTCGAAGTTGAAGCGTTGGCGGTTGAAAGAAGTGCTGACGCGGAACGCGTCGGCCCAGTAAGAGAGACAGGGGAGCAGACCAATGATTCAGATGCGAACCTGGCTGACGGTAGCCGACAATTCCGGCGCGCGCAAGCTGACCTGCATTATGCCGGTGGGCGGCGACGCGGGATTGCAGGCCGGCCTCGGCGACGTCATCACCGCCGCGGTCAAGGAAGCGACACCGGAAAGCCAGGTAAAAAAGGGAACCGTAGTGAAAGCGGTTGTCGTGCGCATGAGGAAAGAACGCCGCCGCAAGGATGGCACGTACATCCGGTTTGATGACAACGCCGCGGTGCTGATCAACGATGCCGGCGAACCTGTCGGGACGCGTGTGTTCGGCCCGGTGGCGCGCGAACTGCGCGAAAAGAAATTCACCAAGATCGTTTCGCTGGCTCCGGAGGTTTGGTAGGCCATGACACTGAGACATGAAAGAGCCGAGCGCCAC
Organism: Acidobacteriota bacterium; assembly: GCA_013289585.1. Lineage (GTDB taxonomy): Bacteria > Acidobacteriota > Terriglobia > Acidiferrales > UBA7541 > Acidiferrum. The sequence goes on along the minus strand of JABCZR010000010.1, from coordinate 171,681 downwards.
ACTATCGCCATCCGCAAGGGTGACAATGTGAAAGTGATCGCCGGAAAAGACGCTGGCAAGAGCGGGCGCGTGCTTTCCATCAACGCGAAGAAAAACACCGTGGTGGTGGAACACGTCGGCATCATCAAGCGCCACACCCGGCCGAATCCGCAGAAGAACATCAAGGGCGGAATCGTGGAGAAGGAAGCGGGCATCAACGTCTCGAACGTGCTGGTCATTTGCGGAAGCTGCAATAAACACACCCGCATCGGCCACACGGTGCTGCCGGACGGCACGAAAGTGCGCAGTTGCCGGCACTGCAACACGACATTGGACAAGTAAGAGCCAACGATAAGGGAATGCGATGAAGAGCCGATTACAGGAAAAATACCGAAGCGAGACGATGCCCGCGCTGATGAAGCGCTTTGGCTGGAAGAACCTGATGGCCGTGCCGAAGCTGCAGAAAATCACCGTGAACATCGGCCTTGGCGAAGCCAGCCAGAACGTAAAGCTGCTGGACACCGCGGCGGTGGAGCTGGGCCAGATCACCGGGCAGAAAGCCATGATCACCCGTGCGAAGAAGTCCATTGCGAACTTCAAAATCCGCAAGGGCATGCCCATCGGATGCGCGGTGACGCTGCGCGGCGACAAAATGTACGAATTCCTGGACCGTTTGTGCAACGTGGTGCTTCCACGCGTCCGCGACTTCCGCGGCTTGCCTTCGAATGCTTTCGACGGCCGCGGGAATTACACGCTGGGCCTGAAAGACCAGTTGGTGTTTCCGGAAATCGATTACACGCGCGTGGACAAAATCAAGGGCATGAACATCACCCTGACAACCACGGCAAAGAACGATGAGCAAGGCCGCGAACTGCTCAAGGGGCTGGGAGTTCCGCTTCGCGAAAAAGGGGTCGCACAATAAATGGCACGCACAGCAAAGATCGCCAAGTCACTCAAGAAACCGAAATTCAAGGTGCGGGTTCGCAATCGCTGCCGCGTTTGCGGCCGCGCGCGCGGGTATATCCGCAAGTTTCAGATGTGCAGAATCTGTTTTCGCGGTATGGCGCTGAAGGGCGAGATCCCCGGCGTTGTGAAAGCGAGCTGGTAGTCGCCGCGGTAAGCGGCGCCATCACAGGAGAATTATGCAGACGGATCCCATTGCCGATTTTCTGACGCGCCTCCGCAACGCGGCGGCCGCCAAGCACCAGCGCGTGGACGTTCCGGTTTCGAAGCTCAAGACCGAAATCGCGCGCATCCTGAAGGAAGAAGGCTACATCTCGACCTACAAACTGGTGGACGAGAACAAGACCCGCAAGATGCTGCGCGTTTTCCTGAAGTACACGCCGGACCGCCGCAGCGTCATCACCGGGATGAAGCGCATTTCGCGCCCCGGCGCGCGCGCCTATCTCGGCGCGACGGACATCCGGCCCGTTGTGGGCGGGCTGGGCATCAGCATCATGACCACGCCGAAGGGGCTGATGAGCGGCCGGTCGGCGCGCAAGGCCAAGCTCGGCGGCGAAATTCTTTGCGAAGTCTGGTAGTTGGTTTATTAACAGTAGTTTCCGATTTTAAAAGGACTTGAGGCTTAGCGAAAAATGTCACGTATCGGACGCAAACCAATTCCACTGCCCTCGGGCGTAAAGATCGCCATGCAGAGCGGCAAGATCGATGTGCAGGGGCCGAAGGGCAAGCTCTCGGTGCCGCTGCCGCACGGGATCACCTTTGAACAGAAGGACGGCGTGCTGACCGCCATCCGCGCCACGGAAGATCATCGTGCGCTCCATGGCCTCGCGCGCGCGCTGGTCGCCAACGCGGTGCAGGGCGTGACGACGGGCTTTAAGAAGGATCTGGACATCGTGGGCGTCGGCTACCGCGCGGAGCTCAAGGGCAAGATCGTTGCGTTCGCGCTCGGCAAGTCGCATCCCATCGAGTTTCCGATTCCGGAAGGCATTCAGGTCGTGGTGGAGAAGCAGACGCACCTCATCGTCAGCGGCGCGGACAAGGGCCAGGTTGGCCAGGTGGCCGCGGACATGCGTTCGCTGCGCCCGCCCGATCCTTACAAGCAGAAGGGTGTTCGCATTACCGGCGAGCGCTTGAAGAAGAAGGCCGGCAAGGCTGGAGCGAAGGCCGGCGGCGCGTAGGAATAAGGAGAAGAGACTGTGGCATCGGCAAGAGTTCGAAGGCTATCGAAAGATTTGCACCGCCGCCGGGTTCACGCCCGCGTGCGCACCAAGGTCGAGGGCACAGCGGATCGTCCTCGCCTGTGCGTGTACCGCTCGCTGGGACACATCTACGTCCAGGTGATCGACGACCGCTCGGGCAAGACGCTGGTTTCCGCCAGTTCCGTCGACGGCGAATCGAAGAAGAGTTTGAAGGGCGGCGGCAACATTGCGGCCGCGAAAATAATCGGCAAAACCATCGCCCAGCGCGCCAAGGCCGCTGGAGTCAGCAAGGTAGTGTTCGACCGCGGCGGATACAAGTATCACGGCCGCGTCAAGGCGCTCGCAGACGCGGCGCGGGAAGCGGGGTTACAGTTCTAAGCCTATGTCGAAGCAAATTCTGCGAGACAGTCTAGCGGTTCGCCGGCTCCTGGAAGTGAATCCTTCCGACCTGAAGGATGACGTGATTGCCATCAACCGCGTCACCAAGGTCGTCAAGGGCGGCAAAAATTTGAGCTTCTCCGCATTGGTGGTCGTCGGCGATAGCCACGGCCATGCGGGATTTGGCATGGGCAAGGCGCGCGAAGTGCCCATGGCCATCAAGAAGGGCATCGAGCAGGCCAAGAAAAACCTGATCAAGCTGAACTTGAAGGGCACATCAATTCCGCACCAGGTTTTGGGACGCTATGGTTCGGCGCAGGTGCTGCTCAAGCCGGCTTCGGAAGGCACCGGCGTCATCGCCGGCGGCCCGGTGCGCAAGGTGATGCAGGTGGCGGGAATTACCAACGTGCTGACGAAGTCGCTCGGCACCTCGAACCCGCACAACGTCGTCAAGGCTACTTTCGCCGCTCTTTTGAGCTTGAAGGATGTAGCACACGTTGCGGAAATGCGTTCGAAGACCGTAGATGAAATCAGCGGCAGGCCGCCCAAGGAAAAAGCGGCCGCGAGTGAGAGCAACTAATGGCCGTCAAAAAAGTAGCACACGAAAAGAGTTCAGCCAGGAAGCCCTTCAACCGTACGGAGCACGACGGCAAAAAGTCCGGCGGCAAGGTGAAGATCAAGTGGGTGGTTAGTTTCATCAGCTGCACCGATGACATGCGGCAGACGATCCGCGGCCTCGGCTTGCGCAGAATGCATCAGGTGGTCGAGCGCCAGGACACGCCGGAAACGCGCGGCATGATCCACAAGGTGCGGCACCTCGTGGAAGTGGTGGAGTAAAACGATGGCGAAAAAAAGTTCAAGCGGTCCCCGCGGGGGCAGTAAGCGCGGTCAGCACAAGCCGGCAACTCCGGCGGCAAAGACGCGTCGTTCCTTCACGCTCGCGAATCTGCATCCGCCGGTTGGCTCGCGCAAGAAAAAAGTACGCGTAGGCCGGGGCATCGGTTCGAAGCTCGGCAAAACTTCCGGCTCCGGCAACAAGGGACAGAAGTCCCGCCGCGGCTATTCGCGCCGCCGCGGATTTGAGGGCGGCCAGATGCCGCTGCACCGCCGCATGCCCAAGCGCGGCTTTCACAATCCGTTTGGCGTGAGCTATTCGGTTGTGAACCTGGAGGAACTGAACGTGTTTCCGGCCGGGGAGACGGTGACTCCGGAATTGCTCCGGGCGCACGGTTTTATTCGCCGCGCCACCGACCCCATCAAGGTTCTCGGCGATGGCGAGTTGACCACCAAGCTGGCCATTCACGCGCATGCGTTCAGCGCGTCGGCGAAAGAAAAGATTACCAAGGCAGGCGGCACATTCGAGGTTGTAGCCTAGTTCGCACTAGGAAAGGCGCATGAATCGATTCCTTGAAGCAGTGAAAAATATGTTCCGCATTCAGGACTTGCGGAACCGCGTTCTGTTCACGCTGGCGCTGCTGGCGGTCTATCGCATTGGTGCGTACATTCCCATCCCCGGAATCAACTCGGCCGTCCTGGATCAATTGTTCAATCAGGCTGCCGGTTCCGTGCTGGGCATATTCAATCTGTTCAGCGGCGGCAACTTCCGCCGCATGACGATTTTTGCGCTTGGCATCATGCCGTACATCACCTCCTCGATCATCTTGCAGCTGATGACCGTGGTGTTTCCATACCTCGAGCGCTTGCAAAAAGAAGGCGAGCTCGGCCGCCGGAAGATTACCCAGTACACGCGCTACCTGACGATCGTCTTGAGCATCATTCAGTCTTCCACCATCGCCGGAGCGCTGCAGGCGCAGAGCCTCGGCGGGCAATCGCTGGTCTATCATCCGGGAACTTCCTTTGTCTTGATGACCATCCTGACGCTGACCACCGGTTCGGCTTTCATCATGTGGCTGGGCGAACAGATCAGCGAGCGCGGCATCGGCAACGGCATGTCGCTGATCATTTTCACTGGCATTGTGGTGGGCTTGCCGCGGGCCGTGGCCGACCTTTACGAAAAAGCCTCGACGCGGGCTTGGGGACCTTTTACGCCCATCGCGCTGATTTTCCTGGTTGTGCTGATGATCGCGGTCGTCGCCTTCATCGTCTACGTCGAAGGGGCTCAGCGTCGCATTCCTGTGCAGTACGCCAAGCGCGTTGTCGGGCGCCGCGTCATGGGCGGGCAGTCTTCGTACCTGCCGCTGCGCGTCAATTCCGGCGGTGTGATTCCGCCGATTTTTGCGAGTTCCTTGCTCGCCTTTCCGCCAACGATTGCGCTGCTCTTCGCGCATAAATATCAGTTCATCGATGACTCTGTCAGGGCCATCAGTTTCGGCGAGCCGCTTTACAACCTCATCTACGTTTTGATGATTATCCTGTTCGCGTTCTTCTATATCGGCATCGTCTTCAATCCGACGGAGCTCGCGGACAATATGCGCAAGAATGGCGGATTCATTCCCGGCATCCGGCCCGGCCGCACGACCTCGGAATACGTCAGCAAGATTCTGAAGCGGCTGACTTTCATCGGCGCGATTTATCTGGCTCTGGTCTGCTTGCTTCCCGAATGGCTGATCACGGGTATCCACTTGGATCACATTGGCTGGGGCATCGGAGCATGGTTTGACCGGCACCTGCCTGCGTTGATCTTGAAGGGTCTTTCGGTGCAGTTTTATTTCGGCGGTACGTCTTTGTTGATTGTCGTGGGCGTGGCGATGGACACCGTGCAGCAGCTCGAAGCACAACTCGTCATGCGCAATTACGAAGGGTTTGCTCGGAAGGGCCGGTTGCGCGGCCGGCGGTAAGGGAGAAAAGCTGGGTGGCTCCGGACACACGGCATCCCGACAAGTTGGATCGCGCAGTGATTTTTCTCGGGCCTCCGGGCGCGGGAAAAGGCACGCAGGCCATGGAATTGGCGAAGAAGTACGGTGTGCCGCATCTTTCGACCGGCGATATGCTTCGCGAGCATGTCAGCAAAGGCACTCCGCTCGGCGCCAAAGCCAAGCCCATCATGGAGCGCGGCGAGCTGGTTCCGGATTCGCTGGTGCTGCAGATGGTCGCGGAACGCATCGAGCGGCAGGACTGCTCGCACGGCTTCGTGTTCGACGGATTTCCGCGGACGGTGGTGCAGGCCAAGTATTTGGGTGAGTTGCTGAAGCATCATGGGTACAAGCGGCCGTTCGTGATTCATCTGGTCATCGATCCTTCGGTGCTGATGCGAAGGCTGACCGGCCGGCGGACCTGCAAAGTGGGCGGCGAGATTTATAATATCTACGAGCGCCCGCCGAAGGCCGAAGGGATTTGCGATAAGGACGGCGGCGAGTTGATGCAGCGGCCGGACGATCGCGAAGAAGTGATTGGGCCCAGGCTCCACGCGTACGAGAAACAGACGGCTCCGCTGGCCGCGTACTACCGGCGGCTCGGTTTGCTGCACGACATCGACGCCGCGAAGAGCGTGGACGAGGTCGGCCGCCAGGTGCTGCAGAGTGTGCAGAGCGTGCGCGGCGCGAAATAGGGGCCGTGATTTGGGCGCGGGAAGGGCCCGGGAAAAGGTTTGATGGCGATTCATCTCCGGAGCGCGGAAGAACTGGAAAAGATGCACCGCGCCGGGCTCGCCGTGCATGAGGTTTTGACGGCGCTGCGGGATGCCGTAAAGCCGGGGCTGACGACGATGGACCTCGAGAAACTTGCCGAGGAAAAAATCGCCGGAAGGCCGGGCAAGGCGGCGTTCAAGGGATATCGCGGTTATCCCTGCGTGCTGTGCACTTCGGTGAACAGCGAGATTGTTCACGGAATTCCGTCGCCCAAGCGGAAGTTGCGCGAAGGCGATATCGTCTCGATCGATTTCGGGATGGAAGTGGACGGCTATTACGCGGATTCGGCGGTCACAGTTCCGGTGGGCAAGATTTCACCGGAGTTGCGGAAGCTGCTGGATGTGACCCGCGAATCGCTGGACCGCGCGATTGACAAGATGCGCGCGGGTAACCGCCTGGGCGATGTCGGCCACGCGGTGCAGAGCTGGGTCGAGAAGCACGGGTACTCGGTAGTAAGGGAATTCGTCGGGCACGGTATCGGCACCAAGATGCACGACGAGCCCAACCTGCCGAATTACGGTGACGAAGGTCACGGCGCGCGATTGCAAGAGGGAATGGTTATCGCGGTCGAGCCGATGGTCAACGCGGGCCGTCCGGAAGTTCGGATGCGCGATGAGTGGGTGGCGGAAACGGCGGATGGCAGCCCCTCGGCTCATTTTGAGCACACCGTGGCCATCACCGCGAACGGGCCGTGGATCCTGACGCGGCCGAAAGAGATGACCGGGCCATCCTGGTAAGGGTGCCTGGAAATGCAGTGGCCGGTCTTTCGAACGGCCGGTGGAAACAAGGAGAATATGGCGAGACCCATTCGCGAGGAAAAAAAGAAAGACGACTCCGGCAACTCGAAAGAGGACGCCATTGAAGTCATGGCCACGGTGATTGAGCCGCTGCCCAACGCGATGTTCCGCGTGGAGTTGGAAAACAAGCACCAGGTTCTGGCGCACGTTTCCGGCAAGATGCGCAAGAATTTCATTCGGATTCTGGCGGGAGACAAGGTTGCAGTGGAGCTTTCGCCTTACGATTTGACGCGTGGCCGGATTGTGTACCGCTACAAGTAGCGCAACGGTTTTGTAGGGCTGGCCTTCTGAGGCCAGCCGCTTGAGGAGCAGCAAAATGAAAGTACGGGCATCGGTAAAAAAGATTTGTGACAAATGCAAGGTGATCCACCGGCGCGGTGTGGTCCGGGTGATTTGCACCAACCCGAAACACAAGCAGCGCCAGGGCTAAGGATTTCTTGAGGAGAATCGCATGGCACGTATCGCAGGTGTAGATCTTCCGCCGCAGAAGCAGCTTTGGGTCGGGTTGACCTCGATCTATGGCATCGGGCAGGAGCGCGCGAGGAAGCTCGCGGCCAAGGCCGGCGTCGATCATTTCAAAAAGATTCGCGACTTGACCGAAGATGAAATCAACCATCTTCGCCAGGAAATCGAAAAAGAAGGCCGTGTGGAAGGCGATCTCCGCAAGGAGATTCAGATGAACATTCGCCGGCTGATCGAAATCCAGGCGTATCGCGGAATTCGTCATCGCCGTAACTTGCCGGTCCGCGGCCAGCGCACGCACACCAACGCGCGCACCCGCAAGGGTCCGCGGCGCGGCGCAGTGGCGGCCAAGAAAAAGGTCGTCGGCAAGAAGGGCTAGTTTTTCGCCTTGTAGGGGCGCAGCATGCTGCGCCCGAGCCTGGCAAAGTTCCAGAATTCGGTTGAATAGGAAACGGAGTCACACGTGGCAAAAGAACCAAAGGCCGCAGCAGGAACGCCGGAAACCGGAGCACCGGGAAAACCGGCAGCGGCAACAAAGCGCAAGAAGGAATTCAAGAAGAAGCGTGAGCGGCGCATTATTCCGCACGGTGTGGTGCACCTTGCCGCAACGTTTAACAACACGCAGATCACCATCACCGATCCCGATGGCCGCGCCATCTGCTGGTCCTCCGCGGGCGCCATCGGCTTCAAGGGCTCGCGCAAGGGCACGCCGTACGCCGCGCAGCAGGCCTCCTTGGCTGCCGCAGGCGTCGCGCGCGATCAGTATGGAATGAAGAGCGTGGAAGTCCGCGTCAAGGGCCCCGGCTCCGGCCGCGAGTCCGCAGTGCGCGCTTTGGCCGCCGCGGGACTTCACATCGTGGTGATCCGCGATGTTACGCCGATCCCGCACAACGGTTGCCGGCCGCCCAAGCGCCGCCGCGTTTGATCTTTATGACATTTATGACCAAGAGAAAAGATTCAGAGAGTTTTGGGAAGGGAGAATAGAAGTTGGCAAGACACCGAGATGCAGTCTGCCGCCTGTGCCGCCGGGAAGGGCAGAAACTGTTTTTGAAAGGCCTGCGTTGTTTTACGGAGAAGTGCGCGATTGAAAAGCGCAACTTCGTTCCGGGACAGCACGGGCAGTCACGGCGCCCCAAGGTCGCGGGTTACGGCCTGCAGTTGCGCGAGAAGCAGAAGGTCAAGCGCACCTACGGGCTGCTGGAGCGCCAGTTCCGCAATTACTTTGAAAAGGCCGAACGCGCCAAGGGGCCAACGGGAGAGAACCTCATCATCATGCTCGAACGCCGCCTCGATAACGTCGTGTGGCGCGCGGGTCTGGCCTCTTCGCGTTCGCAGGCGCGGCAACTTGTGCTTCATGGCCACGTCCGCGTGAACTCGAAGAAGGTCAACATCCCTTCGTACCTCGTAAATGTGGGCGAAGAAGTGGCCATCAAGGAAAAGATGCACCAGAACGCCATGGTTCTTGAAGCGCGCAACGTCGCCCAGAGCCAGAGCGCCGTGCCTTGGCTCGAACAGGAACGCGAGCAGTTCAAGGCCAAAGTCGTGGCCATGCCCAAGCGTGATGACGTGCAGACGCCGCCCATCAACGAACAGCTCATCGTCGAGTTGTATTCGAAATAATCGAGCGCTCGTAAGCTCATTCCGGCCTCGTCGAGGGGCCGCCAGTAACCGCAACAAGGATTGGGGCCAATCAAGTTGGCCCAGAAGGAAGGAACACGATGTGGAAGGGCTTTCAGAAACCAAAGCGTCTTGCGTCCGAGCTCGAATCGCTTACCGAAAAGTACGGGCGTTTTTCCGCACAGCCGTTTGAGCGCGGATGGGGCACGACGGTAGGAAACGGCTTGCGCCGCGCGCTGCTCAGCTCCATCGAAGGCGCGGCCATCACCGCCGTGAAAATCGAAGGCGTGCTGCACGAATTTTCTTCGATCCCCGGCGTGGTCGAGGATGCGACCGACATCATCCTCAACTTGAAGCAGGTGCCCATCAAGCTGAACACCGACCTGCCCAAGACGATTTATCTCAACGTCGAACAGCCCGGCCCGGTCACCTCGGCGCAAATCGAGGAAGACGCGGACTTCGCGGTGCTCGACAAGAGCGTATACATCGCCACGGTCAGCGAAGGCGGCAAGCTCCAGATCGAGATGCGCGTCAAGAACGGCCGCGGTTACGTCGCCGCTGATCGCAACTACGACGAAGACCTGCCGATCGGCTACATCCCGGTGGACAGCGTCCACTCGCCGGTGCGCAAGGTGAATTACTCGGTCGAAGCCGCGCGTCTCGGCCAGATGACCGACTACGAAAAACTCATGATCGAAGTGTGGACCAACGGCGCCATCACCCCGCAGGATTCCATCGGCCTCGCCGCCAAGCTGGTGAAGGATCACATGAGCATCTTCATCAACTTCGAAGAGCCCGTCGAGACCGTCGAAACGCCGCAGGACACCGCGCACGATCCGCGTCTCGAGCACCTGGACCGCTCCGTGGAAGAACTCGAACTCTCCGTGCGCTCCTACAATTGCCTGAAGAACGCCAACATCCAGACCATCCGCGAACTCGTCCAGAAAAGCGAAAACGAAATGCTGAAGACCAAGAACTTCGGCCGTAAATCGCTCAACGAGATCAAGGATATACTGGTGAAGATGGGCCTCGCGCTGGGCATGAAGTTCGATGAGCACGGCCGCATCATCTGGCCGCCGCTCCCGAGCCAGACCGCCGCACCGACATCGGAAGAAAACCTCGGGCTGTAAAACGACAAGGACTCAATAGACGATGCGACATCTCAACTCTGGATCGAAACTCGGGAAGCAGCCGGCTCATCGCCGCGCGGTACTGCGCGCGCTGGTCACCAATCTGTTCGAACACGGGCGGATTACCACGACGCTGACGCGCGCTAAAGCCGCGCGTCCCGTGGCGGAAAAAATGATCACCCTCGGCAAGCGCGACACGTTGCAGTCGCGCCGTCAGGCTGCTTCCTACATCATGCTGCCCGCGGTCACGCAAAAACTTTTCAGCGAGATTGCGCCCAAATTCTCCGACCGCGCCGGCGGCTACACCCGCATCATCCACGCCGGCAACCGCATCGGCGACAACGCCAAGGTAGCCATCCTCGAGCTCGTCGGCTACGAATACAAAGCCAAGGAAAAGAAAGAAAAAACCAAGAAGGAAGAACCCGCCGAAGCCAAAAGCTGATTCTCCCGCCACTGGAAAAACGTTCACGCCCGCTCGTTACCCCGAGCGGGCGTTTTGTTTTCTGAACTATGCGAAACCACTGCGGACTCTAAGCCATCCTGGAGGCGAGTCAACTATTCGTGGCGCAACGCGACCATGGGATCAACCTTTGTCGCTCGGCGCGCGGGGATGTAGCACGCGAGCAAAGCCACTCCGACCAACGCCATGGTAACTTCCGCATACGTTCCTGGATCGGTCGGGGTAACTCCGTAAAGGAATCGCGCGATCAGGCGGGTCAAAGCAACGGCCAAGCCGATTCCCACGACTACTCCGATCGTGGTGAGCTTTAACCCTAGCTTGGCAATCTGGCCGAGCACATTGGTCCGTTGCGCCCCCAGAGCCATGCGGATTCCGATTTCCCGCGTGCGCCCACTGACGAAGGAAGACATCACGCCGTAGATCCCCACGACTGCCAGTAGCACCGCAATCCCCGCGAATATTTCCAGCAGCCGCGCGTAGAATTCCCAATCAGTCATGGATTCCGCGACAACCCGCTGCATCGTCATCACATTCGTGACAGGCTGCTCGGGGTCCAGCTCCGCTACTGCTTTCTTCACCGCCGATGCGAGGTCTGCCTGTGGGCCGCCAAAGCCTGCGGCTGATCGGAGCACCACACCTTGGTGCAAATGGGCAAGGGCTGAGCCGCCGGGGAACACCGCCGGCTGCTGCAGATAAGAGGCATACACGAAAGGAGGAGCATCCTCACCCAGGCCAAAATGCTTGACGTCGCCGACGATTCCGACAATCTGCCGCGGACGCGGCTCATCGGTTTGATAGGCATCGTATCTCAGGAGCAATTGCTGCCCGATGGGGTCTTCATTCGGAAAGTAACGTTTCGCAAAAGATTCATTCACGACCAGTGTCCACGGCGCGCTCTGCGAGTCATGGGCGTCCAGGTAGCGCCCCTTGCGGAGTGAAATCCGTAACGCGCTAAAGACGTCGGGACTTACTTCATCGAAACCAGCCCAGGGCCGGTTGTCGGGCGGCGGGGCAGGATGTCCCAGAATCGAGAACGTGAACCTTTCCGCCCCATGCAGCGGGAGCGAACTCATCAAACCCGCCGACTCAAGGCCTGGTATCCCTTTTATTTTTTCCAGGAGTTGCTCGTAAAAGGCGGTGACGCTCGGCAGGGTTTTCTCCATGTCCCCGCCCGGCAATCGTTCGAGATACTTCCCGCCTTCCGGCAACTGAATTTCCATGGTCATGACATTTTTAGGATCGAATCCCGGGTTCACGTGCCGCAAGCGAAGCAGCGTGTTGATCATCAGCCCCGCGCCCACCAGGAGCACCATCGTCAAAGCCACTTCCGACACGACCAGGAAATACCGGGCAAAGTTGCGTGAAGCGGCTCCCGTGCCGCGCTCGCTCTCCCGCAGTGCCAGATTCAGATCCGGACGCGACGCTTGAATCGCCGGCGCAAGTCCAATAAGGATGGCGCTCAACACAGAAACGCATAGCGTGAACAGAAGCACCCGGCCATCGAGAGTGATCTTGTCAGCGTTCGGAAAATCAACGGCGAGTTTGCGAAAGATCCCAATTCCCCAGATTGCCAGGATTGCTCCAAGCAATCCTCCGAGAAGAGCCAACAACCCGCTCTCCACTAGCAATTGCTGCGTCAACCGGCGCCGGCCCGCACCCAGCGATGCGCGCAACGCAAATTCTTTGCGGCGGCTCTCCGTCCGCGACTGCAACAAGTTCGCGACGTTGACACAGCCGATCAACAGAACAAACGCCACCGCGCCCAGAAGCGGGTAGAGCGCTTCTCCCGCCCAGCCGAAGAGCGCTTTGTGTAAAGTAACAACTTTCTTGCCTACTCCTTTATTGGTTGCCGGATAGGCTTGCTCCAACCGCCGCGCAATCACGTCCATTTCAACCTGTGCTTGCTCCAAGGTTACGCCGGGCTTCAGCCGCGCGACCGGCATCAACCAGTGATCGTTCCGCGCTGAATAGCGGGAACTCTCCGCATTGATGGGCAGCCACAGGTCAATCTTTCCGCCGTAAAATGGGGCAAACCCCGCCGGCATAACCCCGACCACGGTGCCGACCGCCCCCTCGATGTTGAAAGCTCTGCCAAGCACCTTCGGGTCGTTGTGGAAATGCGTCTTCCAGAACGGACTGCTGATCAGAACGGCTAGCGATTTGTCCTGCATCTCGTCGGCAAGGAACATCCTGCCAAGGATCGGCTTCACCCCCAACAAATGGAAAAAATTTGGCGTTGCGTTTTGCACGCGAATCGGTTCAGGCTCGCCCATGCCCGACAGGGTGGCTGATTCCGTGAAGCTGGTCAGCGCGATGTCTTCAAAGACGTGGTTTTGTTTTTTCCAGTCGGCCATCTCCGCGATCGGCGGCGGCATCTCGGAATTCGGGTGCGCCTGATCGGTTTGCCAGATCGTTACCAGTTGTTGTGGGTGCTCGTAGGGCATGGGGCGGTAGAGCACCGCATTGAGCACGCTGAAGATCGTGGTGTTGGCGCCGATTCCCAGCGCCAGCGAGAAAACCACCACGGCGAGAAAAACCGGATACTTGCGCAGACTCCGCGCCGCATACCGTACATCTTGTAAAAGGGTTTCAAGATTGACAAAGTTCCGCATCTTGCGAATCACCTCCCAGCGCAGAACGATTCTCTGGGTCTTCGCTGCTCCCGATTTCAGACCGCCGAGGCCCGCCTTGACCGGCGAGATTCTCAGTTGTCCCACGCAACCGGGCTAGTTCGCAAGTACAATCTATTTCTGAATCCCGGCGGCTGGATCCGCAGGTTGCACAACTCCCACGATATTCTTTCGAAGTTCCAGTTCGAGGTTGTGCGAAGGAGTCTAGAGCGCAGGTTCGTTGGCGGAATGTGCGGGAGCCGCGGTGCGCCTCCAGCGAAACCACAGCCACAGAAACGCAAAAGCGGCGAAAGCTCCAGCCGAGTCCAGCAGTGAATCATAGGCAGAAGCCGTGCGGCTGGCCACGAACGCCTGATGAATCTCATCCAGCACCGAATATCCAGCCGCAACGGAGAGCGCCGCGATTCCCCAAGTCCAGCGCCATCCCATGCGCCCAGCGCGCACGCCTCGATACAAAAACAGGCAAAACACGAAGTATTCGCTGAAGTGCGCGCTCTTTCGAATGATGTGATGGATAAGCTCGAACCGCTCGTCCGTGAGCGACGGAATCAACCAGCGCAGCACGGGCTCCAGAACGGAAGCTGTGTGTTCCGAAGAAAACGTGTCCGTGGACATCGAGAAAATCACGCAAGCCCACACGATGGCCGGCCACCACGCGCGCATCCAATTCCACGCGCGCGGCGGACGCATGCGAGCCTGAATCTCCGCCAATTGTGGTGCGGGGCGCGGATTGCGCCAGGGCTGGCTTTCCGGCACTAAGAATTCACTCCCGTTTCCTTTTTTTTCGTGCTATGCATCCGTCCTGATTCCATGCGCCTATTCCATTCGCCCTACTCCATGCGATAGTTCGGCGCCTCTTTCGTGATAATAACGTCGTGTACGTGACTCTCGCGCAGCCCCGCGGCCGTGATCCGGATGAAGCGGCTCTTCTCCGTCAGTTCCTTCAGCGTGTTCGCACCAGCGTATCCCATGCCGCTCTTCAGTCCGCCCACCAATTGATCCGTCAGGGCGCCTAGCGATCCTTTGTATGCCACTCTGCCCTCGACGCCTTCCGGCACGGACTTGCCTCGCTCTGCGCTTTCCTGCGCGTAGCGGTCCGCCGAACCCGCTTCCATCGCCCCTGTAGATCCCATCCCGCGATATGACTTGAAAGTCCGCCCCTGATACAAAATCGTTTCTCCTGGAGCCTCTTCCGTTCCTGCGAAAAGGCTGCCAATCATCACGCAAGCAGCGCCCGCCGCGACCGCCTTGGTAATGTCGCCCGAATACTTGATACCGCCATCTGCGATGATCGGCACGTCCGTGCCCTTCGCCGCGCGCGATGCCTCCAGGATCGCCGTAAGCTGCGGCACGCCCGCGCCCGTAACCACGCGCGTCGTGCAGATGGACCCGGGCCCGATCCCCACCTTTAGCCCATCGATCCCTAGCGAAATCAAATCCTTCGCGCCCTCATAAGTCGCGACATTTCCCGCAACCACCTGCATCTCCGGCAATCGATGCCGAATCGCCTTGATCGCATCCATCACGCGCTCGGAATGACCGTGCGCCGTATCGATCGCCAGAACGTCCGCCTTGGCTTTGGCCATCTCCACCGCTCGCTCAAGGAAATCTCCTGTTGCACCAACCGCCGCGCCCACGCGCAGCCGGCCCTGCTCGTCCTTCGCCGCCCGCGGATACTCCAGTTTTTTCTGAATGTCTTTGACGGTGATGAGGCCCTTGAGATTAAAGTCCTTGTCCACCACCAGAAGTTTTTCGATGCGGTGCTTCTGCAGGATGCGTTCCGCTTCTTCGAGCGTCGTGCCTACGGGAACGGTAACCAGGTTTTCCTTCGTCATCACCGAGCTGACCAGCTGCGTGTGATTCTTCTCAAACCGCAAGTCGCGATTGGTAAGAATTCCCGTCAATCGCGAACCGCGCGTCACCGGCAGCCCGGAGATGCGGTACTTGGTCATAATCTCCAACGCCTGCCGCAGCGTGATGTCCGGAGAAATGGTGACGGGGTCAACGATCATCCCGCTTTCCGAACGCTTTACCCGGTCCACCTCTTCACCTTGCCGGTCAATGGGCATGTTGCGGTGCACGATGCCGATGCCACCCTGCCGCGAGATCGCAATCGCCAGCCGCGATTCGGTTACCGTATCCATCGCCGAGGAGGCCAGCGGGATGTTCAGAGCCAGGTTGCGTGTGAAGTGCGTGCGCGTGTCCACCTCGGTCGGCAGCACGCCGGACTTGCCGGGCAACAGCAGCACGTCGTCAAAAGTAAGACCTTCGGAAATCGGACCTTCGTTCATTCCAGCCTCACGTCGGAAGAGTGGGCGCCCCCAAACAAGCGCCATAAAACAACGCAGCCCAGCGGGTTCCCGCCGGGCTGGAAGAAGAATTCATCAAATCGAAAAAAATGCATCACGGTGAATCCCCCATTATAGGGGTCAACGCATTTCTGGTCAAATTAGCCGCAGGAATGGCAACGGGAAGCCCTGCGGGCATGTGTAGAATAGAACTCGACGATGGAAGTCACCTTCGCTGATTTTGAGCCGTACCCCCTGTTGAAAAACGGGCACCTCATGACCATTGCCTCGGCTTTTGTGCCCCGGCGATTTGACATCCCGACTGCGGAGGCCAGGCTGTTTGAGGTCGATCCGGAGTCAAAGCTGCTTGCGCATTGCCACTGGCAGCCCGGTAAACGCAAAGACGCCCCCGTGATCGTCGTCGTGCACGGTCTCGAAGGTTCCAGCGATTCGAACTACATGCGAGGCATCGCAGAGAAGGCCTTCCACCGCGGCTTTCACGTTGTGCGTATGAATCAGCGCAACTGTGGGGGAACGGAAGCCTTAACGCCGACCCTGTACAACTCCGGGATGAGCGCCGACTACCGTGCCGTCTTCGAAGAATTATCGAGCGGCGATGGCTTCAAACAGATCTTCTTCGCCGGCTATTCCATGGGCGGAAATCTTGTCACCAAAATGGCTGGAGAATTTGGCTCGGCAGTCCCCAAAGCTCTGCGAGGAATAGGCGTGGTTTGTCCGGCGATTGATCTTGGAGCCTCCGCCGATGCGCTCGAGCGCCTGGAAAATTACGTTTACCAGCGGCGCTTTGTGAACGGCCTGATGTCCCGCTACGCGAGAAAGCAGAAACTGTTTCCTGAGCGCTACCGCAGCGATGGCCTCGGACCGGTTCGAACAGTCCGGCAATTCGACGACGTCATCACCGCCCCGCAATTTGGATACCGCAACGCCCAGGATTATTACGATCACGTCGGCGCGAAACGCGTCGCCGCTCAAATACGCGTCCCGCTCCTGATGATCACCGCGCAGGACGATCCGTTCGTTCCGTACGCTTCTTTCCTGGCCGCAAAAGTCAGCGAAAATCCCGCGATCCAGTTCGTCGCGCCGAAGCATGGCGGCCACTGCGGCTTCATTTCAAAATTCAGCGGCCCCGAACGCTTCTGGGCCGAACAGCGCATCGTCGATTTCTGCGCCGCCCGCCAAGCGGACCTCTAATCGCTGATCTCAGATTTCTGATCACTGATCTCCGCTTTCATCCCAGCGGCTTCTCCAGCGATACAGGAAACCCCGGCGTAAGCAACTGCGCTGGCCCATCCCCAACGATGACCATATCGTCCTCGCACCGCAACCCGAACTCTCCCACAATGTAGATTCCCGGCTCATTCGAAAACGTCATTCCTGGCTCCAGTTCCGTTTTGCTCCCGCGTACCAGATACGGATGCTCATGCCCGTCCAACCCAATCCCGTGCCCCAGCCGGTGCGTGAAATACTTGTAGTCCGGCCTATATCCCGCGTCGGTGACCACCTCGCGCGCCGCATCATCCACGGTGCCCGAAAGTTTGCCTGCGCGTGCCGCATCCAAGGCCGCGTTCTGGGCGTTTCGGACAATTTCGTAGACACTCGAAATCTTCTCAGAGGGTTTTCCAAATACGCCGGTGCGTGTTACATCCGATTCGTAACCATCCACCGTACAACCGCCGTCGATCAACACCACGTCGCCTTCCTTAAGTTTTTGCGGCTGAATCGTGCCATGCGGCAGCGCGGCCGAAGCGCCCAGCAATACCAGTGCGCCGCCTCTTAAACCCATTTTCAAAAAACCGCCTTCCACCAGCCTCCCGATTTCCTCTTGCGACATCCCCGCCTTCAGCGATGCAAAGACCGCGCGAAACACATCGCAAGTCGCTTCACAAGCCAGCCGTATCAGCTCCAATTCATGAGCCGACTTCCGCCCCCGGCAAGCGATGGTCACCGTATCTGCGGAGACGTATTCGAATCCCGGCGCCGCTCCCCGCAAATGATCGGAAAACGTAAACGGCGTGGTTTCTTCCACGCCCATGCGCCCCGTTCGAATTCCACGATCCGCCAGTGCGCCCGCGGTGATTTTCGTCGGGCTCTGGTCTTCCTGCCATACGCGTACTTCTGCCGCAAAATGCAGCTTCTCCCGTAAGCGGCCTTCCTCGAACGCTGGAACCACCACGATCGGTTCACCCGCCCGCGGCAACACCAATCCCAGCAGGCGCTCGCTCATTCCCCAGCGAATTCCCGTGAAGTAGTAGAGAGAAGTGCCAGGCGCGAAAAAAAGCGCGTCGAACTTCGACCCCGGCACGGACATCAGCTTTTGCGCATGCATCAGCCGCTCGTGAAACTCTTCCGCCTGAATCGGGTGAACTCGCGAGCCCAGCGGTTTCAATCCAGCGAACGCCGCAGGAAGACTCCCGGGTATGTCATCCGCTGCGATAACGGCTCGCGGAGTAAGCGCCAGCGCCGAAGCCGCTGCTGTCCCTTTCAGAAAATTTCGGCGCGACGGCTGGAAAACTGAATCCAGAATTGTTTTGTTCATGTCAGTGAAGAGGTTTAGCTGGCAGGACCACAGCTTGTCAAGACACTTCGGCGATCGCAAGAATGAAAATCATGGCCTGCGGCAATCGGGATCTCCAAAAAAAACGGGAGGTGCCCATTGGGCACCTCCCGAAACGGACAGCTGACATGAGCCTCTAGAAAACGAACTTCATTCCCAGAGTCATCGAGCGGATTCCTCCGCTGAAGAACGACGACGGATGCAGGAAGTTCGGGTCCGTTGGAAGGACGTAGCCCTGTGTCGTCGTTGCCGTTGTAATTCCCGCCGTGCTGAATACGTTCCCGTTGCTGAGAGCGTAACTCGGATGGTTGAGGATGTTGAAAATATCCACCTTGAGCTGCAGATACTTTGATTCGCTGAAGTGGATGTTCTTCGCCACAGACAAATTCAGTGTGGAGAAGCCTGGAGTGGTCAAGCTGTTGCGGCCTACGGTGGTCAGCACACCAGGTCCCGCGACCACGTACTTCGCATTCGCGTTGACCGGTGTATAGCCGATAGCCGGAAAGAACGTATGGCCGGTCGGATCGCTTGGATTGAAGCAACCACCTCCCGACGCTACGCCAGTAGGCACGTTGAACGCTCCCGGGCCCCCGTTCGACAATCCAGTCGTTCCTCCAGGCAGTTCGCACACTGCGAAAACGTCAGAGCCGGTCAAGCCGGAGCCGAACGGGTTCGCCAATACGCGGTCGCCCGCGGAATCGCCGTTGCCATTCGAATCGAGCCCGGATTGCAGGGTGACCGGCTGCCCCGTCTGCGCCAGGAAAACGGATCCCAGTTGGAATCCATTGGCCAGCGCCTTCAAGGCCCGGTTGTCACTCTTCACGTTGGGAACCTGATAGGTCCACGAGAGAGCGAACTTATGGCGTACGTCCAGGTCAGAACTTGCCCAGTCATTGCTCAGGTTATTGGTGTCCTGCGCGCGCCGCGGATTCAGCAGGCTGGTGAAGAATTCGTTGGTCGCGTTGTCCAGCGTATGTGCGTAGGTGTAGTTGGCGTTGAAGGTCAACCCCATGCGCGAGCGTTGAGTGAAACTCACCGATCCCGCGTGGTACGTGCTGCTGGCGAAGGGCGGATCGGAAGTCACGTTTCCGGCAAATCCAAATTGCGCATAGTTGTTGGGGTTGAAATTATTAAATGCGTTGTCGGTTGGTGTCGCCGGAGTCCAAGTTGTGGGAACGTCGGAAGCCTTGAAGAACGTGGGAAGCGCAGCGCCGCCCGCGTCGAAGTAGCTTTCGAAGTTGCGGCGGTACTGTACCGGCAGTGACAGGCCTCGCGTACCAAGGTAGCGAACTTCGATGCTGGCGTTCCGATAGACCTCATGTTGAACGCCCAGCGACCAGGTCAGAATCTTCGGCATGACCGTGTCATCGATGTAGCTGGTCGTCAGTGACCGGGCGTCCGCCTGATTGGTCGGTGGAATGTAAGTCTGTGGAAGGCCGCCGCCCGCCAGGAAACCTGCAAAATTCGGGTTCCCGCACCAGGATGGCTTTGGCGTCAGCGTGCAAGCCGAAGCCGGGTTTAGCTCGCTCTGCAGCTGCGGAGGCAACGTGATCGACGCGAAGTTCTGGAACTTCACGTCATAGGCGATGCCGAAGCCGCCCCGGATGGCCGTCTTGCCGTCCCCGCGAGGATCGTAGGCAAATCCTACGCGCGGAGCGAAGTTATTCTTGTCCGTCTTGGGATTGCCAAACGTGATTACACCCGGCACGTTTGAAATCGCGTTGAGGGTCTGGGTCTGATCGCCTACAGGGTTGGTCCAATACTCGTAACGAATTCCCAGGTTCAGCGTGAGTTTGCGCGTCACTTTATAGTCGTCCTGGCCGAATATATAAAATGCGCTTTGTGTCCCCAGGAAACTCCCGGTTCCAGCATTGCGCAGCGTTCTTCCCAGGTTGTTGGCCTGCTCGTCGTTTATGAATTCCTGAAGCGTGCTGTACCAATAATCGCCGTTGCTCCGGGCCAGGAAAAACTGCGGATAGATGAAGTGATTATACTGGCCGCCAAACTTGAAGCTGTGCTTGCTTTTGGACCACGAAAAAGTATCGGCGATCTGATAGGTATTCTGTTTTTGCGTCGAATTGTCTCCGGGACCCACGGTGTTGAACCCCAGTTCGCCGATGGTTATGTCCGGCGGGCAAGCGGTGCAAGGATTGATGAATGGTTCGGAGAAGTAGGAATACTGCAAACGCAGATCATTTACCAAGCGGCTGTTAATGGTCCACACGTCGCTCAGGGCGATCTTGCGGTTGTGCAGGAGTTCCGATTGGTTGAACAGTTGCTGCGTGGAATTCACTGGGAAGATGAAGCTTCCCTGATTGAGCAGGAAACGCGCGCCCAGCTGGTGGTTTCCCCAAGTGTAATCCGTATTGATTTGCGCGTCGTTTTCTTTTTGTCCCACGGGACTGATGATGATCAGGTTGCCGATGGGGATGGACTGCCCGTTGACTGTGAGCGGCGCCAGGTTCGCAGCTGGTGCGATTGGAAAGTTCTTCAGAACGTTCGATACCGCGGAATCTGCGGTCATTCCCTGAAGCGTGGCCATCCCGGCTGCTGTCGGTTCAATTAGCGGCGTGGGAGTGCCCTGTCCATGAAGTGTGGTGTATTCGTAGGCGCCAAAGATAAACCACTTGTTCTTTACCAGCGGGCCGCCGACGGTGCCACCAAATCGATTATTGTCAAAAGCCGGTTTGCCGGGGATCGTGCCGGCTGCGATTGCATTCTTGGTGAGGTTGTCGAGCGAATCGTAGTTTCTGTTCTGGTTGTACCACTCCCCCGAACCGTGCCAGCTGTTCGTCCCGGTCTTGGTCACCAGGCTGAACTGCCCGCCAGCCGAGTGCCCATACTCTGCGCTGAACTGGTTGGTGGTCAGGTTGAATTCTGCGACCGAGTCCGGAATAACCGTGGAATTGTTTCCTGTCACGCCGAGGTTGTTATCGTCAACTCCATCCACGGTGAAATTGTTGTCTCGCGGCCGCGTTCCTCCGACCGCCCCGCCGATTCCCGTCACACCGCCCGGTTGCGCCACCACGTTCGGGGCCAGCACCGCCAGGTTCAGCGGGCTGCCATTCAGCGTTCCAGAAGCGTTGGGAAGTTGCACGGCGTTCGAGTCAAACGTATTGTTCAACGCCGAAGAGTTCGTCTGAATCTCCACGGCGCTGCTCGATACTTCCACCACCTCCGTCGCCACGCCCAAGTCCAGGTGCACGTCCGCCACGTTGTCTTGGTTGGCGACTACGTTGATGCCTGTCTCCACGAAGTTCTTAAATCCTTTAGCCTCGACAGTAATCTTGTACTGGCCCGGCAGGAGGCTGGGAATTGAATACGTTCCCGCCGATGTCGTCGTTACTTTGACGGAGACGGCGGTCTCCTGATTGGTGATGGTAACGGGTGCATCTGGAACCGCCGCGCCGGAAGGATCCAGCACCTGGCCTCGCAGCGTCCCGGTTGTCCTCTGCGCCGATGCAGGATTCGAAAGCAGCAGCACCAAAGCCGCTGTTAGCAGCACGAAAATGGATCGTCTGCAACAACTGAGAAAAGTTTGAAAAACACCATTGCGTTTCTCGCTCCCACCTATCATTGTTCCCCCTTAAAGTGAACTGGCTCAAGTTGCGTTCCAAATCCCGAAAGTCTGAAAACTCCCGGTGATCTGCAGACCTGGGATCAGGATTACCGTGAAGGAATGCATGCCGTTTGCCACCACGAGTGGGGAATAACAGGCAATCTTTTCTATGACTTGCACGCCATTTCGGCAGGCGTAAATTCTAAACCTCGATACTTCTGGAGGATTTAGCCGCTTTAGATACAGGTATGCGTAGTGGTGAGAATTCTGTAGGGCCCACTCGAGCTGCCAAGCCCGCCGGAATCAGAAACCAGGCGACCCGGAAGAGCACGCCTGCTCAAATCGGAGAGAAGGCAATTCGAATCACAAAACCTACAGAATTTCGAAGTGTGTTACTCTCTGCCGCATGAGTGGCGAACCGTCATTCGAAAGCTTCTGGCCCGAATATGTCCGCGCGCACAGCCAGCCGGGGACGCGGGCGATCCACT
This sequence comes from Acidobacteriota bacterium, assembly GCA_013289585.1. Lineage (GTDB taxonomy): Bacteria > Acidobacteriota > Terriglobia > Acidiferrales > UBA7541 > Acidiferrum. The sequence continues at coordinate 149,569 of JABCZR010000010.1, read as the reverse complement.
TGGCGGGTACCCTCACCGGGTGGGTTTTGCTGGTCCTTGCGGTCGCGCTGCGGCACTGGTGGTGGATTCTGGCAGCGCTGGTTATTTCCTATGCGCTGGCGTGGATCTCGCATTTTTTTGTGGAGCACAACCGGCCGGCTACGTTTGAGCATCCGTTGTGGTCGTGGTGGGCGGACCAGAAGATGGTGGCGCTGATGCTCATGGGGAAAATGGGAGAGGAAGTTCGCCGTTGCGCCGCCGCTTCAAACTGACCGAAAAAAAGCGGCTGCGCTTCAAAACAGATTTCTTGCGGCGAAGCAAAAAAAATCTAATACAAAAAGACCAGCGCGCAAACGACAAACTCAAAGCCGAAAAAGTCTCAAGTACAAATTACAACCGCACCGAACAAATTTAAAACCAAAAACTAACAACTAAAAACGCAAAAACTACTCCGTGCGGACTGCGAGAATATCTTTGCCCTGGATTTTGATTTCCACGGCGAGTGGCGGACGGAGATCGGAGCCCTGCGCGATCGCGCCGCGGACCAGGAAATTTCCCGGGAGCGTGGCCATCTTCAGCGGGTCGAAGAGCGTGTGGCTGCAGGGGTTCCCGACCATGGGATGTTTTGCGCCGCTGAAGCCGTACTCGTTTTTCAACTTGCCCAAATCGGTGATGTATTCGAGCTGGCAATTTCCGTAGGGTGAATTCAGGGAAAACGCCCAGTAGCTGCTGGCTTGCGACGCAGAAGCCGATGGCAGGCGCACGAGCAGGGCAGGGAGGTTTTCGCCGCTCAGTCCGTTGCGAATATAGAATTGTTTGGAAGACCAGGGCTTGGCCATCTCGGCCACGTTGGCGATGCCGGGATTTGCTTCCGTGGCGTGCGGGAGCAGCGTGCTCGGATCTGGCGCGGGCGATGGAACTTCGATTTGCGGTTGCTGCTCGGCGATGGGTATCTCCGCGTGCTTGGGGCGGAGAGCCCAGCGGGCGCCGACGAAAACGACGAGGAGCAAGCCGAGTAGTCCAATCACCAGACGCGTGGCCGGGTTGGTGCCGGGAGGGCGGCGCGAGCCCGGTCCGGCAACTCCCGGAATCTCGGGCATCTCGGACTTGAAGCGGTCGTCTGGGGGCTGGTCGGCCATGTTCTTTCATTTCGATTCTATACTCAATTCGGAGTCCCATGGCAAATGACAGTTGAGGTTTGAGAGCAAAAAGTGACTTGCGCTGATGACGGAAGGATGCGCCCGGGGACGCGAGTTGAGCGTGTTCCATATGGGAAGAATCGGGGTGGGCCCGAAAGCGAGACCCCCCCCTGTTTTTGGACGCGAAGACTTTGAAGGAGTTAGAAGGACTGCCGGGTGGGCGAGCATGGGCGGCGGGCGCGGAAGAGCCGTGCCAAATACATGAGCGATTATTACATATCGGTATACTTAGTCAAGAATTAATTTAAGTGATCCGGATGGGGGATAGCCCTTCGAGGCTGCGGGTAAACAGGGTGTGTCCGATTCGATTTGGATTGGAAAAAGTCAAAGGCCCCAGGTGCAAACCTGGCACCTGGGGCACCCGGCCTTCTAAGCAGAGGGTCGGGAATTCGAATCTCCCCGGGCGCGCCACTTATCTCTCTTGAATCAAACACATGCAGCCATTTCAGAAATCGGCTAGTTTCAATTTTCGGTCCATTCGGTCCATCTTCGGTCTTTTTCGGACGGAAGCTCGAAACCGAGGGCGTATTGACGAACTGCGAATTCCAGTACGCACCATCTAGGGCCAGACTCTTATTCGGACATCAAATGAAGAACCCTGCGTGTTAGACATGCCAAATTCGCAAAATTTATAGAACTTTTTTATTCAGGGATGACTTCGATCGCGCTGATCGAAGGGTAGTTCGCCGATGGGGTGAAGTAGATCTCCAGTTTGCCTTGTGGCGTGGGTTCGATGTGCTGGAAGGATTTGACTAATGGCTCAGAGCCGGCTTCCTGGAAGATATCAAATCCCCTTAAAAGCATCGATCCATTACAAGAGACATCGAACACTCGACTCCCTACACCTCCAATACCGCCATTCTGAACACCAAACCAGTGCTCCATGAAGTACAGTTTCAAAGTGTATTTACCGCCCGCCGCAACAGGCACCACGTAATGGAAGTGCCCAAAACGATGCCATTCGTAAAGACGGCCATCGGCGACCTTGGATAAATCACCACCGAAACTACTGAGGCGGCCACCGAAGAAGTACCGGTCCGGCATCCATACATTCCCGTTGGAATCGCGGTAGGAAGAATGCCCAACGACGATCCTAACCGGAAGCATGCGATGTGCAGCGCCTTGCAGAATTTCAATCGCATCTACAAATGCCTCAGAATTGGCGAAGTCCACATGAATGGTTCCGTCGCTCGCGGGCGTGACATCTGTAATTACTTTCGTGGTTGCGATGTCATCCCCGCCGGCGTCGTCCACCACATCTAAATTGGTAGGTGGTCCATCATTGATTGAGAACGCTACGTTCCGACTAGCCTCTTGAAGCCCAGACGTTTCTGCGAACAGGAGATGAACCTCGTAAGTTCCAGGCGGAACAGGAAAGCTGCAGTGAAAGACGCCACGCCGCCCACTAGAGAAAAGTTGGGGATCGTCAGTGCCCTGGATCGCATGTCCCGGAACGGAGAATGAGCTTCCCCCTGAGCAGAAGCGATCGCTATCCCAAGTAAAACCGCCGCGGTCTATATAGGGTGCAGACGCGTTGCCTACCATAACGCGAAGATTCTTCCCTGAAGCGAATCCAGGAGCAGCAGTAACCAGAGTCTGCAAGAGGCTCTCATGCCCGCTCCTCTTGTTCCATTCCTTCCATGCAAAAACTGATAGTAGAAACACTGAAATCGCCACAGTAGCGACCGTAATGACCATTCGAGTGAACGGCATAAACTTTTTTCTAGATTCGTCGCGACCGTGACGTTCTACAACTTTGTCCAGTTTCGACTCCGGCAATGGCGGGGAAGGGATGGCCTGCTGATATTCCGGCCCGCCGTTCACTCGGAGGCCAACCCCGTCGAGAGACTGCCCGTTCAGTTTCTCATCGAGTTTGGACTCGGATGTTGTTGCTTCTATGTCACTTGCATGAATGAACTTGGGAACGTAATGGCCGGGGGGCAGGCAAATATGAACGGCGTGTTCCGCCCCGGCGCTCCTATAATAGTCTTCGAGCCGCTTTCGCAACGCATGAGCAGTGACGCGAACGATGGTATCCACCTGTGGGTCAAAAGATTCCGGGCGCCCAAGCGCATGTACCGCGATGCTGTACTCCTTGATTTCGTCGACCGCTCCTTCGAAATACTTTTCGCAGACAAATGTCAGAAGTCGAACATGGTTGTTCGTGCGCCCGAATACGCCGCCAGACAAAACTTCGTCTACTTCAGCCCGTTCGGCCTCAAGTTTGCTGATTGCCGATTCCAAGTGGATACCCCCAATTGCGGTCCCGGAGACCTATCACCCCGTCTTTGAGGGGAGTATAACCCAATTTTCGCTACATGACACTGGACCAAAACGCCTGCGATATCAATAACTTAAGGTGGCAAACGTAATGACCGAGGATTCCTCCCGTCAATCGAAATAACGGTTCCACTCTAACTGTGAATTCACGGTTGTCTAACTTCCCAGGCTGGGGTCATCACTGCTTTACTCCATCAACGATAAATTCGTTTCACTCCATTTGTGGTGCAGCTTCCTGAACCGCTCTGATGGCGGCCGGTCAGAGGAGCAGATTAGCGACAGAATTGCGTTGCCGCCCTAGGAGCACCAAAATGATTTTGGTCCGCCCGAAAAACCATTTCTCGACCACTAGCTGCCGAGCAACAAAACGTCTTCGTTTGGCGGCGATCAACGCCCTGATGATCTTCATCGCTGGGCCCCTATTGTTTGGCGTGATTGAGTTCGCTATTGCTCAGGATATATTCGGCCGCATCGTGGGGACAGTCACGGATTCGTCTGGCGCCACGGTTCCAGGCGTCAAGGTGAATATCGTGAACGAGGCGACACAAGTAAGCCGCGATGTTACGACAGACCGGATTGGTTTCTTCGTTGCTGATGAACTTCCGGCTGGCACATATAGCTTGGTGGCAGAGAAGGACGGCTTTAAGAGGAGCACAAAAAAAGGCAACGTCCTAACCGCTGGTGGCCGGCTGACAGTGGACTTGAGTCTGGAAGTCGGCACCGTCACAGAGATTGTAAGTGTAACTGCGACGGGAGATACGCTAAACACGACATCCGGCGAAATCTCTACGACCGTTACGCAGGATCAGGTCCAGAACCTGGCCCTGAACCAGCGTCACTACGAGTCGCTCGTGGGCTTGGTTCCCGGAGCGGCCCTCCAAGGTTCGGGCACCAACCCCGCGGCCCTAACGGCAAACTATAATAACAGCGTCGCGGACATCAACGGGCAGCGGCTGGATGGACAGAACTGGAGCGTGGACGGGGGGTGGAATCTCGACTCCGGTTCGAACAACAGCGTGTTCAATCAAGTGGGCGTCGATTTCATTCAGGAAGTGGACGTGCAGAGTTCGAACTATGATGCTGAGTTCGGCCGATCTGCTTCAGCTACCATCAACGTGGTAACCAGAAGCGGGGGGATTCAATATCACGGCGGAGTATTTGAATTCGTCCAGAATAATATCTTCAATGCGGAAAATGCGGGCACCAAACTGACGAATCCAACTGCCAAGGGCTACTCGGCCGTGCCTCCATTCCATTTCAACGACTTTGGATGGGACCTTGGCGGGCCCATTCCATATATCCAACGGAAAGGCAAGCTGTTCTTCTTTGCTGGGCAGGAATGGAAGAAGTTTCGCGGCGTATATCCTGGATTAACGGCTGCGTCGGTTCAAGAGACGTTTCCCACGGCGATGGAGGCGGCGGGAAACTTTACCGACGTTTTCAACGGGGGCGCGAAGGGCGGACTTATACTGAGTACGCCCGCTGTGATCCCCGCTAGTTGCAGTGGGGGTGTTCTCTATACTGCGCCGAATGTCATCAACCCTACTTGTATTACCGGCGACGGCGCGGCCATCGCGGCTCTCTACTCGTCGGCAGCCAAATTGTCTGTGCAGGGAGCCTTACCCACTTCGACTGCTACCGGCAACTTGACCTTCAACCTCCCGAACCCGTTGAATCTTCGCGAGGATATCGTTCGCATAGATGAAGTCGCGACGAAAAAGCAGAGCTTTTATTTCCGTTATATCCATGACAGCGTTAGCATCTACAATCCTTACTCGACATTCGGTACTGCCGGGGCCGTTCCGGTCGATCCGGACCTGCGCAATCGTCCCGGATACAACATTCAGATCGGGTGGGTATATGTGATCCGTCCGACCTTCATCAATGAAGTCAAATTCAACGCCGACTGGCACAAGCAAACGACTCCGCTCCAAGGCGTCGCTTGGGAGAAGACCCCGTACGGGTTCCAGTTCATCCCGCCACTCGGAAACCCATTGCAGTTCCCCAATGGACTTCCGACGATAGGCTTTACGGCTGTCACGAATTTTCCGACGTCCGGGCCAGCCGGCGTGAATGGTCCAGCTCCGAATTACCTCGAGTCTCCCACTGCGGATATCAACCCAGCAGACAACGTCGTATGGGTGAAGGGCAAGCACACGATAAAGTTCGGAGGGGAGTACGCGCGGAACCGCAAGACCCAGAACTCCCGCACGAACTATGACGGCACGATCAATTTCAGCACGAATGCGGGCGCGGGCACCGTCCCGAACCCGAGCGCGCCGACGGTGGGTGGCCCGACCATCGGCTCAAACACCACGGGTGACCCGTTCGCTGACGCGCTCCTGGGGAACTTTAACACCCTTGGACAAAGTTCGGCCGTTACTGTAGGCGCGTTCCGGTTCAACGACATTGAGGCGTACCTCCAGGACACCTGGAAGGCAACGCGCAGGCTGAGCTTGGTTTTGGGCTTGCGCTACGCATATGCGAGTCCCACTTATGCCCAAGGTAATAACATAACGAACTTTGACCCCTATACCTTCAACCCCGCTCTTGACCCAACCTTTACCGGCGGACTGGCGACCAGCAGCATTAACCCTTCTTCACCGGGTCTGTGCAGTGGCCCGCAACTCAACGTTGTCGGGACTCCGGTGCTGACCATTGAATGCAACGGATTGACGCGGCCCGGACAAGTGCCTTCCGACCAAGCGATCCGAGTTCCCGTTACTTCTGAGAATCCTCAGCTTTTGGCTTCTATACCCGCAACTGCCGCGCGCGGTTTTTACAATACCGAGAATCTGTTTGCTCCTCGAGTCGGCTTCGCGTATACACCCTTTTCCGACGACAAAACGGTTATTCGCGGTGGCTTTGGAATTTTCTATGACCATCCGCAAGGCAACGTCTTGGGTAATGGCATCAACTCCCAAGGGTATGTACCGTGGGCGCAGTCGGCCGCGATCTCAGGAACTAACGCCGCCTTATCGCAATACGATTCCGCTCCGGGTGGCACGGTTGCTGCCCCAACCACGCTAAGCCTCAGCGGAGTCGATCCCAAGTTGGTTGTTGCTCGCAGCTACCAGTACAGCTTCGGAGTGCAGCGCGAACTGCCGGCGGGCATATTGTTCCAAGTGTCTTACGTCGGCAACCTGGGACGCCACATTCTGCGCACGCCAAGCATCAATAACGCCACATGGACGTACCAGGGTTTCATTCCTGTCTCGCCGAACCCGAACAACCTCGCGTGCCCGAATGGAATAAATAGCGCCGCTTTTCAATGCTCCGCCGCCGGCTTTGCACCTACAGGTCTGTCGAAAGACCAGATTCGCCCATACCTGGGATATTCCAGCATTGGCATGGCCTTGAGCGACGTCAATTCGAACTACAACTCATTGCAGGTTAGCGTGACGAAGCGCGCGGGTATCCTTACGGCCATTTTTTCCTATACCTATTCGAAGGCGCTGGGAGATGGCGGTGGCGCAGCTGACGCCTATAACGAAAATCCCGAGCCAGAATGCCCGTTCACTTGCCTCGTCAGCACTGCCGCCAATCCGGTCTTAGTCAACGGTACAACCAAGGCAGTCGCAGGCGGAGTGCAAACCGGTGGTGTGGTGGAAAACTGGAAGCAGTTTAACTATGGCCGATTGAGCTTCGATGCGACCCAAATCGTGTCCACCGCTTTCACAGTGGAGTCGCCCTGGGGCAAAAACATGACAGGCGTGGAAGGCGCAATAGTAAAAGGATGGTCGTTAAGCGCCCTCATGCACTACCAATCCGGAGCGCCCCTCACTGCAACAGCTCCGCAAGCCGTTGGACTTAACGGTGTTTCAAATGTCGCTCGCCGGGGAAATATTGTTGCAGGCCAATCCATCGGATTTAGCGGCACGTGTTCGAACCCAAAGGCGATATGCTGGGTCAATCCGAACGCTTTTGCAATTGGGAGCGCACTAGGTGCGGGTGACGCCCCCATAGGCGATATCATCGGGCCCAACTTTTATCAGTGGGATCTATCGTTGCGAAAGACATTCAATTTGCCTTTCAGGGAAGGCATGCGCCTGCAGTTCCAGGCAGATGCGTTTAACGCCTTCAACCGGGCCAACTGGAACAATCCTAACGTGAGTAACGCTGGCACCTCGACTTTTGGACAGATCACCGGCTCCTTGCCGGCGCGCGTTCTTCAGTTCGGCGGCAAGTTCACCTTTTGACCTGCAGTCCCCGCGAGGTAGCTAGCGAGGCCGGGGAGGAATTGCGAGCCCGCCGCACCAGCTTTAGTTCGGCGCGAAATTCACTTTCTAGTGTTTGGGCTGCGGGGCCGATTCCGAACTCTCGATTCGCGCCCAAAACCTTGTAAGTTGCAGAATTAAGTCCTTTTCATGAGTAATACGCTCCGCTGTTTGACGCTTGCTCTGAGTCTGCCGCTCCTGGCCGCTCGTGGTGCAGCACAGGTTGCGCCGCTGATCGCGAATATTGCTGCGCGCCAGACCACCAGCTTGGATGGCGAATGGCAAGCGATTGTTGATCCATACGATGTTGGGGCGTTGGACTACCGTGCTCAGCCGCTGAAAAATAACCACGCGTTCTACATGAACTACAAGCCTCAGTCTGAATCGGAGCTGATCGAATATGATTTCGATACTTCCGGCCAACTCCATGTGCCGGGTGACTGGAACACGCAGCGCGAGTCCCTGCTGTTCTATGAAGGAAGCGTTTGGTACAAGCGGTCCTTCGATTACGCAAAATCTCCGAAGAACAGGCTGTTCTTGCATTTTGGAGCCTGCAACTACCTCGCCGCCGTGTACCTGAATGGAGAGGAGCTTGGCGAGCATGAGGGTGGCTTTACGCCCTTTGATTTCGAAATCACGGATCGCGTAAGGGCGCATGGTAATTTCCTCGTTCTCAGAATCAACAACTCTCGCGGGAGGGATCAAGTCCCCACCGTCAATACTGATTGGTGGAATTACGGGGGAATTACCCGCCCCGTGACATTGGTGGAGGTCCCGGAAACCTTTGTTCAAGACTATTTCGTTCAGCTTGAGAAAGGGTCCACGCACCAAATCAGGGGCTGGCTGCAACTCAACGGGAAACAACTTCAGCAGAACGCCACCATCCGAATTCCGGAAGCGGGGCTTAGTAAAACATTCCAGACGGACTCCGGAGGGCGCGCCGAGTTTTCCTTTAACGCCGACCTGACGCTTTGGTCTCCTGAGAATCCCAAGCTGTACAGCGTTGAGATCGTCGGCGAGACCGATCAAGTCATCGAATGGATTGGGTTCCGCTCGATTGAGGTCCGTGGCACAGATATCCTCCTCAACGGGAAATCCGTGTTCTTACGCGGTATCAGCATCCATGAAGAGGCTCCCATGCGGCCCGGCCGAGCCTGGAGCGATGACGATGCGCGGACGCTTTTGAGTTGGGCAAGAGGACTGGACTGCAACTTCATTCGCCTCGCCCATTATCCACATAATGAATCCATGTTGCGCATGGCCGATCAAATGGGATTGATGGTCTGGGCCGAGGTGCCCGTCTACTGGACCATTCAGTGGGAAAGTCCCCAAACACTGCGCAATGCGGAAAATCAGTTGAATGCGATGATCGCGCGAGATCACAATCGCTCCGCTCTTATCATCTACTCCGTTGCGAACGAGACCCCCGTAAGCGATGCCCGGAATCGATTCCTGCGGCAGCTCATTCAGGATGCGCATTCCGCCGACCCCACGCGCCTGGTGTCGGCCGCTCTGCAGGCGAACGAAGTCGTAGAGCGGAACCGCATAACTATTCACATTCATGATCCGATCGCAAACGATCTCGATGTCCTTGGGAACAATGAATATATTGGTTGGTACGTCCGCCGGCCGGAGGATGCAGATTTGATTGAATGGACCTCGGAGTACAGCAAGCCTCTCATCATGAGTGAATTCGGCGGCGATGCACGTTTTGGCTACCATGCCGATGCGCGCACTCGTTGGACCGAGGAGTATCAGGAAAATCTTTACGAGCACCAGATCGCCATGCTGAAGCGCATTCCCTTCCTTCGCGGAATGACACCGTGGATTCTCAAGGACTTTCGTAGTCCGCGGCGAACGCTCCCTCGTCTTGAGGATTATTTCAATCGCAAAGGACTTGTCTCCGATCAGGGTGAGAAGAAGAAAGCTTACTTTGTACTGCAGAAGTTTTATCGGGAATTGCAGAGTGCTCAGCCGTCTAAATAGCCATGGCACTTCGTCCATCGATTCTATTTGCGTCGTCAGGTACAATTCGCTGGGCAGTTCAAGGTCCCCGCGCTGCAACTACCGGTTTCTAACGCAAGACCGTGCTGCCTGTGAATAGGCTGCAGCAGTTTCTGCGCTTTCAGGCAAAATGATCCACGGAACCCTAAGATTCTGTGGGAGAGGAGCAAATCACACATGGACATGACGCGCCGACAATTCACCGTGGCTCTTGCAGCTGCCACCTACCTGCGGCCCTCCTTGTTCGAGCCGCTTTCCCCAGTAGGAGTTCCCCGCGGCGTCGTTCCTGGCCGAGTCACTTGGGCGCACGATTCGGCGGCTGTGACCTGGGATGGCACAGGTTCGTGGTGGACCGATGCTAACAACGACCAGTCTGTAATTGACCGCATGGTTTCCCGGTCTATTCGCGGCCTTACAAATCAAAAAAGCGACGCCCAGGCATGGAACTCCATCTTTCAATACTTCAATCGCACTCATGGGCGCGGCAAAGCCGGATACAGTGCTGGGGAGAAGATTGCGATCAAGGCGAACCTGAACAACACAACGGACCATGGCACGATCGAGCGCCTGAACTCGTCGCCTCATATGCTCCTCTCGCTGGTCCGGCAATTGACCGGTCCGGGACGGGTGCCGGAACCAGCGATCACCGTCTTCGATTCGAGTCGATGGATCCCGGGCGATCTCTACGACAAGATTCACCATGAATTTCCCCGCGTCACGTTTGTGGACCATATCGGAGGGGATGGACGAGTAAAGGCCGAGTTCAAACCCAATGCGATTCCTTTCTCAGTGGAGACCCACAACGCCACGGGACTCGATACCACGGTGGTTGAGGCCGCTTACTTAATTGATGCTGCCGTGTTGAGAGCGCATGTAAGTTCAGGAGTGACACTTTGCGCGAAGAATCTCTTCGGCGCTACGAGTATCAACACCGACTGGCGCAAGAACGCGCACGACGGTTTCCATCACAACAGCGATGGTTCGGCAAGTTACTCCGCGTTTGCAGATTATATGGGGCATAAAGACCTCGGCGAGAAAACCATCCTTTTTATTATTGATGGGCTCTATGGAAACGACAACGTGGATGGTCCTCCTCATCGCAAGTGGAAGATGGCGCCATTCAACGATGCTTGGCCGAACAGCATTTTTATGTCGTTTGACGGCGTAGCGATCGATTCCGTCGGCTTCGATTTTCTCACTTCGGAATGGCCCGATCTCCCAGATATCAAGAATGCCGATAACTACCTGCGCGAATCTGCCCTGGCGAATGACCCACCTTCGAAGACTTTCTATGATCCAGAACGCGACGGCATCCGATGCCACAGCCTTGGCGTACACGAACATTGGAACAATGGGACAGACAAGAAGTACTCGCGCAATCTCGGAAAAGCGCACGGGATCGAACTCTTCCAAGTCTGAAGTGCGGGAACATACTTGAGCCGTCGCTGCCGCTGATGGGCGGAGTTGCGCAACTGAAGATAGATTATCGGTACTCAGGGAGGCAGGATGAGCCGGAGAGCGTGTTTCTTATGCTTCGTAGCGGCTTCGATGCTACCTGCAATTGCGTTTTCCCAAACATTCTTGAGCCAGTATAAAGGCCTGCCGTATCACGACAGCCGCTATCAGGGCGGCCCACAAAAAATACCGGGACGAGTATTGTGTGCTTACTATGACCTGGGCGGCGAAGGGGTCGCATATCATGACAGCGATCCACAGAATCACGGCAGCGGAGAGTTGAACCCGGCCGATGGGACCTACCTCAACGAATTTCGTATCCACGAGGGAGTGGATACTTCGTACACGAAGTTCAACCGGAAGCCGGATCCGATTGACGACAACCCCTTCAACAAGGTTCTTCCTCCCGCAGAGCTGCCTTACGTTGGGTGGACCGAACCCGGAGAGTGGTTCAACATCACTGTAGATGTGACACACGCGGGAACATACGCGGCCGATTTCCTGTACACATCGAATCGTGGCGGAACAATATCCGTCGATATGAATGGAAAGGAGGCGACAGGACCTCTGCAGATCACGTCTACAAATGATCCTGCAGACCCGCTGGCCTGGCGTCAGTGGCACCACTGGAACCTTGCTTCGCAACTGTTCAAAATTCATCTCCGCAAAGGGAAGAACGTTCTCACCGTCCGCATATTGACGAACGGCAACATGAATCTGGCTTATTTCGACTTCAAGCAGGCTCAAAGGTGAATGGAATGTGCCAGCGTCTCAAGTCAGCGTCAGGCGTAATCCTGTTGCACGGGAAATAATGACGGAACACTTGCCCTGCTTGAGTGAGTCGGTTTTCGTTGAGGTTGTGATGTGCGCTTCGCGGCTGTCTTGTGCCGGCGCGTGCAACATTTCGGTTTCGAGCACTCCGCTAACACCGCGACCGAAATCGAGTTCCACCTCAAGGTCCGCCGCCGCGTCCTTGTTCAGAATGATCACCGATGTCCGGCCGCCGCGCAGTTTCGCGGCGTAGGCAGTTGCATTGACTCCCGCGTCCTGCAGCTTCGTCGAGAACTCGGTTTTCAATAGTGTTCCGCCGCTAAACGAGCCTGCAAACTTGAGCCCATAGGCAACTGGTTCCAAGAGATACTCCGAACCAAACGTTGCAATCGGTGTATAGAAAGGATGCGGATGCGCGGCAATCTGTTCGGGAGTTTCGCCCTTCGCTTCGAGAAGCGCGTCACCGGGAAGAGCTCCGCCCACGGAATTGGCCACGGATTTGCCGGTACCACCGTGCAGATTGATGCCAGAGTAGTCGTTACTGGCCAGGAGCAGCGAATAGTCGGCTGACCAAAGCGCAGCGGCAAATACGTCGGAGACACCCGGCTTGCCTCCGCGATAGCACGTGTTGCCTTCCGTCATGCGTACGCGCGCACCGATCTTGCTGGCTGCTGCCGTTGCGATATTCGCCGTTTTCTCCACCCTTTGGATCTTCGCCGGTTTCAGCAGGTTCGGAATGTTGACGTCCGGGTTCGTTGCCGGTCCGCCAAAGTAATAGTGATGACTCAGGGTCGTCACCTGGGGCGGAACCTGGATGGAAGTCCACCGATCAGCAATCTCGGTCAGCCATGACACGTTGCTCGTAACATCTGGCATGCCGAACTTGGCCGCAGGCACCCGAGCTGCGATAGCGCGCGTCAGCGTGAGCCATTCTTCCAGGTACGTCTTGGGCGACCATGTCTTCGGATCGCGCAGGTGCCTGGCAAAGAGATCCACCTCGTTTCCGACCTGAAAATACTGCAGGCGGTTGCCCAGCGTCTCGGCCACAAAGGCCGCTTCCTCCGCGGCGCGTGCCGGTGTATTCGTGCCCATCCCGATGCCGTACAGGCAGGTCCAACCAGTGGCTTGGAGGAACTCTGCCAGGTTCCTGACTGCCTCGACCGTCACCGCGTAGTAGTGGGCCTTCGGCTCACCCTCAGCCTCGCGGACTTGAGGGTGCTCTGGCTCGGGAGAATTAGGCGCAGGTTTCCAGTAAGCGAACTCGCTGGTGTTGCCCCCGAGGCGCAGAACACCAGTTAACGAAAGCGCTTTGAACTCGCGAATCAGGTCGCTGTTCCGCGCCGAAAAGAAAGTCGGGTCCGAGAGTTGCTGGACCTCATAAGACAGGCCGACAAAGTCAACGGGCATATGAGGACCAGTCGCTTCGCTGGGAATGGCGAGCGCAACCCGAACCTTGCTTTGGCCCTCCGCGTGAAGACGCGCTGCAACCACGGTGCAGGCTGCGGTGGCAAGGAATTTTCGTCGGGTGAGCATCGGATCCCTCGATTCATTACCGCTGCGTCTGGAGTGCCTACTGTTTTTCGGTAAAGTAAGAAAAGGTAAGAATACGATACTTTGCCATAATTCCATGTGGCCAAGCCGCCGGACGCCAAGTCCGTGTGGCTGCAGTTAACGACGCACGGGATGCCAAAGAAGAGCTGCACTTGCGGCTAGCGCAATCTAGAGGCTGGGCGCATAGTAGCCTGTTTTTGCGTAGATGCTGAGAGGCGGAAGTCCCTTGGGGCGCGCATCTTGACCTTGATCTTGCGCCACCGCGCGTCATGTGACTTATTACTTGGGCGGTTATCCTAGAATGTATTGGTTGCGCAGCTCCGAGCCAATTTTTGTGGCGATGTCCGGCAGTTCGTTTACATTCTCCACGGTAAAAGCCCGCCCACCGGTCTGTTCCGTCAACTCAATGAGCAGCGAGGGCCCGTTGGATTTCCAGATTACGATCCCAAATGGAAGAAGAGGAATGAACGAAACAAAGAAAACACGAGACGCAATCAAACTTCTTTTCACAGAGTCTCCGTACTAACGGTTATAGCGCTGAATCTGCACGATTGTTGCCCGTTACCTGATCGATTTGCGCGGAATTCTGATACAGCTTGTAGTCTCCAAATTCTTCAGTCCTAATATCGTCATCGCTCACGCCCGAAACACTAAGAATGCCGGTCATCGCGCTGACCATTCCCGATGGGCCCGCGATGTAGTAGATAGGTCCATTCAGCCCCAATAGATAACGCGAGAGCATTCCACGATTGATGTGACCTTTCTCATAGGGCCACGCAATGGTTCGATGTCCAGTTACTGTAGGAATAAAAGTCAAATTAGGATTCTGCACGGTCATATTCTCAAATTCTTCAAGAAACGCCGCGTCGTCCGCTTCCCGGTTTGAATAGAATAAATACAGTTTGTGTGGCAGACGTTCCTGGGTGGCATGTTGAAGGATGCTGCGAATGGGCGCTATCCCGATACCACCCGCAATAAACACCGCAGTTCGGGTGATGTCTTTATGCAGCGTGAACGATCCTCGGGGACGGCTTACCATGAACTTGGTGCCAAGAGCAGCACCCTTCAACGCGGTCTTAAAGGCAGTCTTTCGCATGCGCGTCGCGATCATAATTGGCTCTTTGTCATTAGGAGAGCTTGCAAGCGAAAAGGTACGGGAGTTGTCACTTCCACTTTCCTTGCACGGGCGCGTAGCGACAAAGTCGGCATGCTGCCCGGCTCGGAATTCGAAATTAGCGCCATTTGTGTCGAACCAGAAGGCCATCGTATCTCTGGCGATTCTTTGCCGATCCACTAAAGTCATTTGATACTCAGCCATGGATTTCTCCTTCTCCGGAACCCTGCTTGGTTTTCATTCAAGCGCATGCATTCCAGCTATGTAGACCAAACTTCCAAAGCTTTATTCCGAGCATCGTCGCGACAATGAAAAGCCTTCTTCTTTCCAGACTCCGCGATTTCATTTTCGAAATAAATGCGGGACGTACCAGCGGGTGTAGGTTGCCAATCCGAACAAAAGCACGACCCACCAGAGCACCAGCACAGTTCGCATCCACATCTTGTATCTGGTGATTCGCAATTTCTCCGGCAAGACGTTCGTCCCCGCGGACAGTAGGATGTACAGGCCCGCGAGTTCGGTGACAGTTCCGACCGCGCCGTGCGTCGTCGCCAGTCCGTAGTAAGCCTTCCCCAGCTTCGCCGGAATCCTGGGAAGCACATGAACGCGAAATGAAGGAATCATCATCACCACAACTACAGCGAGGTTCAGAAGCACGATGGCGGATTGACACCAGGCGTGTTGCCGAAAGCGCCCCTTGCGAGCAAGCCGAGCGCCGACCAACAGACCTACCCCCATGGCGATTTCCAGGCCGAGGACTAAATTGGCAGTGCGTGGAGCAGCCGTTTCAAAGAATACTTCTCTCAACAGATTGTCTCCACGCAGTATGCCGACTGCGTTCCATTCATGTTCAGGGTAAAAATCTCGCTTGGCACGGCAGCAGAATTCATGCTGCCATTGGAAAGGAGGTGCTAAAGCCAAAACAGCCGCGTCGCCCATGAACATCTCCTGCAGTCTTCGGGGCGACAACACCCACGACCTCAAGCGTGATTGGAACACCGTGTTTCGACCTAACTCCTCAGTCCCCTCAATACGAGCTTGACGAAGAGCCTCCACTGCCAATCACAGGGCACGCCGCAAACTCTCGAAAGGACTCGCGACCCTTTAACAACATGTTCGAATCCTTCCTCTGCAGATGGATCACATTTTGCGTCTTTGCCTGGCTGCCGTTCTCACCAGGCTCCGCAACACACACGTAGATTCCGGAGGAATTCTGGTCGAGAACCGTGATCGCCAACCTCCTCACTCCCCCCGACGCCTCGAAGATGGCTTCGTTTTCGTCCATCCTCTGCGCCGTGAAACCGTAATCCGCAAGTGTCTTCTTTCCTTTTTCCTTCTTCGGCCGGAACGCGGACGGCAGCGAAGTCAAATCCATTTTCTCGACCACGAACGCCGCTACCTTTTCTTTGGGATAGGCGGCCTCATTCCCGGCCACCGCCAACGGCGCGTATGACAGTGCTGCGAGTGCCAACACAAGTTTGGTGTTCATCTTCCTTCTCCTTTTATAGTCATATACTTTCTCCGCGCGTTTCTTTGCAAACGCCTTCAGAGTTTCCGTTTTGCCCATCTCGCCGCGTCAGCCTAAGATGCCCTGCACCTGGTTTGCGGCGAGTATGCAAATCCGCTGCAATTCCTCGTAAGTGAAGTACGTTTCTTCCTGGCTGCCGGCGCGCTCTACGTGGCCTAATCCTGATTCTTTAGAGATACGGTTAAGCTCCGTTTCAGGTATGCCGAGGATCAAAGAGGCTCTTGCCCGTGTGACATATTTTGGGACTTGGTGGATCATAACTGCTCCTATCCTGGTCCATTCACTCCACTGAGAAAGCCGCCGAGGTGTCCGGTCAGTGCGACGATGACTACGGCCACAGCTTCGATCGGCAAGCGGTATCCGGGCAGGAACTCTGCTTGTTTGCTTCTGGTTCTCATGTGGATGAGCCACACCACACAGATCAGGACGCTCGACAAGCATCCCATCACTAGATGCATCAAAAGGATGCCTTTCAGTTTCTGCCCCTCGAGTTCCCACTGCCACGCGAGAATTCCGGTGACTACCACGGGTATGGTTGCGATCGCCGCGACGAGCAAGTTGTAGTAGGCCGCCGCAGCCAGCAGCCGCTGCTTCTTCCATTGCGCAAGGAAATCAAAGAGGACGCCGATGATAAACAACGCGATCGGGAAGTGAATCAGCACGACGTGCTGCGCATGCTTCGCGAGAACTACTGTCTTTATGTCAAACGGGTGCAAGGTCGCTCCTCACTCACTGCACGATGACTTTGCCGGTCATCTTCGGATGAATAGAGCAGAAGTAGGGATAAGTTCCCACTTTGCTGAAGGTGAAGGAGAACTTTTCGTCTGTGTCGAGCACTTTGGACTTGAACGTCTTCGAATCATCCGTGCTGACGACCGTATGAGGAATGTCGTCTCGATTTGTCCAAGTAACCGTGGCTCCCACGGGCACCGTTAGTGTTGCCGGCCCAAAGCTGAAATTGTCGATCTTCACTTCCATCGTCGACATCTTTTCCTGCGCGCTTGCTACATAACTCTTCTGACCTGTCCCGAAACCGAGCGTTCCCAGTGTCAGTGTTGCTAGACCTGCGATAAACACACTTCTCCTCATGCTTCTTCTCCTTATCCTATGTGTTTCAAGTTCGAATTGTTTTCTGAGTTTGGCTAGGTCTCGCTCACGCGAGCGAAGAATCAACCACAGCCAGAGCATGTTTCCCTTGTATGTAGTTCACATCGGTGATGCCGAGGACGCTTTTCAGTTGCTCCGCTGGCACCTTCATCGGGCCCGGTGAATCGGCTTTGCCCGGCGCCGGTTGTGGAAACGCCGTTGACGCCGCGGTATGAAACGTCACGTTTCCTTCCACCTTCTGCATGGTCTGGTGAATGTGCCCATTCAGCACGGTTACCGAACCGAATTTCTTCAAATACGCCAGTGCTTGTGCGCTATCTTCTGTTCCCCAGCCCCACTCCGGATAGACCGACCAGAGTGGAATGTGCCCAAACACAACAATTGGTGTGCTGGGCTTCAAGTGTTTTACATCGTCTTCCAGCCACTCAAGCTGGTCGTGGCCCAACGTTCCAAGCCCGCCGGCCTTCAGATTCATCACATTGACCAGCCCGATGAAGTGCACGCCCTTCTTTTCAAAGCTGTACCATCCCGCGCCCTTGCTACCTTTTCCGTAGCGCTCAAGAAACTGTTTCCCATCATCATTCAAGACGTCGTGCTCGCCCGGCACATAGAACACATCCTTCGGGGCCGCGCTTTTCAAGATCTGGTCCACCGTATCAAATTCTTCGGGCTTCGAGAGGTGGCTGATGTCGCCGGTGTGTAGCATGAATTCCGGTGCGCTCGACAGGGCGTTGATCTTGTCGACCGCTGCCTTCAGAGTCCCCGCGACGTCCGGATTCGCAGGCTTGTTGAATCCCATGTGGCTATCGCTTATCTGCACGAAGCTTAGCTCGCCCATCATGTCTGCCGTGCTAATTTCCGAAACCCGACTTAAGCTGTACGACTTCAGCACCCCGCCTTTCATCACGCAAAAGGCGCCCGTACCTGCCCAAGCCATACACTTCAGAAATCCCCTGCGGTCAACTCCGTCGTGGTTGTGGTCATGCAGGAGTTCATCTTTCTTCTTCTCGGACATCCTGGTCTCCTTACTTACTATTATTCTTGCCCCTTCTCTGAAATCTGCACGTGCCGTTGGGACTGGCAGCGCGGGATGGGGGTGTCCCCGCCGCCATTGGACGTGCTTGCGTTCATCCAGACCGAGGCATCGCCGTTCTTATTCCAATTCATCCGCAATCCTGTCTTTCTTCACTTGTTCGTCAGAAGAGACCGGCCGTCGAGAATAAAATCGTTGGTCAGATGGTTCTGACAAGTGAAGCATCACTGATCGGGGGAAGTCATTGAACGATTTGGATGCCGAAGACCGGCTGCGCTTCGAACAGCTTGTGCTGCCTCATGTCGACGCTGCTTTCAACCTCGCGCGCTGGTTGCTGCGTAGGCGGGAAGATGCCGAAGAGGTGGCCCAAGAAGCCTTGCTTCGCGCGTGCCGCTTCTTTAGAGGTTTTCACGGTGGGGATGCGCGCGCATGGCTACTGCAGATTGTGCGTAATACGTGTTACTCCTGGCTGGAAAAAAATCGCCCGAGGGAAATGATGGTCGAATTTGACGAAGAACTGCACCCGCAAGCCATTGCTACGCCCGAATCCATGGCAATTGCCAATGAAGATCGGGAGCGCCTCACCCGTGCCCTCGAATCCATGCCGCCGCGTTTCCGCGAAATTCTTGTCCTTCGAGAACTCGAAGGTTGTTCCTACAAGGAGATTGCTGCGATCATGTCAATTCCCATTGGTACCGTCATGTCTTCGCTCTCCCGTGCGCGCAGGCAGTTATGTTCCGCGCTGACAAGTTCCTATCATAAGGAGGCTGTCCGTGAGGTGTGACTTTGCTGACTCCCTCCTTCAGGGCTATTTTGACGGTGAGCTGAGTGCTTCTAGCGCTTGTGAATTCGAGCGCCACCTCCAGCATTGTGTCGACTGCGCCGTTGAACTCGTGGACCTGGACTTGCTGAGAGGGCGATTGCAGCTCGCGCAGCTCTATGAGGCCGCGCCGGCCCCGCTCAGGAAAAAGATTCGCGCCAATCTTCGCCCCGTCGCGGCCGCGACTGCTGTGTCCCAGCCTCTCCTTTGGCACTGGCTGGCCGCGGCGGCCGCCCTCCTTCTTCTCGTAATCGCGGGATGGAGGGTGAATTCCATGCTTCGCACCGACGACTACCAAGCCGAGCTTGCCGAGGAAATTGTGGATGCGCATGTGCTCTCGCTGCAGTCAGGCCACCTGACTGGCATCAGTTCCAACGATGAACAGGATGTGAAGGGATGGTTCAAGGCCAGACTTAAATTTGCGCTCCCGGCACGCGATTTCGCGAGCGAGGGATTCGCGCTGCAGGGTGGACGCCTTGACGTTGTCGATGAGCGCTCCGTCGCGGTGCTCGTCTATGCGAGCACCGGACATCTTATCAACGTATTTGTCTGGCCCGCACAGGGACGGGACACCTCCCCGCAAGTAGGGTCCCGGCAAGGCTATCAATGGGTTGATTGGCGAAAAGGCAGAGTAGAATTCTGCGCCGTCTCTGATGCACCCACCTCCGATCTTCAACAGCTCCAGCGGCTTTTCTCGAATTAGTCGTACAAATCAACATGACAAGCGGTACCCGTATGGACAGACTCAGGCAGATGCTAAGGCCGTGGACGGCTGTGGCACGTCTAGCTGCCAAAGAAGAACAACGAGGGCTGGCGCCAAGAAGGCGGGAGATAAGAGTGCGGCTACCTAGGGTCGAACGGGGGATTGAGCGCGAAGATGGGAAAGGAAGGCGTGGTGGGCACGACTGAGAGAGCGACCGCGTAGGACGACCGTGCCGATAGTGCGTGCGGCTTGTTCGTCAGCGATGGGAACGTAACGGCACGGTGGATTCTTTTCGATGACCATTTCAGGAACGATGGAAATCCCCATGCCTGCACCGACCATGCTTAGAAGGCTGCTGAATTGGCCACTTTCAAAAACAATTTGGGGATGAAGGCGAGCGCGATCGCAGGCGGCGACGGCGGTGTCGCGAAAGCAGTGGCCGTCGCGGAGAAGCAAGAAGGGTTCGGAGCGAAGGTCTTTTAGGGCGAGAGAGCGACGCCTGGCAAGTTTGTGATTTTTAGGAAGCGCGGCGAAGAGGCGCTCAGTGAGCAACGGGGCAGTTTCGAATTCGTGGCCACGGATGGGAAGCGCGAGGATGGCAACATCAATGGCGCCTGCACGGAGACGGTCCAGAAGGACGGGAGTAATTTCTTCCATAACACTCAGAAGGGCCTGAGGAAATTTGCGCGAGAACGATGTAAGTCGCGAAGGGAGGAAGTAGGGAGCAACCGTGGGAATGACGCCAACGGTGACGAGGCCGCCGATGGAGTCTTTGCGCTCGACGACGTCGCCTTTGGCGACTTCCAGCTCGCGAAGAACGGAGCGGGCGCGAGGGAGGAATGTCTTGCCTACGTCGGTAAGCCGTACCGAGCGGCCCAAGCGGTCAAAGAGACGCGCGCCGAGCTCATCTTCGAGTTTCATGATCTGCTGGGAGAGGGATGGCTGAGAGACGTGAGATTGTTCGGCGGCGCGGCTGAAGCTGCCGGTTTCGGCCACGGCGCAAAAGTAACGAAGTTGATGGAGCTCCATAGGCTATACCTATCTATCGTATCCGAACTATATATTGGATGTATAGGTCGCGGCACGCTAGTTTTGCACTTGAGGGCGCAGGCGACCCGCTCTGGGCCGCTGCTGTGATCCAACTGAGGAGGAAAGATGGCGGAAGAAAAAAAGAGAATCATGACCACAGACGCAGGTCGTCCCGTGGGCGACAATCAGAATTCGCTCACGGTGGGGCCGCGCGGGCCGGTAGTCTTCGAAGATTTTCTGCTGTTCGAAAAGATGGCGCACTTCAATCGGGAGAGAATCCCGGAGCGCGTGGTGCATGCGAAGGGTTCGGGCGCGTACGGGCATTTCGTTTGTACGAGCGCGGAGATCACCAAGTACACGACGGCCAAGCTGTTCAATACTGTTGGCAAGAAGACGCCGACGTTTCTTCGGTTTTCGACGGTCGGTGGTGAAAAGGGCTCGGCGGATACGGCGCGTGACCCGCGCGGCTTTGCATTGAAGTTTTACACCGAGGAAGGCAACTGGGACATGACGGGAAACAATACGCCCGTCTTTTTCATCCGCGATCCGCTGAAGTTTGGGGATTTCATCCATACGCAAAAACGCGATCCGGAAACCAATCTGAAGTCACCAACAATGATGTGGGACTTCTGGTCGCTCTCACCCGAATCGCTCCACCAGGTGACCATTCTTTTCTCCGACCGCGGGACACCCGACGGCTACCGGCACATGAACGGTTACAGCAGCCATACTTTCAGCCTGGTTAACGAGAAGAACGAGCTGTTCTACGTGAAGTGGCACTTCAAGACCAAACAAGGCATCAAGAACTTTTTCCGCGAGCAAGCAGGAACTCTGGAAGGAACGGATCCGGACTATTCGCAACGAGATCTTTTCCACGCGATCAAGAAGGGTGACTTTCCGAAATGGCGCGTGTGCGTGCAGATCATGCCCGAAAAGGATGCGGAGACCTACCACATCAATCCGTTCGACCTGACCAAAGTTTGGCCGCACAAGGATTACCCCTTGCATGAGGTTGGTGAACTGGAATTGAATCGCAATCCGGAGAATTATTTTGCAGAAGTCGAGCAGGCGGCGTTCGAACCGCGCAACGTCGTGCCGGGCATGGGCTTTTCGCCGGACAAAATGCTGCAAGCGCGCTTGATTTCGTACCCGGACGCGCACCGCTATCGTTTGGGAGTGAACTACGATTCCCTGCCGGTAAACAAACCACAGTGCCCGTATCACACTTACAACAAGGATGGGGCCATGCGGTTCGATGGAAACAGCGGTCGGGCAGTGAATTATGAACCGAACAGCTTCGGTGGCCCGACGCAGGACCGCTCGTATGTCGAGCGACCACATGCGATCACTGGAACTGTCGCACGACACGATCATCGGACCGATAGCGACTACTACACGCAGCCTGGGAATCTTTTCCGGCTGATGCCCGCGGATACCAAGCAGCGTTTGATTGACAACATCGTCTCCAGCCTGGGCAACGGCGTGCCGCAGCGCATCCAGGAGCTGCAAATCCAGCACTTCTACAAAGCCGATCCGGCGTACGGCACGGGGGTAGCGAAGGGGTTAGGGCTGAACATCGAATCGATCGTCGCGAAGGTAAAACAGGCCAGCGCGGCGGATTGATCTGCTTTGGGGGGCGCAGCACGCTGCGCCCCCCGACTTGAATTGACCAGTTCTCAGCGGAAAGTTTCCGCAGATGAACCTCATTAGATGCGTGGATTTCCTGAAAAGCTTACTCTTCATTGCAGAACGGTAAGCCGGGCCAGCAATGGAACAACCTCAACCATGAACTTTCTACAAAACGACCACTGCGGAAATAGCATCCCGTCTGGAAACCTGATCCACACCGATAGATAGACTCCACCGACACAAAAATATTCCATTGAAGTTTTTCTTCACGACAAGAGGAATAAACCAGCACTGGGTTTGGTTAGAGCGAACAGAGCATCGTGATTGTGATGCTCGTGGTTTGTGAAGCGCAGAAAAAGAATTCACTGGAGCCTGGTTACAGAACTCACGGAGTCAAGCAAACCGCCGAACTATCTTGAATGAATGCGAGGATCTCAAAGAATGAAAATAAGGGCAGCAATGGCAATAATTTCGTGCTTTGTCTCTTGCCTGTTTGCATTTAGCACCGTCGCGGATGAGATTGGCCTCTTGTCTCCGATTGTGGGCTCGAATCCAGGCGTCACCATCGCCGGCGTGAAGAGCGGAGGCGCGCCCTGGGTGGTCAGCCACGGGTTCGCAGTCTTGAACGACGAAGGGCGTCTGCTCGTGGACTTACAGGGCCTTATCTTGCCGAGCGTGGGAACACCCGGGCCAGTCACAGCAGTTGCCGCGAGCGTTGTTTGCGGAGACGCAGTGGCTGCGACTACTGATTCCGTATTACTCAGTGTGGATGGCAACGCCGAGATCCATGCCAAATTACAAGTGCCATCCCCGTGCCTTGGCACAATCGTTTTGATTCGTGCGGCAGCTTTCAACGGCAGTCCGCTTCCCACTCCCGGGCCATGGATCGCGGCCACTGGACTCGTCAAGGACTCCGATTCCAATCACGACAATTAGGGTCGGGGCTCCGCTCTCTCTGTATTACGACTTGCAGAGCCACAGTTGTATTCAGAAACGAAAGGAAACCACTGATGTCAAGAATCTTGATTGTGTTCTCTCTGCTGTGTGCCGGCCTTACGATCCTGGCAGGAGGCTCTTATAGTGCTTCGCCCAATGACAAGCAACAAGGCGTAAACGACTCCTCAGCGCAGCCGGTGAACCCGGTTGTTCAGTGGAATCGGACACTTCTCGTAATCGTTCGCACGCCGGGCGCGCAGCCGGCAACCGTCCACTCTACCCGCAGCTTTGCGATCATGCACGCCGCGATCTATGACGCCGTAAATGCCATCGACAGAACCCACAAGGTCTACCTAGTTCGCCTTAGTGGCGTATCGCATTTTGCTTCTCAAGACGCAGCGGCAGCCGCCGCAGCGCACGAAGTTCTCCTGGCTTTATATCCGAAGTTTCAAACCTTGCTCGACGACCAACTGCAGCAATCTTTGGCGTCAATTCCCGATGGCGGAGAGAAAACGGAAGGCATTACGATAGGAAAGACCGTCGCGGATCAGGTCCTGGCGTTGCGAAGCAACGACGGATCCGCTGCTCCTGCGGTTCCTTTTGTTTTCGGCAACGCCCCGGGCGATTACCAGTCGACGCCGCCTAATTTCCCGAAGCAACCTCAACTCACGCAGTGGTCGCATGTCACACCTTTCGCTCTAGAGCGGGCGAATCAATTTCGTCCTGGTCCTCCTCTGGCGTTGACCAGCGAGGCCTACAGCGATGTTTTCAATGAAGTGAAATCACTCGGAATCAGTGGAAGCAGCACCGCAACTCCGGACCAGGCGCTTACGGGCCGTTTTTGGAATGGAGCCATCCAGAACTACTGGAATGAGATTACGCAGACCGCGTCCGCAGCGCATGGTTTGACTACGGCGCAGAACGCCCGCCTCTTTGCACTTCTGAACCTGAGTCTTGCAGACGGAGTGATTGCTTTCTACGACGCTAAGTACACGTACAACTACTGGCGCCCGGTGACGGCGATTCGCGAGGCTGCAACAGATGGCAATGCGAAAACACTCCCCGACCCGAATTGGCTTCCGGAGGTCGGCACCACCACTCCAGATCCCTCCTATCCGGGCGCGCACGCGGTTATCAGTGCGGCCGGAGCATCCGTGCTGAATTCCCTCTTCCGGCACATTCACTTCCAATTCGCTGTTACTTCTGAAGTCTTGCCGGGAGTGGAGCGCTCGTTCACCAGCTTCTCGGCTGCGGATGAAGAAGCAACGTTGAGTCGAATTTTCGCCGGAGTACATTTCCGCCCGGACCTCACCACTGGTCAACGGCTAGGCCGGGAGATAGCAGACCTCGTTACAGACAACTTCATGACTCCTGTGCACCGGGAAGACGAACCCGACGACGAATGATCGGAGGGAACCACGACGCTCTTGCTCCTTGATTGCCGTCACTAATCACTGACGGGCTCTTAATCGGAATGGAACGGGAAGGAGGTCGGTCTAGTGGCTTGAAACGCGGAAATAAACTCAAGGCTGTTTCAGCTGAACGCCCTGAGGCAAACGATTCGAACTCAATTCTTATAAAAGGAAGGGACAAATGGAGAAATCCGGAACCGGTAATAAGCAGGGTACGGCGCGACGTTCATTTTTGAAGAAGGGAGCCTTGGGCATAGGAGCGGCGGCGATCGGCGCCGGCTTTCTGGCCAAAGGGTCACCGGCGTTCGCCCAGGAGCACGAAGGAGGAAGCCTGAGCAAGGGAGACGTTGACATTCTCCAGCTCTTGCTAGCCGCGGAGATTATTGAAACGGACTTGTGGAAGCAATACAGGGAACTCGGTGGAGTCGAGGTCGCGAATAATCCTACGTTTCAACCCTACGTGAATGGGCTGCTGCAGCTCGACGGGGACATGCCGCAATATATCTCTGACAACACCGATGATGAGATCAGCCACGTCGCCTTTCTACGTGCGTATTTGAAATCCAAGGGACATGAGCCGATCAACCTGGACAAGTTTGCGCACAACTTGGCGCCCAGCAGCGTTCCAGGCGTGCCGCAAACCGGGCGCCTCACCAACCTGAAGCAATTGAAAGTGGATACCAGTTGGTGGACTCGCTACCGAAGCAAGGAAAACGTCGACCTCGGCGCGCCGGCCTTTCCGCAAGCCGTACCAAGCTTGAATGAGGGCCAGCATCCCGCAATTCCCGCAACTCTTGCCGACCTGAGCGACGCGAATCATGCTCAGGCAATTGCCAATACAGCGGGATTTCACTTCGGATTCATCGAGCAAGCTGGAACCAGTCTCTACGCCACGCTAAGCCAGCGCGTATCGAACCCGGAAGTTCTGCGCATAACCATCAGCATTGGCGGCGCGGAAATCATGCACTTCCAAGTCTGGCACGATAAGGCCGGCAACGCGGTTGCGCTAACCGACAACCAGCCCGGCGGAACTCTGACGTTTGTCAATTTGGCGCAAGGTCAGCCCGAGTCGCTCCAGGCAAATTTGATCATGCCGGAACCAACAGACTTCATTAAAGGCCTGCCGGAAGTCTCCATCATTCGTCCGACCGGAGCGGGTCAGCTCGATGCGACCGGAGCTATCAAGGGCTTTATCGAAGACGGGCTCTTCATCGGCCAGCCGAAAGAGCTCCAGCAATTTTTGTTGAACCTGGCAGCGGAAGCGGATGAAGCCCGACGCGAATCTTAAGCGAGCACAACTACAACGGTATTTGTAAAAAAGGGGTCAGTACAACCTCTGCGCGAGGCAGGACCTAGACAATGTGGAAAGCGCTGGGAGATTAGCGAACATTGGTTTCATTCCCGGGGACTTCAGCGGTGACTAGGTCCACCTTATTTCCACTTTCCGTCCGCATAGATTGTGGCGCATTGGTGCGTTTGGCCTTCGATGAGAACAATGGTTGATCCCGACCAATGTCTAAGAATTCGAACTATCAGGAGGCCTAATGAAGGGAATTGCGAACCATGCTCTGGTCCTAACTCTATTGGCGTTTTCCGTGGTTCTCGCCTTTTGTCTTACCCAGCCCAGTCCGGTCGTGGCACAGGAGCAGAAGGCGCAGGTCATCGAACTTATCGCGAAGAAGTACGAGTATTCGCCCTCGCCAGTTCATGTGAAGGCCGGCACCAAAGTTCGACTCAAGATCACGGCTACCGACCACGATCATGGTTTCAGAATCGGGACTGTTCCCGATGACGCCCAGCCGAAGGGCACCCCTGGCCTGATTTTCACTTCGGCACAAGATTGTTGGCAGCTCAAGAAGGGTGAAACGACGACGATTGACTTCTTGGCCCAATCGCCAGGAACCTACACGTTCAGGTGCTGCCATACTTGCGGCCTTGGCCACAAAGGGATGAAAGGCCAGATTGTTGTGGATTAACTAGTCCGCGCACCCAACGGCTTCATGACCAATGAACATTTGAATCTCCGGGCCATCCTGGCGTGGTTCTGCCTAGCGTATTCCGCGCAAGGGCTGCCAGTCTAGGTACCAGTTAGACGGTTTCTTTCGCTTGGCCAATGCTGTCTTTGAACCGAGACGCGTTCGTCGCCAAGCGAAGGAGCCTTTGTTGCTCAGCGCTGACAACAGTTGAGCTCGTTCGTGCAAAGAGCTATAGAGCGAAAAACATGACGAAATGTGTTTGTTTGCTGAGCTTGGCGTCACTTCTTTTCTCTTTCGCTCTCTTTGCGCAAGAAGAACATCAGCACACCGAACGGCTCGAAAAGATCGGCAAAGTTTCGTTCCCCATCACCTGCGACCATTCAGTTCAAAAGGAATTTGAGCGCGGACTCGCCCTTCTCCATTCCTTCTGGTACGAAGAAGCTCAGAAGAGCTTCAAGGATGTAATCGATCAGGATCCTCACTGCGCTATCGCATATTGGGGCCAAGCCCTGAGTATCTATCGTCCCCTTTGGAACCGTCCCACGGCTTCCGATCTTCAGAATGGCAGGAAATTGATTCAAGTCGCGAAAGCCATTGATGGCAATTCACAACGGGAACGCGATTACATTGATGCCCTCGCAGTCTTCTACGGCGACGATAATCGCGACTACCAAAAACGCTCAGCAGATTATTGCCATGTAATGCAAATACTTTTCACCCGCTATCCGGAGGATCGGGAATCCGCTGTATTTTACGCGTTATCATTGCTTGGATCGCAGCCTGATAATGACAGTAACTTGGAGAATCCTAAGAGAGCCATCGCAATCCTTGCCGAACTCTTCAAGGAAGCACCTGATCATCCCGGCGTAGCCCACTATATAATCCACGCCGCCGACAACCCTCATCTTGCCGCCTTGGGACTCCCGGCCGCTCGCCGTTACGCGCAAATCGCTCCTGCTTCACCTCATGCCCTGCACATGCCCTCCCACATTTTTGCTCGGCTCGGCCTCTGGCAAGAAGACATTCAATCGAACCTCGCCTCCATCGCCGCGACGAACCAATCCTCTGGAATGCACGTCGGAGCGGAACATCAGATTCACGCCATGGATTTCTTGGAGTACGCCTACCTGCAAATCGGCGAAAACAGCAAAGCGAAAGCTATCGTCGATCAATTGGCTGCCATTCACGAAGACGATGTCGATCCGGGCCTCGACGGATATCTAGACAGAATGCGCGCGCATCTGCCCGCGATGTATGCACTCGAAATGCATCACTGGATGGAAGCACTGGCGCTCCAGCCTCCCGCAGGCGCTGAACCCGGTAGCCAAGCGATCACCTATTGGGCACGCGCGGTCGCCGCGGGTCATCTGCGCAATGTAGCCGCCGCCAGAGATGCCGTCCTGCAGTACGACGCCATGCTCGACACGGTTCGCAACTCTAGCCGTCCCTATAGAGCTGATTACATGAGCACGAACGGCGTTGAGGCTCATGCCTGGCTGGCTTTCGCCGAAGGAAAAAATGACGAAGCTCTCAGGCTTTTGAGCTCCCTCGCGGACAAACAGGACGCGGAAGGCAAGGGAGAAGTTGAGTTGCCCGCGCGCGAAACGCTCGGGGATATGCTCTTGGAAATGAGTCGTTCACGGGAGGCGCTGGCCGAGTACCAGAAATCGTTGAAAACCGACCCTAACCGTTTCAATGGTCTCTTCGGTGCCGCGCGCTCCGCCGAATTGCTCCACGACCTGCAAACCGCTGCTGCCTACTACGCACAACTCCTCAAAAACTGTGAGACACGCGCTCAACGTCCTGAACTGTCGCATGCCAAAGGACTCCTCACCAGAAATTAACCAGAATCGTGGCCTCGCTCCCCAGATTTCGAGTTTAATGATTGAGACCAATGCGGCGTACAAGCTCCTGGAATCGCGGATCGGAGCGGAGAGGATCGAAGCCCGGGCGCAGGAGGACGCCCGGGTTAAAGCGCTCTTCGTAGCCTTTTTCGAGCCAATTCATGGCTTGATCGGTATCACCGAGAGCCGCATAGATCACGGCAATCTCCGAAGCATGCGAAGAAACCGGACTGGAACGCTTCTTCAGATCGTTCAATAGTTTTACCGCTTCGTTCCTCTCGCCGGATGCAACATACGCGCGAGCGAGATTGGCTACGGCTGTGGGGCTACCCCCAGAAAGCTGTACCGCTTTTTGTAGTTCTGCGACGGCTTCAACGTGCATGTGGGTTTGGAGGTAAGCCTGGGCAAGTTGGTTGTGTGCGAAAGCAAAATTAGGATCCATTTCGATTGTCTTGCGGCTTTGCTGTATCGCTTCGTCATATGAATGCGCGAGGACAAGGAGCTCCGCCAAATCGGCGTTGATGATGAGAGATAGCGGATCCAAGTTCTCCGCTTTTCTCATTTCCGCGATCGCTTCGTCATACTTGCCCAATAGACTCAAATGCCAAGCATACCAATGGTGAGCGGTAGCGTAGCTCGGGTTCAGTTCAATAGCCCGCCGGAATTCCTTCCCGGCAGAGTCGAAATCCCAGTCGAAACCATCCAAGCAGAATGCCAGCGAGTTGTGGGCTTCGCCGAGCGTGCTGTCCAATTCCAGAGCTTTGATCGCTGCGGCCTTTGCTTTTGGGAGGGCCTCCTTGGGAGTCATCACTGCATACTGCCAGTCTCCCAGCAAAGAATAAGTGTCGGCTAAGCCAGAATAGGCTTGGGCATATTTCGGGTCCTCATCTGTGGCTTGATTGAAATAAGCCAGAGCGGCTTTCAAACCATCCGCCGTTCGTTTATTCCAGAAGTAGCGCCCTTTGAGAAAGGACTCGTACGCTTGTGGATTAACGACCTTGACGTTTTTCAGGGCGGCTTGTTCTTGTGGATTCACGTTGATTCGAATCTGATCTGCGATGGCTCTGGCCACCTGGTTCTGGAGCGCCAAGGTATCCCGTAATTCTCCCTCGTAGCTTTGGGACCATAAGTGCTTGTCAGAAGAGGCGTCGATCAATTGCGCCGTGATGCGGACCCTGTCGCCGGAACGGAGCACGGTACCTTCCACCACGGCGTCGACATTCAGTTCGCGAGCGATTTGCCGTAGCGGCTTGCGCGCGTGTTTATAAACCATCACTGAGGTACGCGAGATTACACGCAACGCACTGATCTGGCCGAGGTCCGAAATCAACTCGTCGGTCATTCCATCAGCGAAGTAATCCTGGGACGCATCGTTCGAAAGGCTTTCGAGCGGTAGGACCGCCAGCGAGCGAATGACAAGTGACGGGCGGTTCCAGGTATGAAGCATCCATGCGGAGAGAGAAACCACCAGTAGAAGGAGAACGAAGGCCGATATCTTCGACGCAAGTGACGACAGAAAATGCTTGGGCATTGCGGATTTGCCAGCTGAGTCCCTGCGATCACCAGCTTCTGCCACGGGCTGAGGAGGAGTGGCGAGTTCCGGACCGCGAACAACGGCCACATCGGCAACTTTAACTTCAGCGAGGAAGCGGTAGCCGCGACGAGCTACGGTTTCCACAAAGCGGGGACTCTCGGCGGAGTCGCTGAGGGCCTCGCGAATCTTGCTCATCGCTTTGTTGAGCCCGTGGTCGAAATCCACGAAAGTGTCCGCGGGCCAGAGTTTCTTTTGAAGCTCCTCGCGAGTTACGACCTCGCCGGGGTGCTCAAGCAGCATCGCCAAAAGTTGGAAGGGCTGTTCCTGCAGGCGAATTCGCAGACCGCGCTTGCGCAATTCACCAGCGCGAAGATCAAGTTCGAAAACCCCAAAACGAAGCCGGCCGCTAACCTGATGTTCTTCTCGCATGGAGAAGTGAACCTCAATCGAAACTGAGTGTATCACTGGCCAGAGTTATCTGGAACTCGATGGCGGGGACAACGTCCCGTAAGTCTTTTATTAAGTGCTAGTTAACAGGGGAGCATGATTCCAGCGGGAAAGAACTGCTCGTCCATTGTATCGATCAGAAGTGCAAACCATAGTGGGGCCGTCCAGCGCATCAGTCGGCACATACGTTGGGACGCGGTACTGGTTGCAGGGAGGCCGCTATGGGGGAACACGATTCTCTTCCAAGTTTTGAGGAGGCTGTCTTACCGCATCTTGACGCCGCTTACAACTTGGCGCGCTGGCTGACGCGCGATGAGCGGGATGCGGAGGATGTGGTCCAGGAAGCATATTTGCGCGCTTTCCGATTCTTCTCTGGCTTCCACGGCGGCGACGCCCGTGCGTGGCTCCTGAAAATTGTCCGGAATACTTTCTATACGTGGTCGCATACAAATCGACCTCTGCGAGGTGCAGAGGAATTTGACGAGAAGCATTTCCCTGTTCATTCCCGCATTCCCTATGCAGAAGAGGTTTTGCTCCAGAACGACAACTCAACCCTGGTGCGGAGGGCGCTGAAGAAGTTGC
This sequence comes from Acidobacteriota bacterium, assembly GCA_013289585.1. Classification (GTDB taxonomy): domain Bacteria; phylum Acidobacteriota; class Terriglobia; order Acidiferrales; family UBA7541; genus Acidiferrum. Next base: position 118,419 of record JABCZR010000010.1, on the reverse strand, counting down.
CGCAGAATTATCGCGAAATACTGATTTTGCGCGAACTCGAGGAGATGTCCTACAAAGAGATCGCAGAGATCACCAGCATGCCCATAGGCACCGTCATGTCCACCTTATCTCGTGCACGGAGCTGCCTTCGTGGAGTTCTGACAACTCTTATGAACGAAGTTCCGATGCCGAGTTCACGACGAATCGTAAATGTGAACGCATGAGTGCGCGAGAGTAAGCAGAAGTTGCAGATATGCACTCATTGTTGTGGCGGCGGGCAAACCTCGAGCTTGTTTGTTTTTCGGTCATGAATGAATGGGGCAGGAACGCTTGATGAGCGGCAAGGACAGATAGAGAGTCTCCATCGGCTCCTTCGCCACGCCGGTGCACTGAGAGAAACGGTCATAACTTGGCGACCGAAATACTCACAATTTTATTCCCTCCTCTTAAATAGCGCTGGATCGGGGAATTATCCGAGACCATGCGTGGTCCTACACGCTGAAGACACCAAAATGTCTCGCAATTCAAAATCACACGGAACGAGGAGACTTCAAATGATCTGGGCTCGGCATATGAAATTACTTACGAAGTTAGGTATGGCTGCACTTTCACTGGGCGCTTTGGCGACTAGTGGGAAAGCGCAGACTGCTTATCAAGGCAAGTTCACGCTTCCAGTCGAGACTCACTGGGGAGGCGCCACACTACCCCCTGGCGATTACACATTTACCATGTCAACCGTGAGCTCTCCATACACACTTTACGTTCACGGACAGGCAGCCAACGCCATCATCATGGCCACCGCAGCAGACCAGAAAGTGGCTTCTGAACGCCCACAGTTGAACCTAGTGGACATCGCAGATGTGCAGACAGTCCAGACATTCGAGGCGCCGGAGCTAGGACGGACGTTCATCTACACGACGCCCACACAGAAGCACATGGGACGCAAGTACGGTAGTCAAAAGATGGCCTCACAGACCGCGCCAGCGTCGAAGGTCAGTGAAAACAAAACATCCATCGAAGTCCACACTTCGGGTCGCTAAGGAAAAAAGTCATGCAAGTCACTGCAAACGCCAGGTGCAGAAAGATGGTTGGATCCCTGGCGAGGCCCAATGTAGAGAAGCGGCGTAGCCTAAATTGGGATGCGCGTTCCAGCAAGGAATGCATCTCGAAGAAGGCTGCGCTGCCAGCCTTTCCTTGCGCCAGCGAGAAGCTGTGTGAAGCCGAGGCCATCCAGCGAGCTCGCAACGGCGATCGGGAGGTGTTTGAATACCTCTACCGGTTGCATAGCAGACGTGTGTATGCGGTGTGCCTACGCATGGTAGGAAACACCGCCGAAGCAGAAGATCTGACTCAAGAGACCTTTTTGCTCTTGCTCCGAAAAATTCATACTTTCCGCGGTGAATCGGCTTTCTCTACGTGGCTTCACAGACTGGCAGTCAACCTCGTGCTGATGCGTTTACGCAAGAAGTCGCCACCAATCGTCTCGATTGAGGCTGCTTCCGACCCGGACGATGAAACCGCCTCGCCAAGCATCGACATTGGCGCGCCTGATTTGTTGCTGGAAGGATCGATTGACCGAATAAATCTCGAGCGCTGCCTCAAGCGGTTGCCCGCGGGATATCGCGCAATATTTGTCTTGCACGATATTCAAGGATACCAACACAACGAGATCGCCGAGATCATGGGACGCTCAGTAGGTGTTTCCAAGTCGCAGTTACACAAAGCCCGAACGAGGCTGCGTGAACTGCTCCACGAACTTCAGCGTGAAAAGGCCCGTGATGAGCGTATGAGGGCGCTTAACTTGAATTCCCGATTCAGTGAGGCTGTGGTTCTTTAGCGCCCAGTTCCTTCCAAGGATTGCGGACATGCTAGATATAAGTTCCTTTCGGGGATCGAGCTATTCGAACACCTGCCCGATTTATGTTTAGAGGCCCTTGAGAAAGGGAGCAATATAGTGAATTGTAGTGCTGGGCATCTGTTTTTTCGGCCTGGGCAGACAGGTAGAGTTGAAAAGGAAGTTGATGAGCATAGTGGTAGGGACGTCGGCTTCTATCCGTCAACCCTGAACGCCACACTCCTGGTAACGATCGAAAATCCTGGAGCCGGTCTTGCGAGAAATACCGAGCTCCCTGCAAAGCTCCGCCATCGCCTCGCCAGCTGGCCGGCGAGCTACAAACTGCAGCCTTTCATCCATCACCGAACACTCCTTCCATGGCATCACTTCCTCCCTCAAAAAAAGGAAAGAGTGTAACCTTTGTGTCCGGTACGATCTGTCACCTATGTCTCAGGTCGCTCATTTGGATAATCGATTGCCCTGCTGCGCGCGCTAAGCTGCTTTTGCGTTGGACTGCAGCCTCTTATCGCAGCAGTTCGCATGCGGAAGACCATGGATCAACTTCAGCGTCAGAGGTTGCGCGCAGCACGGGCACGTGGAGGACCAAGCGCCTCCGCATTCCGGACATTTCTTGAGGATGAGTTGCGGGTCGCCCAGTAGCTTTCCGTTCATTCGTCGGTCGAGAATGAACCGGCATCTCGGGTTCTCACAATTCAAGTATCGGGCCATTTTGCGTAGCCTCCTTGAGGGACGCGTACAATTAGCCCGCCATCCTGCAACCGTCAATACAGTAGATATACCTACGCCGCACGCTGCTCGGTTTTTCGGCATCCCCGCGAGGGTCGCAATTCCACGCCAAGCGCTCCCAACCTGGCCTGGAAGAGTCACGCCTAAGTACTATTGCCAACCCGCTCCATCCCTTGTATCATGCGCATATGTTGGCTTACCCCCAGAAGAACGCGCAAATGGCATGCTGCTGTCTGTGTTGTACGCGTGTGTCTTCTGGCGCGGGGAGGCTGAGCATCTAGCGAGTCCGTCTTAGCCTCAAAAGTTTCCACCCACCGCCAGAATCTAATGAGCAGGTGGGTTTTTCGTTTTTGAATCACACAAGTTTCAAAGCTGGATCAAAGGAGAAGATCGAATGTCAGAGTACAAACATCCCGAAGTTCTGGTTTCCACCGATTGGGTTGCTCACAACCTGAATTCCCCCAATCTCCGCCTCGTCGAAGTCGACGTGGACACCACTGCCTACGATCAGGGCCACATCCCTGGAGCGGTTGGCTGGAACTGGCAGACTCAGCTCCAGGACAACATCCGCCGCGACCTGATCGACAAGTCCACACTCGAGAAGCTTCTCGCCGCTTCCGGCATTTCCAATGACACCACCATCCTCCTCTACGGCGACAACAACAATTGGTTCGCCGCCTACGCCTTCTGGCAACTGAAATACTATGGCCACAAAGATGTCCGCCTCATCAACGGCGGCCGCAAGAAATGGCTCGAAGAAAAGCGCCCCGTAACCAAGGATCCTGTCAGCGTTGCGCCGGCCACCTATCGTGTCTCTGGCCTCAACGAATCCCTCCGCGCCTACAAAGAGGACGTCCTCGCCGTTGTGGAAGGCCGCAAACCGGGCCAGCTCGTAGACGTTCGTTCCGTGGATGAGTTCACCGGAAAGATTATCGCTCCTCCAGGGATGTCGGAAACGGCACAGCGCCCCGGACACATCCCCAAGGCCGCGAATATCCCGTGGGCGCAAGCTGCCAACGAAGATGGCACCTTCAAGTCGCTCGAGGATCTTCAAAGGCTCTATCAGCCAAAAGGTATTACGGGCTCCGATGAAGTCATCGCTTATTGCCGCATCGGCGAGCGCAGTTCGCACACCTGGTTTGTGCTGAAGTATTTGCTGGGCTACAACAACGTGCGCAATTATGACGGTTCGTGGACCGAGTGGGGCAACCTGATCGGCGCCCCCATCGTCAACGAAACCCGCGCCGCCACTGCTGAGCATGCTGCCGCAGCCCGCTAAACCAGTTTTTGTAGTGGCGGGTCTTTAGACCCGTGGGTTGCAAGCAGACTTTTCAGGTTGTAGTCCAGAGCAGGGAACTGGACGGGAGAAGTTTCTTCTCCTCGGGCTTCCCCCGTCCAGTTCTCATTCGATGAGGTGAACTGTAAAGTAGTTTTTTTCAAACTGATGACTGATCATTGAATACTGACAACTTTTTTCGTCCGGTGGCGCGGTCGCCAAGTGGTAAGGCAATGGTCTGCAAAACCATTATCGGCGGTTCGATTCCGCCTCGCGCCTCCAAATCCTCCTTGACCTTATATGGCTATGTGATACAATTCCATTCAGGTAAATCTGCGTAGCTTATTCACTCTTCAGTGCCCCTCATGTTCCCGAAGCGCTATCCGGGCAAAGCTACGTCCGATTCTGGCTTGTGTCCTCCGGCAAGCACTCCTCTGGAGTTCGTGTCTGCAACTCGTTTAGAATCCGCACTTCCAAGCCCCCCTCAGAACTGCGCATTCTGAAGGACTTACAGCCAGCAAAGCGCGCCAGTTACCCTATTGCAATCAACAGTTGCAAGCACTTCTCGGAACTGCGCATTCTAAAGGGCTTATAACCCCTTTAGAATGCGCACTTACGAAAAAATCTTCCGTAAATCCTTTAGAATGCGCAGTTACAAAAAACAGGGGGTGGGGGAGGTTAACCAAGAGCTGCAAATAAAAGAGGCTCATCGCCGGCCCCTAATTGCCGGCCAGTTCCTTCAGCAGCGCCTTGCCTTTGCGGAACCACGGCCGCTCTCGCCTTTGCATGTATCGTGGGAGCGAGCGTTTCTTGGCCAGCAATTTCTGTGCCCACTCGCGGGACTCCTCACACCGGTTCGCCGTCTTCAGAAAACTCGCGTAATTGTACAGCGTTTCCGCAGTCGTCGAAATCTGCGTTGCTTCCGTAAAGAGCGGAGCTGCTCGGTCCAATTGCCCCGTTTGCGCATAGGCATCCGCCAGCAGCCCGGCCGCGCGGTAGTAGTCGAATTTTCTATCTGCAGCGACCACGCGCTCCAGATCCGGAATCGCCGCCGCAAAATCCTGTAATCCCAGCGACGATTGCGCCCGCGAATAAAACGTGTAGATCGAATCGCTTCGCGCTGCAATGGCATTCGTGAACGCCTCGCGCGCCTTTTCAAATTGCTTTTGATCTTTGTAAAGCTCGCCCAGCTCTTCGTAATTCGCCGCCGATGGATTGTCCAAAATCTGCGTCCCTACGATATGGATGCGCGATCGGCGCCCAAATCCCTGAAACACGCCGCGCAGCAGCCCCAGGTCCGGCAGCACTTCCGCAAGGATGTACACCGCGGCCCCTGGCGGCCCAAGAAAAAAGATGACGTAAAACCAATAGTTCTCCGGCCGCCGCCTGATGAAGTGCACAATCGCCAGGCCCTGCACAAGGAACCCCCAGGGATAGAAAAAATGACCCAGCCCAAACATGGATGACCGTCCGCTCCACAGAATCGTCTTCTCTCACGTGCGCGTCAAACCAATCCTCGGCTCTCTCCCACCAGGAGTTACTGCCCGCGCCGCTCACGCTGGCTGGTATGATGGACTCGATGAACCCCATCGAAACGCTTGGCCTCGCCCTCGGCGCCGGATTCTCTTCCGGTTTGAATCTTTACGCCACCGTGGCCACGCTTGGCCTTCTCGAGCGTTTCGGCGTGCTTCATCTGCCGCCCTCGCTCCAGATTCTCTCTCATCCTGGGGTGCTCGGAATTGCGATCGCCCTTTATCTGGCTGAGTTTTTCGCGGACAAGTTTCCGTATTTCGACACCATCTGGGACGCCATCCACACGTTCATCCGTCCGCCGGCCGCCGCGCTGCTTGCGTTCGCTGCGGCCGGTGGCGCTGCACCGCAATGGCGCTGGGGCGCGGCGCTGCTCGCCGGCGGTGTCGCCCTGACCGCCCACGGCACTAAGGCCAGTGCCCGCGCCGCCGTCAATACCGTCCCGGAACCATTCAGCAATTGGGTTTTGAGTTTTGGAGAAGACATCCTTGCCGTGTGGCTAACGTGGATGGCCACGGCCCATCCGCTTGCAACAACTATCATCGTCGTCGCGCTCGTCGCGCTCTCTGCTGTTCTGCTCTTTTATCTTTTTCACTTTGCGCGCCGCGCCCTTCAGCGCCTGCTCGCCTCTTAATCGCCTTGTAGGGGCGCAGCACGTCTGGCCCTACGCCCCGCGACGATCCGCTATTTGACGTACGTCGCCACCCAATCCAGAAACGTCTTATACCAAAATTGCGCATTCTGTGGTTTCAGTATCCAGTGTCCCTCATCTGGAAAAACTACCAGCTTCGATGGCACGCCTTGCCGCTGTAGCGCGCTGAAAAACTCCAGCGACTGCGTGTATGGCACGCGATAGTCCCGTTCCCCCGCGATTACCAGTGTCGGCGTCTTGAATTTTCCCAACTCGCTCGCGTACGTCGAAGGCGACCATTTCTTGTAGCTTTCCGGATTTGTCCACGGCGTGCCCTGCATGTCGTGTTCTTCAAACCACAACTCTTCCGTCGCGAACATCGAGACTTTGTCGTAGGTGCTGGCGTGACTCACGATCGCTTTGAACCGTCCGGTGTGCGTCGCAATCCAATCCGCCATGTACCCACCGTAAGACCCTCCCGCCGCGGCCATGCGCGTCCCATCAACGAAAGAATATTTCTTCAGCGTGTAATCCACGCCGTTCATCACGTCGACGTACGCTTTGCCGCCCCAGTCATTGGTGATCTCGTCCGTGAATTTCTGCCCGTAGCCCGTGGACCCACGGCGGTTGATCATCAGCGTCACGTATCCCGCCGCGGAAAAAACCTGCGCATTCCAGCGGTACCCCCAGGCGTTCGACCACATCGTCTGCGGGCCGCCGTGCAGCAGGACCAGCAGCGGATATTTCTTCGTCGCATCGAAATTTGGCGGCCGGATCAGCATGGCCTGCACTTTCGTTTTTTCCGCGCCTTCGAACCACAACGTCTCCGGGGCATTCATGTCCAGCGCCGCCAGGAACTTTTCGTTCTGATGCGTTAGTTGCCGCGCGTTCGTGCCGTCGCTCGCTGCTGCGAAAACTTCCGCCGGCATTGTCAGGCTCGTTCGCTCGAACACCAGTGTCTTTCCGTCAGCGCTAAGGGAAATGGCCATGTTATACGTGTCCGCGATAACCGGTTTCGGTGGCGCACCAGCGCGTGCGGCCATGGCGTAGACCTGCTTCTGCGTTTCGTTTTCCGCCGTGAAATAAATCGTCTTGCTGTCCGGCGACCACACCAGTTCCTCCGCGCTGCGGTCGAAGCCCTCGGAAAGATTCTCATTCTTGCCGCTCTGCCGGTCATACAGCATCACGCGCCAGCGATCCGATTCGTATTCCGCGGTGAGCTGCGCGTGATACGCGATGTATTTCCCATCCGGAGAGTACACAGGATTCCCATCGAATCCCGGCTGCGTGGTGATGCGCTTGGCCTCGCCGCCGGCGACCGGGACAATAAACAAATCCGCATTCGTGCTGATCGCTTCCATCTTGTCGGTCACCGCGGTGAAGCAGATTTCCTTTCCATCAGGCGAAAAATTAATGTCGACAGGCCCGCTGCGCTCATCTGGCGGAATATCGTAATCCGCCCCCGCTGTGAGATCACGCGGTGCACCGCTTCCATCCACGGAAACAACGAAGAGGTGGCTGCGCTTGCCGTCGTTCCAGTGAGTCCAGTGCCGGTAAAGAAGATGCTCAGCCACGTGCGCCTTTACTTTGCTCTTTTCCTTTTCCGCGTCGCGCTTGCTGTTGCAATCATCGTCTTTACAATCCGGATACACAGAAGACGTAAACGCAATCGTCTTTCCATCCGGCGACCACTTCACCATATCCGCGCCCGTGGAAAGTTTCGTAAACGGATGGGCCTCTCCACCCTCCATCGACAGCAAAAACACTTGCGAATCGCCGCTTCGCGAAGAAAGAAACGCAATCATTTTTCCATCCGGCGACCATGCCGGCGACGAATCGTGCCCGCTCCGCGTCAGTTGGATTTCCGCGCCACCCGCCGTGGCAACCAGCCAGATGTTGCTGGCGTTGCGATTCGCTTCCATGTCCGGCGTGGTCACCGTGTACGCCACCCATTTTCCGTCCGGCGACACCTGCGGCTCCGCCACCCGATGCATGCTGATCAGGTCCGTAAAGGTGATGGGATGCTTGGCACTGTCTTGCGCGAAGGCGGAAATCGAAGCGGCCAGGAACAATGCGAATGCAAAAACACAACGCAGAATCACGCGATTCATCAAGCTCTCTCCTCGCACACAACTACATGTCACAGGATTCGAAGCACGAGCGCGCATATTGTATCGTTTCTACCGCAAATCGGACAGGACGGACCGGCCGACTGCACTCAAGGTATTGCCACGCCCACGGCCCAGATGTAGCCATCCGGGTCCTCGAGCATCACGTCACGCCATCCGTGCGGAAAATCCATTGCCGGCTGGATGATTTTTACTCCGGCAGCCTTTGCTCTTTTTTCAACAGCATCCGGATCGATCCCCATCACGCGCAATTCCGCTCCGGTTCCACGCGCACCGCCAGTTTTCAGCCGTTCGAAAAGCGGGTGATGGTCGTAAGCGTGGTCGGAATGCAGCATAAAATCCACACCCTGCAGATTCAGCGCCGCAAAGTCTTGATCCGCATAGCGCACCGCCGCGCCGAGCACATCTTTGTAAAAGGGAACTGACCGCTCCACTTCGCGCACCAGCAGATTCAGAGAAAATTTCGGCATTGCGCGGCCGTATTCATCCGCCGGCATCCACGCATCGCCCGTGCGTTTCATTGTCATGGCAAGCTCTCCAACATTTGGCACATTTGTGGCACTGGAATCACACGTTCGAACCTGGCATGCAACCGCCAAAATGGCGGCGGTTTTCTCTCGGCGCGCACGGGAATTAACTCGTGGATTCGAACGAATCGCCCCGCTTCCGCGCCCAGAGCCAATTCAAGAACGCCAGCGCCGCCGTGATAGAAATCACCAGGAATTCGCCCCAATGCATGCGTGTGACCAGGATACCCGTGAACAGCAGCGCGAGCAGCGCCAACAAGTTGCCGAACGGCAGCCGGAACCGCTCTGCTTGCGGCTGCTTTTTCCGCAGCGCCGGCAGCGCCGCCGCGACCGATCCGTAGACAAACAACCGCGCCACGCTGGACAACAGCGCATTCCATTTGAAATTGCCGGCGATCGAAAACGCCAGCAGCACCACGGCAAAGATCACAATGGAGAGATGTGGCGTTCGAAAGCGCGAATGAATCCTGCCGAAAAACACCGGGAAATCTCCGCGCTCGCCCATGGCGAACGTGATTCGCGGCGTATGCAGCATATTGGCGCTGAGATAGCCATAAGCCGAGGCCAGCGTCCCTGCTGCCACAATCTGCACCCCCAGCGGCGAAAGAAACCGCCGTGCGGAATCCACCACCGGTGCGCTCGACGCACCCGCATCCGGAATCGTATGGATCACCAGATACTGCACGGCGATGTACAAAATGGTCGTCGCGGCGATCGCCGTGAACAACGCGAACGGAATGTCCTTGCGCGCGTCGCGCGTTTCTCCGGAAGCGATAAGCGCCGCTTCGAATCCCCCGTAGGAATAGATCATGAGGAGCAACGCCTCAAACCAATCCGTTGCCGTTGTCGTCATATCGGGCGGCGCTACTCGAATTCCAGGATGCAGCAACAGCGCCGCGAGCCCCGCCACGATGAAAAATGCGAGCAAGATAACCTTAGTCACGGTAAAAAAATTGCTGACCCAGTTTCCCCCCGTCACTCCGCGATAGTTCACCGCTGCGAGAAAACCAATCAGAACCGTCAAGACAGCTGCCCTCACGAGTGGCGCCTTCACGCCTGGAAAAAATTCGCTGAGATAAGTGATGAAGAGATTCGCCACAGCGGAAACCGCCGCGATCCTGGAGAGCCACGTCAGCCAGCCATTCTGGATCGCAAGAAACCGGCCAAACGCCACTCGCGCATAAAGGTAGGGTCCGCCCGCCTCCTGGAACTGCGACGCCACTTCCGCCATGCACGCGGCGATGACCGCAATTCCGGCGAACGCCGCGAGAAATCCGAGGGGACTCCACTTCCCGAGCCGCGCCGCAATCAGCGCCGGCAGCCCAAAAATGCTCGCGCCAATCATCGTGTTAATGATCAACGCGACAAGGCTCCAGCGCCCAATCGTTCGAACGAGCCTTGTCGGGTGCTCCGTCAATTGCGCGTCCGCAGGTTCATGGATGTGCCGAAGATTTTTCGTATCATGGCCAAGGGAATTGGCGCCAGCGTAGCACAACTCTTTGCAACGATCTTATGAATTGGCAGCGGATTCGTTTCCAGTGAACGCGTTCGCCGGCCACCAGATCACTTTGTCTGGCAGGATCGCGTTCACCGATCGCAGGTGAGAAGCGGTTTCGTTCTTGAGCCGCTTATGGTTTAGAGACTGGTATTGGCGTATCCGGGTCTGACTTCACGGATACCGCACTAGCTGGAGCCGCCGATGAGTTATCGGTCTGGCGAGTGAGATAGAGAACAAACGGCGTAACTTCGAACGGGATCTTCTCGTCCTCGGCCACTGAACCTGCGGGCTTGGATTTCAGCATTTGCAGCTGATTGTTCCATGGTTCGATTTTGATGCGTCCGCCGAGTGGCAACGCCGCAATGGCGTTAGCTGCAGGCTTTGCTGCGGGAGACTGGGCGGCGGGCAGCGCCGAGGAGATGGTCGAGCTTGTCGCGACCCGATTGCCAAGATGTGGACTGACCAGGTTGGGGATCTCCTTCGAACGGCTACTCAACGCTTGAAGAAAGAGCGGGGCGTTTCCCGGTTGGTCCTTGTATGGCGACTTCTTCAGTATTTCAACACCTGCCTGCGTCGCAGCCTGTTCCTCTTCCGGCGTGCGCGTAAATCCAAAGTGGCGGAAGGTATCCTTCTCTTCGAAACGCAAGCGATTGAAGAATGCATATTGCGTACCCATGCGATGTCCGAGCACCACATGACCGAGCTCGTGCGCGAGGATAGCCGCAAGACTGGCCTCGTCGGGAAGCACATCCACCAAGCCGCGGCTCAGGACGATGGTGTGGCCCATAGTGAACGATTCCAGCGTTGAGGTCATCAGCACGCGGCAGCGCACCGGCGGTTGGATATCGAGGTTATTGGTGACCTCGAGATTGTTGACCACGGTCTCCAGCACCTTGTCCACGTCACCGTACGGTGCCATCAAGCCCATCTGCTCCATCTTGGAGGCAACGTTGTCTTCCGCCTGGCGACCCCAGGCGCGCTTTGCTTGAAGAGGTGAATAATCATTTGCCGTTTCCGTCTGATCCTTCACCGGCTTGGACGTCTCCACCAGGACTTTGCTCAGCTCCTGCTCTTCCTGAGCGTGCTCGGGGGCGTAGCCCCAAAGACGTGTCTGCGCCCTGAAGGTCTTGACTTCCACATTGTCGACTTCTTCGCTGTAGATGAAAGACGGGAGCCATTCGTTCTTCCCGGCATTTGTGCGCCAGCTGTCAAAATTAAAGTAGTAGCTAGCCTTGGACCGGCCGCTGTACCCACCGTTGAAACGCACGATGTGGTAATCCTGATCTTCCACCCAGATACGGCCGACGAAGCGCCCTCTGTCGGTTTTTGACGTTGGATCGATATCGAAAACCAGACAGCGAACCTCGCCCAGGAACTCGCGGCCGACGTAGTCAAACTTGTAGTGCTGGCGGTCGAAGCCGTTCATGTCCAGATAGATCATCTGGAGGAAACCGCGCGGCAGGAATTCCATCGAGAATAGATTGCCCAAACTTCCGAACATATTGTGCTTCGTACGCGTGCCGCTGATGAGCGGTTCGAGTTCCACGCCCTTTGCGAGTTCGGCGCGGCCGAGAAAATACTTGTCGCCGTTCGGCACGGGACCGAGATCCTTGCTAGGGTGGAGCAGCTGGATGTACGTTTCCACGATCGGTGAATATTGGCGCAGCGACTGCATCTCCGCTTGCTCTTGAGCCACAATCTTGTCCACCACTTGGGTCAGGGACGATTGCTGCTGGGGGGCTGCGGCCAGCGGGATCGCACCCAGCGCCAGCATAACCGGCAAGATCTTCAGGGTACGCATAAGGCCTCCCATACTGTTCGTTACGGAAACCGCCCGTCTTCGGCAGGCTACCGTCCAAAACCTGAATTGCCATCTGTACGGAGAGTCAGATTAAGGACAGGAGTACTTACTAGATGGCGCCCCGGCCGAAAGGCCTGCCATCTTTGTCCACTATTCGACGCGCAGGAAGATGGAAGAAAGATTCTGAGGAATTCTCGCTCGAGCTGAGCTCCCCCATCAGGAGTTTTTGAACTCAATGGTCAGCACGGTGATGTCGTCCTGTTGTCCCTGACCACGCGGCTGCCCTGACCAGCGCGACAGCTCGTCGAGCAATCCATCGGCGAACTGATCCACGGGCAGGCTGTGGTTCTTCTGCATAAACTGCATGAATCTCTTGGTCCCGAATTCTTCTTCCGATGCGTTTTTTGTTTCCGGAATTCCATCGGTATAGAGGACACTCCGGTCACCAGCCTCAACGGGTAATTGCAGGGAGGCGTAGGTGGCTTCGGGGAACTGGCCGAGGAACAGTCCGTTTTCCAGAACCTCGCTGACTTTGCCAGCCGAGCTGCGCCAAAACAGCACAGGTGGGTGCCCAGCCCCGGCGTAAGTCATCATCTTTTTTTCCATGTCCACAAACACATAGGCCGCGGTCACGAAATTATGTTCGAACTTTCCGCACAGCGCCTGATTCAATCCCGACAGCACCCGCGCCGGATCAGCAGCGTGGGACGCTTGAGCGGTCAGGGCGACCTGCAGCATGGAAGCGATCAGCGCGGAAGGCAAGCCGTGTCCCGACACGTCAGCGACGAGAATCCCAACGCGTTTTTCGTCCACAATAATGAAGTCATAAAAATCACCCGCGACGGAAGTCATAGGAATGTAGCTGGCCACAATATCGAGACCCTGAAGTTTCGGCGTGCTGCGCGGCAGAATGGACAACTGGATTTGCCGCGCCATTTCCAATTCAATGTTGATGGCCACCAGTTGTTTCGCAATTTGCTCATGGGCTTCGCGGAGCATGAGGTGGGTACGCACGCGCGCTTTTACAACGGCCTCGGAAAATGGCTTATGAATATAGTCGACAGCGCCGACTTCGAATCCTTTCGTTTCATCGTCCGTTCCGGTCTGTCCAGTAAGAAAAATCACCGGGATATCCCGCGTGTCCGGATTCGCTTTCAAGCGGCGGCAGACTTCGTAGCCGTCCATTTCCGGCATCATCACGTCGAGCAGAATCAGGTCGGGCTTCTCCTCGCCGGAGGCAATGGAAAGCGCCTTCTCGCCATTGGTGGCAACTTTGGTTCGATACGAATCTTTCAGCGCGCCGGAGATCACGCCGAGATTGATGGGGGTGTCGTCGACAATCAGAATTGATTTTGCTGGTGCTGGCGCTGCTTGAGCCATATTTTCACTCCAGTTTGAGGGACAGACGCGCGGAAATGTTTGCAAGGGACTTGAGTGCAGCTTCGAAATCGAAGTTGCCGACCAGGCCGGTGAGAGTATTGATCTCCGATTCAGTCAGCACTCGGGACAACGCGGGCCGGGCGTCGATTATGAAATCGGAGGCGTCGCCATCGTCATTTTTCAGCAATTTTCTAAGCCGGTTGAGAGGTTCCCGCACCGTCGCGGGATCCGCGGAAACCTGGGCATCTCCGGCTGCTACTTGTTCGTTCGGGAGCGCCGTTCGAATTGCCGCCGTTAGGGCTTCGAAAGAAATCGCAAGCGATTTTAATGCATCTTCAACACCCTGCCCCTTGGTCAGGGCAGTCTCCGCCTTTGCTGCGACTTCCGCCAGCGCGGTCGCGCCAAGATTGGCAGCAGCGCCTTTTAAGGAATGAGCAGCTCGCGCGGCTGTCACTGTATCGTTCGCGACCAGAGCGCTCCGGATTTCCGCGACGCCACCCGCCATCGGGTCCGCAAATTTGCGCAATAGGGACTCATAACGCTTTAGATTGCCGCCCGTTCGCCGGAGCGCGGACTTGGTGTCGATCCCGGGAATTTCCAGAACCACGGAATCAGGAGCTTTAGCCGGCGCCAAAGGGCTCGAGACTGGCGCCGCGGCTTCTCCCGCCGCTCTGCCCCCATCGCGGGGCTTGATCCAGCGGAGCAGCGCGGCGAAAAGTTCCTCGGGATCAATGGGCTTGGCGACATGGTCGTTCATGCCGGCCTCGATACACTTTTCGCGATCGGCGGCCATCACGTTGGCAGTCATGGCAATAATGGGCAGCGAGCGAAACCGCGGATTGGCGCGGATCGCTTTCGTTGCGGTGATGCCATCCATCACGGGCATCTGCATATCCATTAACACCACGTCGTACGTGCCGCTACCCACCATGCGGACAGCAACCTCCCCGTTCTGCGCCACATCAATCGACATGTGCGCGTCCTCAAGCAGCGCGAGAGCTACCTCTTGATTGAGTTCATTGTCTTCCACCAGCAAAACTCGCGCGTCACGCAACCGGGATAGTTCCGGAGCAGGACCAGCCTGGAGGTCGCGAACGCTCTCCTGGCCGGCGCCGAGGACTTCGATCGCCGAATCGAACAGCATGGAGGGAGTTACGGGCTTGATCAAGACGTTGGCGAATGCGTTGGCTTCCGCCTGCTTTAGAACTTCTTCGCGGCCGTACGCGGTAACCATTACGAGTTGAGGCTTGACGGCTATATTTGGCAGCGCGTGAATCCGTTTGCCGGTTTCGATGCCATCAATCCCCGGCATCTGCCAGTCCACAAAAGCAATCTCATAGGGCTCGCCAACTGCCGCGGCGTGACGGACCATCTCGATTCCTTCGAGGCCCGATGGCGCCTCGTGCACGACAAAAGTCATGCTCGTGAGCATGCTCGAAAGTACCGCGCGGGCTTGCGGATTGTCGTCGATGATCAAAACGCGCCGGCCGCGCAAGTCGGGCCTCGCCGCGCGGCGCGCTGAAACCGCGCTGTTTCCCAGGCGGGCGGTAAACCAGAACGTGCTTCCTTTGCCCACTTCGCTCTCGACGCCAACATCGCCGCCCATCAGTTGCGCCAACCGCTTCGAAATCGCCAATCCCAGCCCGGTGCCGCCGTGCTGGCGTGTTGTGGAAGCATCGGCCTGTTCGAACGCTTGAAACAGGCGTCCCATTTGTTCCTGGGTCAGGCCAATTCCGGTGTCGCTGACCGAAAAACGAACCAGTTGACCGTCCTCATCTTTTTCCTGGACGCGGGCTCTAACGACGATCTCGCCGCTCTCGGTAAATTTGACGGCGTTGTTGCAAAAGTTGATCAGGATTTGTCCCAAGCGCAGGGGATCACCCTTCAGTTGCGTGGGGACCGCGGCTTCGATGTCGAAGATGAGTTCCAATCCTTTGGCCGAGGCTTTCTCGGAGATCAGGTTGCTGACGTTCTCCAGCACTTTTTCGAGATCGAAGTCGATAGTTTCGACCGACAATTTGCCGGCTTCAATTTTCGAGAAATCCAGAATGTCGTTGATGATGCCGAGCAGGTGCTGGCCGGCCATTTGAATCTTTCGGACGTAATCTTTCTGACGAGGATTGAGTTCGGTCCGCAACGTCAGATGCGACATGCCGATAATGGCATTCATGGGCGTACGAATCTCGTGGCTCATATTGGCCAGGAAATCCGCCTTGATTCTGCTGGCTTCTTCCGCGACTTCCTTGGCGCGCCGCAGTTCCACCTCCGACACTTCGAGCGCCTGGTTGATGGATTCGAGCTCCTCTTTGCGCGCGGTGATCTGGCGTTCGGAAGCGGCCAGCGCTTCCGCTTGGGCGCGGGTCTGATCGAGAAGCTTTCTGGTGGCAATGTTGCCGGCCAGGATTTCGGCGCTCAGGGCTACGGAGGGTAAGAGCGCATCGAGCAGGGCTTGCTGGCGCTCGCTTACAGAGGAAACCGGCGCCAACTCGATGACTGCTGTCACGACGTCTTGATTGATCACTGGCAGAAACAGCAGGATGCCGGGCTTCACGGTCCCCATGCCAGCTGTGATCCGGACTTGATCGCCGGCGGTAATTGCCAGCGGCCGGCGTTCCACGGCAGCTTGCCCCGCCAGGCCCTCACCGAGCGCAAACTCTTGTGGATTATTCGCGTCGTTGAGCGCAAACGATCCCGCGCGGAAGAATCGCTTCTGTGTCTCATCAACGAGATAAAGTGCTCCATAAATGATGGGGATGGATTCCGACAGGCGCGACAACAAGGCAGTCGCGAACGCGCTAAAGTCCTGGGTCGATTGCAGCCGCTGCAGAGTGGACGCCGCCTCGGCTTTTACCCAGCCTTGAATCTCGCGTTCGCGGGCGCCGCGTTGCAGCGTTCGAAGCGCGCGGCTGATCTCGCCGATCTCGTTGCGGCGATCGAGAAAGGGTATGGGT
This sequence comes from Acidobacteriota bacterium, assembly GCA_013289585.1. Taxonomy (GTDB): domain Bacteria; phylum Acidobacteriota; class Terriglobia; order Acidiferrales; family UBA7541; genus Acidiferrum. The sequence goes on along the minus strand of JABCZR010000010.1, from coordinate 102,136 downwards.
TCGTCCAACTTCCCGTCCGCGAGATCCTGGATGCTGCCGCGAAGAGAAAGCATCTCCCGCACGACTTCCGTTTGCACGATAAAGACCGCGGTGGCCCACGATGCCAACAGGCCCAACCCGATCACCAGCCAGGTGACCACGATCGCGTGGTGCGTGTTTCTGGTCAGCTCGTTGGAGCGGTCATCAATGGCCTTCTGCAGCTCCTCTGTGATGTTGATGGCGGCCTGGCGCGCCTGCTCCAATTCCTGGTTCACCCCGGCGCGCATCAGATTTGAAGCTTTTTCGGTGTTTCCGGCCATGGCAGCGGCGCGCACTGGGCGCGCATCATCTACGGCTTTATCGAAGAGGGCTGCTGCGGTGTTGATTTTATCCGCGCGCTCAGGGCTCTCCCGAAGGGCCGCAGAAATCACGGTGTGGTAGTCGGCGCGAGTCTTCTCCAATTGCCCGTCGATTTTCAGTTTTCGATCGGGATCGGTCTCTGCGACAAGCTCGTACAGAAAGAGCCCGAACCGATTTGTGTGACTTCGCGCTTCGGCGATGTTCCGCAATGCCTCCACTTCTGTGTCAATCAGGGTGCTGTACCAGGCGTCGATGGTCTTGCTTTCGAATGACGAATACACACCCGCGACGATGACCATCAAGACCAGCGGAACCATGGCGATCAGTAGTTTCCGCCGGAGCTTCAGGTTTTCCAGAAAGTTGATCATCGATGCTTACCGAGGGACGCCACGATTAGCGCCGGACGGGAGAAAGGCACTCGGTTTCAGCGGTGATTTCTTCGAGCCGACCGGGCGGAGAAGCGTTCTCTTTTTCGCAATCAACCCTAGCATAGGAGCATCTCGTGTGGTGGATGATTTATTGGATTCGGGGGAGTTCAGCCGGCAGAGGATCGGCCGGAACTGAGCAGCAGAGCCCTAGTGGCGTCTCTGCCTGCACCGGACAATGCACCAGTCCGTTTTGATCCTTAAGCGACGCCGCGAAAAGGTCGCCTAGGCGAGCGCCTTTTTCAGGAACGCGAGCGTTCTGTCCCACGCCATCTTTGCGGAAGCAGCGTCGTACACTTGTGGGCGCGCCTCGTTCATAAAGGCGTGTTGCGCGTCGTAACGATAGATCTCGAACCTTGATTTCGATTGCCTGAGTGCGGACTCCAGTTCGTTTACCTTGGCAGGCGTGCACCAGTCATCCGTGTTCGCGAAATGGCAAATCAAGGGGATGCTGATTTTTTTCAGATCGGTGGCGTCGAGCGGAGGAATTCCGTAGAAGCAGGCGCCAGCATCCATCTCCGGAACTCGCAGGGCAGCCAGAATCGCCAGCGCGCCGCCCAAACAGAAGCCGCCCACAGCTGCTTTCTTCGAAGATTGTTTCAGCTGCTGCACGGCGCCGCGAATGTCCTGGCCTGCGGCATCGGGAAAATTGAGGTTATTCATCAGGTGGGTTGCTTCGTCGGCAGCGGTGGCGACCTTGCCGCGGTAAAGGTCCGGAACGAGCGCACGATAACCTGCGACGGCAAATCGATCCGCGATCTTTTTGATTTGATCGTTGAGTCCCCACCATTCCTGAATAACCACCATGCCCGGTGCGCTCGCTCCCTCTTTGGCCGAGGCCAGATAGCCAGCACAAGTCTTTCCGTCCGGTCGCTTGAACTCAATCATCTCTCCCATGGAATCCTCCACTCGGTGTTTGGCCGCGAGCCATAGTATAACTCTCTGCCTCTTTTCGACTGCCGGTTGCAAGGCACACCTCTCGCTCACGAGCCTCGCGCGTTGCAGCGCGCGCATGCGACTCTGCTACAATTCTTGGCCGGACGACTCATGGCCACGAACAGCGGGCTATTTTCCCGCAATTTCAAGAAGACATTTCCCGTTGCCGTTCGCGGCGAAGGCTGCTGGATCATCGCTTCCGATGGGCGGCGCTTCCTGGATGCTTCCGGCCAGGCCGCCGTCGTCAGCATCGGACATGGCGTGCAGGAAATCGGCCGCGCGATGGCCGAGCAATCTTCGCAGATTGCGTTCGCGCACACCTCGCAATTTCACTCGGCTCCTGCCGAAAAACTTGCGGCCCGGTTACTCGCACTTGCTCCTGCAAATTTTCGCAACGGCGGCCGCGTCTACTTCACTTCCGGCGGTTCAGAAGCCACCGAGACAGCCATCAAGCTCGTGCGTCAATATCATCTCGAAACTGGGCAAAAGGAGCGCTACCGGGTTCTTTCGCGGCGCCAGAGCTATCACGGCAGCACGCTTGGAGCAATGTCTGTCAGCGGCAACGTCGCGCGTCGTGCGCCTTACGAGCCGCTCATTGCCGATTGGGGCCACATCGCGCCTTGCTTCTGCTATCACTGCCCGTTCGAAAAGACATTCCCACAATGCGAACTCGCTTGCGCCGATGACCTGCAAGCTCATTTGGACGGAAACAAGAAAAGTGATGCCGCAGCTTTTATCTTCGAGCCTGTCGTGGGTGCAACGCTCGGAGCCGCCGTGCCTCCGGACGGCTACGTTGCGCGTATCGCCGAAATCTGCCGCAAAAATGGCATTCTACTGATTGCCGACGAAGTGATGACTGGCCTGGGCCGAACCGGGAAGGCTTTTGCCGTCGAATACTGGGGCGTCGAGCCGGACATGATTTTAGTCGGGAAGGGAATCGCCAGTGGTTACGCGCCGCTCGGCGCGGTGCTTGTTTCCGCGCGCGTGGTCGACGCGTTCGAACGAGGCTCCGGCGCATTCATGCACGGCTTTACGTATCAAGCTCACCCCGTTTCCACCGCCGCAGGCAACGCTGTTTTCGACTATCTGGAATCGCACAAACTTTTCGAGCGCGTCAATCCCGCGGGTCGAAACCTGCGCGAAGCACTTACGTCGCTTCTGGCGCATCGCCACGTTGGCGATGTTCGTGGACTTGGCTTGCTCCTCGGCGTCGAATTCGTCAACGACAAAACCACGCGCGAGCCTTTTCCAAAATCTGAGAACATTGCGGAGAAAATCCGCCAGGCTTGCCTCGAGGAGAATGTTCTGACCTATCCAACGCAGGGCTGCGTCGACGGTCTGCGCGGCGATCACATCCTTCTCGCGCCGCCCTTTACGATTTCGCCCGAGGAATCCGCGCAGATTGCCCGCGCCATCCGGTCAGCTCTCACAAAGGTGTTTCAAGTTTGATTCGCACGTGGGCCCGCTAACTGTTCGCACTCTGCTTCATCGATTTCATACGGAGAGTCAAAGAGCCATGCCCTTTTTTCCCCGCAAGATAGTGGTCTTATTCTTTTCATTCCTCGCGCTGGCCGTCGTCCTTTCCGCCCAGCTAAAAGAGTCTGCTCCCTCGGGCGCGGCCCTGCTTGGCTTTACTCCGGCGCACGCGGTCGTGGAGCATCAACTCGAAAACACGTTTCAGTCCATTCCTTCGCCGGAGAAAGCGCGCGAGTGGCATCGCACCTTCACCGCCGAGCCTCATCCCGCCGCTTCCGATCGCAATAACTGGCTAGCCGAATTCATCGCGGCCGAATGGCGCAAGCAAGGTTGGGAAGACGTCACGCTGCGGCGCTACGATGTTCTTCACTCGCGGCCGCGCAGCGTTTCCCTGGAGATGATTGCGCCTGTACCTTACACGGCAGGATTGCGCGAGGATCCCTACGACGTGGACCCCGATACGAAAAACCCTGCCGTCTCCGGTTCTTATTTCGGATTTTCGGCTTCCGGCGACGTTACCGCGGAAGTGGTTTACGCGCACAGCGGGAATCCTGAAGATTACGACCTTCTCCGCAAAAACGGCATCAGCGTGAAGGGCAAAATTGTGTTGGTCCGCTATTCGAATCCCTACAGCTATCGTGGTTTCAAGGCGCTCACTGCCGAGCGCGAAGGCGCCGCCGCTTTGCTGATTTATTCCGATCCCGCCGAGGATGGCTACGCTCGCGGCAAAGTTTTTCCGGATGGACCCTGGGGCCCGGAAAGCCACATCCAGCGTGGCGCGATCACTTACGACTATATCGTTCCCGGTGACCCGACAACACCCGGCTGGGCTTCCGTGGCCGGCGCTAAACACATCGCGCCCGAAGAAGCGCGCTCGCTCCCCAAAATTGTCGGGCTCCCGCTTTCCTGGCGGGACGCGAAGCCGCTTCTTGAAAATATGAACGGGCCCGAAGCTCCGAAAGATTGGCAAGGCGCTTTACCGATCACCTATCGCCTCACCGGCGCCGTAAAGGTTCACTTGAAAGTGGACATGGACACCAGCCTGCAACCATACACGGTCGTCGAAGCGCGCATACGCGGCAGCGAGGTTCCCGAGGAATGGGTGCTGCTGGGCAATCATCGAGATGCGTGGGCTTTCGGCGGCGTGGATCCATCCAGCGGCACAAGTTCGATGATGGAGCTCACGCGATCGCTTGGCGAACTCAAGCAGCGCGGCATCCGCCCGCGACGCACCATCGTCGTCTGCAGCTGGGATGGAGAAGAGTACGGCCTGACGGGCTCCACGGAGTGGGGTGAGCAATTTGCCGACGAGTTGAAGAAAAAACTTGTCGCCTATCTCAACGTTGATTCCTCAGTTGCCGGAGCCGCCACAACAGCAGGCCCCGAGGGCCTCAGCTTCTCGCCTTCCGCCGTTGCTTCGCTCGCTCCTATGCTCGTGGAAGCTTCCAAAGACGTTCGTGCGCCTTCCGGAAAATCTCTCTACGCAGCATGGCGCGCGACCCGCATGAGGAATTCGAAGGCCGCCGCTCCGCCCTCAGACAGTGCGCTCGTCGAGACGCGTATTGGCAGCGGCTCGGATCATACCGTTTTTCTGAATCATCTCGGCCGCCCGGTCATCAATCTCGGCTTTAGCGGAGAATACGGCGTCTACCACTCCATGTATGACGACCACTATTGGATGTCGCATATCGGGGACCCCACATTCGAATACCACGTTACGCTCACGCGCATGTGGGGTCTCGTTGCTCTCCGCCTCGCCAACGCGGACATTCTTCCTTTTGATTTCGGCGTCAACGGTTCAGCGCTAGAACAGTTCCTCCGTGAGCTGGAGCAGAAAAACAATCCGAAGCCTCCTCTCGATCTGAAAAAGCTTCATGCGCGAATCGCCGAGTTTGAAACGGAGGGCCAGGCGTTGCACGCCACCACAACGCATGACCTCCTGCTTGGTCAAGCCTCACCGGAAAGACTGCAGCATCTCAATGCGCAGCTTCTTCAGGTCGAAGCCAACTGGCTGGATCCCGCGGGCATTCCGGGACGCCCGTGGTTCCAGCATCTTCTTTATTCCTCGCGCTACACTTACGCGCACCTGGAGTTCCCCGGCTTGACCGAAGCTGTCGAGAAGCAAGATTGGAAATTGGCGTCGCAACAAGCGGCCCTGCTGGAGCAGGCAGTGCAGAAGAACACGGATTTATTGCGTTCCGCTCGATCCTCTTGGGAGAAAAACAATCCATGATCCGTTGTGCTTATTCCCGTTTTTCAGCACTTCTCTTTTGTTTTTTGGCAGGCGCGGCGATGGTTTCTGCTCAGGAGAAGGCGCCTGCCAAGCCGCGCGCGCGCGATCTCGGTGTGCCTTTTGACGGCACGCCCGGCCCGCTCAACGCCATCACCGATGTTTCCGAAGTCCTCGTCGGACACACGACACTCATCTCCGGCGAAGGAAAACTTCAGGTCGGCAAAGGCCCCATTCGAACCGGCGTCACGGCGATTCTTCCTCGCGGGATGAATTCCATGAACGATCCCGTTTTCGCCGGCTGGTGGTCGCTCAATGGCAATGGGGAAATGACCGGCACGACGTGGGTCGAAGAGTCCGGGTTTCTGGAAGGCCCTGTGATGATCACCAATACACACAGCGTCGGCGTCGTGCGCGATGCTGTCATCGCGTGGCGCGTCAATCACGGCAAGCCCGATCCCACCGGCTACTGGTGGTCGCTTCCGGTCGTCGCGGAGACCTGGGATGGCTGGCTCAACGACATCAATGGCTTCCACGTCAAACCCGAGCACGCTTTTCACGCCATCGATTCCGCGCACGGTGGCGCCGTCGAAGAAGGGAACGTCGGCGGCGGCACGGGAATGATCTGCAACGAATTCAAGGGCGGGATCGGAACATCCTCGCGCAAGCTCGATCTGAAAGCCGGCGGATATACGGTAGGCGTCCTGGTGCAATGCAACTACGGCGTGCGGCACAATTTGCGCATCGCCGGCGTACCAGTCGGAAAGGAGATTCCCGAAGATCCCGCGTACGCGTCCACTTCCTTCAGCGAATTAGACCGTGGCTCCATCATTGTCGTCGTGGCCACGGACGCCCCGCTCGTCGCGCACCAGCTCAAGCGCCTCGCGCGCCGCGTTTCGCTCGGCCTCGGTCGCGATGGCAGCATCTCCGGCAACGGCTCCGGCGACATCTTCATCGCCTTCTCCACCGCCAATCCGGGTGCCGCCGCTCCCGGCCACGTCGTCGATCTGAAAATGTTGCCCAACGACAAAATCGAACCTGTCTTCGCCGCCACCGTCCAGGCCACCGAAGAAGCCATCGTCAACGCCATGATCGCCGCCGAAACTATGACCGGCATCGAAAATCACAAAGTCATCGCGCTGCCCCACGATAAACTCCAAACTGTCCTGAAAAAATATAACCGCCTGAACCAGTGAGCCCCAGCCAGCTGTATGAATTTGATCAGAGTTCTAAAGGTACGCGAGTGGGTACGCGTCAGATGACCGGCACGGCCATTTTTCTCGCCGGATTGAAGAAGGGCATTGGCACGATCTTCGCCGAAACCGACTGGCGTACGGCTTCGACGGTCATCTCCATGCTTAGAGTCGTGCCCACCGCTGAACTCTCCCGGCTCACGCACGCCAGCGCAATCATTTTTTTCAGCGTAGGCGACCACGTCGTTGACGTTGCCTTCCCAACCTGCCTGCCATTGCGATACACCGGCACTGCTGCGCGCGACGCCATGCTCGGCACCTGCGGCGCCATCTTCAGCTTCTCGTAGAGCGCCTCGACCTCGTTCCAATTAATTTCCAAGCCCACAAGCGCCCGCTCCGCGCCTTTCTTGGCTTCCAGTGCCAGCGCTTCGCGCCCCACAAAAGTTTCCTTCTTCAAGTCCACCAGTTTGCCAAGCCCAATCTCCGCCGGCGAATATTTCTGCGATTCGATCAACGCCTTCTTGCTTGAAATGTAATCGACTTCAATCAGAATCAGCCCCGCCTCGATGCGCGCAATGTCCAGCGCAATCATCCCCGCCGGATGAATATCAAACGCTTTTCCCTTGGCAACTAGCGCATCCCACACTTTGACCGCATCTTTCCACGGCATCCACACTTCGAATCCCAAATCCCCTGTATAGCCCGTCCGCGAAATATCAACCGGCACGCCGGCAATTTTTCCTCGTGTCACGCGAAAATATTTCAAGTTCTCGATTCTCGCGTCCGTCACCGCATGCAGCAGCCGCCCCGAGGTCGGACCCTGCAGCGCCAGCGCCGCCACCTGTTCCGAAATATCCTCGATGCTGACGTCCAGCCCCAGCGCGTTCTGCCTGAACCACCGCAAGCTCGGGTCCGCCGCCGTCCACCGGTAATCGTTTTCGCCCAGCCGCGTGATCGTCCCGTCGTCGATCACTTTTCCTTCGGGGTCGCACCAGCAGCAGTAAATCACCTGGTCCACAGCAACCTTATTAATGTCGCGCGAAATCACGCGGTTCACGAACTTCGTGGCATCACGTCCCGTCACCCGGTACTTGAACAGCGGAGAAATATCGATCAGCGCCGCCGAATTCCGGATGGCGTTGTACTCGTGCTCGTGGTGCATTTCGTACACGCTGACCGTGTAATAGCCCGACCACTCGCGGTAATTCAGGCTCTCGCACAGCGCCAGCGTTCTCTCATGAAACGCAGTTCCAACCGGCACAATTCCTCCCCGATGCACACGCGGCGTAACGCGCCGCAAAGCCATTGGATTATAGGTGCGAATTCATCGCCGTCGCAAGGCTGACTCAGACTTGTGCCGAAAGTCTGGGCTCAGTAGAATGGCGAGGCCTTGTTTCCCGCAGGTTTTTTCTTCATTTGAGTTATATCGGAGCCATACCGAATGGGTCAGCACTACGACGTGATCGTCATCGGCGGAGGCCACAACGGCCTGGTGAATGCCGCGTATCTTGCCAAAGCGGGGAAAAAGGTCGTCGTTCTCGAACGACGCCATGTCCTCGGCGGCGCTGCCGTCACGGAGGAAATCATTCCCGGTTTTCTTTTTTCCGAATGTTCTTACGTCGTCTCGCTGCTTCGTCCGGAAATTATTCGTGAGCTCGATCTCCCCCGCCACGGCCTCGAAATTCTCCCGCTCGACGGCACTTTCTCTCCCATGCCCAGCGGCGACTACCTCTGGCGCGTGAACGATCACGCCAAATCCATCCGCGACATCCGCAGGCACTCTGGCCTCGACGCCGAAGCTTACGACGAGTTCTCGAAAATGATGACGCCCATGTGCCGCTTCGTGAAGCCCATGCTCTCCATGATTCCGCCGGACCCCACCACCCTCAATCCCAAGGACCTCAAGCAGCTTCATTTTCTGTTGCAACGCTTCCGCGAACTTTCTTCCGATGAGCGCTACACCCTCGTCCAGCTCATGACCATGAGCTCCGCCGATTTCCTCGACCAGTGGTTTGAGACCGACGTACTCAAGGCAACGATGTCCGCCTCCGGGATCATTGGAACTTTCCTCGGCATTCGCTCGCCCGGCACCGCCTATGTTCTTTTGCATCACTACATGGGAGAAATCGACGGCGCGTTCCGCTCCTGGGGCTTCAGCCGCGGCGGTACTGGAGCGATTTCGAACGCCATCGCCGACGCCGCTCGCGAAGCGGGCGTCGAAATTCGAACGAAGGCGCCAGTTGGAAAAATTGTCGTGAAAAATGGCCGCGCCGCTGGGGTCGTCCTGCAATCCGGCGAAGAACTTTCCGCCAACGTAGTCTCCTCCAGCGTCGATCCGCATCTCACCTTCGAAAAATTTCTGGAACCGAATGAATTGCCCGCCGATTTTCTCGAAGGCGTCCGCCGCTACAAATTCCGCGGCTCTTCCGGCAAAGTGAATCTCGCTCTCGACGCGCTTCCCAATTTCAAATGTTTGCCCGGTCCCGGCGCGCATCTTCGCGGAGCGGTTTCCATCTCGCCCAGTATGGAATATATGGAGCGCGCTTATGACGACGCCAAGTACGGCCATTTCTCCCGCAAGCCGTACATTGACATGGTCATTCCCAGCCTCACCGACCCCAGCGTTGCGCCGCCCGGCAAACACGTCCTCTCCTGCTTCGTGCAGTACGCGCCCTACAAGCTTGCCGAAGGTACCTGGGACGATCAGAAAGAAGCTTTCGGCGACAACGTCATCAACACCATCGCCGAATACGCACCCAACATTAAAGACATCATCGTCGGCCGCCAGCTGCTCACTCCGCTTGATCTCGAGCGCGAATTCGGCCTCACCCAGGGAAATATTTTTCAAGGCGAGCTTTCACTCGAGCAGCTTTTCTTCCTGCGCCCCGTCGCCGGCTGGGCCTACTACCGCACACCCATCCACAACCTTTATATGTGCGGCTCCGCCACGCATCCCGGAGGAGGCATTATGGGCGCCAACGGCCGCATCGCCAGCCAGGTCATCCTCAAAGAATGGAAAGGCAGTTCCTCGCACTCCGCCGCGACCGCGTCAAAGGCGGCCCACTAATCATGCCCATCGGACAGCGCGTAGTAATTATCGGCGGCGGACACAACGCTCTCATCACTGCTTTTTATCTTGCGAAGGGCGGCTTCAAGCCGCTCGTCCTCGAACGCCGCGAAATGGTTGGCGGCGGAGCGATTACGGAGGAATTTCATCCCGGTTTCCGAGCCTCCACGCTTGCGCACACACTCGGCCCGCTGCGCGCTGACGTTGCGAAAGATCTGCAACTCGAAAAGTTTGAATATGAAGTGATCCATCCCGATCCGCGTGTTTTCGCTCCCGCGCCCGATGGCAAAGCTCTCTTCTTTTACAACGATGCGGCCAAAACCGCCGCGGGCATCGCCGGTCTCTCCGCCAAGGATGCCGCGAAATATACGCAATTCGCCGAATCGCTCGTGGAAACCGCCGGCTTCTTTAAACAGCTCACTTCCATCACGCCGCCAGCTATCGATCATCCCACGCCCGAAGATCTCTGGAATCTTCTGAAAACCGGCCGCGGCGTTCGCAGCCTCGGCAAAACCGGCATTTTCGACCTCCTCCGCTGGGGCCCCATGGCAGTGGCGGATTTCGTCGCCGAATTTTTCGAGACGGAATTGCTTCGCGCCACCATTGCGGCTCGCGGCATTTTCGGCACGGCGCTTGGACCCTGGTCTGCCGGTTCGACTGCCGTCCTGCTTCTTCGCGCCGCCGCCGATTCGCATCCGGTCGGTTCGGCCGCGTTTCCGCGCGGCGGTCTCGGGTCGTTCACGCGCGCGCTTGCCGAAGCTGCGAAACGCGCCGGCACGGAAATTCGCACGGACGCCGAAGTGCAGCATATTCGAATCAAGGATGGGGCCGTTTCCGGCGTCGTGCTCGCCGACGACGAAGAAATCGCCGTCGCAGCCGTCGTCTCCGGCGCCGATCCCAAGCGCACACTTTTCAATCTTGTCGATCCCTCGCAGCTCGATCCCACTTTTGCCAATCGCATGAAAAATTTCCGCGCCAATGGCAACGTTGCCAAAGTCAATCTCGCGCTCGATGGTCTCCCTGCTTTTACTGCTCTCGATTCGAATGAAAGCTCCCTCAAAGCTCTTTCCGGCCGCGTCCACATTGGCCCGGGAATCGACTACCTCGAACGCGCTTTCGATGCCTCCAAGTACGGCGAGTTTTCGAAATCGCCCTGGCTCGACGTCACCATTCCAACCATTCTCGATCCCGCGCTGGCTCCCGACGGCAAACACGTGCTCTCCGCCTACGTACAATTCGCTCCCTATAAGTTGATTGACCGATCCGCGGGCGGCGTGAAGAAGGAAGGGAACTGGGATGCTCATCGCAAGGAACTCGGCGACACCGTCATCAAGACCCTCGCCACTTACGCGCCGAATCTTCCTGGCCTCGTCGAAGGCATCCAGGTCATCACGCCCAAGGATCTCGAAACCTCCTACGGTTTCACCGGCGGCCACATTTTCCACGGCGAACTCGCCCTCGACCAGCTCTTCACCATGCGCCCCGTCCTCGATTGGGCGCGCTACAAAACCCCCATCCGTGGCCTCTTCCTCTGCGGCTCCGGCACGCATCCCGGCAACGGCCTGACCGGCGCCAGCGGCGCCAATGCCGCCCGCGAAATCATCCACGCCCTCCGATGATGAGTGCCTGATATGGAATACATGCTTGTTCTGCAATGGCCGTCTACTTCGACAGCGCAAGAACTGCACCTGTTGATTTCGCTCGAAGGTCAAATCAAGGAAGGCATCGGTGACCATGGAAACGTCGACGGCCATGACATCGGCTCGGGCGAGATGAATATTTTTATCTTTACCGAAGACCCGAGAGCGACCTTCGAGCGAGTCAAGAATATCGGTTCAATTCCGAATCATATTAGCAATTTGAAAGCTGGCTACCGAGAGGTTGGCGAGGACGATTTTCTTCCGCTCTATCCTGAGGGCCTCGACCACTTTTCGGTGATTTAGAGCGTCCTGATGAATGCGATAAACCGCGCCAAATTGAGACAGCTCCACTCTCGCGAAGAATCCCGCTTCGTCGCCGACCACCCCAAATCCGCCGCGCTCTACGCCCGCGCTCAATCCTCCCTCCTCGGCGGCGTCCCCATGAACTGGATGAAAAAATGGGCCGGCGCTTTTCCAATTTTCGTAAAGTCCGCCAACGGCGCGCACTTCACCGACGTCGACGGCCGCGACTACATTGACTTCTGCCTCGGTGACACCGGCGTCATGACCGGCCACTCCCCCGCCATCGTCGCCGATGCCGTCGCCCGCCGCGCCAAAGACGGCATCACCTTCATGCTTCCCACCGAAGACGCGCTCTGGGTCGGCGAAGATCTCCAGCGCCGCTTTCATCTTCCGTACTGGCAGTTCACGCTCACCGCCACCGACGCCAACCGCTTCTCCATTCGAATCGCCCGCGAAATCACGCGCCGTTCGAAAATCCTCGTCTTCCATTATTGCTATCACGGCACCGTCGACGAATCCTTCGCCACGCTTGAAAATGGTGTCGTCGGCCCGCGCCGCGGCAATATCGGCCCGCCCGTCAACCCCGCCGAAACTACCCGCGTCGTCGAATTCAACGATCTCAATGCCCTCGAAGACGCCCTCAAGCATCGCGATGTCGCCTGCATCCTCGCCGAACCCGCCATGACCAACGTCGGCATCATTCTCCCCGACGACGGCTACTGGCGCGACGCCCGCGAACTCGCCCGCCGCTATGGCTCTCTTCTCATCGCCGACGAAACCCATACCATCTGCGCCGGGCCCGGCGGCTGCACCGCCGCGTGGAAGCTCGATCCAGACATGCTCGTTTTCGGCAAAGCCATCGGCAGCGGCATTCCGGGCGCTACCTACGGATGCAGCGAAGAGGTCGCCCAGCGCATCTCCGCGCGCATCCATCTCGAAGACTGCGACGTCGGTGGAATCGGCGGAACTTTGGCAGGCAATGCGCTTTCACTAGCCGCCATGCGCGCCACGCTCGAACACGTCCTCACTCCCGCCGCGTTCGAACGCATGATCCCGCTCGCCCAGCGCTTCAACGATGGCGTCGCCGCCGAAATCCGCGCACACCGTCTTCCCTGGAACGTCATCCAACTCGGCGCTCGCGCCGAATACACCTTTGCCGCAAAGCCTCCCCGCAACGGCGGTGAATCCGCCGCTGCCGCCGATTTCGAACTCGAACGCTTCCTCCACCTCTATGCCCTAAACCGCGGAGTCCTCCTAACGCCGTTCCACAACATGGCCCTCATGTCCCCTGCCACCACCGAAGCCGACATCGACGCCCACACCAAAATCTTCGCTTCCGCCTGCACAGAATTGACGGGAGCCTAGATCGATATGACCATCGAACCCTGCCCTCCTAAGACCGTTCAGAGAGTGATTGAAGAGATTTTTGATGATTCTCTGCTTAAGAGCGGATTCGAAAAGGTAAAACCGCTCCAATACGTGCGATCCCGCTTAAGCGAATTGCATGACGTGATTAAGTTCAAGGGTGAGTACACCGGTCTACTCTTTACATGGGGTCTATCGTTGCGATTTGTCCCGCATATCACGATGGGGGTAGGGGATATACGCTGGCACCGCACTCCGAAAAGTGCCAAGATGGATTTAATTTACTCGGGTTTCCATCGTGACGGGAATGATCTCGGCTTTCGAATTTGCACCACCCGTGGCAAAGACGCCATGCGAGGCGACGCAGAAGCAACTCGCGCCCACTTACTCCCGAAAGCCTTTCAATTCTTCAGTTCGGTCAGAAGCCTTTCAGATTTGCGCGTTTTATTTCAACAGATTGAATTTCATCACGAATGGGAATGGAAACTCTCCAATTTGCCGCAGGTAGCTCTCGCCTACGCTTTTTACCTCGCTAAGAGTGGTCAGGAGCAAACGGCGCGGCGTTACATGTCCGATTGGCTCAAACAGAATAACGAACGGGAAGAGACACTCAGACAAATAGCCGCGTTGTTCGAGCAGGCGGTTAATTCACCTTTTCGGATGCAATGATTGATGTCTTTCATTCCGCGCTTTTCCTGCACAGAGCCAACGCTTGCACGGCCCGTCTGTCAGCCTTAACCTTCACACATCGATTTGCTAACCTAGTTTGGACTCCATGCCGCTAAAACCCACATTCTTCCCAACGCCGGCTGACTTCCGCGCTTGGCTCGAAGCCCATCACGACAAGCTCCGCGAGCAACTCGTCGGCTTCCACAAAAAAGATTCCGGAAAACCCAGCATCACCTGGTCCGAATCCGTACAAGTTGCACTGTGCTTTGGCTGGATCGACGGCGTTCGCAAGAACCTCAACGAAACCAGCTACACAATTCGCTTCACTCCCCGCAGGCCCACAAGCGCTTGGAGTTCCATCAACATCAAATTCGTTCAGGAACTTACAAAGAAAGATCTGATGCATCCCGCCGGTCTCAAAGCTTTTGCCGCACGCGACGAGAAAAAATCCGCCATTTACTCTTACGAACAACGGAATAGCGCCCGCTTCACACGTGAACAAAAGAGGCAATTTCGTGCCAACAAAGCGGCTTGGGAATTCTTCCGTTCGCAACCTCCTTGGTACCAAAGGGTGTGCACCTATCGGACCGTCAGCGCAAAAAGAGAAGAAACAAAACGCAAGCGGCTTTCCGAGCTTATCCGTCATTCGCAGAATCAGCGACGACTACCCGGGCTTATTCCCGCGAAGAAGAAGTGACTTTCTCGAGCGTCATGTAGAATAGAAAGCTCAAACCTCCGAGGAGAACCGCAATGTCTTCCAACTACCTGCTCAAGACCGAACCAACCGCATATTCCTTCGCCGATCTTCAGCGCGACAAGGAAACCGTCTGGGATGGCGTTCACAATCCCGTCGCCTTACGCAACCTTTCCCAAATGACTTCCGGCACGCGCCTCATTATTTACGAAACCGGTGACCACAAGTCCGCCGTCGGCACCGCCACCGTCCTCTCCGTCGATGTCTCCAACCTCAAGAACCCTGCCGTCAAACTCAAAGCCGGAAAACCCCTCGCCAAAATAATCACGCTCGCACAAATCAAATCCAATAAACTCTTCGCCGATTCACCCCTCGTTCGACAGGGCCGCCTCTCCGTCGTTCCGCTCACTGAAACCCAGTACAGATTCCTAGCAGGCGACTGATTCCGCAAACCCGCGTATGATGCGGGTGCGAAATAACGAAATTTCAAACTCATGAGGTGCAATTTCATGAAGCGCTCTCTCTTCGTCTTGCTTTTTCTTGCAGCCGCTCCGCTTTTCGCCCAGCAACCGCCCGAAATCCCCTACCACGCCGTCCCTGACTTCCTGAAACTCCCGCCGGACATCCATCTTGGCGAAGTCGCCGGCGTCGCCGTCAATTCCCACGGCCACATTTTTGTCTTCTCCCGCGGAAACACCACCGGTCCTGCTTACGCCGCCAGCGCCGCGCAACTCCTCCAGTTCGGTCCCGACGGCAAATTCATCCGCGAGATCGGCCACAATCTCTACGCCTGGTCTTTCGCCCACACCGTCAAGATCGACAAGGACGACAACATCTGGGCCACCGACAAAGGCTCCGACATGGTCATCAAGTTCAATCCCGAAGGCCGCGTCGTCATGGTTTTCGGCCGCAAGCAGGAGGCCTCCGACGAGGGCACCGAGCCGCTCAAGCACGTCAAGCCGCCTCTTCCTCCCGTCGACGGCATGTTTCGCCAGGTCACCGACGTTGCTTGGGACGCCGCCGGCAATGCTTACATCAGCGACGGTTATGTGAATTCCCGCATCGCTAAGGTCGACAATGACGGCAACTGGCTCAAGTCCTGGGGCGAACCCGGGGACAAGCCCGGCCAACTCAACGTTCCGCACAGCATCGCCGTCGACGCGCAAAATAATATCTACGTCGCCGACCGCGGCAACCGCCGCATCCAGGTTTTCGACACCGAAGGAAAATTTCTCCGCCTGATCACCATTGACGTCCCCGTTCCCGCCGACGCTCACCCCGCCATCGGCAACAAGCCCACGGCCACAACGGGCACCATGGCTCCCGGCGCCCCCTGGGCCATCTGCATCACGCCCGGCCCCAATCAAGTGCTCTACGCGGCCGACGGTTTCCCAGGGCGCATCTATAAACTCTCTCTCGACGGAAAAGTTCTCGGCGTTTTCGGCAAGTCCGGCAAGCAACCCGGCCAGTTCGGATTGATCCACGAAATTGCTTGCCCCTCCGAAAACGAACTGTACGTTGCCGAACCCCTCAACTGGCGCATCCAAAAGTTGGTGCTTGCGCCGGTTCATTAGTATCCTTGAAGTGGTAATGTGGGCTAAGAAATTCCAAAGCAGTAAATACCAGCGTCATCGCGGATTCGGCCGTCCCTGCGTCTCGTTGGTGATTGCGTGCCTGGCAGTTGCGTCTATCGCTTTACCTCTTCGCGCCCAGGAAACTCCGCAAACCGCCGCCACGGATAACGCAACTCCGCAAAGCCAATCACCGCCAAATTCAGCCGCGGCGCTCCCTGAGCGCGACGTCTCCTGGAGTACCTTCCCCCGTAATTTTCTGGAAGATCAGAAAGACATCTGGCTGTTTCCTGTGCAGCTCGCCAAGGGCCACCAATGGATCCCCACGCTCTCGATAACCGGCTTGACCGCTGGCCTTATCGTCGCTGATCCCTACGACGCCGGCTACTTTCGCCGCACCACGACCTTCAACACTTTCAACAAAGTATTTTCCGGTTCCATCACCGCCGGCGAAATCGCCGCAGTCCCCGCCGCTTTTCTGATCGTCGGGCATTTCACCCACAATTCCTACGCAGAAAAGACCGCGCTCTTCGCCGCTGAAGCCTACGCCGATACCGCCATCCTCGACGTCGTGCTGAAGGTCTCCACGCGCCGCCTGCGGCCCTCGGACATCCCGCCCGCCGGACCTTTCAGCGACACCTTCTTCAACAGCCATGTTTCGAACGTCGGCATCAACAGCAGCTTTCCCTCCAGTCACGCCTCCGCTGCGTTCGCCGTCGCCGCCGTCTTCGCGCATCGCTACCGCAAACATCGCTGGGTGCCCTATGTAGCCTATGGCGCGGCAGCTCTCATCAGCTTTTCCCGCGTCACCAATCAAGCGCACTTTCCTTCCGACGTATTCCTCGGAGCAGCCCTCGGCGTCACTATTTCAGAGTTCGCCGTTCTCAGGTCACGCTAAACCGCTCTCGCCCGCCGCCACGCAAACCACTACCTGATCCTAGGATTTCGGTTCTGCCGAAAAGAGAGAGGTTTCGAACGCGGATACGCACCCAAACGGACAAGCGAATACGTTTGGTTCAAGAATTCCGCGCTGCGTCCAACTCGGCGCGGAATTCCTTGTTCACACGGATTACTTCCTCTTGTTTGTTTAAGACTCGCGAGCTGGCCAGCCTATCGCCCTGGCAGTGAAGCAGGCTGCTGCAGACGAAACTCCAGCAACGTCTCGCTGGGCACATTCACCGCTTGGCCTTTTTGCGCCACCGAGCCCACTGCCCCAGCCGTTGCGCCGATCGCGGCTCCCATCCCGGCATTCCCTGCGATGCCTCCGATAATTGCCCCGAGTCCCGCACCGCCCAAAAGACGCTTCGCGCTTCGCTTTCCGCTGCTGCTGCCTTTTACCGAATAATCGCTGGTCAGCAATGGATACGCGGTTCCATGGACAACAATGTCCGTCAGTTCCAAGGTCAGCTCGGATGATCCCGTTGCGCGTCCCGCCTGTTTTGATTCCGCAAGCCGGCCATACACGGTATTTCCTTTCGGCACGATCACCTTGCCATTCACCACCAGATTCGTCTCCAGCGTCGCCGTAAACCGCGAACCCGTAGGATTCTTGCTGGAATCCACACTATCCAGCATGCGCACCAGAATGGTCGTGCCCGCTGGCACGGTAATCATCTTTTGCTGCGGCACAGGCGCCGGCCCCGGCCGCGCCGTCGCCGTCCCTGTGAATCCCGCCATCATTCCCGACAACACCATCGCCAAAATCTTGTAGCTGCGCATTCTCGATTCTCCTCTTATTCAGTGTCAGGAGCCCGCCACGGGCAACGACGAAGCAATTTGTAAATCGATGATCAGCAGCAACTGGTGTTCCACCTGTAGGAACCGCGCAGCGGTAATCGCGCCCATCGACTGCTTCATCCGCTCGTAGTACTTTGCCAGCAGCTCCCCGCGCTGCTTCTGATAGTCCAGCGCGTTGTGGATCAACTCGTCCGCCTTCGCGTCCGTCATCTGGTTGTACGTCTTCGAGTACTCTTCGATATTGGCCACCCGCAGATCGTTCAACTTGCTCAGTTCCGCGTCGTAGTCGCGGTAAATCGGCCAGAACTTCGCGGCCTCGTCCGGGTCGAGTTGCATCACCGCGCTCATGACCGCGGACTTTTGTGAACGCACGTCTTCACGCAAAAGCTTGACGTACTCCTGCAGATTCTGTTCCTTCGGCGAGGCTTGCGGCTTCGCCATTTTGACCGGCGCCTTCTGTGGCGGGGCCTGGTCCTGCGCCATCATCCCGGGCGTAAAAGCCACGAACGCCAGGATGGCCAATGCTGCTGCGCTTTTCGTACTCATCCTCATCCTCCGTAAAAAACATTTCGATGCCGGCACGGGCTGGATCCGCTTTCGAATTCACTGCTCCTGCAATCTCGACTAAGCCGGAATATCTTTTCCATCTTCGAAAGCGGCATCATTGTACCCCCATCCCGCCTGTTCGCAACAATGCGAAACAATTTCTCCTCAGCACGCTTCCCGCGGCCGCCAACGCGCGGATTTCCGCGCCCCTGCCGCTTTTTTTGCACAGAAGTAGTCTTCGATTGTCCTTGACACCCACGTCCGTGAAGCACAGCATCATCTCGTGGTTTCGCCGTTTGAGGCGAGACTCCCGCTCCGTAGTCCGAGGGCAGTTTCTTTAACAGTTAAGCTCTGCATCGAGCGCCAAGAGGGCAGTTCGTCCTCGGCTCCTGTTTCTCCGCTCACGCCACGCTTAACCATCTGCCCGGCCTGCTGGACTGCACGCCCAAGCCCGCAGCGGTTCCATGCCACAACATTCGAGCTCCACTCGCCTCGCGCGAGATCCGTTCTTGTTTTTTTCAAGATTTGCTTTTCTCAAAAGGAGAACCACTCATGTCTGAACACAATAAAGCAATCGTCCGCCGTCTCTTCGCGGAACTCTGGAACAACGGCAATCTCTCCGTAGCCGACGAGATCTTTGCCCCCACCTACACTCACCATGATCCTTCGACGCCCGATTTTGGCAAGGGCCCGGATAGCGAGAAGCGCAGAGCATCTCTGTACCGCAATGCCTTCCCCGACATTCACTTGACCATCGAAGATGTCATTGCCGAAGGCGAGACCGTCATGACCCGCTGGTCCTGCCGCGGTACCCATAAAGGCGATCTCAACGGCATGGCCCCGACCGGAAAGCACATCACCACCTCCGGCGTGACCATCGCGCGCGTTTCCAACGGCAAGATCGTCGAAGGCTACGTTAACTGGGACGCTCTCGGCATGATGCAGCAACTCGGCGTGGTCCCGGAACTTGCCAAAGCCAAAGTCGCTGTCGCCGCCGGAAGGTAGTTGCCTCAGCCTCACCGAACTAAACCAAAATGTCCGAAGGCCCGATCAAAAGTCGGGCCTTCTCCTTTGTAGTGGCGGGTCTTCAGACCCGTGCTTTTCTCCGAGCCTTGGAGTGCGGGAACTTGCTCCCGCTTTTCCCCAGACCGCCGCTGCAGCCCAGCCGCAGCGATGATTCAGTTCTCTATGCTGCCCTCGTGCTGGATGTAAGAAATTCGAGCCCAAGGCATGTAAGGAATGCAAGATCTCAGAAATCAAAGCGAATCGTAGCAAATCCGGTTGCGTGCTTGCCTTTGATTATCCTCGGTATGAACTCCCACTGCATCGCCGTTAGCACCGCCACGTCATCCAATGTTCGACCCTCGCTTAGCCTCACAATGGCACGTGCCCGTTAGCGTCCAATTGAATTTTTAGCCTTTGCACCGGATCTGATCGCCCGGCACGCTCCTGATGCAAATCGCGGGAATGTGAACAACATCCTCGAGAACCCAGACTTCGTGGCCCGTGGCCAGCTTAAACCAATACGTCGTCTTGGCCGCGTTCTCGTCTTCCGTGACCACCAATAGCAGTCCGCCCTTGTTGACGTCGTACCCGATTTGCTGCACCAGGCTGAACCGCGACCATTGCCCCTGGAATTGCATCTTCACAAACACCAGCACCGTGTGGGCTCCTACCTCAATCATGATGTCCCTCCGTTCCTATTCCGCCGCCGGCCGCGGAGACAATCCCACGCCGCTGAGACCTCGCGAATCACCTTCGCATACGGGCCTCTCCCTGGGTGGTGTCGCTCCCGCTCATTTCGTTTCGTTAAAATCGCATCGCAGGTGTGCCAGAGTTGCAGCGCGTAGAAGTCTTCGAGCAGTTGGTCAGATCGTTCCGGCGTACAGCCGTATATCGTCTACTGTTCTTCTCTTCTTTCTAGGGGAAGCAAACGAAGGCGCGTTCGGTCAGCTTCAATCGTTACCAAAGCGCCGGCCTCGAGCTCAGCTTGCGTGTGGCGCAGCGCCGCCACGGTTTGCCTGCCGACGATATCCGAGCTCACATCTTCGCTCCGAATTTGTACCACGCTGGGTTTTTTCCCGTGAGTAACTGCGAGAATCGCGCCGAAGTCCAGGTCATGCGTCACAACGACATATCCCTTTGCCGCCGCATAGGCCATTATCTCCGAGTCCCGCGCATCTGCCCGTCCCACCGATGACCAATGCACGGCCTCCCATCCCGAATCATGAAGGAGAGCTATCCACTTTGGCGACAGATTCATATCTACTAGCAGCTTCATGCGCGAGGCAACGTAACTTCACGTTCTTCCGCAAGCCATGCCGCGTACCGCAGTGCCTGCAGTACGTCTTCCCGCTCCAGATAAGGGTATTCCGCCAGCACTTCCTCAATGCTGTGTCCCGCCCCGATCTGGCCTACTATCATTCCTACTGTCACACGCATCCCCCGGACGCAGGGCTTTCCACCCATCACCCCCGGGTCCTGCGTGATGCGATCTAGCTTTGCCATGCTCTTCTCCTGATATGTTGTTCAGAGCCCGAGGATACCATCTCCGTCGCCATTTTTGACCATCCCGCCGCCGCGCTCCATGCCTATACTGTTATTTCGAAGTGAGCGGGCCGACCTCTTCTTCCGCTTTCGCTTCCCGCGAAA
Source organism: Acidobacteriota bacterium (assembly GCA_013289585.1). GTDB lineage: Bacteria > Acidobacteriota > Terriglobia > Acidiferrales > UBA7541 > Acidiferrum. The sequence continues at coordinate 81,293 of JABCZR010000010.1, read as the reverse complement.
GCGTCGGCGTGCGTTGAGAGAAATCCCTCTCCCTCGAAGTTCACCTAGATCGAAGAAGGATCAACCGTGATAGCCATTTCCAGGTAACCGCAAAACGCATTCGCCAGTTGCATCTCCCGCGGCGTTCGGCATTCCGGTTCGAACAGCTTCGGGCTACCCACCAAAATCACCGTCGTCATCGCTCGCGACGTCGCCACATTCAGCCGGTTCAAGCTGTATAAAAACTCCATCCCCCGCGGCGCATCTTCCGACGACGACGTCGTCAGCGAATAAATCACTACCGGCGCTTCCTGCCCCTGAAACTTGTCTACCGTCCCAATTCGCATTTTCGGCAGTCGTGCCGACAAATCCGCAACCTGCGCGTTATAGGGCGCCACGATCAAAATATCTTCTTCTTCCCTTAAGCGTCGCGAATTCCCCGCGCTACGAAACCACTTTACTTCCGGCCTCAGCAATCCCTCTGCGATTCGTGCCACCACTTCGACCTCTTCCGCGCTCGAATTCCGATTTCCCTCATGCTCCACTGGAACAATCCACAATCCCGCTCCGCTCAACCATTCATGTCCCTCAATCACTCGACTCTTTGATATAGGATGCGGACTCAGTCTTTCATCGTAGAAAAAGTCCGATGTGTATCGGCACACGTTCGGGTGTAAACGCCAAGTCTCCGGCAACAGGAATCCCAGACCCGCCTCAATCGTCTTCCGTCCGTTCAATAAATGCTCAAGCGCGGATTTCTCCGCTCCGTCCGGATGGCTCCCCTTCGTTGGCCGTTCCAATTGTTGCGGATCGCCCAGTAAAACCAACCTTTTCGCCGCTTGCGACACCGCCAGCACATCCGCCAGCGACATCTGCCCAGCCTCATCAATAAACAGCACATCCACCGATTCAAACGCTTTTTCCGGCGACCACAGCCACGATGTACCGCCTAGAACGTTCGCTTTGCCGGTCGTTAGCGCGGCCAAAGCCTCGTCGTTGTCAACTCTTGCGACTGCCACCCCCTCACTCTCCGCCCCTTCGTTGTCGCGATCCAGGCACCGCACTCCCTCGAAGCTCATCTCGTGTGCCGCTGCCACCACGTCATCAAGCAACTTGCGAATCACTTTGTGGCTCAGTGCCGTTACACCGATCCGTTTCCCTGATTTCACCAGCTCGCAAATCATCCGAGCTCCCGTATACGTTTTTCCGGAGCCTGGAGGCCCTTGAATCGCAAACACGGAATCTTCCAGCGCCAACATGATTCGATTTGCTGTGTTCACCGCCGTCTCGGAAGCCAACTGCTCTAACTTCTCACCGTTGATGAGCCGCGGCGGCCGTCGCAGCACCAAGTCTCGTCCCGGGCGGTAACGCCCTGCCGCATCAATCCCGTTTTCTGCCGCCCACGCGGCGATCCGGTAAAGTGATCCAGCCTGCGAATCCGTTGGCAACGGCGCGCTCCACATATAAACCGTCGGCGGATGCACCTCCGCAGACTTCTTGGTTTTCTTGATGTCCACCACGCCCTTTGCCTGGTCGATCGTCACCACTTCGCCGAATTTCTCGTCGCCGTAGTACAGTTCTTTTCCGGCCCGCACATTGCTCCTCTGTGGCTCAAAGGAATAGCGATCCGTCGGCACCTGCCGGCCCGATCCCACTCGCTTCACGAAACTCATGCGGGTTAGCCCCACTCGCTCATCCAACAAATCCTCGTCATTCATCTCCGCGTATCGGTAGCCGTCCTGCCACGCGCGTTTGTCTTCGCGCCGATGCCAGCTCAAAAGCTGCGCCAAAAGCCATCGAGCTGCTTGTTCTTCTGTCCGTGCAGCCGGGTCGGCCGGGATTTCAGCGGAAAGCAGTTCCGTCAACGCTGCCACTCGATCCAGCTTGTCTTTCAACTTTTCTGAAGGATCGCCGCTTTTTTCCGGCAGCCGACGAACCTCAATGCCGCTCGCCACCAACTTCTCCCGTTCCCCCTCCAACCAGTCCCTTAGCTTCGCGGTTGAAACGCAATCTTCGGCGTTGTACCCCTCCATCGTTTCGCGAATCTCATCCGGCAGTTCCTCACCCATTCGGCCCAACTCCAGCCGGTGCTCTACATAACGCATCGCCACTCGTGAAGCCTCCAGCGGCGTCTTTCTCTCGAATCCATAAAACCCTTCCACCTTTTTCAGCGAATACTCCTCCACGCTCGCTCGCACTCCCTGTTTGTACGCCTGATGCAGATCGACCATCACCCCCGCGCGCAGCAATCGGTCAATTTCGTCCTCCCGTGTCGCGTACATTCCCATCAATCGCTTCAACGCCCCAGGCTCGTACGCCCCGAAGTGATACACGTGCATCTTCGGATTCGTTTCCCGCCGCCGCATGATTTCGTCTACCAGCCACTCAAAGCCCCTTTTCTCCTCCTCACGATTCAAAGCCCACCGCTTTTCGTATTTCAATTCTTCCGCCGCATCGAGCACCGCGAACCCAAAGAGATATTGCAACCCGTTCTCTCCCACAAACGGATCGCCTTCCAAATCCACAAACATGTCGCCCACCGAAGGCTCCGGCAGCCGGCAAAATCCCATCCCTTCCAATACTGGCAAAAGTAGCTCGTGTTTCAGCTTCTTTTCCGTCCGCCCCTCCACTTGCACCCGTGCCTGTTCCCGCACACGCTCATAGCCCGCCTTGGATCCGTGTTTCGGCCTCTCCTTCAAAGGGATTGGTAGTTCGGCAAGCTTCGCCATCGTTTCCGCATTCCACGCCTCAAACTGATCCCGTTGCTGCCTCCGGATTCCGGCCACCAGCGACAAATGATCATCCGCCCGCCGTCTCTGATCGCACTCCTTAAACCACTGGCACACCTTGCAGTGCTCCACCGGCTCCGGATAATTTCCCTTACCTGCATCCTCTCCCACAGCCTTTAACAGCCTCTCCCGCACGTGTCGGTAATACGCCGCATACTCCGACACGCGGTATTTCTCCCCCGCAAACCCTTCCCCAGGCGGCACCACCCACAAGTATTCGGGAACCGTCCCTTGAGTTTTCGCCAGCAAATCCGAATATAACGATAGTTGCAGAATCGTCGTGGCCTTCGTCTCGCGCGCCAGCTTCGTATCCGCCACTTCGTACGACCACTTCCAGCGCTTGCTCGCCGTCTCCACGCGGCGAAGCACATCCGGCCGCCCAAACCATGCCCCGTCGCTCAGAGCCCCTTGAGCGATCACTTTCGCGCCGCGTTCCATGAGCGCTAAGGTCTGCTCCAACAGCCGCTCCTCTTCTTTGTGATCGATTTGACCCAGGTTCTCGACGACCAACCCCTGCGCCGAAAGATGGACGAGATAGGCCGTCTCGTGCCGCAGCCCCAGTTCCTGAATCACCTTCAGGTCCGGCGCAGCCCAATCCGGCGGCATCCGCTTTCCTTGTGCTACCTGCAGTTCCAGCGTAGTTTTATGCCTGCAGGCGAGGTGGTTGCTCAGGTCTGATCCCGCAAATCGAATCTGTCCTCTGACAATCTTCATAAAAGACGAGCTTAAGCCAGTTCCTCACCGGATACGAATCTATCTGCTAAACAGATCTTCCAATAGATAGATATCCGCCTTGCCCGGCCGCGCTCCCCATGGTTATGACTCGGGCTTTTCCTTCGAGGCTCTCACCCCCTCCCCTATCTCGTTTCCCTTCTTGCACTTAACGATTTATCTTGGCCTGTACGGTACTAATGCGATAACATGAGACGTGATATTCAGCCATCACCCTCGTCGATCTTCGCTGTACTCTCCTCTTTCAGTCGGCCGTAAACCCTTACCGCTCACATCCTTAGCAGCCCCCCACCCACTGACCCCCATCGAATCACATCGTTACAAAAACCATGGGGGCGGGGTGCGCCTCCAGTTTTTCCTTCACTCTTGGCTCGCTCTTTTCGCTCTTTACACCAAAAGCATTTCACAACTCTTTTGTCATCAAACGGATCCACACTCTTTCTTAAAACTGCCGGGTGTCACCCAACCATTCCCATTCTAGAACTTGCATTCATCCTCGGGGATCGTCGCTCTTTCTTTTCATCCACTTACAAATGCCCCCTCCCGCAACTCCCTTCCTTTGACATCCTTACAAATGCCTGGGGCACCTCTTTTCAACGTTTTAACGTTCCAACGTTCAACGATCCGTAGCTTGTCGCCCCGTTTCCGAACGCAGTACAATAGGCTGTTTGCACATCGAGGAGGGAACCCGCCATGGCCACCGCTGAAAAAACCGTCCACGTTTCCGAATTCACCAATGAGACATTCATCGACTTTTCCAAGCCGGAAAACCGTAAACGGATGGAAGATGCTCTGAAAAAGGTGAAGTCCGAATTCGGTCACGAATACCCCATGTGGCTCGGCGGCAAAAAAGTTACCACCCAGGAAAAGCGCACCTCCACGAATCCCTCCCGCCCTTCGGAAGTGATCGGCGAATTCCAGAACGCCACCGCGGAAATGGCCAGACAGGCCGTCGAGGATGCCAACAAATATTTCGATACCTGGAAGAAGGTGCCGGCTGAAGAGCGCGCCAAATGCCTCTTCCGCGCCGCGCAAATCGTTCGCGAGCGCAAATACGAACTGAACGCTCTGGTCTGCTACGAAGTTGGAAAGACCTGGATTGAAGCCGACGCGGACATCGCCGAAACCGTCGACTTCTGCGAATTTTACGGCCGCGAAATGCTGCGCCTCGCCGAACCGCAAAAACTCACGCCTATGCGTGGCGAGCGCAACTATCTCGTCTACATCCCCCTGGGTGTAGGTGTCGTTGTTCCCCCGTGGAATTTCCCCTGCGCCATCATGGCCGGACTCGTCGTGGCCTCGCTTGTCACCGGCAACACCGTCGTCGTCAAGCCCGCCGCCGACTCTCCGACCATCGCCGCAAGATTCATCGACATTCTCTTTGAAGCCGGCGTTCCCAAGGAAGCCGTAAATTTCATCACCGGTCCGGGCAGCGTCATCGGAGACGTCCTCGTCCAGCATCCCAAGACGCGCTACATCGGCTTCACCGGCTCAAAGGAAGTTGGCTTGCGCATCAGTGAACTCGCCGGAAAAGCCGTTCCCGGCCAGATCTGGATCAAGCGCACCGTCCTCGAAATGGGCGGCAAAGACGCCATCGTCGTGGACGACGAAGCCGATATCGATGCCGCAGTCGAAGGCACCGCGCAGGCCGCCTTCAGCTATCAGGGGCAAAAGTGCTCCGCCTGCTCGCGCGCCATCGTCTCTGAAAAAATCTACGACACTTTCGTCCAGAAACTCGTCGAGCGCACCAAAAAAATTACCGTCGGTCCCAGCGACGATCCCAACAACTACATGGGCCCGGTCATCAACCAGTCCGCGATGAAAACCATTCTCGATTACATCGAAGTCGGCAAGAAAGAAGGAAAGCTGCTCACCGGTGGAAAACGCGCTGCGGGCGACGGCTTCTTCATCGAGCCCACAATTATCGCCGACGTGGATCCCAAAGCGCGCCTTGCGCAGGAAGAAGTATTCGGGCCTGTCCTCGCCGTAATCAAAGCGAAGAATTACGACCACGCATTGGAAATCGCCAACAACACGGAATTTGGACTGACGGGAGCGGTCTATTCCAGGAATCCGGAAAAAATCAAGAAAGCCGAAGATTCCTTTCACGTCGGCAATCTCTATTTGAACCGCAAATGCACCGGCGCCATGGTCGGCGCCCATCCCTTCGGCGGTTTCAATATGTCCGGCACCGATTCCAAGACCGGCGGAAAAGATTATTTGCTCCTTTTCCTCCAGGCCAAATCCGTAGCCGAAAAAGTCTCGAACTAATTGGTCGCAAAAAAATGCGGCTAGGAATTGTTCGCCGCGTTGCCATCACCACGTTTCGAGACCGATTTCAGGATGCGAAATACGGGATAGCTCAACACCAGCGCAACCAACGCCAGCATCGCCGGGCTCGGGGGCCAATATTTTCCGGCACGAACAGCGTCCAGAAAATCGGGCAGGAGCGAGCCCATCAGAAAAAGTACCGAAGCCACCAGCGCAATCCCCGTCGTCCACGGATAACCCCACGCTTTATACGGCCGGTTCATTTCCGGCTCGCGCTTGCGCAGAATAAATAACGACGAATAGGACAGCGTGTAGTTGGCGACAAAGAAAAACGACAGCATGTCGATGACGTGCTCGAAAGCATTGGCGTTGAGGAAAGAAATGAGAACGAAAAGCACTCCGATTATGGTGCTGAGCAGCAGCGAAATCGTCGGCGTTCCGCCGGCATTGACGTGCGTGGCGCGCCGGAAAAATAATCCATCGCAACTCATGGTATAGAGCGTGCGTGTGCAGAAAAGCTGATTAGCGTTCATGCAGCTCAGCATGGAAACGACCATGATGGAGCGGATGATGGGATCACCGAGGCTTCCAAAGACGCGGCCGGCGACGGAACCAAGCGCAAAATTATTCCCGGCGATTTCTTTCATGGGCAGGATGTAGAGCGCCACGAGATTCAGCAGCAGATAAATCCCCATGATGGAGAAGACGCTGCCGAAAATCGCGCGCGGAATATCGCGGCCCGGATTGCGAACTTCTTCGCCAAAATAAATAATGCCGTCCCATCCATCGACGGTATAAATCACGGCCTGCAGGCCGAGCATCACCGCAATGACCAGGGACCAGCCGGTGGGCATGGAAAGTGACGAGGCGCCTGATTCGATCGCGTCTTTGTGAGCGGGCCCGCCAAGAAGAAAACAAGCAATCACGAGAATCAGGAAAGCGGCCGCTTTCATCGTTGCGGAAGCGAGCTGCGTGCCGCTGCCCCACTTAATTCCGCGCCATTGCAAAACTCCAAATCCACAGATAATGGCGATGGAAATGATTTCCATTTTTGTGGTGCCGGCGAGAATGGGGAAAAGGTGGCCGCTGTATTCGGCGATGACGATGGAAACGGCGGCGGCGGTACCGCACGTGGAAAGCCAGTCGCTCCAGCCGACAATAAATCCGGCGTAGTCACCGAGGGCGCGGCGCGAAAAATTGTACTGGCCGCCGCTGCGTGGAATCGCGGCGCCAAGTTCGGCCATCGAGGATGCGCCGGAGAGGGCGTAGAGGCCGCCAAGGATCCAAACTCCGAGAAAAATCCAGGCGTTGGGCAGAAGCCTGGCGACGTCGCCGGGCGTTCGAACGATGCCCGCGCCGATGGTATTCCCAAAAGCGGCGGCCACGCCGAACCACATGCCGAGAACTTTCAGCAGGCGCCCGGTGGCGCGGGGAGGATTCGAATGGGCCAGCGGTGTGGTGGTCAATGGCTCCTGCTAGGAAAAAGAATGAGAGTGCAGAGCAAGGCGGCCATCATAACCGCGGAGGCAGGAATTGCAAGAGTGAAGTCGAGAGGAAGATTTGCGCGGGATTCGAAAGAAGATTTGAATCTGCGAGCTACAGCTGAAGAAGTGCGAAGTGCGATTGGTCAGTTCGAAATCAGCGGGGGGCTCCGACAAAATTCCATTTGCCCCATTCGAAGGATTCGTACTTGGGAACAAAATGTGTTCGCGCCATCCGGAGGACCAACCCGGGCTGGGTGAGCCATTGATCGTAGGTGCGGCGTTCGAATTGGATCATGGTGGCAAGAGCATCGAGCCGGTTCGAAAGGCGACGTGCCAGCGGATTCTCCGAGACGGCATGCACGAATCGGAGGAACGGAGTCAGCCACGGCTCCACAAAAGCCACATGGCCCTCTTTCCGCAGGACGCGCTGCATTTCCGCAAACGTTTGTTCCAAATCTTCAGGCAACACCGGAAGATGATGCAGGCCGCCTTGCACGATGAGGATGTCCTTGCTGCGATCCGCGAAGGGAAGCTGGCGGCAATCTTCGACGAAACATTTTGCCGGCCCGCGATACTGCGCGATCAATCGCGGCGACAGATCCACGCCTTCGGTGCGCGTAAAACCGAGCTGTTCCAGGGCCTTCAGTCCATTGCCTCGCCCGCAAAAGAGCTCCACGATTTCGGCATCGCGCGGCCACGCAGCCGCACCCAATTTCCCGAGGCGCGAGATGAATTTCTGAATCTCCTGCTCCGGCGTTTCGAAGCGCAAGTAAGCGGCTTCCCAGGGATCGGACGAGGGGTTGGGGATCATTTTGAGGCGGTTGCGGGGTCGCGGAGGAGGATGACGTCGGACTCGGTGTGATGCCGGAGGATGGCGAGCTTTTCGCCGTTGTGAGAAAAACAAAACTCGGGAATCAGCTCGGACTTAAAATTGGTTATTTGATGGCCATTGGAGCCATCGAGTGGCAGAAGCCAGATGTTGTCCACGCCTTTATTTTCGGAGACCAGAGCCAAAAACTTACCATCAGGCGTGAAGTGGAAGGCAGAATTCGATGGAGGGTTCGCAAGATGGAAGACGAAATTGGGGCCGGCAGGAGGGTTGAGAACGCGAATGGAAGGTTTTGGAGCTTCTTGCAGATTCACGAGTGCAATCTTGCTCGAATAGATGCGCGTTTCCGGCGAGAAACTGTCAATAAAGAGGGCTAATGTGCGGCCGTCGGGCGAAAGAGCCATGGCGTGCATGATGGAATTGTCGAATGCGGTTTCAGGTATCAGCTCGGGATTACCACCGGCGAGCGGCATTCGATAAACGCTGCGGCCATCCCACTTATGGTAGTAAACCCACTTCCCATCGGGAGAGCAGCTCCAAATAACAGCACTATTGCCGGAAGTGAGCATGGCAGGCTCAGCACCATCCGTGGCGGCACGCCAGATTCCAATGGTGTTCTTGCCGCCTCGATAAAACCAAGTGAGGAGAACGGAACGGCCGCCATCGCATTCGGCTACCTGGTTAATGTACGCGCTGGAGTCTGAAAGAAAGGTTACGAGGTTGCTACCATCCAGAGGAGTGCGCACGATGCGGTGACCCTGAGAAAGCAAAAGATTGCCGTCGTAGGTCCAGTCCAGACTGTTGACTGCTTGCTGGGGCGGTATGCCGGGAAGGACGGAAGGGGAATCGCCGCCCGAGGCAGGAAGCAAGTCAATTTCATTTTGCGCGCGGCTCTGAATAATGGAGAGAGTTTTTCCGTTCGCGGAGGCGGTCAGCAAGGTATAAAAGTTGGTATCGTTGGTGATGGTCCGAAACTTTCCATCGGGAAAAGAAAATGCGCCAATCTGCGGACTATTGGAAGTGGAATGCGCACCTTGGGGGAAATACACGGCATAAATCCACCGGCCGTCGGGAACCCAGGCAATTGCGAAAACCAGCTTGTCGGAGAAGTTGACCAGGAGGCTCAAGCTGTTCGTGGCGACGTCGAAGAGGTCAATTTCGCCTCTGGAGGTTCCGGACTGGTTGATGAAGGAAAGAGCGATGGTTTTTCCGTTCGGCGACCAGGCAAGCGTCTCCGGGAGCTGATTCAAAGGGCGAATCAGCAGGACGGTTTCCTTGCTGCCATCGGCATTGGCTTGCAGCAGGCGCCATTTGCCGACTTCGGGATCATTGTCCCGAACATAAACGATGTGCTGGCCATCAGGAGAGGGAGCGGCGTTGGTGTCGACGTCCCTGGCGATGAGCTGAGGTTTGCCGCCGAGGACGGGAGCGCGGAAGAGATTAAGAGTTTGTCCTGCGTCCGGGGAGGTTTCACGGAAATACAAATAGTCGCCATCGGAAGAGAAAGCAGGAGTGGCAAAGGTCTGACCGGTGGGCGAAACCACCTGGGTGTCGCTACCGGTGGCGATGTTGCGGAGCCAAAGGCTCTCTTCGCCGTTGCCCTTCTGCACGCTTAGTATGAACTTCCCATCAGGGGAAATCGCGGTGGCGCCTGCTCTGCCGCTATCTGTGATTTTGCTGACGGTGAAGCTGGCGAAAGGCAGCGAGCGAGTGCGATTGAGAAAAGCATAGAGACCATAGAGCGCCGCAGCTGCAAAAAAAAGCACGAACAAGCTGACGGCAACAACGCCAAACTTGTGTTGGCGCGCGACCGCGACGACGGAGGAGGAACCAGAAGGATGATCGGGAGTTACGACGGCTGCACGGGAGTATCCAGGCCGGGCCGATGCGGATCCATCTGGACCAGGAGATGGCGGCAGGGAACTGACGGGTGGGCCGACGGGAGACGAGCGATGGCCGGATTCGTTGTCACGCTTCAGGCGCTTGAGATCAGCGCGCAGATCGGCGGCGTTTTGGTAGCGGAGGTCGCGGTCTTTTTCTAGGGCTTTGGTGATGATGCGTTCGAGCTCGGCGGGTAGGTCGGGATTGAGGCGGACGGCAGGGGTGGGGGCGCGATTGAGGATAGATTCGAAGGTAATGCCGGAGGTGTCTCCGCGAAAGGGCAGCGCACCGGTGGCCATTTCGTAGAGAACGGCGCCGAAGGAGAAGAGGTCGGTGCGAGCGTCAAGTTCCTTGCCGCCGACTTGCTCGGGGGACATGTAGGCGACGGTGCCGAGAGCGGCGCCGGGGCTGGTCAAATGTTCGGGAAGATCGCGAGTGGCGGCGGTGGCGTCTTTGGTTCCTTCCGGATTGCCGGAGACTTTGGCCAAGCCGAAATCGAGAACTTTGGCGAAGCCGCGGGTGGTGACGAAGATGTTGCCAGGCTTGATGTCGCGATGAATGATGCCTTTGGAGTGGGCAGCATCGAGGGCATCAGCGATTTCGATGGCCAAAGAGAGCAGAGTTTCCACTGCCATGGGACGTCCGGCGATTTGGTGTTTCAGCGTCATGCCTTCGAGAAATTCCATGGCGATGAAGGAGTGGCCTTCCTGTTCGCCAATGTCATGGATGGTGCAGATGTTGGGATGATTGAGAGCCGAGGCGGCTTGAGCTTCACGTTGGAAGCGGGCGAGGGCGTGAGAATCCCGAGCAACATCAGGCGGGAGGAATTTCAGGGCGACGAAGCGGTGGAGGCGAATGTCTTCCGCTTTGTAAACTATGCCCATACCGCCACCGCCGAGTTTTTCAAGGACACGGTAGTGAGAGATGGTTTGGCCGATCAAGAGGGGAAAGGGCTCCGCCTATGGGCGACGATGTTAGATTTTCTCGGAACCGGAAGTCAACGGCCGTGAAGCGCGCGGGGAAACAGCGCGAGCTAGTGTTCGCGTGATGAAAAGTTGGAGCGGGCAGGTTATTATGATTCCCGCATGAATACCGCTTTAACTTCTGTGGGCTCAGCGGCAGCGACTGTGGGCGCATCGGATCCGGTGGATGTGTCGGTGGTGATCCCTTGCCTGAATGAGGCGAACTCACTGGCGTTCTGCATCGACAAAGCCACGGACGCGATTCGCAAAGCGGGGCTTTCGGGCGAAGTGATCATTGCGGACAACGGTTCGAATGACGGCTCTGTAGAAATCGCGGAGCAGCACGGCGCGCGGGTGATTCGCGTCCCGGAGCGCGGGTACGGCGCGGCACTGCGAGCGGGAATCGCGGCCACACGCGGGCCATTTATTATCATGGGGGACGCGGACGACAGCTACGACTTCACGGAAGTCCCGCGGTTCGTGGAAAAATTGCGCGAAGGCTTTGACGTGGTGATGGGCAACCGCTTCCGGGGCGGGATCAAGCCCGGCGCGATGCCTCCGTTGCACAAATATTTCGGGAATCCGGGGCTGACCGCGCTGCTGAACACTTTATTTCATGTGGGCATCGGGGACAGCTACTGCGGGATGCGCGGATTCACGCGCGCGCTCTACGACCGGCTGGATGTGCGCAGCTCCGGGATGGAATTTGCCCTGGAGATGATCATCAAGTCCGCGCAGATCGGCGCGCGCATCACGGAGATTCCGATTATTCTGTGGCCGGACAAACGCGGGCGGGCACCGCACCTGCGGAGTTTTCGCGATGGGTGGCGAAGCCTTCGCTTCATGCTGCTGTACGCACCAAACTGGCTTTTTTTTCTGCCGGGCGCGCTGCTTGCCGCGATGGGCCTGGCGCTGGTGATCTGGCTGCTGCCGGGGCCGCGGACCATCACGCCACGCATCACGCTGGATCTGCACACGATGATCTTCGGGGTGATTTTCACGTTGATGGGCGCGCAGATCCTCTCGATCGGCGCTTTCGCTAAGGTTTTCAGTTATGCGGAACGCTTTGACCGCAATACGGTGTCTTTGAAGCGCGTCCTGCGGCGCGTCACTCTGGAGTCCGGGTTGTTTCTAGGCGGGGCATTGTTTCTTACGGGACTCGCGGGCTGCGCGTGGATTACCTGGCAGTGGGCAGCGAGCGGGTTCGGGCCGCTGCACGAAGTCCGCCAAGTTCTTTTCTGGTCCATGTGGCTGTTCCTCGGGGTGCAGGTGATTTTTGCTTCCTTCTTCCTAAGTATGCTGGGCATCAGCCGCGGCACCTTTATCGGCGATTACGACCAGAGATAAATGGCCGCCACACCGCAGCCATCGCGGCCGCTTTCCTGGCCACTCTCCTGGATCGGGCGTTGGCACCAGGCCTTCATTTTTCAGCGGCGGACGCGCGTTCTTGCGGAAGCGCTCGCGGCCCAGATTCCGCGAAACGCATCCGTGCTGGACATCGGGTGTGGAGACGGAACGATTGCGAGCCTTATTGCGCGACACCGGCCGGACATCTCCATTCAGGGCGTCGAGTTTCTGGCGCGGCCGGAATGCAAAATCGAGTGCCGCGCGTTTGATGGCGTATCACTCCCGTTCGCGGATACTTCCTTCGATGTCTGCCTCTTTGTGGATGTGTTGCACCATACGCAGGATCCGGCGATTTTGCTTTGTGAAGCCGCGCGCGTGAGCCGCTCGTTTGTTCTGCTGAAGGATCATCTGGACGAGAACTTTTTTGATGATGCGATGCTTCGTTTGATGGATTGGGTGGGCAACCGGCCGCACGGCGTGGTGCTGACGTACAACTATCAAAGCCGCAGAGAGTGGGAGGAGCACTTTTCCAAGTGCGGGCTGGCGGAGGCGAGTTGGACTTCGAAGATGCCACTTTACCCCCTGCCATTCAACCTCCTTGTAGGCCGAGGGCTGCATTTTGTGGCGCTGCTTCGGAAAATAAAATAGGACGGTCGTTCAGTTTTTCGGCGGCACGATGGCGAGAGGGTAGGGAAGCAGCTCGGTATTGTCGGTGTCGGGTTCGACCAGCCAGATTTGTCGGTCCTTGAAATAAGCGAAGAGCCTGGCGTCCTGTTGAGGATTCGTTTCGCGCGCCCAGAGCACCTTGGCGCCGTCGATATCCGCTCCGTTGAAAACCCAGTCGTCATGAATATTGTGATCGTCGCCATAGCGGACGATGATGAGGTGTTTCCCGGGAGTATGAGAAAGTTTTTCGATGATCGCGGTGCGGCTGGGATCGCCCTGGCAAGTCCACTTCAGCGGATCGCAAACGCCGCTGGTGGTGGCGAGCACGGTATCCATTGCGAGAAGCAGCACAGCAGCGCGCGCGAGCGACATGCCGATGGGGCGTCCGGCAATCTTCATCGCACGTAAATGCCGGATGGCCTGCGCCAAAAGCAGGAAAATCGCGCAGGTCATTGGCGCTGCATAATGGGGCATCGACCAGATCACGGTGAAAAATCCGGCGCTTACCAGGAAGAAGATTGTTAGCGGCAGGCGCATTTTGCGGTCGAAAAAAGCAAACGGCAATCCCGGCACGAGCAGCAGTGCTCCCCACCAGAAGTAAGTGCTTGCGCTACGCGTGATTTTTTCAACGGTCACTTTCCAGACGCCATGCCAGGAGTTGTCGTAGTTCTCGAGTTCCCAGCCATTATAGAAATCTTCGAACTGCTGGTTGTTGTAATGCAGCGGCGCGCGGGGATGATTCCAAAGAAAAAGCCCCGCCGATTCGTAGGTGCGCGCGTTCAAGACGTAGGGAAACCGAGTAGAGCTTCCCGTTAGGCGCCAGTTGTAATAACCCATGAAGGAAACGGTGAGTAAAAGCATGGCTCCCACCGGCAAAAGAATCTTCCTGACGCGAGTGCGCAGGGCCGCGCGTGATTTTGCCTTTCCGGAAAGCCACCAGAGAAACCAGCCAGCCACTGGGATGCATAGGAGCATTCCTTCGTAAGGCCGGCTGTTGGCCAGGATGGCGATTCCAAGTCCGAACAACAATGCATCGCGTGTGCGCGCGCGAAGCATGATTCTGGGCAACGCGCCAAACACCAGCGCGCCTCCTGTGGCCGCAACGGCTCCTCCCCAATAGCTATTCATCCAGTAGCTGGCGATTCCAAATTTCAGCGCTATCAATATGCCGCCAAGAAATGCCCAGCGCGCGGGAAGCCACCCTTGCAGCATCCAGAGAATCGCGGCGACCATCGCGGCGGTGCTGAGTAGCACGCCGATCCACGGAAGTCCGAACAAGTATCCAAGCGCTAGAACGATCGCTTGCGCGGGCGGATATTTTGAGGAATAGGTGGGAAACCAATTGACGTGAAATGTTTCGAAACTCATCCACATGGGGTGCATCGGATTGGCCAGCCGCCCGTGCGCGAACGTGTCGCCCATCAAGAGGTAGCTGAATTCATCGTGAATGCCGGGAACGGGAACGGGCAGCAGCGGCAGAGCCGCCAGGCGGAGGACCATCACGGAAAAAAAAAAGACCCAGACGGAGAGTGTTTTTCGCTCCGCCAGTCTGGTGAACGCCCGTTCGAAGCGGCGGAAAAAGTTCTCACTGGACCGAGGTGCGAGAAGACTGATCAAAATAAATCCGAACGCACCGGCGAGAACAACAATAATTGCGGTAGGGAATTGCAGCATCGTGCTGCCGCTCGAAGAATTCATCTCAGGGGATATTTTCGGAGTCCGGACCTGGATCGGGCGCCAAGTCCGTCACAGGATAACCGATTTCGGCGTTGAAGCCGCGCTTTTCCTGATTTATCTATCTTTCGATTTCGACCACAGCGGTATCGTTCGCCTTGGCTGAGGTTGTCCTGTGGCTGCGGCCTTCGGTGTAATCGGCCATTTCGAGGCGCAGATTGCCGGCGTTTGACGAATAGGTCAGGCCGGTTTCGAAATCGACGAGCCCTTCGCGGATAAGCTTTTCGATTTCGCCGTCGAAGTGCTGCATGCCTTCGGTGCTGCCGTCGCGCATGGCGTCGAGAAGCGACTTGCCTTCGCTTTCGCCTTTTTCGATGTATTCGCGCGTGCGCATGGTGGATTTCAGAATTTCCACGGCGGCGATGCGCCCCTTGCCGTCTTTGGTCGGAAGGAGGCGCTGCGAAACGATGCAGCGGAAGGCTTTCGAAAAGCGCGTTCGAATGGTCAGCTGGTCCGCCAGCGGAAAAACTCCCACGATGCGCTCCACGGTTTTCGCGGCATCAATGGTATGGAGAGTCGAGAGAACCAAGTGGCCGGTTTCGGAAGCTTCCAACGCGATCTCGATGGTCTCGCGATCGCGCATTTCGCCCACCAGAATGACTTTGGGCGCCTGTCGCAATGCCGCGCGCAGAGCCAGCGCAAAGCTTGGCGTGTCCGTGTGCAATTCGCGCTGATGGATGGTCGATTTCTTGTGACGGTGCAGGAACTCGATGGGATCTTCAATCGTGAGGATGTGATAGGCCTTCTCTTCGTTCATTTTGTCGAGAACTGCGGCGAGCGTTGAAGATTTGCCCGAACCCGTCGGGCCAGTAACGAGCACGATCCCGTTTCTCAACTCCACGATGTCCGTCAGGGCCGCGGGCAGATGCAGCTCCTGGAAGCCGGGGATCTTGTCTGGGATCACACGCATGACCACGGCGTAGCTTCCGCGCTGTTTGAAAATATTCACGCGGAAACGCGCGACGCCGGTAATGCCATAGGAAAGATCAGCGGAGCCATCCTGCTCCAGTTTTCGAACGGGCGCCTCGTTCTTGCCCATGATGTCGTGAGCGATGTAGCTGGTGTCTTGAGGCGTGAGGCACTCCAGCCCCTTGTATTTGAGCTCGACGAGCTGGCCGTTCACTTCGATTTGCGGCGCGCGCCCGGGCGAGAAAATCAAATCACTTACGCGCGTGTTGGCCTTGAGCATGGCGGTGACGAGCTGCGCCGTGTGAATCGTTCTCTGTACCGCCGGGGAAGCGGGCGCCTGCGCAGGCGCCGACTGCGGCGGCATTGGTTGCGTTAATGTCCCCATGAATAGGTCGCATCCTTGTGAGGCCCGGGAAAAAAGGGGCGGGTCGCTCGAAGTGAAGTCAGGGCGCTGATTCCTGCGCCCATTGCAGTATAGGCGAGCGGTCTGTTTTGGCCAGGGTACGGCGATGGCCGAATTTCGTGTGAATAACTGTCCGAAGGGACAGGGTGGCCGAAAAAACAAGCGGGCCGCCACGAACAAAAGGAGTGGCGTCCCTGGGGAACTCCGGCCAGATTCGGCCCTTTTTGTGTTTCGTCCGATTGTTATTTGGACGCGCTGTCAATAAAGCTGGCGATATTCGCTTTCAGCTTCGCGAGATCCTCATCCCGCAAATACATCATGTGTCCGGCGTCGTAATATTGCAGGTGGATGTTCTTCTGCAACTTATCGGGCAAGCCGAGGTGCTCCATGGTGTATTCCGTGGCAAAGAACGGCGTTGCCAGGTCGTAGATTCCATTTTCCACTTCGACTTGCAAGTGCGGATTGGTGAGCAGTGCCTGGATCAGGTCGCCTTCCACGTTGGGAGAACCGGGGAAACCGAAATTGTCACCGCCGCCGCGGTGCTTCCAGTCCCAATTCTGCCCCGCTTCGTCAGCGCCCGTGTGATAAACCTTATCCTGGCCGAATTTCAGTTCATCGCGAACGTAGTTGTTGAATACCGCTGTGAAGGGACCGGTGATGGAAGTATCCTGTGGATCGTATTCGGCGTATTCGCCGAGCAGATCGTAGGTCCAACCGGAAAAGCGCGCGTCCAGGCGGCCGGTGGTCAGTCCGCGGGCGCGCTGCAATTCCTTCATGAATTGCGGCAAATTGACGCGCAGGTTTGCTTTGACCAGATAGTCTTCGCTCAGGCCGGTGTAGCGCGAAAGTTTTTTCGCGACGGCGGATTTCTCCGCGTCACCAAGCTTCGACCCTTTCATCAAGGCATCGGCGTAATCCGTCTGCGAAAATTTGCGCGTTTCCTCCAGAAAAGCGTTCAGATTTTCCGGACGGTCCTTTAATACTTTGTGATACCACGCGGTGGCCGCATAGCTGGGCAGATAGAAAATGTAGGGCATATCTTCGCCGGCATTGAAGGAGATGGTTCCGAGATCCAGCACGGAGGAGATCAGCACAATGCCGTTGAAGTACATGCCGTCATGCGACTGCAAATAATTCGAAAGCGCCGCCGAGCGGAACGTGCCGTAGCTCTCGCCAATCAGAAACTTGGGTGAATTCCAGCGGCTGTTGCGGCTGACGTAGGTGGCGATGAATTGCGCCAGGGACTTGACGTCCTGATCCACGCCCCAGAAGTCCTTGTCCTGGGCTTTGCCGACGGCATGGCTGAATCCCGTTCCGACGGGGTCAATGAACACCAGATCCGTTTTGTCCAGCAGGCAATTGGCGTTTTCCACCAGCTTGTAGGGAGCCGGCGGCGTCGACTCGGCATTCGTGGTGATGACGCGGCGCGGCGAAAACGAACCCATGTGCAGCCATACGGAAGAAGAGCCTGGCCCGCCGTTGTATACAAAGGATACCGGCCGCTGGCTGAGATCCTTCGCGTCGCTGCGTGTATAAGCGGTGTAATAAATCAGCGCCGTCGGTTCGTCCTTCTCATTCTTAATTAAAATCGTGGCCGCCGTGGCCTTGTAGGGAATCGTTTGCCCGCCCAGCTTGATGGTGTGATCGGTGATCGACGATTCTTCCTTGGCGGGAACAGGAGCCGCCTCCGCCGGCTTATCAGCGGGCTTCGCGTCTTTCTCTTGCGCGTGCAGGCTCGCGCTGATGGTGCCCAGGGCCAATGCTAGAGCTAACAACACACCCAGATTCTTCACACGGATCATCAGTTCTCTCCTCGGGTAGGCTCATCGTTCGTCATTTTGCGAAGTTGAGATTGTACCTGTTCGCGCAAAGTCTTGGACTATTTTGTTCGACGGCGCAGAACTAAGAACTCTTCGTTCCCGGCCTCAGATTCCAAAAACAGGTCGGCACAATCGTTGACGATCCAGTCCGCGCCCGCCTCTTCAAGTTCTGCATCACTGGAAGTCGTCCGCAGCGCCACAACGCGCGCGCCCGCTGCTTTTCCGGCGCGGATGCCGGATGGCGCATCTTCAACGACCACGCATTCCGTGGGTTGAACCCCTAGGAACTGCGCGCCTTTCAAATAAGGATCCGGATACGGTTTGCCGCGCTGGACGTCGCGTGCGGTCACGAGATTTTCAGGGATGGAGAACCCTGCTGCGCTCAGCCGCACCTCCGCCAGCGCCCGCGTAGCGGAAGTCACGATCGCGTATCGGTTCGATGGCAGCAAATGCAGAAGCTCTGCGGCGCCCGGCAGGGCCACGATATCTTCAACGTCCGCGATTTCCATACGCTCCACTTCGCGATCCTCCGCGTCATGGTCTGCACGAGGGAGGAGCTCGAGAATCGTGCTGATGCTGGGCCTTCCGTGCGCTAGCTTCACCACCGTTTCGGGATCAAGACCATGCTTGCGCGCCCAGACGGACCACACACGCGCCACCGCCGGCGTCGAGTCCACCAAGACTCCATCCATATCAAACAGCAAACCGCGGCACCGCAGGGAGGTCATGATTCATGATAGACAGAATGAGGCCCAATGCGAAACAGGGAGTAACGACTTGACTTAGTCCACTAACTTAGTCTAGTATGAGTTTATGAGGAAAGTGAATACGCACGAGGCGAAAACGCAATTCTCTATGCTGCTGCGCCGCGTTGCCGCTGGCGAGGAAATTACCATCGCGAACCGCGGTGTTCCGGTGGCGCGCCTGATCCCTGTCCCCAGGGAGAAGGCGCAGCGCGTCCTGGGGATGTTTCGCGGGCAGTTCACCGTCCCTGATGATTTTGACGCTCCCCTTCCCGACGATTTGCTTGATCTATTTGAAGGTCGAAAGCCGAAGCGCGCCGGGAAATCCAAGAAGCAGGCATGAAGTATTTGCTTGATACGAGCGTGTTTCTCTGGGCCCTGAACGGTGAAAATAGACTAAACGCCAGAGCGCAGGAGATTCTGACTTCCTCCTCGTTTGAGTTGCACTTCTCCGCCGTTGGCACATGGGAAATCGCTATCAAGTTTGCGTTAGGGGCACTGCGTCTTCCGAAGGCGCCTCTGGAATTCGTACCTCTCGCGTTGCGTTCCTGGCCCATGCAGGCGCTCAATATCACCCACGAACACGCCTTGCGCGCTGGCGCTCTGCCGATGCATCACCGGGACCCGTTTGACCGGATGCTCATCGCCCAGGCTCTGATCGAAGAAATGACTTTGCTGACGGCAGATCGCGCTTTTCAAAAATACAAGGTCGACCAGATTTTCTGTGGAAAGTAAGATTTGGGGTGGGAGACGGGGCTTGAACCCGCGACATTCGGTGCCACAGACCGACGCTCTACCAGCTGAGCTACTCCCACCACCGACGAACTCCTTCAGTCTACGCTAATTCCCGCGCGTGGAAAAGTGGCTCCCGGCGTTTCATCTTGGGCACTGCCGGACTCTTCCCGGAGAAATCCGCAGCGCGGCGTTGGTATTCTTGACAGCACACGATGCCCGCCGAGACTTTATCTCCGCCAAAACTTTCAGAATCGCCGTCCGCGAGTGCTCGCCAGTGGCTTGATGATTCTTTTTCGCGCTTGACCTCTGGTTCTCCAGTTCCCTGGAATCTCACCACGCTAGGCGGCCTCTTCGCGCTTGTGATCCTGTGGGCGGCGTGGATGTTTGCCACGTGGGCTCATTGGGGAAACTTGACCATCGATACGGGCCGTGAGATGTACATTCCCGCAGTGCTCGCGGAAGGGAAGATGCTCTACCGGGACATCTGGTTCATGTACGGTCCCGCCGCTCCCTATTTCAACAGCGGGCTCTTCCATTTGTTCGGCGTACAGCTAAACGTTCTCTATTGGGCGGGGTCGCTTTCTGCGCTGGGCTCGGCAATCCTGCTCTATCTCGTTGGCATGCGTTTGTCTTTCGGGTTGGCGGGATGGACAGCTGGTGCGGTCGTGGTGATTCAGGCCTTTCATCCATCCTTGTTCTCTTTTCCTCTGCCCTATAGTTTCAGCTCCGTTTATGGATGCCTGGTGGCCTGTTTTTTTCTGTGGCTAGTCGTGATGGCTCTGTCCTCTCCGAGCTGGGGCTGGATCATGGTCGCGGGATTGGCGGCGGCCTCCGCACTGCTCCTCAAATTGGAATTTGGTGCGGCCTGTTTTCTGACGCTGGTGTTGCTCATCGCCGCGCGCAGCATTCAGCGCCGTAGCTGGAAAACCATCCCCTTGGATCTGGCGGCAATTTTGCCGGGCATCTTGCTCTGCTCCCTGGTCATTCGCTGGATGATCTCCATCGCAGGCGTCGACTTCATCTTGCAGGAAAACTTCATGAGCTGGCCGACGTCCTATTTCATGAAGACGTACGGCAAGTTCTGGCTGGCATCCACCGGATTCAGCATCACTGGCGCCGCGCTCGGCGATGCCGCGCAGCGCACTTTCGCTTTGCTGGGAATCCTCCAGGGATTTCATTTGCTCGCGACGTGGAAACGAACGGGCCGAAGAGAAATTTCTCTGAGGGCCGTGCTCTTCCTGACCGCGCTCGTATCCTTGATCTTTACGCAGTCCTGGGGTGATGCTCTGCGTATCGTCTTTTTCCCCCAAGACATGGGTTTGTACGTGGCGCTCGCCGCCGCCGCTGCCTGGTGGTATTTCTGGCGGCATCCGGCGGAGAGCCGAGCCGCTGCCGTGGCCCTGTTGCTGACATTTGCGTCCCTGCTTGCGTTTCGAATCCTGCTCCGAGTCATCCCCTGGGGCTATGCGATTTACTACGACGGGCCTGTGGTTCTCTCATTCCTGATCATTGCGAGGCTCTTTATTCCGCGTGCCGCGCAATCGGGCCAGTCTGTTTCCCGCGCGGAGCTGCTCCTCTGCATCGCGGTTTTGAGCATAACAGTCATGAACTCCCGGCGCAGTGACAACCCAGGAAGGGCACTAGGCGTGCTCGCAACGGAGCGCGGCACGATTGTCGTTCCCAAAGCTCAGGCCGAGCAGTATCAAGCGGCCATTCAGTTCATGAAGGAGCAGAACGCCCGCGGCGAAGCAGTTCTCTCGGTCCCCGAAGACACCAGCCTCTACTTCCTTTCCGGCGTAGACTGCCCGCTGCGCGTCTTCGCATTCACTCCTGGGCTTGTGGTGCCCGGAAAAATGACCGACGATGTGATTGGCCAGATCGAGCGGAAACAAATTCGCTACCTTATCTGGTCGAACCGGATTTTCCCCGAATATGGAGTTCTCCGGTTCGGCACGGATTTCGATCAAACTCTCGGGAACTATTTGCGGTCACATTACCACCGCGTCAGGCCCTTGCTTCCGGAACCGGTTTCACTAGGGGATTGGACCGCGGAAATCTGGGAGCGCAATGCGGAAGCTCAGCCGCGATGGTCATCACTGAACCCGCAGACCGTCTCCTGTAGGACACGGCGCGCGCAACGTGAAAAAACATTGACGGCCACCGTTGGTATGCTTGAATTTACGAATTAGGAAGCTGAGGGTACGCGTCTCACCCTAAGACGCATCCGATTGTTGCGCACTCCAATCGCTTCGCTGGTTACGAGAAGGACTGAACGCATGAAACGCGCACTCATCACCGGAATAACGGGCCAGGACGGATCGTATCTGGCGGAGTTGCTGCTCTCCAAAGGCTATGAGGTCCACGGAATCATCCGCCGCGCGAGCACCTTCAATACTTCGCGCATCGATCACATCTATCAGGACCCCAATCATCCAGGAACGAAGCTCTTTCTCCATCACGGCGATTTGTCCAGCACGGAATGGATTCTGAATCTGATTTACACGCTCGTGCCCGACGAGCTTTACCACCTGGCGGCACAGAGTCACGTGAAAGTGAGCTTTGATATTCCCGAATACACCGGGGACGTCACCGGCCTCGGTACCATGCGGTTGCTGGAAGCCATCCGCCGGAGTGGCGCGAAGACGCGGTTTTATCAAGCGTCGAGTTCAGAGATGTTCGGCTCCGCCGCGCCGCCACAAAGTGAAACCTCCGTTTTTCAACCGCGCAGTCCTTATGCGGCTGCAAAACTTTACGCTTATTGGATGACCCGGATTTATCGCGAGGGCTATCACCTTCACGCTGCCAACGGCATTTTGTTCAATCACGAAAGCCCGCGGCGCGGCGAAACTTTCGTGACCCGCAAGATTACCCGCGGCGTCGCCGCGATCCTCGCGGGCCGCGAAGATACCTTATACCTCGGCAACCTGGACGCGCGCCGCGACTGGGGCTACGCGCCTGAATACGTCGAAGCCATGTGGCAAATCCTGCAGCAGGATACCGCCGATGACTACGTGATCGGAACCGGTGAAACGCATTCCGTGCGCGAATTTGTGGAAGCGGCGTTTGCTTACGCGGGCCTGGACTGGAAGAAGCACATCAAAATGTCCGAACGCTATCTCCGGCCGTTGGAAGTGGATGTGCTTGTCGCGGATGCCAGCAAAGCGCGCACGAAACTGGGGTGGAAATCGCAAATTGGATTCCAGGATCTGGTCGCCATCATGGTGGATGCGGACGTCGAAGCCGCCGGCCTCAAGCCGCGCGGCGATGGCAAATCCATTCTCGAAAAGAAAATCGGACACTGGCATCGCTGGCAGAGTTCCGTCACCAGCATGGTGCAAGCCGTCAGCGGCCGGGCTTCGCAGCACTAAAGGAAAAAAATGAGCTACTGGAGCAACCGGCGCGTGGTCGTCAGCGGGGGCAGCGGTTTTCTCGGCTCGTTTGTTGTGGAGAAACTGCGCGCGGCCGGCTGCCGGGAAATTATCGTGCCGCGCAGCCGCGAATACGACCTGCGCGAAAAACCGGAAGCGCTGCGGCTCTATAAGGAAGCGCGCCCGGACGTTTTCATCCACCTCGCTGCGGTCGTCGGGGGCATTGGCGCCAACCGCACCAACCCCGGTCGTTTTTTCTACGACAACGCTGCGATGGGCCTGAATGCCATCGAAGCGGCGCGCATTGCGGGAATTGAAAAATTTGTATGCGCCGGGACCATTTGTTCTTATCCCAAGTTCACGCCCGTGCCTTTCCGCGAGGAAAATTTCTGGAACGGCTATCCGGAAGAGACCAACGCACCGTACGGCCTGGCGAAAAAAATGCTCCTCGTGCAGTTGCAGGCTTACCGACAGCAGTATGGATTGAACGGCATTTATCTTACGCCCGTGAATCTTTACGGTCCTCGCGATAATTTTGACCTGGAGACCTCCCATGTCATTCCCGCGCTGATCCGCAAGTGCTGGGAAGCGAAGCAAGAGCACGCGACGGAAGTGCTCGCTTGGGGAACCGGGAGCGCCACGCGCGAATTTCTCTATGTTGAGGATGCCGCCGAAGCCATTGTCCTGGCCGCCGAGAAATATGAGAAGCCCGACCTGGTGAATCTGGGCGCTGGTGAGGAGATCAGCATTCGCGACTTGCTCGAACAAATCCGTTCGCTCGTCGGATACCAGGGCGCGATTCGCTGGGACGCTTCGAAACCGGACGGCCAGCCGCGCCGTTGCCTGGACACTTCACGCGCGCTTGCGGAATTTGGCTGGAAAGCCAAGACTTCGCTGCGCGATGGGCTGCGCGAAACGATTCGCTGGTTCGAAAGCAACGCGAAACTTGCGATGCGCGCATAAGAACTATTTCGTGGCGCGGATTCGAACGAGCGCCGTCTGAAAGGGAATGGGAGCCGGCCATAACTACGATTGTTGAGACGCAACCCACGGAGTCGTCACAGGGAGAAGTGAAAAAAGCCCCGGATGTGGCCCCTATCGCCACGCCGCGCTGGAAGAAATATGTGAACGCTTTCCTCGCGGGAGAGTTGTCCACTCTCACGAGGTATTACGACCGGCTGATTCAGTGGCTGCCCCGTGAAGAAGACACCGGCGGCTTGCTCGCCGCGATGGATGCTCCGGTCAAGCAAACCGTCGAACGGGAACAGCCGTTCCCCGATCTCTCCAGCGAAACCGAAAAGCGCACGGCGATCTTAATCAATGGAACGTTCAATCACGAATACGATATTCAAGGACTGCTGTCCCAGCTGAAGCCGAATCTTTCACGCACCTCGCGCGTTATCGCCATCCTTTATAACCCCTATCTGCGCTCGCTCTACAGCCTAGCCAACCGGTTAGGGATCAGAAAAGGCGAACTTCCCAGCACCTTCGTCACGCAAGTGGATCTTCGCAACATCGTCAAAGTAGCCGGCTTTGAGATTGTCCGCAGCCGGCTGGCGGTCTACTGTCCATGGAAGCTCTTCGGACTTGGCAATGTTATCAATCGAGTTCTGCCGCTCGTCCCGCTCGTCCGATGGTTTAGCCTGACGTACATCGTTATCTTGCGCCCGCTGGGCCGGCAATCCCGGCCGGGAATTTCCTGCATCATTCCGGCGCGCAATGAACGCGGGAACATCGAAAATGCGCTGAAGCGTTTTCCCGATCTTGGTTGCGAGACGGAAATTGTATTTGTGGAAGGCCATTCGAATGACGGCACGTGGGAAGAGATCCAGCGTGTTTCAGCTCTTTATGGGGACCGCTTTCGAATTCAAGCCTGGCAACAAACCGGAAAAGGCAAGGCCGACGCCGTAAGACTCGGTTTTTCTCATGCGACTCAGCCTCTTCTCGTCATTCTCGACGCGGATCTGACCATGCCACCCGAAATGCTCGGGCGTTTCTACGAAGCCTATTGTCACGGCTTCGGCGATTTCATCAATGGGTCGCGGCTGGTTTACCCCATGGAAGGCGATGCCATGCGTTTCTTAAATCGCCTGGGAAATATTTTCTTCGCGAAAATGCTCAGCGCGGTTCTGGACGTTCGCATCGGTGATTCACTCTGCGGCACAAAACTCGTCACTCGCAGCGACTACCAGCGCATGGTGGCGTGGCGCCGCGATTTCGGTGACTTCGATCCTTTCGGCGATTTTGAGTTGCTCTATCCCGCGGCGGTCCTGGGCCTGGGAATTGTGGACATCCCCATCCGCTACCTTGCTCGCACCTACGGCGAAACGAATATCCAGCGTTTCCGCCACGGGCTGCTGCTGCTCAAGATGACCTGGGTGGGCCTGATCCGCATCAAAATGCGAGCTTCAAGCACTCGAAAAGCTGACTAAGAAGGCATTGCGCGCGCTGGTTTTAGTTCGTATGTTCCCAGCAAGTAAGTCTTCGGCTAGACGAAAAAACCCATCCTTCATCCAGCAACTTTGTCGTGAGAAGCCGCAATGCTTGCTGGTGCCTGAAAGAGCGCGGCGGAGCCCAGGAGAAATTCCTTCGCCTGTTTCAACAGGATCGGCAGGATCATCGCAAACAACGTAAATGTCGCAAAATCCTCAAGGGGAATTCCCTGATAAATCCCCAACGCCACTGCATTTTCCGCCGCGAGCACCGCGGCAACGTAAATGATTCCCCACAGGCGATACTTCGTGCTTCGAACGAGCTCAAAAGCAAGAGGCAACGTTGGAATCAGGAAAATCAGCCGGTAGTTGTAATTCGAACCGGCTGCAAAGGTAAAAACGTAAATTCCGCCAAAGATCAGAAACAGTTCTCCGAATCTTGAATTGAGAACCGTTTTTTCAAAGTCGGGACGGCTGACCCAGGCGAGTCCCAGGATCACCCCACACGCCGCCAAAGCGCACGCGAGCAGCCCGCCGCTCAGGTATTCCGACTGCGCCTTTAGCGTGAGCGTTCCAAACGCCAAAAATGTTGATACCGGCGCAGCCTGCCGGACGGCACTGAATTCCTGCCATTTCCAGCTCCACATGGCGGCTCCTGCGAGCGCCGCTGCAATCGCCACGCGATTCTCTTTCAGCGGACGACGGATCGCGTCAACCATCTGCGCCGCGATTGGATAAATCTTGAGTACTGTCGCTACAAAAAAAACTCCCGACCTCAGGAATCGGTTGCTTGCCACACATCCGGTGAACAGCAGAAAGAAAATGAACAAATCGATGTTTCCGCGCTCGATGGCGAGCAGCGGCGCAAGGGAAAGCGACGCAATCGCCAGGACAATCGCTCCGAGGCTGCTCCGGCATTGCAGGATCAGCCACGAAACACAGCTCAAGTAAAGCACGCAGAAAGCTATTCCAAGGTAGCGTGTTTGCGACTCGCGGATTCCCAGCCAAGAAAAAGCTTGAACCCAGATCCGCGGATAGGGCAGCGGCCGATGGTAGGGGTCGGAGGGATTGTTGATCAGCGGGTCGCTTCCCATTTGCCGCGTTTTCACTCCGTTGGTGATGGCGCAAAGATCCATGAACGGCGGCCTCATGGACGGCACCGCTAGGGTTTCCCACGTCGAAACCCAATCGGAGACCAAGGCCGTATAAAGGATTAATAGCGGGGCCAGCCAAAGACAAGCCAGCGCTATCATTCTTGCTCCGCGAACCATCGGTCTTCCTTTCGAGCGAGCCTGCGAGGACAGATTTCCGAACTCTCCGCTCGTCATTTGAATTATGGTGGATTTGTCCGTGCGGCCGTGCACCCCCGATCCGGCGATTTCCTAATGGTTATAGGCAGTATAAGAACAGCGCCGTAGCGCGCGAGGGGTTCTCTTTTCTCCGCGCCCGTTGCAGGCTGGAAACGTGCGCAAGAGCGGACGCCTCACCACCTCCCCTCGCTTGTTAAACTGATTCCCAGGAATAGCGTCCCCGCGCATGAGCCCCCATCAAACGGATCGGCACCATTTCGATCAGCAGATCGCGAATGCCCGCCCTGTTTTTATTTTGCTGGCGCTCCTTGCCATGCTGGAGCAGCCGCCTTCGCGCGAAGCGCACCGTTCCGCTTCTTTCCTGGTCGCCTACCTGATCGTTGCGCTAGTGGTTACCCAGCTCGAGCGCCTTCTTCGCAAGCGTGGCTGGCACTTGCCGCTGGCCTGCGACATTCTCGCGCTTGGCTTTCTCATGTACATCAGCCCCTCCACAGTTCCCGTCTGGTTTCCGTACATGTTCATCTGTTACGCGGGAGGCATTCGCTGGGGTTCTTCTCTTACGTTGCCGCTTGCTGGCGCGCTCTCGCTGGTTCTGGTGTTTCTCACCGCCGTCAAAGGTGAAATTCACTGGATGCGCGTTGTCTCCTGGCTCGGAATCACCGTCGGTACCTTTGCCGGCGGCGCCGGCCTCGCCTATCTTGGTGATCTCAATCGCCGCTACGCCGCCCAAATCGAGTTTTTCTCTCGGATCAGCTCCACGATGCAGGTGGACCAGGGCCTCGCCGAGTCCCTTCGCCTCTTTCTCGAAGAGCTCGCCGGCAGTTTCAACGCCGAAGAGGCTTTGCTCCTTTATCGCGACACCGATCTTGAACGCATCTTCCTCTGGCGCTTAAAGTCCGGTGAAAGCGAGCGCCTTGTTCCTGAAAGCATGCCCCTTTCGCGCACCGACGGCTTTCTGCTCGACGACCTCGACGCCACCATCTGCTGGAACTCGCTCATCGGCCAAGGCTCCGGTTTTGGCTGGGATCGCCGCAATGGCCGCCCGATCAAGACCCTACCCCGCCTGCCCGGCCCAGCCCAGCAGGAGTTCAAAGTCCGCTCCCTGATGACCGTCGCATTCGAGCAAGGAGGCCAGGCCACCGGCCGTCTCTTCCTCCTGAATGGCCGTAAACCTTTCCAAAAAGAGGACTTAGCCTGGCTCGAACGCATCGCTCTGCATATCAGCTCTTCCTTGGAGAACATCTTTCTTTTGAGGCACTTGCGCGCCCGCGCCATCGAAGCCGAGCGTAGCCGTATCGCCCGCGACCTCCACGATGGCATTCTCCAGACCCTCCTTAGCATCGAAATCCAGCTCGACGTCCTTCGCCGCCGCGTCCCCGCAACTCCGGACCAGGCCGTCGCCGGCCTCACCACCCTCCAGCAGACCGTTAAAAACGAAGGCGCCGAACTCCGACAGATCGTCACCGACCTGCGCCCTCTGCGCGTCCAAAGCGCTGATTTGGTAGACCTGATGCGCGGTTTTGCCGAGCGCTACCGCAACGAATCCACCATCGCGCTGGATTTGCTCATCGATTCCACCCAGTTACGCGCTCCCGACCGCGTCTGCCGCGAGATTTTCCAGATTTACCGTGAAGCACTCAACAACATAAAAAAGCATGCTAAGGCTTCCCATGTCGTGGTAAAACTGTCGCAGGACGATAGCCGCCTAGTACTCGTAGTAGACGACAACGGCGAGGGTTTTAGCTTTGCCGGCAAGTTTACCGCCGATGAACTGGATCGGCTGCGGCTGGGTCCCATTTCCATTAAGGAGCGCGCGCGAACCGTGGGCGGGGTTCTGACTGTGGAGTCGAACCCGGGCCATGGAGCGCGTCTGACGATCGAAGTTCCACTCGGGTAACGGGTTTCAGGGTTTGTACTTACAAACCCTGACATGAATATGGCCAAGACAGCAAAACAGCAGATACGGGTACTACTAGCCGATGATCACGCCATCTTTCGCGATGGTCTTCGCAAGCTCCTCGATTCCGATGAGGACATCACCATCGTCGGCGAAGCTCAGAACGGCGCCGAGTGCATCAAGCTTCTCGCCAAGCTCAAGCCCGATATTCTTCTCCTCGATCTCCGCATGCCTGATAAAGACGGCCTCGCCGTGCTCGAGGAAGTCAATTTCGATACATTGCCCACGCGCGTCGTTGTTCTCACTGCCGCTGAAGATGATCGCGACGTAGTTCGCGCCATGCGCCTTGGCGCTCGCGGCGTGGTGCTGAAGCAGTCCGCCACCGATCTTCTCGTCAAAAGTATTCATCGCGTACATGCCGGTGAAATCTGGCTCGATAACCGCATGACCGCCGAAGTCATGAAAGCGTTTTCAAAATCAGCCGAATCAGGCCCACGCCGCGAAAAGCCCCTGCTCAGCGACCGCGAAAAAGAAATCGTCCAGCTCGTTGCCCAGGGCTTCCGCAACAAGGAAATCGGCGAGAAGCTTTTCATCTCCGAACAAACCGTAAAAAATCATCTCCACAACATCTTCGACAAACTCGGCGTCTCCGACCGCCTCGAATTGGCGCTCTACGCTATTCACCACCGCCTGATCGATCAGTCGTAGTCAACACTCGTTAAGTCGCTGGTTTTCAATCTACCTCACCAACTCTTCATTGGTCGGCTGCCTGCTTTTGCCGTTCCCCAGCCACACTTGGACTGGTCGGAGGCCTCATTCGAGGAATTTGTAATGAGATCGAATTCTCTACTCTATCTAAGGACTATTACTCTCAACCTGCACGAATAGGCCCCATGATGTCCAATATGGAACAGACTGTTTCGAATTGACACCTCATGCTATCGCCGTCAAGAACTTCCTAATCCTGGAAATACACTGCGAAAGCTGCTGGAGAAACGTATGAAATTCCGTGGCACTTGTTTATTGGTTTTCCTGGCGCTGGGATCAAATGCCTATGCCCAAGCCCCTAACCTGAATTCAGCGGCCAACTTTGCGGTGCTGGCCGGTGGCGGCATCACGAGCGCTGACGCCGGAACCACGATTGTCCGTAGTGTTGGAAGTGCTCCCACAACCTCGGTCACGGGACTTTTGGCAAGCCAGGTCACCGGTGGCACGTTGTACACGGCGGGGAGCGCCGTCGTGACAACAGCGAAGACGGACCTAACTGCCGCGTACCTTGACGCAGCCGGCAGGCCGTCGTGTACGCCGCTTACTGGCGCCCTGGGCACCGGGACCAATATGAACTTGGGCCCGGGAGTTTACTGCTTTTCGACGGCGGCGCAGCTGAACGGAACCTTGACGCTGACCGGTAGCTCTACCGACGTGTGGATATTCCAGATTGGCAGCACTTTGACAACTGCCACCGGTGCTAGCGTAGTTTTTGCCGGCGGCGCATCGCCCTGCAATGTGTTCTGGCAGGTAGGCTCCTCCGCGACCATCCAGACGGGCACCAGCTTTGCGGGAAATATCATGGCGCTAGCGAGCATCACGCTGAATGGCGGCACCCTGACGGGCCGGGCTCTGGCCAGAAACGGTACGGTCACGATCAGCGGTAAGGAGACCATAATCGGCGGATGTTCGGGGTCGTCCAGCTCGCCGACTGTCGTGCTCTCCCCTGTAAACTCCGCGATTATATGCGGTTCCGCCAGCTCTTCCATCACCAAAACCGCGGTTGTCTTGGCGAACGGACTGCCCGTCGTGGGTACGACCGTAACTTTTACAGTCACTGGACCGGACGCTGGCCAGAGCGGAACCGCTATCACGGATGGGTCCGGGACTGCAACTTTCATAATCAGAGCGCCTTCGTTAACGGCCTCGGCCGGAGATTCCATCGTCGCCAAAGTAAACGGCGGAACGATTCTCTCGAACACGGCTTTTGCGACGTGTTCGGGTTCGACCTCAGGAGCGTTCTGTTCGACGGCCCCGTCCCCTACGATCGCTCTCGTGAATGTGGTAGCAGGTCCGCCTAAGCAGGTCGTCCTCTCGGTTCAGTCTCCAGGTGGATTGATTTTCGTGTTCGTCGATACTCCTCCGACCACGAATGCTACCGTCCCCATCCCCTCGTTTGACAACGGAACGACCCTGGCTCTGGGCGTAACCGCTACGAAGATCAATCAGGCGGCATCGGCCGTTGTGGAAGTGACTGCTACAGATCTATGTGGGCATAGAACTGTATTTGATCCGGTCTTTGCAACCATCACAATTCCCGCCGTGGGCCCTGGTTCTAAGTTCCACCATGTTGAAAAATTCGACTTCGATCATTGGGAGATGGCAGCCTTCGACGGCATCGGTCATACAGAGGGGATGGTGCTCCTTCAAAACAGTACTCCCGGTGTGGAATCGCTCGTGATTACCGTAAATCATAGGCAGTTCAGAACGAAGCTTTCCGATGGGGAAACCAAGAAGCTCGATATCTCATCCGCTTTGTTCCACGGAACCAACAAAGTTACCGTTGCCGTTTTCGGTGACTCGGGAAGTTCCGTCGATTTGACCATCTCCGACGGGCCGAAGTAATCGTCTGCCGGGCCGGGTTCGCGCTTCACACTCCTCAGGTGGAGGAGCGAACCCGGGCTTCTTCTGGCTGGCGTCCGTACGATACCTGACGATGCTGGTGTCGCCCTTTGGTGTGTGGGACGGTGCGTATCCCCCGCATGCAGGGTTTGAGTCGGCTAACAACCGGCGTTACCTCAACCAGCGACTAGTGAAGAGGGGTTGTCCTACCCATTTTCTTTAGAGCCAATCGAAGCGGCCGAACGACGTAATATCCCACGGAGAGAGCGCCCGGCAGCGGCAAAAACGCTCGGTCACGTTCATTCGGCTTAAGCTTAGGGAAGAAATACCGGAGAAAGATTTTCAGTCGGTCCCGAAAGCGCTCACGGAGCGCAAGCTCAAAAGTATAGTCGGGTTCCGCACGCCAGCTTTGGCCAGTCTCCTCGAAAAGGCTGGTACATGCCTGCGTAGCCAAGGCTTTCGCAGTGCGATCGATTTTCAGCTCCTGAGCGAGTCTCGGGGGCACTCCCGCCCCAAGCAAACCCTGCGCTAGGAGAAGAGAAGTCCCCAGGGCACGCCTCAGGCCCAGATCGCGCGCTTCGTGCAGCACGTAGCCCCAGTCTAAATCAGGAGCCGCAAGGATCTCGGCGATGTCGCAGATTAACTTTAGTTGTGACCACTTGTGCTTAGCAGCATGCATGGAGAGGACCAGCAGGTAGGTTTCCAGCCGCAAACTTCGCACTTTTTTTCCCGCCATGGAAACCGTCTCTAGCTCGCGGTGGAACCGCTCAGGATCTCCCGCAAGACACGTTGATCTACTGGTGTATCGCCAGTGCAGATCCAAATGTACCTTTCCATCCACGCGACAAAACGGCATTTCATGGTGCTTGCGCAAGTATTCTTTGAGTTTCCCGTTTTCTACCCTCTCGGTAGGCATGTAACCCCGGTCGATGAGGAGCTGCCGAGCCCGCAGGGCATCCCGTTCACAAATCACGACGTCCAGATCGCTAAACCCGCGAAGCGACAAATCGCCATAGAGTCTGACGGCGAGTGCGGGGCCCTTATACGGCACTGCAGGAATACCCTGCGTATCGAAGAAGCCGACTATGCCCACCAATTCCTCGGCGAGTCGCCGGCGCTCCGCAACCCCCGCTTCGTGGCGCACGCGTAGCGGCTCAAGGACACCGCCCGGCACAATATCCGGGCAGACCCGGTGAAGGTTGCAATAGGAGAGCGATAGCGCGTCGTGATCGAGCGCCAGTCGAATGAATTGGACCCAGTCAATTTTCTTCTGAGCGGCCTCTCGGATTCGCTGCGATATTTCCGGGTTGGTCCGCGTGCGGGCACAAGAGAGAAGCAGTTCCACCTCTGGGCTAGTCCCCGCCGTTCGGAGCTGCGGAGTCTGTTCGAGCATGAGTTCGTTACGGATCATGACTCCAGCAGCTCCCGAAATTGAAGGGAGACCCGATCAAAGTCACGTCCCGTCTCCAGGCGATAGCAGGGCGTAGACGTCACGAGTTCACTCAGGGCATCCAAATGTGCCCGGCACGAGTTCGCCTCCGTGAGCAACACATTGGGAACCATTTCCAACAGCGCTTCGTCTGGATCCATCCTCGTGACCACGCTGGTTTCAGCCTTCGAGATGCGAGGAATCACAACCGCTGCAGTCCGAGCTTCCGGGGCTACTTTCGCGCCATAAACCTGGGTCGGGTGGATTTGCTGCTTCCGCCACCCGAGACGTTTGGGGGCGCGCAACAGAAAACTCAGCTCCGGAAAGAAGCCGGCAGTCTGATCACTGACATCCACCGCCTCAGGAAATGCCAGGACCCGGAACCCATACGGCCGGTCAACTAGAAAGACCATGTCATCGCTCATGTAGTCAAAATGTGCTCTGAGCGAAGCAACCGTTAGCGTGGATTTGCCTGCCCCGCTTGTGCCCGGAATCAAAATGCACTTGCCATTTGCGCTGAAGCCTCCAGCGTGCAGGCTATACAGCCCGCGGCGCTTTAATATTTCAATCAGGCATATTGTGAACAGAAGATGGGAGGCAAGCCACAGGTTTTCAATCTCCGGCTCGACCACCGAGAACCACGCCGAGCCGGAGCCGGGGCTGCACAACACGCGCACGCGATCCTCGTAAGAAAGGTAGAGTTGGTCTTCGGCATCGAAGTAGCTGGCATCGCCGCTCTCCAGTTGATAAAAGGGCTTGGCCCGCCCGGCCGGTCTCCCGAAGCGGTGTTCTTTCGTACTTGAAACGGACTCGAAATCGAAAAAAATAGTCTCGCCGCCCTCTCCGTTCGAGGGAAGCATTTGGAATCTGGAATCGAGGCAGCTTGCAATTGCGGCCGAGGACGACACCCTGAGATTCAAGCCGTGGAAACCGTAGGTCTGCGTGCCCTGGCTATCGCTCACGATCTTGATTGCTCCAGTTCAGATTTCCCGGAGGGAACCATGCTGTGGCGGGCAGTTCCTGAAATGCGGTACATCTCCGCATACAGAGGTCGCGGATCCCGGGTTTCCATAAAGGGCTCTCCGTCTCTGACCAACCAGCAATGGCCGACAAACTCTCCTTTAATTTGGCCCATGCCGAAACACAGGGACACGTCCAGCCCGTCCCGGCGAAAAAAATAATATCGCGTGACCCCTCGAGTGAGACATCCCGGGCGCACCAGGGGGCGGCCCGCACGGATTGCCTTCTCCACGTATTCGGTAATCTGCTCAACTCGATCTCCGCCCCGCAGCGATGGAGTTCTCGGCTCCAGCAGA
The DNA here is from genome assembly GCA_013289585.1 of Acidobacteriota bacterium. Lineage (GTDB taxonomy): Bacteria > Acidobacteriota > Terriglobia > Acidiferrales > UBA7541 > Acidiferrum. The sequence goes on along the minus strand of JABCZR010000010.1, from coordinate 47,647 downwards.
GTTTCCACTCGCGATAGTTTTAGCCGAAGGAGGAAGGGAACGGCGGCGGCAAAGAGCAATACCTGAAAGAAGAGAAAAACATCGGGAATGGACCGTTTGCTCATGCCTGCCCTACGCGCTCAGTTTCTCGACGAGGATTAGCAGAAATCGTTCCGGGGCCCCTGAAAGTCTGAAAAGCCGCGGGGCACTTATCTAGGCGCAATCGGACCCCTTTTAGCGCCGAAAGCCTGTCGATGGAGTGTGCAGCGGCCCACCCGAATAAGGGGAACAATTCGAATCGCGTGCCATCGTCTATGGAGATCCCGGAGCGGCGTCACCGGCTTCGGAACTCATACGATCACCGCTGCACTCCACAATAAGATTCTTGCTTCGTAGTTCATCGAGCAGTTCCAGAATGTCCGTCTCGATAACTTCGGTGGGGGCCCCATATTCCTTCGCCAGCATGCAAGCCATCTCCGCGATTCCATGCGCTCCGTCGCAGAGCTCCCAAATTCTGTTTCCTACTTCGTTCAGCGCGTAATAGCTCCCGTCATCCATATTGAAGAGAAGTACTTCCTGCGCCCCCTTCTGGACGATGATCTGCTCCTGTCGTATGGGGCAGCTAGTAAAGTTTATGTTCTCTTTCATCGTTTTTCGCGGCGTTCAATCGCCAGGTCCTTCTCAGGTCAAGCCACGTGATTTGGCGGTTCGCAAATGTCCAAACGTAGAGACAAACATCTCCCAATGCGCATCGCATATGCCTACGCGATGCCTGCGGCTGCGGTTTCCATGAGCGAGGAATCGGTTCAACAGCTAAACCAGCGCTCCTTGCCCCACCTGTTTCTACAGTCCGCTCAGAAGCTAAGCTTGGTAAGCAGCCTCAGGAGGCCCAAAAACCTCAGTTTCGGCTTGATATACGGCTTTAAGCTCATCTCCACCTTTCCATTCTCACTTTGTCCGCGTACGACTGGGTAAGAATACCTTAAAAAAACCGGCTCGGGTCCTCTCCCCCCTGTTTGTGGCGCTTCTCGATCTAATTGGGGTGCGCCATTTTCGTGTTTCCGGCCACAGGCCGTGAATCCTAGAACGCTCGGTAATATTTGCCTGTTCAATTTTGCACACTTTTGGAAATCGAGTACATTCTGCCAATTATACAAAAAACCGCCTTTCAATTTGCCGGTTTCAGAATAATTCGTTAGAAATGAAGTCAATAGCGGTTGGCTGGGTGCCTCGTGCATCGCGGCAAGTCCTATGAGATTCACCTACACTTACGACCAGTTGAATCGGCTGACGCAGAAGTTCTATCCTGATACCACCACGTGAATTACACATACGACTACAACGGAAATACGCTGACCAAGGTGGTTGGGTCGAACACCACAAGCTATGCCTGGGACTATGAGAACCGCATGACCAGCGTGACGCTGCAGGGTGCCCCAGGTGCCGGTTTTGCACCTGGGGCCTTTGACTTTTCCCATTCCAAATTGATTCAGACACCTGTTTACCCGCAGCCTCGAAGGGTTATCCCCCTCCATCCAAACCACTTAAAGTAATCCTTGACTAAGTATACCGATATGTAATAATGGTGGATGTATTCGCCACACCTCTTCCGTACCCGCCGCCATGCCCGCCCGCGAGGCAGTCCTTTTAGCTCCTTCAAAGTCTTCCCGCCCTAGCCAGTTACTCTCTCGCCAACACTTCGCCTTCGTAAGTCCTTTAGCGGCAACACCTGTGCAACTAACCTCTATGTATTGCAAACAAAAGACTTACGCAATCTCTAAGTCCTTTACTTTCAACATTTACAAGAAACAGGGGGTGGAGGCCCGGCCTTTCGACGACCAACTCCGCCCGAACTGCGGGCATCACTGGGTCACAGATCATGACCCACGGGCCACGTTTTCCACAGACGTCCTAGTACATCGGTACTTCGCTAAATTGAATCGATTTTGTACCCGGAGTCCTATTGTTCCCTGGGCCTCTCCCGGATACACTCTCTCTTCGACTAGGAGGACTTCCTTGACTGGCTCCGAACGCCGCACCACACAGCGCTTTTCCATGCGGCTGCCGCTCACCGTCCGTTGGACTACGGGAGCTGCGGTTGGTGAGACCAGCACCGAGTCCCGGGATGTCAGCTCCCGCGGTGTCTACTTCTTCCTGCAAAAAGACGTAAAGGAAGGCTCACCTGTTGAAATTCTTCTGACCCTGCCGAACGAGATCACCCTGGCAGGCCCTGTCCGCGTACGCTGCCTCGGCCGCGTCCAGCGCACCGAGTCGCGCGATGAAGGCGCCGTCGGCGTAGTTGCTGCCATCGAGCGCTACGAGTTCTTGCGCGGCGACGAAGAAAAGTAGATTCGCGAAGTGCAAACTTGAGTTTTCCTCTGACGAGTTTCTTGCTCGCTCACTGCGGAGGCGGGCAGGATAAGCCGGGGTGCCTTGGCCCCTCAGCGAAGCCCCCGGCTCACTTTTTCTTTTGTTAGTTTTTCTTGCTACGCGCGGCGTCTCACCCAAATATTTTTTGCGAAGATTTGTTCAGCGCGCTCGCTGCGGCGGCGGAGTGAGCGAAGCACTGCGACATTGCAGTCGCTGCGCGAACCATCAATGCAGATTTGCCGTTCGCTGTTTTTCCACCTAAGGAATTCGATCATCCGAACCTGCGGAATTTCTGCCAGAACGCGGGCCAGGAGTCGCGCAAATCGCGGCACACCAGAATGTCAGGATGGTCGCGCGATTCTTCATTGACGACTCCAAACCTGTTCGAATTTCTGGCGCTCAAGGCACAGCTTCGAAAAAGTTCATTTCCTTCGTCGAGGTCGAATCCGATCAAGATCACCGTTTGCGGCTGTTTTTGATCATAGCCGCGGTACCAGAACGAATTGGTGCCGCTCATGGCGTGCGGCAATCCCAATCCCGGACCATATAAATTCATCGCGCCTGCCTCTCCATAGTTTCCCGTGAGGATACCCGTTTTCGCGCGCTCCTCTGGCGGAAGCGAGCTGTAAACGTTGGCCACCGTTTGCGCCAGCTCATCCCATCCGATCTCTTCCCTGAACTGATCGTGCATTTTGCTGGTCACGTTCCAAAGGGCCGAGCCGAACGGAGCAATGGGGATGACTAGCAGGATGAAGGCGATGCCTCCCGAAAGTATTCCGGCCCACTGAACGCCTTGCGCAATTCTTGCCCACCCAGGGCGCAATCCGTTGATCCACCCGCCCCACAGTACGCTGCCCGCGGCGATCAGAACGGGATACAACGGCGCGGTGTAATAAAATCGCGCATGCGCAAAATAGAACAACGCAAACGCCACTACGAAGGTCCAGCCCAAGAGGCGATAGCGCCGCGCTTCTTCGCGAATCAGGAAGAACCACAAACCAAGGAATGCCAGCGGAACGGTGACGACGTTGATGCATAAGTACAGTTGTTGCCCTAGGAAGCCGCGCGCGCGTCCTTGCCGCACATCCCGCGCGTGAATGTGAGCGAGGAAATCGAGTGAGATGAAATGATGCTGTGCCTGCCAGATGAGGTTGGGCAAGAAGAGCAACAGCGAAACGGCTGCTCCCACCCACAGCCAGCCACTGCGCGAGTAGCGCCGCGCGTTCGAAAGCAGCACCCCACCGACAACTCCGAGGGCTAAGAATCCCATGGTGTAGCGCGTTTCCATTCCCAGACCCAACGCGGCGCCGATCGCAAGCCACCACCTCGGATCCTCGGACTTCAGTAGGCGCACCAAGAAGTAAGTGACGAGCACCCCCCACAAGTAGTCGAATGAAACGTATTGAAAGACGGCACCCTGCGTCAGCGAAGTTGGGGAAATGGCCACGGCTACCGCGGTTAAGACTTGCTCGCGGCGACCTCCTCCCAATTCCCGAGTGATCAACCCAGCCACAACCATCACGGTGCTGACCGCGACCGCTGCGAAGAAGCGGAAGCCCACCAAAGAAGTTCCAAAGAGGGCAAGCTCCAGCCGGCCGATCAGCGGGGTGATCGGGGGATAGACCACGAATCCCCAATCCAGGTGGCGCGCGTCGTCGAGAGTTTGCAGTTCGTCGCGGTGAAATCCGTATTGGCCATTGCTCAGCGAGTGCAGAGCTAAGCGGATAACGGCGAGGAGCAGGAGGATGGCCAAGTCCGAACGAAAAAACGCCGTGGCCCACTTTCGCATTGTTACGCTCCGTTTCGCTTTCCTCGCCGGCTTGTGTTCCGCGACCTGGGCAGTGTAACCGAGCTTTTCTGGTTCTGTTCTTCGGAATTTCTTCGTTGCCCTTGAGTGAAGAGAAGGGTTTTTAGCTGGTTCATGGCGCGAATGTATGGTGAATTTTCGCCGGATGGGAAGAGCATTCCTCGCGCTCCTATAATCACTTTTTCCGCAGAGCGCCGCGGGAAGTGCATCACAGGATCAGAAAAATAAGAATGGCGAAGCGCCGGCTACTTTTGGGAAACAGAGGGAGAAAAGGGAGTGGAAGGAAACGTTTGAATTGGCTACAAGTAAATTCAGGTTCGAAAGGACCGGTGCAGTGTTTGTGAAGCCGGGAGATTCCGGAGACGTGCCAAGGAGGCGCCATGAGAAAGACGTACATGTTGGCGGCAGCGGTGTTGTTGATGGGGATTCCGGCCGCGGCCAAGGAGCCTCGTGCGGGGACGATTGTCTCCGAGACGTCGGTGGGCTGCGGTTCTCAGATAAAGAACAAGAAAGAGACGACGGAACTGCTCTGCCAGGAATATGTAGTGCGGACGGAAACGACGGAGTACCACATCCGGCAGGAGAAGCACGCAGGGCAGGAACTGATTCCGGTGAACACCAGCATCGAATTCACGCTGGACAAAGATAAGATGAAGTTCAAAGCCAACGGGAAGAAATACGAGTACCAGGTGGTTTCCGAAACGGCGGTGGTGACGCCGAAGGCCTGAGTGGGGCCACGCGGGGCGCCCTATGAATGGCAGGCATCGCCGAATTCAGTGATTTTTCGGATTTTGCTCTATTGCGTGCAGGCGGAAGAGTGCACGAACGCTGAAAGACTTTTGTGCCTTCTCAGGTCACCGCTTGTGGTTTGCTTCGATCCACGAAGCGAATGACACTCAAGACTTCTGCAATAAATCACCGGTTCTCTCGCGAGTCAGATTGTCCTCGGCATCGAACATCTTTGCAGCGCCGGCGATGCAGGCTCGGCACGTTCCAGAACATGAAGGATCGAGGCCAGATGTTACCCATCCGCCGCCTGTACTTGTGGGCAGGCGATTTTCGTGGGGCGTCTGGGAGAGGATGGAACCGGCCCGCGGCAATCCAGCCTGTTGCGGGAGCGTTCGAATCCGACCGGACGTTAATTTGCGAATACATGGGACGTGTTGACGCGCGCAACGAGGCGCAAGAATGGGCCCAAGGGCGGGGGAAAAAGTTCGAGATGGCTCTGGATCTAGCAGAAATCAAAAAAGTGGCGCCGGCTGGTGATCCTACTCCGGGAGATGCTCCCAGCGGAGAGGAATGCATTGGGATTTCGCTGATTGATCTGGCGGAAATCCTGGATCAGCACAAGATCTGGGTGGAATCGGGAGGGGAATCGGGGACGAAAGCGGACCTGAGCGGGATCAACCTTTCGAAGGCGGACCTGACAGGCGTCAATCTACAGGGTGCACACCTGCACCGGACGAACCTGGTGGGCGCGGATCTTTCGATGGCAAATTTGCGCGGAGCGAGCCTGGTGCGCGCGGACCTGCAGAATGCGAATCTGCTGGGCACGGAATTGCGCGGCGCAAACCTGATGGGGGCGAATGCGTACGGCGCGGACGGATTGTGGTTCGGCCGGCTGGGAGGAACGAATTTATTCGATGCCGTGCTGCCGGAATCGATTTCGGCGGTGGACAGCTCGAAAGCGATCGGCGATGCGACGAAAGTGGCGCGCGTGTTTTATTTTATGACGGTGGGCGCAAGCCTGCTGTGCTGTTTGCTGATTGCGTTTACGACGGACCTGCGGTTGCTGCTGAATTCCTCGGCGCTACCGTCTTCGCGGCTGACCACGATTCTGCCGATGAGCGGGCTATATCTTGGCGGACCGCTGGTTTTGCTAGCGCTATCGTTGCGATTCCATTTTCTGCTGCTGCGGTTATGGGGAAGTATGGCGGCGCTGCCCGCGGTTTTTCCGGATGGACAAACATTGGAACGAGATGGACCGTGGTATTTGATGGGGCTGGTGCGACGGCATTTCCGGTGGCAGGGCGACACGAAGTCACCGATGACGGCGTTCGAAACGGTGCTCTCGACAGTCCTGGCATACTGGATTGTGCCGGCGACGTTGATTCTGTTCTGGGTGCGATACCTGGCACGGCAGGATTTCCGGGGCACGCTGCTGCACGTGGCGGTAATCACGGCTTCGGTAGCGTCGGCGACGTGCCTGCCATTTGTGGTATCGCGGGTGCTACGGCCAGGAGATTTGCGGCTGCCGAAATCGAAGAATGTTCTACGCCTGGTTCTGCGAACGCTGCGTTCGGCGCTTGCGGTGGGCTGCATTCTTTTTCTGTTGTCGATTGGTGTGAACCGCGGTCTGCCGTATGACCGGAGCACCGGGACAGATGATTCTCCCGCGGACGCGCGGCGGTGGGCCTCGATGGTTTTCCAATCGATCGGCTACCGTCCTTACGCGGATATCACGGAAGGGACACTCTCCACAGCGCCGCCCCGAGGCACAGCGTGGACAGACGAGACAGTGGAGAACATTTCCGGTGCGCGGCTGAATCAATCGAATATGCGATTTGCGCGCGCGTACAAGGCGTTTCTGATCAACGCAAAATTGTGGCGCGCGAACCTGGAAGGCGCGTATTTATCGGAGGCGGACCTGCGCGGCGCGAATCTGCGCGAGGTGCTGCTGCGAAATGCGGTGCTCGATCGCGCGCAGGTGGCACATGCAGTGCTGGTTTCCGCGAATGCGACGGGCGCAAATTTTGCGGCGGCGGATATGCGGTTTGTGGATCTGTCTTATGGGACATTCGAAAACGCAGTGCTTTCGAATGCCAAAGTTTCCGGAGCGTCGCTGTACGCCGTGAATTTGAAGAACGCGCAACTGCTGCGGACCGATTTATCACGCACCGATATGCGAGATGCAAAACTGGATCACGCGATTCTCTCGTTCGCAAACCTGGAGCAGACGGATTTGTCCTCCGCGAAACTTGCGGGGGCGAACCTGACGGGTGCGCAGCTCAAAGGAACGATCCTGCTGGACGCCGATTTAACGGGAGCCGACCTGCGCGGAGCGTACCTGACCGGCGCCATCCTGCGCGGAGTTGAAATGGATGGCGCAAACCTGGCGGGCGCGGATTTGCGCGGCGCTTCGGGGATTACGGCGCAGCAAGTTTGCTCCGCGCAGCATGGACGTGCGGCGCAGATGGATGCGGATTTGGCCGCCGAAGTACAACTCCGCTGCTCAGCTTCGCAGTAGCCCAGCACACTCTATCAGCACAGGTTAGCGTAGCTTGGCGTATTCTGCCTTTGCTTCTTTCAAGACGGGGATATCCGGGTCGGCGTCTTTCCAGGCGGAGAAGAAATCCTGATAAGCGGTGCGGGCTTTGGCAGAATCGCCTTGCAGGACGCGGGCGCGTGCAAGATTCAGCTGGGCTAGCGGGAGGAGTTCGCTCAGAGGATCGAATCCGCGGTGGTCCAGGATTTTCTGAAATTCGGCGACGGCTTTCTCTCCTTCTTTCATCCGTAGATAGGCAAGGCCGCGGATATAGAGCACCCAGTAGGCAGGTACGCCGACGCCGCTGCCCATTTCGAAGGGACGACTTACTTCCAGAGACGCCACCGCATCGGCGGGCTTGCCACGTTGAAGGCTCGCGATGGCATGCAAGAGTGGCGCACGGACGGAGTGGATGAGAGTGTCCAACGGATGACGTTTTTCCTCATCCGCATTTATTTTCTCAGCGGCGGCAATATCGCCACATTGAGCCATCGCGAAAGCGACCGCGTCGCGGCCGAATCCAGCAGGCAGCTCACTCAAAGCCGCGGAATACTCGGGGCGCGCAGCGGAGCAATTACCATAGTTGGCATCCCTTATCGCCATCCCCGCCTTCATGAATGCCGCATCCTCCTTCGAGCCATTGCGGAGGGCCGAGGCCTCGGCTTGCTTATAAGCGGAGTGAGCCAGAGTAACTTTGCCGAGAGCAAAATGGGCTTCCCCCATCGCCGAGAGCAGTTGGGGTTCCCACTCCGTGCCCGAGACTGCGGTTGCTTCCTTCTGCATTCCGGTTTGATCTCCGTGCAAGAATGCCAAGACAAAGAGGGAGCGATGCGTGCCGGGGGAATCTGATTTGTTGGCGGCGGCCGCCTCGGCCATTGCGCGAGACTCCGCAAAGCGATTCAGGCAGATGTAGGCAAAGGCCGCATGCTCGTAGGCGTAGCTGTCTTTCGGATCCATGCGGATGGCCTCGGTGTTAGCTGCAATTGTCTTTTCAAATTGGCCGAGGGGATTGTAAGTGAACACGAGATTGTCGAGCGGAGTGGTGTCCCTTGGGTATGTGCGATGCCATTGCTCGTAGACCGGCAGAGACTTTTCGAGTTCGCCGGTCACGGTGTCATAGAAATGCGCGGAGATGTAAAACTTCTCGGACTCGGTGGCACGGTCATTGAGATCGAACGCTTTTCTAAGATTCTCTTCGGCGAGCTTCCCTTGGGAAGTATTGCTATAGCAAATACCGAGGGTAGCGAAGGCGAGGGCAAAATTGAGGTCGAGATCGGTGGCGCGCTTGAGATAAGGGATCGCGGCGAAGTCCCTGGTCTTGAGGTGCTCAGCGTTTCCGAGGCTGAACTCTTTGAGCGCTTCGAGTGAGGAAGTGGTGGCTTGTTCGAGGGGTGTGGCGAACTGCTGGACGGAAGAGAGGGACTCGCCGAGTTTTCCGCGGAGGCTGGAGGCAGCCTTGTCGAGAGACTTGAGAACTTGTTCTTTGTTTTCCGCTTCGGACTGCTCGCTGGCCAGAGTGTCGCCGGACTGCGCATTGATTGCGGAAAGGGTGATGACGTAATGGGAGCCGAGGCCGGCGATGGAGCCGGTGAGCATGGCTTTGATGCCTTCGCGGACGCAGATTTCGCGTGCTACTTCGTTGGTGATGCGTTCCTCGGCGGGGCGTCCCATCAAATGGAGGGTGGACTGGATGCGTGATTGGGGGACGATGCTGAGGAAGGGGGATTGCTCGAGCTGGACGGAGAGGGCTTGCTTCAGAGTGCCGTCAAAGACGGAATCACCCGTGGTATTGACGAAATCGGTGAGCAGGATGGAATCTTTTTCGGTGAGGGCGCGAGCACGATGAGTGGCGAGGAAACTGCCTGAGACGACCACAATGACAATCGCAGGGAGGACAATCCAGAGCAGAGGTTTGCGTTTCACGGCTTGCACGACGGCGGTGGAAACGCTGATGGACAATGCAGACGGTGCGCGAGCAGCCACGCTTGGGGCGGCAATGGCGGGTACGGCCACGGACCGGCCGGAAGTTTGATGTTCCGCCGGTTCCACTCGAGAGATGGAGCTCGCGCTGGAATCCATCTCGCGTTTCAGGCGCTTCAGGTCTGTGCGCAGTTCGGAAGCGACCTGGTAACGCAGGCTGCGGTCCTTCTCCAGAGTTTTACTGATAATCTCCGCCAACTTATCCGGAAGATCGGGGTTGAGGCGGATCGGAGACATTGCGGGGCGATTCATGATGGCGTCAAAAACGACGCCGGAGGTGTCACCACGGAAGGGCAACGTGCCAGTGGCCATTTCGTAAAGCACGACGCCAAAAGAGAACAAGTCGGTGCGGGCGTCAAGATCCTTGCCACGCACTTGCTCCGGAGACATGTAAGCGACGGTGCCGAGGGCGGTACCAGGGCTGGTGAGCTGATTGGAATCGACGGGGAGAGTGGCCATGGCGTCAGTCTTCTCACCGGATTTTTTCTTGGTGGCAACTTTGGCGAGGCCAAAGTCGAGAATCTTGGCGTGGCCGCGTTTGGTAACAAAGACATTCGCGGGCTTGATGTCGCGATGGACGATATTTTCGGAGTGGGCGGCATCCAAGGCGTCAGCGACTTCAATGGCGACGTCGAGCAGACGATCTGTTTCCATCGGCTTGCCCATAATGACGTGCTTGAGTGTGGCGCCGTCGAGAAATTCCATGGCGATGAAGCGCATGCCTTCGTGCTCGCCGATTTCGTAGATGGTGCAAATGTTGGAGTGGTTGAGAGCCGAAGCGGCGCGAGCTTCGCGGCGGAAGCGCTCAAGAGCCTGCGGGTCGCTCATGAGGTCATCGGGGAGGAACTTGAGAGCGACGAAGCGGCCGAGCTCGGTGTCTTCCGCCTTGTAGACGACGCCCATCCCGCCACCCCCGAGTTTGTCGAGGATGCGGTAGTGGGAGACGGTCTTGCCAACGAGCGACTGAGAGTCTGCCATTTCGAGTTTAGACCGACCTGTGGCGGCTATTGTCGCACATCTTGCTAGCAGGGCAGCGCGTAGTCTGCAAGCAAAGACGAAATGCAAAGCGCCATGAAGTGAGCTAGGCTTCTTCGCCGAAGCGCTTGATGTCTTCGGGGCCTTCCTTGAGAGGGGTGGCGTTGCGGCCCTGGACGAGTTCGCGAATTTGTTCGACGATGTCGGGATTTGCAAGGGTGGTGATGTCGCCGGTGTCCATGTGATTCGAAATGGCGGCGAGGACGCGGCGCATGATTTTTCCGGAGCGGGTCTTGGGCATGTCCGGGACGATGTGGATGGTTTTGGGGCGGGCGATTTTGCCGATCATGGTTTCGATGGTGGAGATGACTTTGTCCTGGATGGCTTTGGTGGAGGGAACTCCGGGTTTCAGTGAAATGTAGACGACGGGAACGCGACCTTTGACTTCGTCGACGGCGGGAACGACGGCGGCTTCGGCAATTTCCCCAATCGTAAGACAGGCGGATTCGACTTCCTTGGTGCCGAGGCGATGGCCGGCGACGTTAATGACGTCATCGACGCGGCCGAGAATGCGATAGTAGCCGTCGGCAGGAAGCATGGCGCCGTCAGCGGCATAGTAGGGCCAGTCGCGCCAGTTTTTGCTCTTGGGATTCTTGTTGTACTTTTTATAGTACTGCGTGACAAAGCGCTGGGGATCCCCCCAAATTGTTTGCATGATGCCCGGCCAGGGATTGCGAATGCAAATATTGCCGGCGTGTCCCGAACCTGCTTTCACTTCTTTTCCTTCTTCGTCCCAGATGACGGGATAAATGCCTAGTGCTGCGGGACCGGCGCTGCCGGGCTTCATGGGATCCAAAGCAGGCTTTGTAGTGCAAAGGAATCCGCCGGTTTCGGTTTGCCACCAAGTGTCGACGATGACCGCTTGGCTTTTGCCCACGACTTCGTAATACCACTTCCAAACTTCCGGCTCGATGGGTTCGCCGACGGTGGTCATGTGCTTGAAGTGGTAGTTGTAAATTTTCGGCTCGTGGAAGCCGGCTTTGCGGAGCATTCGAATAGCGGTAGGGGAAGTGTGAAAGATGTTGACGTCGAGGCGTTCGGCGATGCGCCAGGGGCGGCCAGCGTCTGGGTATTGCGGGACACCTTCGTAGAGGACACTGGTGGCGCCGAGGGCCATGGGGCCGTAGACGATGTAGGAGTGGCCGGTGATCCAGCCAATGTCGGCCATGCACCAGTAGACGTCTTCGGGATGAATGTCCTGGTAATACTTGGCGGTGCCGGTGACGTAGGCGAGATAACCTCCGGTGCGATGCTGGCAGCCCTTGGGTTTGCCGGTGGTGCCGCTGGTGTACATGAGGAACAGCGGAGCTTCGGCATCCTGGGAAACGGGTTCGACGGTTTGGCCGCGATAGTTTTTCAGGACGTCGTTCACGAAAAAGTCCCGGTTCGCGACCACGGGCGCGTCGGAAGTGAATCTTCCGGGATAGCGCTGCCAGATGAGAACTTTTTCGATGGGCTGGCCTTCTTTTGTGGCGGTGTGAACGGCGATATCGGCGCTAGCTTTGTGGTCCACCCATTTGCCGTTGCGATGGTAGCCGTCGGCGTAGATCAGGACGCGGCTGCCGGAGTCGGCAGCACGGAGGCCACAGGCCTCACCGCTGAAGCCGCCGAAGACGACAGAGTGGACGATCCCGAGGCGGGCGCAGGCGAGCATGGTGATGGGCAGCTCAGGGATCATGGGCATGTGGATGGTGACGCGGTCGCCGGTCTTGAGTCCGGCGAAATCGCGGAGCATAGCGGCGACTTCGTTGACGCGTTTGTAGAGCTCCTGGTAGGTGATGACGGCGGCGGGTTCGGATTCGGGTTCGGGAACAAAGATGAGCGCGGCCTTGTTTTTGTATTTGGCGAGATGGCGATCGACGCAGTTGTAGCAGGCGTTGAGTTTGCCGCCGACGAACCATTTCCAGAAGGGTGGATTGCTGGAGTCGAGGGTTTTGCGCCAGGGCTTGTCCCAGTCGAGGAGGCTGGCATAGAGGTCGAAACATTCGGGGAAATGTTTTTCGTCGAATTTTTTGACGAAGGCAGGATCGGCGAGGTTGGCCTGCGCGATGAATTTTTTGGAGGGGCGGAGGTATTCTTCTTCTTTCCAGTGAACGGCGATTTGCGATTCGGTGAGTTTGTTCTTGGTGCTGGATGGCTTCGCTTTTGATTTCTGGCGTGCTTTGGCCACGGCGGCAACTCCCCTTGGAAGATCGAATCCGAATGTGACGCTATAACGAGGAAAAGAATGCTTCGGGCAGGCTTAGTTCCAGTTTCGGATGAGCTTGCCCGCCCAAAATGATGCTACTGCCGGGACGCGGCAGTCAATCCGCGGAGCGCGGTTATTTCATGCCGCCGACTTCGTTCCAGATGAGGGTGCCGTGGGTTTCCTTGAGCAGCAGGCCGCCAACGACGAAAGTCAGACTTGCCACGATCATCGGGTAGTAGAGGCCGGCAAGAATGTTGCCGGTCGCCGCGCAACTCCATAATCCGATGAGCGGCAACAGGCCGCCAAAAACGCCGTTGCCTATGTGATACGGAAGCGAAAGCGATGTATAGCGAATCTTCGCGGGAAAAGCTTCGACCAGGTAGGCAGCGATCGGGCCGTAAACCATGCAGACGTAGATCACCTGGAGGAAAACCAGGAAGACGAGCATAGGAACATTCGGGTTGGGCGCTTCTTTCGCGGGGACCAGCGCGCTGGTAACTGGGTCAGTAGTCATAGCGGTCAGAGAGGTAGCCCCGGTAACCTTGTTTTTTGAGGATTGCACAGTGACAACGTTGTTACCCGCGGCGGCCTGCATGGCTTTGTAGATCGGGATGTACGTAAGTACCGCGAGCAGACATGCACCCATCATGAGCCACTTGCGGCCGATCTTGTCCGAGAGGGCCCCGAAAAGAGTGAAGAAGGGCATGGCACAGAGGAGAGCGATGGCGATGATGATGTTGGCGGTCTTGGTGTTCACCTTGAGGATCGTCTGGAGATAGAAGAGAGCATAGAACTGACCGGTATACCAAACGACGCCTTGTCCTGCAGTAGCACCGAAAAGCGAGATAAGGACGCGCTTGAGATTTTCCCATTTCCCGAAAGCATCCTTTAGAGGCTGTGTGGAGGTCATGCCCGCGGTCTTGATAGAGGTAAAAATGGGTGATTCCTTCATCTTTAGGCGAATATACAGCGAGATAGTAACCAGGATGATGGAGATCAAGAAAGGAATGCGCCAACCCCAGGCGCTAAAGTCATCCTTGCTCATCGATTGCTGGGTGAGCAGAATGACGATGAGAGAGACGAACAGGCCCAGCGTGGCCGTGATCTGGATGAAGCTGGTGTAAAAACCGCGCTTGTTATCGGGAACATGCTCGGCCACGTAAACGGCCGCCCCACCGTACTCACCACCAAGCGCCAAGCCTTGCAAGACGCGGATCAGAATGAGCGTAATGGGAGAGAACCAGCCAGCAGTCTTATAAACCGGGAGAAGACCGATCAGAAAGGTTGCGCCGCCCATGATGGTCAGCGTTACGAGGAAGGCATATTTGCGGCCAACCAGGTCGCCGATACGGCCGAAAAATAGCGCGCCGAATGGACGAACGAGAAAGCCAACAGCAAACGTCGCGAGGTAAGCGATGTAGGCGAAAGTGTCATTCCCAGGCGGGTAGAATTTGAGGGCGAGCACGGCCGCGAGGCTGCCAAAAATGTAGAAGTCGTACCATTCGATCATCGTGCCAACGCTGGAGGCGAAAATCACCCGCCAGATACTGTATTCGGGGGTACCGCTGATTGCGATTGCGTCTGCACGGCTGGCCATGCTTCCTCCTGTTGAACTTCGACCTGGTGCTGATTTGTGCCAGAGACGGGTCGCCTCATGAACGACGCGTCGGGACACACCTATGGTTTCGCCGCTATTCCTTCCTGCTGGAGCCCTCTGTGACTCGCGGTACGGGAGGCGAGCCAGCCCTTCAGCTGGGGAAGGCACTGGAATGCCCCCGTTCATATACGCGTCCGGGTGTGTTGTCAAGAATCAGTTGTCGGCCGGCTCGTGAGGCAAAGAAAGGGCTTGCTGGAGCAAGAAGCGGCAAACGTGATAAAACTCTGGTTTGAACCTGCACACAGCTATCTTTCTATTTTTTGCGGGTGCTCTCGGGGGAGCCATCAACGCGGTGGCCGGCGGCGGGAGTTTTGTAGCATTTCCCGCGCTGCTTTTTACGGGTGTGCCTCCTGTACCCGCGAACGCCACGAACACACTCGCGCTGTGGGTGGGCACAACAGCGAGCGGAGGCGCTTACCGCGAAAAACTGAATATTGCGCGGCGCGTGATGATTCCCCTGGTGGTTACCAGCGTGATCGGCGGGCTGGCAGGGGCATTTCTTTTGATCAAGACGCCGGCGCAGACATTCCTACGGGTGCTGCCCTGGCTGCTGCTTGGGGCGACGCTGCTGTTTGCGTTCGGCAAGCATCTCACAGGGCGCATTTCAGCGAGTATCTCTCATGATGCCAGCAATGCGTCCGTGGCGGGAGCGTCGATCTTCGAATTGATAGTTGCTGTGTACGGCGGGTATTTCGGCGGAGGGATCGGGATCATGAACCTGGCGATGCTGGCGGCGCTGGGGATGACCGACATCCACGCGATGAACAAGCTGAAGGTGGTGCTTGGGGGTGTCATCAATGGTGTGGCGGCGATCACTTTTATTATTACCGGCGCGATCGTGTGGCCGCAGGCCATGGTGATGACGGCCGGATCATTGGTGGGTGGCTACTCCAGCGCACATTACGCGCAGAAGCTGCCGCAGGCGTGGGTGAAGGCTTTTGTGATTCTGGTGGGGACGGCCATGACGATCTACTTTTTCATTCTAGGGTATCGCTGAGAGCCTCTTCCGCGAGTTCGAGCTGATGAATTGCTCTTTCAGCCACAACCGCTTTTGATATAGTCCCGCTGCCATGAGCACGGATGCAATCCAACCCGAAGCGCGGCCTGTTCAGGAGGCGTCGCTTACGCGAAATCAGATACGAGGATTCTGGGCTTCGTGGGGAGGATGGGCGCTCGACGGGATGGATTCGTTTATTTATGCGCTGGTGCTTGTGCCGTCGCTGCGCGATCTGCTGCCGCGTTCCGGAATTGCAGCAACGAAAGGAAACATCGGGTTTTATGGCGGACTGCTGTTCGCACTTTTTCTGATTGGGTGGGGACTCGCGTTTCTGTGGGGGCCGGTTGGAGATAAGTTCGGGCGCGTTCGAACGCTGATGCTGACGATCGTGTGGTATTCGGTGTTCACGTTTCTCAGCGCGCTGGTGACCAATGTCTGGCAGCTTGCAGGGCTGCGGCTGCTTGCGGGAATTGGAATCGGCGGGGAATGGGCCATGGGAGGGACGTTTGTGGCGGAGGAGTGGCCGGAGAGCCGTCGGCGGGCGGGCGCGGGGTTCATGCATACGGGGTATTACGTGGGGATTTTTCTGGCGGCGCTGGCGAATTACGCAATCGGGAGCCACTTCGGGCACAACGCGTGGAGAGTGATGTTCGCGGTGGGCGGATTGCCAGCTTTGCTGCTGGCTTGGGTGCGGCACGGCGTGAAGGAACCGGTGCATTGGCAGAAAAAGGAAGGCGTCGTTCGAACGTGGCAGATCTGGCGGCCGTTTGCGACGCTATTTTCGAAAGAATGGCGGCGGCGGACGATTCTGAATTCACTTTACATGCTGGCTTCCATCAGCGGATTGTGGGCGGGAACGGTATACGTGCCCGCAGCGGTAACGGCGCTGGCGGAAGCGGCTGGGCGTGTTGGTCCGCAAGCGGCGCAACTCGCATCGCGAGCAACGATGCTGGTGGCGTTTGCGACGATTCTCGGATGCCTGGCGATGCCGTGGCTGGCAGAGAAATTGGGGCGACGCGGGGCACTGAGTTTCTATTTTGCGCTAATGGGCACGGTGATCGCGGTGACCTTTGGGAAAGTTTTTTATCTGGGCGCGGACGCATTTCCGTGGTTTTTCGTTTGTCTGTTCTTTCTTGGATTGGGCGGCGCTAATTTCGCCGTTTACACGCTTTGGCTGCCGGAACAATATCCGACGGAATGCCGCGCGAGCGCGTTTGCGTTCTGCACTTCGTTTGCGAGGTTTGGAGGGGCGGGGATCACGTTTCTCGTGGGAGCGGGAGTGCAGCATTATGGCTCGCTGGGAATTCCCGTTGCGTTGACTTCCATCGCGTTCGCGATCGGATTGCTACTTATTCCATTCGGTGTCGAAACGCGCGGGCAGACTCTACCGGCCTAGGCGCGCCTGTTATTTCAGAAGAGTCCCTGGCGCGATTCCGCGGATGGAAGCGTCGAGCAATTGAATGGTATGCATTACCGGAGTCCGGTGACCGTTCCTTGCTAGAGAAGCTTGAATTTGTAGCACGCAGCCCGGATTTCCCGTCGCGATTACGTCGGCTTTCAGAGGTGCAATGAGTGCGGCCTTGCGATCGCCGATGGCATTGGCGGCATCGGGCTGGACAAGATTGTAAATGCCCGCGGAACCGCAACAGATGGCGGCTTCGGGGATTTCGGCAAGTTGCAGGTCGGGAATATTTGCAAGGAGCGCGCGGGGTTGCGAACGAACTCCCTGTGCATGCTGCAAGTGGCAAGAATCGTGGAAGGCCACGCGAAGTTTGAGGGGATGACGAGTGGCAAGCGGATCGAGATCGGTGAGAACTTCGCTGATGTCCTTGCATCTGGCTGCGAATCGTCTGGCGCGGTCGGCATACTCCGGCTCGTCGCGCAAGAGATGGCCGTACTCTTTCACGTTCGAACCGCAGCCGGCAGCGTTGGTGACGATGGCGTCGACGTTTGCGCTTTCGAATACGTCGATCGTTTTCTTTGCCATTTCGATTGCAGCGGCTTCCTCACCGGCGTGAACGAGGAGTGCTCCGCAACAGGGTTGCGCCTGCGGTGCGACGACTTCACAACCTTCCGCGGCGAGAACGCGAGCCGTGGCCACATTCACCTGGGGGAAAAATTCTCGCTGCACACAGCCGAGGAGCAGGCCGACGCGGCGGCGCTTTGCGCCAATCGCGGGCGTGACTTCGGCTACGGTTTCGTTTGGACCCAGT
Organism: Acidobacteriota bacterium; assembly: GCA_013289585.1. Classification (GTDB taxonomy): domain Bacteria; phylum Acidobacteriota; class Terriglobia; order Acidiferrales; family UBA7541; genus Acidiferrum. Next base: position 30,156 of record JABCZR010000010.1, on the reverse strand, counting down.
TTCGGAAGCAGCGCTTCCATTGCCTGCATTTTCTTTGGCAGAAAGTTCAGCAAACCTGAAGCGCGCACCACGGCCTGGAAACCGGATTTTTGATAGAGCAGCAACGGCAAGCGCAGGCGCTTCAAGCGCTCCGGATTGGTAAAGGTTTCGAAGAGAAAGTGGCGATGACGTTTTTCGCTAGACGAGCGCGGGGTGTTCCTTTCGATTTGTGCACGCGTGGCTTCGATGAGTTTTCCGTAGTCCACGCCGGAAGGGCAGGCGGTCATGCAGGCCATACAGCCGAGGCAGCTATCGAAGTGGCTGACCCAATTCGGATTCATATCGGTGGCGCCGTCGCCGGCAAGTTTCATCAGATAGATGCGGCCGCGAGGGGAATCCATCTCCTGGCCCCACAGGACATAGGTGGGACAGACGGGCAGGCAGAAGCCACAGTGGACACACTTTTCGATGAGTTCGTTCGAGGGGGCGTGGTACTGGTCGAAGGCGGAGGATTTGGGTGAGTTTGGTGATGTGTTCGTCATCGTAAAAGCGGGAGCCTGGCCCCCGCACTCCAATAAAATCAGATTCCTCCCACAAAACGGCCGGGGTTCAGGGTATTTCTTGGATCGAGCTGCTGCTTCACAGCTTTCATCAAGGGGAAAGCATCGCCCGCGCCTCCCCAGGTGTCGATGGCGGGCATTGCCGCAGGCCGATAGAACACGATCAGAGAGCCTGCGCTGCGTTCAAACAGTTCACGCAATTCCTGCAACGAAACACGCAAGTCCTTCGCGTCTCCCTCCAACCGAAGCCAGCCGATTCCGGTCGCTTGCACGACGGCTTTCCATTGGAGCCGCCTTGTGCCTGCGGATTTCGCGATTGTTTCCATCGATTTCTCAATTTCCGCAGGCAAAATACTAAATTTCGCGAGCGCGGCAGACTCCGGTTTTGTGAAGGACCAGAGACCCTGCCGCGCCTTCCAGACCTCCGGCGAAGCTTCGGTCACGGCGCTTGTTTCGGCGAGGATTTTCAGGTGGGCTTCCTGGGCGCTTAGTCCGGCCTCAGTTCCTTCGAATAGGACATCCACCAAAGGGGAGATGCCGCTTTCGAAGCGGCCTTGGAGCGCGGTGTGTGCGAGCTTTGAATTTTGAACGGCTTGAACGAACCTGCGGGTTTCCTCACCTGTGGAGGTGGCAACGGTGAAAGAGCGTGTATGGCGCGGCAGTGGGTGCAAACGAAAAACGGCGCGGGTGATAACTCCGAGCGTGCCGAATGCTCCCGTGGCGAGCTTGGGTAGGTCATAGCCCGCAACGTTTTTTACGACTTTGCCGCCGCTGCTGGCGAGCGTGCCATCGGGAAGGGCGAGCGTCACGCCAATGATGAGGTCGCGAAGCGCGCCGAAGCGCAGACGCAGGGCGCCGCTGTCGTTGGCGGAGAGCACACCGCCGACCGTGGCTTTCTCTGGCCAGAGCGGATCGAGCGCAAGCCGTTGGCCGTGTTCAGCGAGAGCTTCCTGCAGTTTTTGAATGGTGCATCCGGCTTCGACGGTAACGGTCAGGTCAGCCCAGGCGTGTTCGGTGGTTTCGTTCAGGCGAGCGGTGGACAAAACTAAATCTGCGCGCGATGGGGGATTTCCCCAACAGCGTTTTGTGCCGCCGCCGGACGGGATGACCGCGAGACCGGCTTCATTCGAAAGACGCAGGACCTCGGCGAGTTCTCTTTCGTTGCCCGGCGCGACGAGGACTTTTGGCTGGACACCGACGATGGCGTCGACAGCGCTTGTGGCGCGCACGTGTTCCGGGCCGATGAAGGAGATGAGTTTGTAGCGGAACGATGAGTGGAGCGTGGCTGGCTGGGATGGAGTGGCGGCATCCATAAATCAATGACTAGAAGCGCTCCGCAAGGCCGGAGGATTCGAGGGGGTGCGGAGTGTACTTGCCAGGTTTTTCACCGCAGAGGCGCGGCGTGGGAAAGATTTTTGTGGGATTGGAAAGTTGAAGAGGATCGAATGCGTTGCGGACGCGCTGCATCGTCAACAAGTCGGGCTCGGCGAACATTTTGGACATCATTTTCTTTTTGTCTTCACCGACGCCATGTTCGCCGGTGATGGAACCCCCGGCGGCGATACACAATTCGAGAATATTGCTAGAGAGGGCCTCGGCGGCCTCTTCCTGGCCAGGGATACGGCGATCGTAGAGAACCAGAGGATGAAGATTGCCATCGCCGGCATGAAAGACGTTGGCGACACGCAGGCCTGCTTCTTGACTGAGGCGCACGATTTCGCCCATCACTTGGGGAAGAGAGGTTCGCGGAATCACCCCGTCTTGCACGATATAGTTGGGAGAAATGCGGCCCATGGCGGCGAAGGCGGCTTTGCGGCCTTTCCAGACGAGAGCACGCTCGGCATCGGATTGAGCGAGGCGAATTTCCGAGGCGCCGTTCGAAAGGCAAATCTCGTTGACGTGAGTCATCAGGGTTTCGACTTCGGCGAGCGGGCCGTCGAGTTCCACCAGGAGCAGGGCGCCACAGTTCGGGTAATTGGCGCGGACCGCAGCTTCAGCCGCTTGAATGGCAAGATTGTCCATCATCTCGATGGCAGCGGGCAGCATTCCGGCGGCGATGATGCCGCTGACGGCGGCGCCGGCTTCGTTCGTGGAAGGAAAAGCGGCGAGTAAAGTGCGCACGCACTCGGGACGCTTGACGATGCGGAGAATGATTTTTGTGGCGATGCCAAGCGTGCCTTCGGAGCCGACGAAGACTCCGGCGAGATCGTAGCCGGGGGCGTCCAGTGCTTTTCCGCCGAGGTGGACAAGTGTGCCATCTGGCAGAACAACATCGAGGCCCAGGACGTGTGTGGTGGTGAAGCCATATTTCAGGCAATGCGCACCGCCGGAATTTTCAGCGACGTTGCCGCCAATGCTGCATATGGATTGCGAAGAGGGGTCGGGCGCATAGAAATATTCGTTATGGAGGATCCGCGCGGTGACGTCGAGATTGATGACTCCAGGTTCGACAACCGCGCGAGCGTTAGGGAAGTCAACTTCGAGGATGCGATTCATGCGCGCGAGGCTGATGACGACGCCGTTTTCGACGGGGAGCGCCCCGCCGCTTAAGCCGGTGCCGGAACCGCGCGCGACGAAAGGGATTTTTTCACGGTGGCAGATGCGGAGGATCGCCTGCACTTGCCCAGTGGAAGTCGGCAATAGGACGGCGCGGGGCATGACGCGAAGATTGGTCAAACCATCGCACTCGTAAGTGTGCAGCTCTTCGGGCGAGGAGATCAGGCCGCGGCCGTCAACAATTGCCCGGAGCTCATCAAGAATGCGCGCATCCATAAGTTCCATTCCATAGAATGGAAGAAGAAGCTTGCACCATCAATGGATGAAGTTCAACCCACTGGGGATGAATTGGGGGAAGACGTAGGCGTACATCATGACGATGACGCCGACGATGGCCGCGAGCGCCACGGAGTGCCAGAAAACGAAGCGGAAGATGGTGCCCTCATTGCCGACCTGGTTGGTAGCGGCAGTGGCGATGCAGATGGACTGCGCGTCAATCATTTTGCCCATGACGCCGCCGGCGCTGTTGGTAGCGCACATGAGAATAGGGCTGAGGTTAAGCTGTTGCGCGGTGATTTTCTGTAGACCGCCGAAGAGAACGTTGGAAGAGGTGTCGCTACCCGTGAGGGCTACCCCGAGCCAGCCGATGAACGTACCGAAGAAGGGAAAGAACCAGCCGGTGCGCGTGAAAGCGAGACCTAAGACAGCGTCCATGCCGGAGTAGCGGGTGACGTAGCCGAGGCCGAGCATGCAAGTCATGGCGACGATGGCGAACCGCAATCGAACGAGAGTCTTGCCAAAAATTTGGAAGAGTTTGCCTACCCCGAGGCCGAGGATTAGACCGGAAAGAATAGCCGCTATAAAGCATCCTGTACCGGTAGCTGTGAGCCAGTTGAAGTCGAAGCGCGCACCTTCGGCCGTTGCCTTCGCAACAACTGGCGCCGTTCGAAACACTTTGTTATGCAAATACGGCCAGTCCCATCCCGCTGCACCAGGCCGAGGCTTGCCGTCAGGCATTAGGACCTTGAACGCAGGCGTCGTAGCTTGATTCATAGCCAGCTTTACCGTGGGCAATCCCCAGAGGAGCACGAGGACGGAGAGGATCGCGAAGGGTAACCAAGCCTTGGCTGTTTGACCGGCGGTGTAGTGCTTCACTACATCCTTGCGCTCTACCTTGGCGGCATCTTCCTGGCGTTCATCTTCGAATCGCCAGATACGCTTTGGCTGCCACACACGAAGGAAAAGCAGTGTGGCAACCATGGAAACAACGCCGGCAGCGATGTCTACGAGATTGCTGTCCATGTGATTGGCCCAGAACCATTGGGTGCCGGCAAAGGAAATACCAACGACGAGGATAGCGGGGAAAACTTCGAAGGTTTCTTCCCAACTGACCATGGCGCGAACCAGCCAGAACGGGACAATGATGGCGGTGATGGGAAGAATGCGACCGATCATCGCGCTCAAATCGCTCTCGGGAAGCTGTGTCACGCTCGCCAGTGCATGTACCGGAGTGCCGATGGCGCCCCAGGCGACGGGCGCGGTGTTGGCGATGAGGTTGAGCGCGGCCGCCTGAAAAGGCTTGAAACCAAGGCCAATCATGAACGCGCCAGCGATCGCGACGGGTGCGCCGAATCCCGCACAGCCTTCAATGAATGCGCCAAAGCAGAAGGCGACGAGGAGGAGTTGCAATCGGCGATCCGGAGTGATGGCGGCGACAGAGTGCTTCATGATTTCGAATTGGCCGGTTTCGACGGAAATGTCATACAGAAAGACAGCGGCGATGACGATCCAGACGATCTTGAGGAGGCCGAACGCGGAGCCGTAGAAAAAACTGCTGATTGCGAGGCTCGCCGGCATCTTGAAGACTGCGATTGCGCAAATGATGGCGGTGGCAGCGCCCGCGACGGCGCAGAGATGAGCTCGCACCTTAAGACCTGCCAGCAAGCCGAGCAAGACAATGATGGGCAGAGCGGCCACCAGAGTTGAGAGCCACCAGTGTCCAAAGGGATCATAGTTCTGAGTCCAAGTCACGAGAAGCCTCCAGCACACGACGAATTGCGAATTGGCGACGAGCTTGACTGCTAAGTGCTAAAGAGGAAAGAGAGAAGGCCAACCTCAGCTCCCGTTCCGATCCCCGAATCTCGATGTTCCGACCGCTGAGATACTTCGTTGGCGTTAACTTGTCAAGAGAGAAGTCCTGGCGAGGGATAGTGCAACTGGGGCGTGAGCTCACCGTTCGGCGAAAGCCGAAGGCAAACCTGCGTCGAAAGGGCAGCATCACAGCAGGTGTAAACTTTGGTCGAGAGCCGAATCATGATGTAGCTGTGAAAGGGCACTCGGATGTTTTCCAGGTCGGTCAGGTCCGCTACGGGCGGGGGATTTTTGTTTGCCGTGACATCTGCGGCCGTTCTGTGGGCGGCGGCATTCGATGCTTATGGCGCGAGCGCGGTGAACGACAGCAAAGCCGCATTCGAACAGAGCGCAGACGAATCGAACTACAATTTGACGGGAATCGTCCTTAATTCGGTCACTGGAGCACCGATTCGCAGCGCGCTGGTGCAGATAAGTTTCACCAGGCAACTGTCGATGCTCACCGGGTCAGATGGAAAATTCAGATTTGAAGGGCTCCCGAGCGGGCAAACCGCCATCAGTGTTCGCAAACCGGGTTTTTTCTCGGAGGAGGAAATTCATTCCCTCACGAACAGCCAGCGCATATATTCCACGGGGCCAGATAGCGCGCCGGTGGTGTTGAAGCTCATTCCCGAAGGAGTCATTTTTGGCACGATCCGAGGCGAGGAAGGAGAGCCCCTTGAGGGAATGAATGTGCGTTTGATGCGCAACAGTTTTAGCTCGGGCCGCAAGAGACGCGAAGCGCAGGGGACGGTGCAGACCGATGAGACTGGCGCTTTCCGTTTTGCCGAGCTCATTCCTGGCATGTATTTTCTCAGCGTTAGCCAGGGGGACCCATCCGCTCCGGGTCTCCGCGGGCGAATCATCCAACCAAGCACGAAGGGTTACCCGACTGAATTTTATCCCGGAGTTCCTGTTGCAACGGAGGCGAGCCCAATCAAAATCATTCCCGGAGAGCGGAAGCAACTGGACATGCTACTGACGGCCAAACCGCTATATCGCGTCGGCGGGGCGGTGTCAGGTTATGCGGCCGGTCAGAATGTGGGATTGCAAATCACGGATGCATCGGGGCAACCACTGGCGGTGGAGTCCAATTTCAATCCGCAGACGGGCCGTTTTCAAATCGCAGGAGTTTCGCCAGGATTCTATACGATTGCCGCGGCAGTGGTTGGACCTTCAGGCTCACCTGCTCTCGCAAGGAAACAGGTAATCGTTAACTCGGACGTTTCGAACGTTCAGCTCCGGCTTGCAGGAACGATTTCCGTTCCTGTTATCATGCGAGCTGAATTTTCGACCACAGCCCCAACGGAGAATGGCTTTCCGCGACGGCTCGCGGCGACGGTATTGTTGACTCCTGTGGACGCATCTTCAGGAGGAGACCACAGCATCACTCGGCCGACTGGAACCCCGGAAGACATGACTTTTGAAATTAGCGGCGTTCAGTCCGGCACATATTCCGTTCGGTTGGAGCCTACGCAAAACGCCTACATCTACTCCGCCAAATATGGCTCGATCGATCTTCTTCACGAAGATTTGACTGTCGACTCAGACACGCCGGTCCAGACCATCGAAGTGATTCTGCGGGATGACTCCGCACAACTGAGCGGGACGCTTACCCTGGATGGAAGGAAGGCCGCAGGGGCCGTTCTATTGGTTCCGGAGAATGCACCGCGACTTATGAAGCTGATGCCAACTGATTCTTCGGGAGCGTTTGAGTTTTCGGTCTTGGCGCCTGGGAACTACAAGGTCCTGGGGATGGATCGGATGGATGACGTCGAATATGGCGATCCGGAATTCCTGCGGAAGTACTTGCCGAATGCTCAGGAAATATCCTTGAGTGCGAGACAAGCTGTGGCAATACAACTTGAGCTGGTTCATGTTGGAGACTGAGGCATGATTCCCTCCGCTCTCCGCTGGATGGCATTGCTGGTGAGCCTGCTGCCGCAGCTCGCGAGGCCCGCTCCGGCGCCGCAGACTTATCGCATCAGCGGAGTAGTGGTAGATGCGCAGAGCAGTCAACCGCTTCCCTCTACCGTCATTTTCCTGCTAGCTGGGAGCACAGAGCCTGTAGAGATTATGGCGTCCGAGCTTACGGACGCAGAGGGCAGGTTCGCTTTCGATAACGTGGCGCCCGGCAAGTACACGCTGAATGCGCAGCGACGCGGGTATGCGCCGCAAGCCTATTTGCAGCACGAAAACTATTGGACAGGAATCGCGGTGGGACCGGGCCTCAATTCAGAAAGAATCCGATTTCCATTGCAGCCGTCGGCATCTATCTCCGGCCAGGTGTTTGATGAGGGGAGTGAGTCCGTGCGGGCGGCGAACGTCCTGCTCTTCGAACAAAGCCTGGAGAACGGCAGGCGTATGACGAGAATGAGAGAAACGGCCACCACTGACGACGAAGGGCACTTCCGTTTTGGTCATCTGCTTCCGGGCAGATACATTGTGGGAGTGAATGCAGTTCCCTGGTACTCCCTGGCAGCTCCACAATTGGAAGAGGACGACCATGGAGAGAGGTTCTCCGCCAGAACAGATGGCAATTTAGCTTCGGAAGCGGCTTTGGATGTGGTCTACCCCATGACATTTTTCCCTAACGCGAGAGACCTCCCCAGCGCGACGGTAATCAGGCTGCGCGCTGGTGATGTGGAGAAGGCTGACATCCGATTGCAACCGATGCCGGCGATTCATCTGCGCGTCAGAGTTCCGACGAGTGATGCGGCCAATAGTACGAATATCCAGATCGTGGAGCAATTGGGAGAAGGGCTCGAACTGCCAGTACGAATCACACAAAGATCGGCCGGACCCGGGCTGATGGAGCTCACCGGGCTGCCACCCGGACATCTTGTCCTTCATGCGGATGCAACGGAAGGCGGGAACCGAAGGACGCAAACGCAAAACTTGGATCTTTCCGGTGACTCGGAGATTGAGGCCTCAAAGGGCAACGCCGACGTGAAGGTGAGCGGAATCGCGAGGATGGAGGACGGGAGCGGACTGCCAGAGGTGGCAGTCGTTCAATTGCGCAGACTGCCGGGGGGCGATGCGAGCTTTGCCCGCTGCCAGCCGGGTGGAGAGTTTTCGTTTGAGAACGAGATGATTGCGACAGGCTCATATGAAGTTTCCCTGCCGAACCCCGACTCGTTCATCAAAAGCATTAAGGCACCGGAGCCAAAGTATTCGGGTTGAAGGTGGAAATTGAGGCAGGGAAAGATGTTCGGCTAGAACTTACGCTAGCGAGGGCAATGAGCTCGATCAATGGAATCGCGCTGCGGGACGGCAAACCAATCGAAGGCGCGATGGTCCTTCTGGTTCCTCAGGACGTCGAGGATTTCGGGCAGCTGATCCGGCGGGACCAAAGCGATTCCGACGGAACCTTCACGCTGAAAATGGTGCCACCGGGACGATATACGATCGTGGCGATTGAGAAGGGCTGGGAACTGGAATGGGCAAATCCCGAAGTGCTGCGCAGATATCTGTCCGGTGGGGAAAGCGTGCAGGTCGGGCCTGATGGAATTCCGAGCATCAAGTTGAAGGTGCAATAGGGACGGTCCGATCGGAATGTTTTCCACCGACTTGAAGGCAGAGGGAAATTTGCGCGGCCAGCGCTAACAAGGCGGGGTAGCAGACCAGGACGTAGCGCGGCTCGCAGGTTATCAATTGCGTGAGAAACGCTGTTCGAATAAGGATGAATGCCGCAATCAGCAGGATTCCGGTGTTCATCCGCCAGGACCGCGCGGCGGCCAGAGCCATCCCAAGGTAGAAGACGTTAAGGATAGCGAGGCCGAGCGTGACAAGAAAATCCGTGGGATTGCTGCGATAACTATCCACGAGAGGCCAAAGCCGGCCTGAATAAGGCAGCAGGGTAATTCGCGGAGTGAACCACATGGCTGCTGCGCGCTCGATGGGAATCCAGACATAGGTCCGGACAGGATGACGCTGCGCCCGCTCGCGAGCTAAAACGGCGAATTCGCGATCTATGGTTATCGCCATTCCGTGGGCGCCGTTGTAGCGTTGCAGGAGGGAAGCGACGCGCGACCGTTCTTCAGGAGAGTCCGCGGCGTAGGCGGGTAGATCCTTCTCGTAGATCGGCTGCGAGGACAGTTTCCACGTGAAGAGATACACGTCTTGAAAACGAAACATCCAGGTTCTTGTCCAGGCATAAAAACCGGTTGGCAAGACTTCGCCGTAAGTTTCGGCATAGCGAGGAGCGAGAAATTGCATGCGCCCGAGACTTAGCGCATTGCGTGCGGCCCACGGCGTCAATGGCAGAAGCAAACCGAGTGTCATCCAGAGTATGGCGACCGCCATGTTTTTCCACTTCGCGGAACGGAGATTTCGAAACCAAAGCGCAATCACCACGGCGATCAGGAGGAGGGGCGTTTCCGGGCGAACAAGGGTGCCGAGTCCCACGACAAGGCCGCCGGCGAACCAAACCCCAACCGCGCGGAGAAGATCCTGCTTCGATGTAATGGATTCAACTCGCATCGAAGCTGGGGAGAGAAAAATCAGAATCGCGAGAGTGGTGAAAAAAGTTGCAAGGACTTCCGTCTGAGGCACTGCCGCGTAATTTGCGGTGAACGGACAGAGAGCCGTCAGCCAAAGCGCCGCAGTGGTGATACGACCACGATCAAGTTCAGAGAGGTTGGCCGCCAGGCGTGCCGCGATGCCTGCAGCCAGCACGCAGGTCGCAAGGTCGACAAAGGCTTGCGCCAGCATGACAGCTCTGCGGCCGGGACCGGCCAGAGAGTAGACGAGTGCAAGGAATGCCGGATAGCCCGGCGCGCGTAGGTCAGAAGGGAGGAGTTGCCCGTGGGAATAAAAACCATATACACCGTAATTGAGCCAATTGCGGGCAAGTTCTTCGTAATAGGCGGTATCTCCGGAATAGAAAGGGAATCTCAGAATGAAGAAAAGACGCAGCAGGAATCCGGCGAGGAGTGCAGGCGCGAGGTGCTTATAGAAAGCTTTGGGGAGCATGATAGCGGGCGAAGAGGGATTCGCATCGCGCAAACATTGTAACTGAAGTGGTCGAGACGCCCTGGTTTGATCCGGGGGCCTCCTGTGCCGACGGCAGACGCCCTCGAGTCGCGGGGTCCGCTTGGCGCAGTCATAGCCGTGCAGTTGTAGACGGATTCTAGAAGTCCATGACCCGAGTGGGAGATGTTCCAGTAGCCCTATATTTTTGAAGGGCGATCTAGCCCTTATACCTAAGTGCCGAATAGTTGGAACCCGCGGGCTATCATGCGGCTAATCGGACGACCGTATTGAAGGAGATGCGATGAGAAAGACAGGTTCCCTTGTTGTTCTGCTGCTTACGTCTATGTCCTTGCAGGCGAAGGACAAGCCCGCTTACGAGAGGGGCGAATTGGTGCAGATGGATTCGGCCGCGTGCGGCTATGCAGAAAAGGACGGCAAGACGCTGGCGGGGGAGATTTTTGGAACCGAAGGGCAACACAAAAAGACACAGGAAACGCTGTGCCAGGAATACGTGCTGAGGTCGCAGCGGATTACATACCGAATTCGGCCGAAAGATGACAAACACCCTTCACTTCTGCCGATTGGCGAGACCGCGGTGTTTCGAATCCACAAGGACAAGCTGTTGTTGCGAGTTCCGGAGACAGATGGCAAGGAGCGTGAGTACATCGTGCTCTCAATGACGCCACGCACGGACGTGGCAGAGAACCAGGCTGCGACGGCTCACGCAAACCGATAGGGATCATTCTGAATCTGCGACCTAATTTCGCCAGGATTTGGCTGACGTTGACGCAGTATCCCGGAAGAGTTCCGCGGCGAATGGGCCAATCGTTGAGGTCAACGAGCGAACTCCATGGTCCCTTTACCATTCGAACGCTTGTGGGTTCATCCGCCTTGTCCGCTCGGTATTCTTCGTCGAACATGGGTGTTGGGACAGAAAAAGGTCTGATGCCCGTTCCCGTATGATATCCCTGCTGCAGGTACAGGATCTTCATGTTGCGTACATTTCAGGGGCCGGGAAAGTGTCCCCTGCTCTTGAAGGGGTAAGCTTTGACGTGCTGCCGGGAGAGACCCTCGGCGTGCTTGGAGAGTCAGGTTCCGGGAAGAGCACGCTAGCTTTGGCGCTGGTGCGACTCCTTCCTGGCAATGCGGAGATTCAAAAGGGTGCAATTCAATTCGAAGGGCAGGACTTACTGCGAGCAAGACCCCGCGCGCTCGAACGCGTTCGTGGCGCGCGCATTGGGCTAGTTTTTCAAGAGCCGTCGCTTGCGCTGCACCCTACAATTCGAATTGGTAAACAAGTCAGCGACGTGCTGGCGGCGCACGAAGCGGCGAGCCGAGCAGCCCGGCACCAAAAGACGCTGCAATTGCTTAGGGAGGTATTTCCTGCGGATGCGTCGCGGATTGCAGATTCCTATCCCCACCAACTGAGTGGCGGTCAGCAGCAGCGGGTGCTAATCGCTCAAGCAATCGCGTGCGGTCCATCTCTGATTATCGCGGATGAGCCGACGGCTTCCCTGGATCCCACGACCCAGCAGGAGATCCTGGAACTGTTTCGGATGCTGCGAGAAAAATTCAATCTATCCCTGATTTTGATCACACACAACCCACCATTGCTGGCCGGCCTGGCGGACCGGGTTTTGGTGCTGTACGCAGGAAAAGTAGTAGAAATCGGCCCGACGGAACAAGTACTTGGATCTCCTCAGCACCCGTATACGCATGCCCTGATGCAAAGCGTTCCGCCGGGACTCGACGAACCTGCGAAGGACCGCAAGTCACGGCTAAGGGTCATCCCGGGAGAAGCGCCAAACCTGGCAGTCTTGATGAACGGTTGCCGATTCGAATCCAGATGCACGGACCGGATGGAGCAGTGCGCAGAGCGCGAACCGCCGGCGGTGGCGATGAGCGAAGTGCATGCCGTCTCGTGTTTTAAGTACGGCGAATGATTCGGTTTGAGGCCCGAGTATATGGATCGACTCCTGATCGTCGAAAAGATAGAAAAGCGCTACGGGCGCGCGCATGTGCTCGGGGCCAAGCAGGAAGTAACGGCTTTGCTAGACGTATCTTTTTCCATTGGACGAGGTTCGACGCTGGCGTTGGTTGGTGAATCGGGGTCCGGGAAAAGCACGCTGGCGTTATGTATAGCCTGTCTGGAGCGGCCGACATCCGGAAAGATTGTTTTTAATCGAAACGAAATCACCGTCCTCGATGAAAAGCAATTGCGTGAAGTGCGTCCACAGATTCAGCTGGTGTTTCAAGATCCGGCGCGATCACTCAACCCGAGATTTTCGGCGTTGGAATTGGTAAGCGAGCCACTGCTCGTGCAAGGGCGCTTGGACAAGCGGGAGAGAGAAGCCCGGGCGCGAGCCCTCCTTGGGCAGGTAGGCATCCCGCAAGAAAAAGCACTGCAGAGGGCCGAGGAGTTCAGTGGTGGACAGCGACAGCGGCTGGCAATCGCGCGAGCATTATCGCTTGAGCCAAAACTGCTGATTCTAGATGAAGCGCTTTCCGCGCTGGATTGCTCTGTGCAAGCGCAGATTGCGAATCTGCTGATGGAGCTACAGGGCCGGTTGGGATTGACGTACCTCTTCATTACGCACGATTTCGCGATGGCGGGTCATCTGGCCCACGAAATCGCGGTGATGGAGCAAGGAAGGGTGGTCGAGATTGGGGCAGCGGATGAGGTTTTGGGGACGCCCAATCAAGAGGTCACTCGACGTTTGATTGCAGCCATGCCCCGACTGACCGCCGAGGCGCACGCGCCAAGGGCCGTCTAATGCGCTATTTCTTGCGCCGATGGATGCAGGCCGTATTTCTCTTGATCGGCGTATCCATTCTTACATTTCTTTTTTCCGCGATCGCTCCGGGCAATTATTTTGACGAGATGCGGCTGAATCCGCAGATTTCTCCGGAAACGGTGGCGGCATTGCGAGCGCAATATCAGCTGGACCGGCCGCTGCCGGTGCGTTACGCGCGATGGGTGAACTCGCTGTTACACGGCGAAATGGGATTCTCTTTTGCGAACAACAGTCCTGTTGCGCCGCTGTTGTGGGCTCGTGCTCGAAACACGTTGCTGCTTACGCTGACGGCCACGCTAATCGCTTGGGCGCTGGCACTCCCGCTAGGAATCTGGAGCGCCGAAACCCGAGGGCGCTTGCCGGATCGCGCGCTCTCCGGCGCGACGGCGGCGCTTCTCGTCATCCCGGAGCTCGTGCTCGCCCTTGGTCTGCTCATTCTTGCAGTACGCAGCGGGTGGTTCCCCACAGGAGGAATGTTCTCTGTCGGATTTGAAATCCTTTCACCAATGCAGAAATTCCGTGACGTCGCGTGGCATATGGAATTGCCGGTGCTCGCGCTTGTCCTTTCCGCCTTGCCGATTCTAGTCCGACACGTGCGCGCCGCTGTGGCAGAAGTGCTTGATGCACCTTTTCTGCGAGCGGCCGCGAGTCACGGCATTCCGCAGAGAACACTTCATTACAAGTATGCGCTTCGAGCCGCCGCGAATCCCCTGATCTCACTTTTTGGATTCAGCCTGGGAGTACTCTTGAGCGGATCTCTGCTTGTAGAAGTGGTCATGAGCTGGCCAGGACTCGGGCCGCTGCTCCTTGAAGCTATTCTCGCCCGTGATTTGTATGTGGTGATTGGTGGCGTCCTCTGTTCGACGATATTTCTAGTCGCGGGAAACTTCTTTGCGGATGTGCTGATGTACTGGGCCGATCCCAGAATCCGTACGGGGGCCGCCGCAAAATGATTCAGCTTAGCGGATGGAAGCGATGGCTCCTCGCTATTGTGGTTCTTCACGGAATCGTCGCGTGCGCAGGGTTTTTCGCGCCGTATGATCCAACCGAGCAGGACCGCGAGCACCCCTATCTGCCACCAATGAGAATCCATTTGGTGGATACACAGGGACACTTCCACTTCCGCCCGTTTTTCTACGCGGAACAGCTGCGCGTCGGATCCTTTGACCAGTTCGAAGAGCATTCCCAGCAAGCCATCCCTTTACGTTTTTTTGTGACCGGCGCGCGCTACGACTTGCTCGGCCTTCTCCCATTCCGCACGCATCTTTTCGGCGCTGAAGCGAGTCGAGTGTATCTGCTGGGGAGCGATGCTTACGGCCGCGATCAACTATCGCGAATTCTCTATGGCGGGCAAATCTCTCTGCTAGCGGGAATGCTGGGCGCGGGCCTCACCCTGCTAATTGGCGTGCTGATTGGGGCGACAGCGGGCTATTTAGGCGGCTGGAGAGATGGACTCTTGATGCGCGTGGCTGAGCTTTTTATGGCGCTGCCATGGTTGTATTTACTGTTTGCGCTTCGCGCCTTCTTGCCGCTCTCGGTCAGCCCAGTACAGGCCTTTTTCCTGATCATCCTAGTCATTGGAGCCGTAGGTTGGGCGCGTCCGGCGCGGCTAGTACGCGGCGTGGTTCTAAGCGCAAGAGAGCGCGATTTCGTTCGCGCGGCGCGCGGCTTTGGCGCGACGGACAGTTATCTCCTGCGGCGTCACATTTTGCCGGAGACTTCGAGCGTGATTCTGACGCAAGCGGCGATACTCGTGCCGCAATTCGTGCTTGCGGAAATGACGCTTTCTTTTCTGGGGCTGGGAGTGCCGGAGCCGGTGCCGAGCTGGGGCAGTCTCCTGGCCAGCCTTCAACAGTACAGCGTACTGGTGTCGTACTGGTGGATGTACCTGCCGGCGTTGGCCATCGTACCGTTCTTTCTAGGATACCTGGGACTCGCGAGTGCATTGCAGCAGGATGCGGGCACGGAGAAAATAGTGAGGACGGCAGGCGGAAGCAGATGGTGAGAATGGCAGCACAGTCCACCTTTGGCAGATGGCTTGTTTGCGGCTTGCTCCTAGCCGGTACCATCGTATTTTCACGGTCCGCCAACGGAACTCCTCCGCAGACAAGCTCAACCGAAGAACTACTAACCCTCCCCGGGGAAATCGGAAAACAAGGTGGGCGGCTAGTCGTCTCTCTCCGCGCTGAGCCGAAAACGCTCAACCCGCTGACCGCCGCGGATGCGCCGTCGCGCGAAGTAATTCTTGGCGCGATGCAAGCGGACCTGATTCACATTAATCGCGCGACGCAGCTCACGGAACCCGCGCTGGCGAAGTCGTGGAATGTTTCTTCGGACGGGCTGCAGTACACGCTGATCCTGCGCAAAGGGTTGCGGTTTTCAGACGGGCAGCCAGTCGATGCAGACGACGTGCTATTCACATTTCGAGTTTACCTCGACGAAAACGTTCATGCTACGCAGCGCGACCAGTTCATCGTCGGGGGCAAACCAATTACTGTGCGCAAAGTGGACGCGCAAACGGTGGTCTTCCAGTTGGCGAAAACTTATGGTGCCGGGGAGAGACTTTTCGACGGCTTGGCTGTCTTGCCGCGGCACTTGCTCGAGAAACCCTATAACGATGGAAAGCTCGGGCAAACCTGGACGCTTGCGACGCCCGCGAATGAGTGGGCGGGGCTCGGACCGTTTCGGCTGAAAGAATATGTCGCAGGGCAAAAGCTGGTTCTGGAGCGTAATCCCTACTACTGGAAACAAGACGCCAAGGGCAACCGGTTGCCGTATTTGGACGAATTGGTTTTCCTTTTTGTGCCCAATGCGGACGCGCAAGTGTTGCGGTTCCAGTCGGGAGAAACGGATCTCATCAGCAGGCTGAGCGCGGAGAATTTCTCGGTGCTGAGTCGCCAGCAGAGTGGCTATACGATGTCCGACGCCGGGCCCGGACTCGAATACAATTTTCTTTTCTTCAATGTGAACAAACCGGAGGAAAAGACTTCGCCCGATCTGGCGCGGAAAATAAAGTGGTTTCGAGAGGTTAAGTTCCGGCAGGCCATCTCCGCGGCGATCGACCGGGAAGCGATTGTCCGGCTTGTCTATCAGGGCCGCGGAGCCGCACTTTGGGGACCCGTCACCCCGGGCAATCATCGTTGGGGAAATTCAGGGATCTCCCATACCGCGCGTTCTCTGGAGAAAGCGCGGGCGCTCTTGAAGGAAGTGGGCTTCGCCTGGACCACCGGACCGGACGGTGAGCAATCGCTCGTGGATTCCGACGCCAAGCCTGTTGAGTTTTCTATCCTTACCAGTTCGACGAATGCGGACCGCACAAAGATGGCCACGCTGATTCAGGATGACCTGAAACAACTCGGAGTGCGCGTTCAAATCGTGCCGATGGAGTTTCGGTCCTTGATCGATCGCGTGACGCAAACAAGAGAATACGAGGCTTGTGTCCTGGGTCTGGTCAGTTTCGACGCCGACCCCACCGCCGAGATGAACGTTTGGCTGTCGAGCGGGGGGACGCACCTCTGGAACCCATCGCAAGCTCATCCAGCGACGGCATGGGAAGCGGAGATCGACAAGCTGATGGAGCAGCAACTGGACGCGCAAAGTTACGCGCAAAGGAAAAAGTCGTTTGACCGCGTGCAAGAGATCCTAGCCGAAAATCAGCCGATGATTTTTCTTGCCAGTCCGGACATCCTGGTGGGAGCAAAAAAATCGGTCGGCAATTTTCATCCCACTGTTTTGGAACCGTACGTTTTGTGGAACGTCGAACAACTGTACTTCAGAAATACCTCAGGTAACGGCCGCCCGTGAGCCCTGTCATCGTTAAGGCAGAAAAGAAAACGCGGAATGCCTGGGACGACCCACGGTTGGTCAAGGAGTGTCTCGCGGGAAACGAAGATGCCTGGTCGCTGCTGATTGACAAGTATAAAGCGCTCATTTATTCGATGCCCGTCAAGTACGGCTTGCCGCCTCACGAAGCGGCCGACGTATTTCAGTCTACCTGCATGGAATTGCTGATTCGTCTGCGGGAATTGCGAGAGCCGAAGGCATTGCCAAAATGGCTCATGCAGGTGGCGCATCACCAGTGCTATCGAGTGAAACGCCAGGCGCAGCGCCTGGTGAGCCGCGATGCCGAACCGGATTTACCGGAGCCGGAAACGCCCGCGATCGCAGAAACCCTGGTGCAGCAGACGCAAGAAGAACAGATGCTGCGGGAAGCGATGGGAACTCTGACACCGCAATGCCGCAGGCTCGTGGAACTGCTGTTTTTTGAAACACCTGCACGGCCTTACGCGCAGGTTGCCGCGGAACTGGGCCTTGCGCTGGGTTCTATCGGGTTTACACGCCAGAAGTGCATCGAGCGATTGCGGCGAAATCTGGACGAACTTGGATTCCACTGATGCCCGTTATAGTCAAGAAAGCGCCGCAGGAAGAGCTTTTCTCGCAACTCGCGCAACTCGAGACTGAGCCGGCGCGCCAGAAATTTCTCGCTCGCCACCGCACCCTTGTGCGCGGCGAGGTTGTCGAGCGGCTGGCTAAGCTGGTTGTTGAGCGGGTGCGGGTCGACACGCGCGAAGCAGTACACCTTGCGGAAGCAGCGGTTTTGATCGGAAGGAAACTAAGGCGGAAGGAGAGCCTGGCTCTCGGACTGCGGGCCAAGGCGAACGCACTCTACGCGTGCGGGAACAATGCGGGGGCCGTCGAACACCACGAAAAGGCTTTCGAACTTTACCAAGCGCTGAAGGATCAGAAAGAGGCCGCGCGAACTCTCAGCAGCTCGATCCAGCCGCTGATCCTCCTCGGAGAGTACGACCGGGCGTTTCAGGCGGCGGAACGCGCCCGGGAGATATTTGCGCGCCTCAATGATTCCTGGCGCTTGGCCCGCCTGGAAATCAACGTTGGCAACATCTATCACCGTCAGGACCGCTTCGAAGAATCGATCGCACATTACGAACGCGCGTACATCGGTTTGATGCCCTACAAGGACGGGGAAGGAATGGCGGCCATCTTCAGCAACTTGGCGATGTGCCTGATCAATTTGAACGATTTTGCCAGATCGTTGGATTGCTATCAGAAGGCTCGCGAGCTGTGCAAGGAAAACGGCATGCCACTGCTGGTCGCGCAGGCCGATTACAACATCGCTTACCTCCACTATTTCCGCGGCGAATATAGCATTGCCATCGAGATGCTCTACGCCGCACGCCGCGCCTGCGAGGCCACGGGCGACGCCTATCATCTGGCTCTTTGCTATCTCGATCTTTCGGACATATACCTCGAGTTGAATTTGAGCGAAGAAGCCGGGGAAATGGCCGATGAAGGTTTCTCTCGATTTGAAAAGCTGGGCATGGGTTACGAAGCGGCGAAAACACTCGCAAACCGGGCAATCGCTTTCGGTCAGCAAGGTAAAACAGTACAGGCGCTAGAACGGTTCAGCAAGGCCCGAGAAATGTTTGCGCGAGAAAAGAATCTCGTCTGGCCGTGGCTTCTGGATTTGTACCAGGGACTCCTGCTCTTCCACGAGGGACGCTACTTTGAGGCGAGAAGGCTTTGCGTTGGCGCCGCCGGGTTTTTCGATCAAACCTTGCTCTCCAGCAAATCCGTTCTCGCACATCTTCTTCTGGCGCGGATCGCCCTGCAAATCGGAGAGCCGTCCGTTGCTGAATCCGAGACGGAGGCAGCCGTCGCCAAGATTGAGGCCTTACAAGCGCCAGTGCTCGCCTATCAGGCGCATTTCCTCCGTGGGCAGCTGGCCCAGAATCGCGGAGACCGTCCGGCGGCTCTCGCTGAGTACGGCGAGGCGCGAAAAGCCCTCGAAACCTTGCGCAGCCGGCTGCACTCCGAAGAATTGAAGATCTCTTTCGTGAAAAACCGTCTTCAGGTTTACGAAGCGCTAGTGGATTTGCACTTGAGCGGCGAGTCAGGTGAGGCTGCTGCTGCCGAGGCCTTTAACTGCATCGAAGCGGCAAAATCACGCAGCATGACGGAAATGATTTTTCAGAGCGGCCAGAGCCTGCCGATGGGAGGTGCCGGGCAGAGCGAACTGGTGCGGAGGATTCGCGATTTGCGCGAGGAGCTCAACTGGTACTACCACCGCATCGAGTTGGAACAACTACGCCCGGAAGAAAGTTCTTCCAAACGCCTGCAACAATTGCATGAAAAAGCGATCTCTCACGAGAACGAGCTATTGCGAACACTTCGGGAGCTGCCCGCGAACGAAAGGGAATACGCCACACTCGATGCTCCCGCGGACTTTTCGCTGTCCCGGCTGCAATCCACTCTGCCTCGAGGCACAGCGCTGGTCGAGTATTACTCCACGGGAGACCGCCTTGTCGCCGCCGTGGTTACGCGAGATTCGATCAAAATCACCGCTGTCAGCGTAGTCTCCCGCGTAATTCATTTTTTGCATCTACTGCGCTTCCAGCTGTCGAAATTTCGCATGGGCGCAGCCTACGCTCATCGTTTTGAGCAGCCTTTGCTCTGCGCAACTCAGGGCCATCTGGAAGCTCTGTACGCGGAACTGATTGCTCCGATTCGCGACCAACTCAACGCCAAGCATCTGATCTTCGTGCCCCACGGTGCGCTGCATTTTCTTCCATTTCATGCTTTGCGAGATGGAGAAACGTACCTGTGCGAAACTCATACTATCTCCTACGCGCCGAGCGCCACCGTCTTTGCCCTCTGCCAGGAAAAAACGGGCAGAGACATGCCCAACTCGCTGGTGATGGGGATTCCCGATGACCGCGCCCCGCACATTCTGCAAGAGGTGCAATCCGTCGCGACGCTCTTGCCGCATCCCGAGCTTTTCCTCGGCGCGCAAGCAACCGCAAAGGTCCTTCGGGAGCGAGGTTCGGCAAGCAGCCTTCTTCACATAGCAACGCACGGCACCTATCGTCAGGACAACCCAATGTTTTCCGGCATTCGGCTCGGAGATGGTTACTTGAATCTGTACGATTTGTATCAGATTCGCCTGCCGGCGAAACTTGTTACCTTGAGCGGTTGCGCCACGGGGATGAACTTCGTTTCCGCAGGGGACGAGCTTCTGGGCCTGCAGCGTGGCTTGTTCTGTGCCGGCGCGACATCATTGCTCCTTTCCTTGTGGGACGTCCATGATGAGAGCACCTCGGCCCTAATGCAGGAGTTCTACAAGAATTACATCCAAACCGGTGACATGGCCGGAGCTCTGCAATCCACGATGATGGAACTCCGCCACGAGCACCCCCATCCGTATTTCTGGGCTCCCTTCGTGCTAGTCGGCAAAATAGCTGAAACTAAAGAAGTTAGCTAAATCCCTTGCTGGCTATATTTTTCGTCTACTTCCGCGCCCTTACTCCATGAGGGCTTTACCGGCCCTTATCCGCTGGGGAGCGGAAGTTCAGAGAAAGGCTGATGGGGGGAAACGAAGATGAGGCACTTTACGGCTGAGGAGTGGATCGATTTCGTGAACCAAGTGACTTCTCCAAAGCAACAGGGAGCCATGAGGAAGCACTTGGATACGGGATGCGAGCGATGCATGGAAACGGTAGCTCTATGGCAAAAACTGCACAACACGGGTGCAATGGAGGTCAGTTATCAGCCTCCAGTGGCGCAAGTTCGTCTTGCCAAGGCGGCGTTTGCCACTGCCGGTGGAGCGAAGCAGCGGAACGAAATGAGCAGCTTCGCCGAGGTGATGTTCGACAGCTTTCTGCAGCCGTTATTGGCTGGCGCGCGCTCCAGCGGCGGACTGGGAACGAGGCAAATGCTCTACCGCGCTGATCCATACCAGATCGATATCCAGATTGAAGCGAAGCCGGAGGGTAATCGTCTGATGGTCACTGGTCAACTGTTAGACGTCAGTTCGCCCGGTGTTGCCGGACGGGACGTAAAAATCACTCTATCGAATCATCGTGGGAATGTCGTACACACGGTCACGAATCAGTTTGGCGAGTTCCGCAGCGAGATCGAAAACACGGGAGACTTGGAGCTTTCCTTTCCCGGCCAAGCCGAAAAATCCATCGTGATTTCGCTCCGGAATACCTTGGGAAATTTGCCCGGGAGCAAGGCGTGACGGCCTCGCACCACATCGAGTTTCCTGGATTCTTGCCCGATGGTACGAAGGTACCAAAGGCAATTAGTTCGAAAGATGGTGACAGACATCACACTCGTACCATTGGCCCAATGGGCAGATTCCGCAAGACTTGCGGGGTATCCCTTTGTGCCGAAGGTGGAGTGACCTAAAGCAGGAGTTCCCTGGAAGGGATCTATACCATGAAACGTAGCATACTCGTTCTCGCCGTCCTTGCTGGTCTCGCTACCGCGGGCGTTCAGCCTGCCGCAGCTCAGAATCGCTATATCGTCCGGACGACCGGTGGACTGACTTCCGTTCTTAACCTCTGCCTGGCAGCCAACTGTCAGGTACAAGGCTCGTTGGACGGCGCTGTCGGCCAGACTTATCTCGTGACTTCGACCGGCAATCTTATCTCGAACTTGCTGAGCGGCACATTGAATCTCGTCGAATCTCTTCTTGGCATCAAGAGCATCGAGCCTGATCAGCTTTTGCCCATTCCTCAAAAGCCGGTTAGCAACATCCCTCCAGGATTGAACGATCGAACCCCCGTCAACTATTACGGCACTCTCGTCTGGCATGGCTACGCCGCTCAACCCGCCGCACAGATCATTCGCCTTTCCGATGCACAAAATGGCTTCAACATCGGTGGAAGCGGGATTGTGGCCGTGATTGATACCGGCGTGGATACCTCCCACCCGGTTCTCCAGCCCGTTCTGCTGCCGGGGTACGACTTCACCCGCAATCAGCCGGGCGCTTCCGAGTGGCTGGACGTCCCGCAGTTGCAAAATGGAGATAACGACGACAACTCGGACGATCAAGGTCCGGTAGTCGTTCAGCAGTCCAGCGTTGCCGTTCTGGATCAATCTTCCGTTGCGGTTCTCGACGGAGGGCCATATGCGGCATTTGGCCACGGTACAATGACGACCGGACTGGTCCACCTCGTCGCGCCGAAATCCAAGATTCTCCCTCTCAAGGCCTTTACTTCCAACGGGACCGGCTACCTTTCCAACATCATCTCCGCAATTTACTATGCCGTTCAACATCAGGCTAACGTCGTGAACATGAGCTTTGATGTGTCTACATCTTCTGCGGCTTTGAGTCAGGCAGTTTCCTACGCCAACCAGAACGGCGTGGTTCTCGTCGCCGCTGCCGGAAACGAGAATACCAGCGCCCCTGTATACCCTGCTGCGCTTAATGGCAACGTGATGGGCATTGCGTCGACCACGAACTGGGACACGCGCTCTACTTTTTCTAATTACGGAAACACCGACGTCTGGATTGCCGCGCCCGGCGAATATGTCATCAGCACCTTTCCGGGCGGCACCTACGCCAGTGCTTCCGGGACTTCTTTCAGCTCACCGATGGTCGCCGGAGCCGTGGCGCTGATGTTGAACGCCAAGACTTCCCTGAACCAGACATCGGCGTCCAGCGCGCTGTCCCATGCGATCAAACTCACTCCAGATCTGCACAACGGCCGTCTCGATGTCTACCAGGCGGTTTCGGCTTGGGTGAACGCCGGCTCCAACTCCAATTCGTGCGGTTGGCTCTGCTTGTAAGCGCCGTGGTGAAGGAGCGCGCACCGATGCTCGCCCCCTCCTCCAATCTTCTTCGGACGCCAGATCCCCTGCGCGTAAAACTAGTCGAAGAGCAGGTCACCACGCTGCGAAGTTCGGTGATCTGCGCCTTCAACCAGCTTCTGGACTTGAAAGATCTCAACACCGGAGTACATAGCACGCGCCTCGCGGAATGGGGCATGCGCGTTGGTCAAGAGCTTGGGCTGGAAGAACCGGAACTGCAAAACCTGGAAGTCGCGGCGCTCCTGCACGATATCGGCAAAGTCGGCATTCCAGACGCTATCTTGAAGAAGCCTGGACGCCTGGACGCGGAGGAATACGCGTTGATGAAGAAACATCCCGAATACGGCTGGGCGGTGCTCCGCATGCTACCGGGATTTGAACGCGCGGCTCTCGACATTCTTCACCACCACGAAAATTTCGATGGAAAAGGCTATCCAGCTGGATTGAAAGAATTGGAAATTCCTGTCGTGTCTCGCATCGTTTCCGTGATCGATGCCTTCGACGCCATGGTGTCGTCGCGCCCCTACCGCGTCGGTCTTCCGCACGAAGAAGCAATTCGCCGGCTCATCGAGTCGAGCGGCACTCAGTTCGATCCCACGGTCGTGCAATGCTTCATTTCCTTCGCGCAAGCCGAGATGGCCACGGTTTTTGCAGCCGCCGGCACCTCTGTTTCCTCCGCCCTCTAGTTCTTCATAATCCGAAGTATCCCGAGACCGCCCCTCAGCACCTCACGGCTCGCGAGGGCATATTTGGCAAATTGAATCCAAGCCTGATCGCAGGAGTCACTTGATTCCTACCTGAAACCTCTGCGTAAGTGGTCGGGGCGCCCGGATTTGAACCGGGGGCCTCCTGCGCCCAAGGTAAGCGCAGAAACGCTAAGTAGTTGGTTCGTCTAGCATTTTCCTATGTCATGCATCACGGTTTTGCACGGTATTCGTCAATGTTTGTTCCCAAGTTGTTCCCAAGAGGCGGAAGCCCGAGAACTCTTGAAGAGACGCCCATTCGGACCGTGGTTGTTCCGCTGATTTGTTTCCCAAACTGATTGATTAACGCTGCTCACCGGACAAATAATACTTTAAATGCCGGTAAAGGGATTCTAGGCCAAGTCAGATTTGTCAGGCCACGCGCAACTTCCGACAACCCTAAGACTTCTGGCCAGCTTAGTCGAGATTCACGGCTAAGACTAATGCGCTCTGTAGGACATGGTTGAACCAACATTCAGGGTGGCAAAACGGGTGTAGAAGTTTTCCCTTTTCAGAGTAATGCAGGAAATCTCGGATTAAGTCCTATCTACCTCAGCCTCATTTCGCCGCTGCGCTCACGTTTTCACCCAGCAGAAACTGCCGAACGAACATCACTGTGGCATAGAACAGGAAGTCCTGGTTTTTCTTCTTGGCGTAGCCGTGACCTTCGTCGTCGGCCATCAGGAACCAGGTGGTGATGCCGTTGCCTTTCAGCTTGTCCAGCATCTGGCGGGACTCGGTCCATGGCACTCGGGGATCGTTCTTACCAACCACGGCAAAAACCGGTTTCTGGATCTTCTCCGAGTTGTTTAGCGGCGCAGTCTTCTCCAAGTACTCGCGGATCTTGGGATCGCGCTCATCGCCGTATTCCACGCGGCGCAGATCGCGGCGATAGGCCTCAGTGTGCTCCAGCAGCGTCACTAGGTTCGAGGGGCCAACGATAGGCAGTGAGCAGCAAATCTTACCGTTGTATTCGTATGCGACGGCCCACGTCATGTAGCCGCCGTAACTCCCGCCGGTGACCATGATCTTATCGCCATCGAGATTGGGGCTCTGCTTGATCCAATCGAGAAGCGCTCCAATATCCTTATGCGTATGGTCGCGGTTCATGCCATTGTCCAGCTTGAGGAAGGTCTTGCCGTAACCCGACGAGCCGCGCACGTTGGGAAATACTAGTGCCACGCCCAGTTCGTTGAGATAGTAGTTGTTCCTTCCCAGAAAGCCGGGACGGAACTGTCCTTCTGGGCCGCCGTGGATGTTCACGATCACCGGACGCTTGCCGGGAAACTTCTTGGGATCGGGCGTGTAGAGAAAGCCGGAGATGGTCTTGCCATCAAAGGTCTGCCATTTAATTAGCTGGGGCTCGGAAAACGAGGCAGTGTTAAGACCTCCAGTCTCACTAAAGGTCCAGCGCTCAAACTTGCCGGTGGGAATATTGAGCGAATAAACGTCAGAAGGCGAGGTGGCGGAGTTGACCACGAATCCCAAGTCTTGGTTGTTCTTGTGGAAGTTCAGACCGAACACCTGTCCCGCTGGCATCCCAGGAACAGACTGATACTTGCGCGTCGACGTGTCCATCAGATACAGTTCGTCGACTCCATCCTCGTTGGCGACGAAGGCCAAAGTCTTGCCATCATCGCTGAGATCAAACTCAGCCACGTCCCATTTGATGTCGGAGGTCAGATAGGCCGGCTTCATGGTGGCGAAGTCAAAATAGGCGAGCCGCTGGAACTCCGAATCGCGGTCCGTGGTGGTATAGAAGCCCCTGCCGTCTTTGCTGAAGGTCCCGCCGCCGTAAGCGACTTCTTCCGTACCGGATTTGGGCGTCAGAAGCTTCTTTTCACCGCTGGCGGCGTCTGCCAGCCAGAGGTAAGACTGATTGGCGGAGATTTCCTGCAGCACGAGCAGCTTCTGGTTGTCCGGCGACCAATCAGTCGCGTCCCAGCCGCCGCCTTCCAACTGCACCAGCATGTGGTCGGTCTTTGGATTTGTGGCATCCATGATCCATATGTCGGTGTCCTGACCGGTGCGGCGGGTGGAGCTGTAAGCGAAGCGATTGTCATTGTGGGCAAACGCGCCGCCGGTGTTGCGCGACTTGCCGTCAGTAAGAAGAGTCATGTTGCCGTCGGACAGGTCATAGCGATAAAACTGGAACCACTCGCCGCCGCCCACGTCCTTGACGAACGTAAAGTAGTTGCTTCCCTTGGGACCGTAGTGTGCTCCCGCCACGCGGTCGGGGAAGAAAGTCAGTTGAGTGCGCGCACCGCCCGGCATTTTGACTAGATGCACCTGAGGCACGTCCGCGAAGCGGGTGACAATGAGCATCTCGCGGCGCGAACGATCCCAGTCCTCAAGCGCAGCGGCGCGCACTTCGCCGTACCGAAATGCCTTTTCGGCAATGGCGGCCGGTATCGCCGGGATATTCTCGAGCACCAGATTGTCTCCCGGACGTATGACGTTGGCTTGCGCCGCGGCATTGTTCCGAACCAGTGCCGGCAGGCCTAACAACAGCAAAGTGATGATTCCCAATAACCGTTTCACCGGAATCTCCTTTCTGACTTCAAAGACAGCCGCCATTCTACACGCAGGTCGCCTGTTCGCAGCGTCGCAACGTGACATTGCTCTGGAGTTCCCCAACGGTCTGGTGTACACCGCAGCACAGCTCGAAATTGCACCAGATTTCTGCACGGTTTTGCAACCCCTCGGTGCAAGCCACCTGGCCGGTAACTCACGATTGTTCTTTAGTGACCGTATACTTGAAAATAATTCATTTGATGTCCGGTAATCAGACTTACCAGTTAACAAAAGACGATGAATTTAGGTTAGTTGTTAAGGGCTCATTCACAAGCTAGGGAGGTGTTGACAAAGCCTGCGATAAGGAATGATTGTGGTTCCCCGGTCGATTTTCAAGACAACCTCACCCGCAGCGGGATGGATTCCAATTGGAGCAGCGGTCGCGGTTACGCCCCTGCCTTCTTTGCCTGGGCTTTTATCTTCTTCCATCGAAGCTTTGCAGCTTTTGACATCCTAGCTCTCGCAGCGGCGGAGCGATTACCAACCCTGCGAACCTCTTTCTCCACCGTACTGCCTAATGCCGAAGCTGCGGCGCGAACGCTGCTCAACTGATGCTGTAACTTAGCCAGATGCTTCTCTAACTTCTTTTCCTCACGTCGAAGCGCAGCTTTGATATTCTTCAATGTAGTTTCTCCCGGACGGAGAATCTACCACATTACTTGGCGGAACAGGCTTCTTCTTACCGTCCGAGGCTTGCTGCTTGATCACCCGGTCTTTCACCTTACGTATAGTGTTCAGATGTTTCAAAAGTGCTGTCCGGGGTAAGTGCCTGATTAACGCTAATCGGAAACTTGAATCCTCATTGTCCGGTAATGCGACTTACCAGGACTTGGCTCCTCTATTCACTCCAAGTTTTGCCTCTGTACACACGTATGGTTGACCAACTGCATATGGGTTCTGATTTATCTTATGCTTCTATGAATTATGCAAACTGAGCAATCCTCCGTCGTCGCTGTCCAATCGGAACTCACCTCCGGCGAGAGCGTCGTGTGGGCTGGACAACCGAAATCCTCTGTCATCTTTCATAAGGAAGACGGCTTACTGATTCCGTTCAGCCTTCTTTGGGGCGGTTTTGCTATTTTCTGGGAAGCAGGCGTCTTGGGAATGTGGGGAGCTGCTCATGCTAATGAACGGTGGTCGTTTGGAATCCTGTGGGGCATCCCCTTTGTTTTGATTGGGCAGTATGTAATCTGGGGTAGGTTCTTCTACGCAGCATGGCTGAAGAGACGTACTCATTATGCAGTGACGAACCGTCGGGTTATCGTAGTTCAGAACGGCTGGAAACGACAAATGGCATCGGCTTACATCGACTCGCTGCCCACGCTTATCAAGGAGGTCGGGTCAAACGGAGTAGGCGCCTTACGCTTCGTCCAACCTCAACCCATGTGGTCAAACAACCGTGGATGGGGCGCATGGAACGCGTTAAGTGTTGGAGGCACACCCACGTTTGTCGACATTGAGGATGTAGACTCCGTCTACTGGCTGGTCTCCGACCTCCGAGAGAAAGCACGGATGACCAAGCCGACTTTCTGAAGCCCGGTAGTCTCCTCTAGGTCTGGCTGGACTCTGCTCGACGCGCGTCCTTTCTAGGACCCCCTTCGATAATCGTAGAAGTAAAATCGTCCCAAAACCACATGTCCGGTAAGGCGGGTGGTCTCAATGGGTCGACGCAACACTCAAGTCGAACTCGACTTGGGTTGAAAACAAAGGCTAAATCGCCCACCAGGGTTAGATCACCGGGAACACTACCCTGGCTAGGTTTTGACCGAGTACAGCCAAACAGATCATTTCGCCCGGGGAACCATTGTCGAATCAACGCATTGGACGGTGTTGCATCGACCGGTTGAGCTGGCACGACTTACCAGGCATGTGTTAAAAACTCAGGTTTTCACACAAAGTCGAATTGCTTACCCAGTTTGCCACCTGCATCTAGATTCTTGCCGTTTCGTGTCGCCAACTCGGCAAAAGCCTCATTCTTTTTTCGGCTACCGAAACCGACGCGCACACTTCTCATAGTTGGTATGCTCAAAAGAGGCTGGTACTTTCCAGGTTCAATATTCCGTGCCGAGAAGTGGCTGAACTCTTCAAGTGCTGGTGCCTGTGCGATCGCACTGACGTCCTTGAGGCCTTTCATGTTCTCTAGGTGAAGGCGACGCAGCATTGTAAGTTTTGACAAGTCTGGAATGGCCTTCACGTTTCGTAGTGATTGCAGAAAGAGGTATTGTAGTCCCGTAAGTGACGAAATAAAGCTCAGGTCTGACAAGTCCCTGACTTGCCAAAGTTCCAGATATTTAATGCTATGTTTGTTCTCAATCGCAGATAAATCTCGTATCCCACCAAGCTTGATGTCTAACCACCACAGTCTTGGCAGACCGCAGATGTAGTCCAAGTTCGCCGTGCTTATCGAACGCAACGTTACTTTTTCGAGCGTGAGGAGTCTAGATAGCACGTCGATTCCAGTCTGCTGGCCTTCCAAATACAATTCACGCAGAGAGTGAAACCGGGATAGCTTGTCTAGTCGCGGCTTTTTTGATTTCGTGGCCTCAAGAGACAGGCTTCTGATTCCGGGTGGTATTAAGTCCAGAAAATCGAAACT
Organism: Acidobacteriota bacterium; assembly: GCA_013289585.1. Taxonomy (GTDB): domain Bacteria; phylum Acidobacteriota; class Terriglobia; order Acidiferrales; family UBA7541; genus Acidiferrum. The sequence continues at coordinate 1,694 of JABCZR010000010.1, read as the reverse complement.
TTCAAGGCCGTAGATTCCTATAGAGAGTTCTTCAAGGTTTTGCAAAAAACCGAGGTGCTCGATTCCCGCGACCCTTATGAGGCTATCGGCGGAGAATCGTCTTACGTTCCTAACCCGATGGAGGAAAGAAAGGTCACAAAGGGAATCGTAAACACCGCCGTACAATCTGAGTTCGACATCGGGCCTGTGCGCCAACAATATCTCGTTCAGTAGGTCCCATGTCGGGGCGTTAACCGGATGTCGAACCTCAGACTGGACCACTTTCACTGCGGGATTGGCGGCCAACTGCTCAAGCTCGGTACGAGTCAGTTCCCCCTCGAAGTTAAAGCGTTGCGTATCGAGAGGTTTCAATGGTGACATGGAGTCTCACTTCAATGTGTTTACGAAGCGTATGCAATCTTAGTCGACTAGTCTCTTCGATTCCATGTGCCTGGTTAACGCACTTACCGGAGATGTGAAATCGGCCCGGTTCCCATTGTCCGGTAAGGCCTGCCAGCTCAACCGGTCGATGCAACACCATCCAATACGTTGATTCGACAATGCTTCGCCGGGCAAAGTGATCTGTTTGGCCGCCCTTGCGCAAAACCTAGCCAGGGTAGTGTCCCGGGTGATCTAACCCTGGTGGGCGATTTAGCCTTTGTTTTCAACGCAAGTCGGGTTCGACTTGCGTGTTGCGTCGACCCATTGAGACCACCCCACTAATCAGGCATTGGGCACAAAGCTTTGCGGCGAGGGAACAATCGCTTGCGGGGTTGATATTCTTCACTCATGGCCCAACCCATACGATGGCGCTATGTTTTACCGTCCCTTCATTTTTTGGCCTGCTTAACCAGCTACGTCGGCCTTCTGATACCCAGCCTTCAGTTCCTCGGGATACTGTTGTCATTGGTCCTGTTGGCCGACCTTCCCGTTTCACTTCTTGCGTACGGTCTCGGATGGAAACACCCGGCGCTCGCCGCGACTTGGGTCTTTGTGGCGGGCACTCTTTGGTGGTATCTACTTGGCCGAGCTGTGCAAGCTTTGTTTTTGGGATTCACTAATCGAAATGACCCCCCTGCCAAGCTAACGGGGTAAGCGACGACTGAAACCAATTGTCCGGTAAGGCGACTTACCAGGACTTGGCAGCGCGGACCAATTAATCCCTTCACATTAGCGTCGTACAATTGTCTCGGACAGGGGGACCCTGAGAATGAAGAAGGCCGGACTTGCTCTTTTGCTGCTATTGATTGCATCGCCAGTATTGGAAGTGCGGGGACAGGATGAAGGCACCTCACAAGCCAAGAAGACAATATCTGCTGTTCGTCTACTTCCCGGATATAGAATTCAAAGCGTGTCGGGTATTGAAGGCGGCGTCGGAGGCAGAATCTGGAGAGAGGGCGGACCTAAAATTGAGTTCGTCGTTCTGGATATGTATTCCGAAGACTCGGCACGGACCGCCAAACGAGAGGATGTACTCTGGAGAGAAGAACAGGTCCTAAACGGAAATCCGTTCGCGTGCGTGTACACAAAATCAAAAGAACTAGTAATGAGTTTCCCAACCAAATCTAGCTTTTTCAGGGCCAAGGTGTGACCAGCCCGAGTTTTTGTACCACGGCGAATGAGAGAGTTTACATCACAACCTCATCGGGCATCGGTGCAAATGGCGGGTCGCAGGGAGCCGTAGGCGACCGGAGAGCCGCCATTTGTGGCGCGAA